>NZ_JACFYX020000001.1:0-887399 GCF_015712105.2 Pseudomonas chaetocerotis
GCGACTTTCCCGCGAAGACCGTTGTTAGGGGTCTCCAGCAGCGCATGCGCGCTTGCAATGTCAGCGAGCGAGTAGACCGCGCCAACATGGGGGCGCAACTGGCCGCGCTCGACCAATGCCTTCAGTTCATCGAGCTTGCCGCGGTTCTGGCGGGTGAAGACGAAGTGGTAGCTGGCGTTCTTGCCCCAGGCCTGAATGAGGTTCTGCGGCTTGGCGATGTCCACGATCGAAACCACGCGGCCGAGCTGGGCGAGCGCGTCGGGGCTGCGGGTCAGGGTGTCGCCGCCGATGGTGTCGAAGATCACATCCACGCCGTGGCCATCGGTTTCTCGCAGGATGGCGTCAACGTAATCCTCTTGTTCGTAGTCGATGACCACGTCGGCACCCAGTCCCCGGGCGAACTCGAAGTTCGCTTCACGCACGGTGGTGAACACCCGGGCGCCAATGGCTTTGGCCACCTGGATCGCCACGTGGCCGACGCCACCGGCGCCGCCGTGGATCAGAATGCTTTCCCCGACCCTGAGCGATACGCGCCCGACCAGCGCTTCCCAGACCGTTCCGCCGACCAGCGTCAGGCTTGCCGCCTCGAGGTGGCTCAGCGATGCCGGCTTCTTGCCGATGATGCTTTCGGACGCGACGTGGTACTCGGCATAACTGCCGTCACCTTCGAAAATCTGCGTGGTGTACCAGACTTCGTCGCCTGGCACGAAGCTCGTCACACCCGGGCCGACGGCTTCGACGACACCGGATACGTCATGCCCGGTAATGGCGGGAAGGGGCACGTAGTCGACGTAGTCGCCGCGACGCACCTGGTAATCCAGCGGGTTGATGGAGGTTGCGTGAACCCGCACCAGCACTTGGCCTGCCTGCGGTACGGGTTTGGCCACTTCGCTCAGTTCGAATGCGTTCGGGCCGCCAAAGGATTTGAGTACTTGCGCTTTCATTGTGGTTCCTCGCTTCTAGAAAAAGGGATATAGGGAATTTTCGATATGTAGACACGTAAAATAGTTCTTTCACGGTGGGCATTAACGCTACCCAGTGCGCTCACCGTCGATGACAGCCAGTAGTTTTCGGTCGAAACCATCTTCAAGCAATGCGCTGGCCAAGGGGCGTACGGCCAAAACCACCTTCAGCAATACGTTTGCCGAGAGGGGTGCGGCTGAAACCACCTTCAGCAATGCGCTCGCCCAGAGGCGTGCGGTCGAAACCGTCTGCAGCAATGCGCTCACCGAGAGGCGTGCGGTCGAAACCATCTTCAGCAATGCGCTCGCCCAGAGGCGTGCGGTCGAAACCATCTTCAGCAATGCGCTCGCCCAGAGGCGTGCGGTCGAAACCATCTTCAGCAATGCGCTCGCCCAGAGGCGTGCGGTCGAAACCATCTTCAGCAATGCGTTCGCCGAGAGGCGTGCGGTCGAAACCATTTTCTGAAACATCCAGATGCTCGGTGGTTACTTGCTGGCCGGTCGTAGCACTTTGCAACGGCTGCGGGTTAGAAGGAGTTACAGCGAATGCAGATGAAGCCACATGGGCCAGAATTACAGCTGTAAGTAAGTTCTTCAAAAAAGTTTGCGCTTTCATTTTTGGTTCCTCGTTTCTGGAAAAAGGGATATAGGGAATTTTCGATATGTAGGATTAAAAAAATTCACGGTCTTACCTAAGGTCTCTCCATCGTGAGTCCTCGCTTCTGCAAAAAGGGATATCGAGAATTATCGATACATAAGGTTAAAAAATTACAGCTCTTTGCCTATGAGCTCAGCCAGAGCACGGATATTGGCTTCATTGCGCTTGTAGTAGGTCCACTGTCCGACCCGGCGTACTTCGACCAGGCCTACACGCTGCAGCGTCGCAAGGTAATCCGACACCGTCGACTGCGACAGACCCACACCTTCCTGAATACTGCTGACGCACACACCCACGGTATGAACGTCGCCCTCATCCTGGGGAGGAAAGTTCTTCACCGGATCCTTCAACCCCTTGAGGATTCCAAGGCGTGTAGGGTTTGAAAGGGCTTTGAATACATTGATCAGTTCCATGGGGGACAATAATATCGACATTTACCGATATGTCAATGCGATGGTCGACCGTTCGTCGGGCATTGAATCCAAGGGCTGCGTTCATCTCACCGACGCTTAACTCTGCTATCAGATCATCGCTCAGGATAGTCACCCGTGGAACAGAGCACGCTCGCTAGCACGGGGGACGCGGCAGGAGGGGCACGACACCTGCGAACGTCGTACCTGCTGATCGGGCCATCTCGCCCGGTGCTGTATTACCCGCACCTCATCGAGCAAAATACCAGGCTGCAAGCCGAGGGACAGCAAGTCCGGGAGCATCGGCAATTGATGGCCTGTAGCTGTAAACACGGCCCGAACATGCCCTCGCCGCCCTGCCCTTTGGCACCTGCCACAGCATCAGTGGCGTTATCAGCGCCATTGGCCTGGCATCTGATCGAAACGAAGGTCTGATGGTGGCGCTGCTCGCCGAAGGAGCCATCCCCTGTTCTGTCTGCAGGTACCTGCGCCTGCATGGATGAAAGCAGCCCCAATGCAACTGCATACAACACGTATGCGAATCAGAATACAACGTACGCGGCGCATGCCAATTGACTCATACGCATCGCATGCAAATTGCTTGAGGACGAATTTCGATAGCGCAGAAGCGTGCAGCGATGATCGGGGAAACGCGCAACAAACTGATCAAAGCGGCGCGCGAGGCTTTCGCGGCGAAGGGCTATGCGGACAGTTCGATGGACGACCTGACCGCTGCCGCAGGTCTGACGAGGCCAAGGCTGGACTGAATCGGCTCGTCGAGGGTTGAGTCATGAAGGAAATCTTGCCCGCATCCGAACAGGATTCAACAGGGTTCCACGCCAAACCGGGCAGATATCTCCGCGCCAGGATTCAGCCTCACCGCCTCGGCCAGATGCTCCGGCGCCTGGGCATGACCAGGCTGGAGTCACCCAGGATGTCCTGCAGGGTGAGGATGTTGCCGCCGTTCTGGATGAAATGGCTGGCGGTGGTGTGTCGCGAGGAATGGGCGGCCTGCCCTTTCGGCAGGCGGATGGTTGTCCTGGCCAGCGCCCAGGTTGCCACCACCAATTAACGAAATTTATTCATTAATAGAATGAATAAATACCAAAAATAAGAACATAAATAATTAATAGACTCGCGGTCGTTCTTATCGGAGCTCCGTCCATGTCTGTTCATGAATCAGCCTCTCAATCTGTCGGCTCGCAACGAGGCGCCGGCCTTAGCGTTGCCATCCTGGCATTTTCCGCTTTTCTCATCGTCACCACTGAATTTCTGATCGTCGGCCTCCTGCCTTCTCTTGCCCGAGACCTGGATATTTCCATCTCAATGGCAGGCCAACTGGTGACTCTTTTTGCCTTCACGGTGATGATTTTCGGCCCACCGCTGACAGCAATGCTGTCTCATCTTGATCGGAAGAGGCTGTTCGTGGCCATTCTGCTGATTTTCGCCGCATCGAACGCGCTTGCGGCGGTATCGGACAGCTTTTGGCTTCTCGCCGTCGCGCGCCTGGTGCCTGCACTGGCGTTGCCCGTTTTCTGGGGTACCGCCAGTGAAACCGCAGGGCAACTGGTCGGCCCCGAAAAAGCGGGCCAGGCGATCGCGAATGTTTACCTGGGTATCTCTGCCGCGATGCTGCTCGGCATTCCTCTGGGCACTCTGGTGTCGAATGCGCTCGGCTGGAGGGGCGCATTCTGGTCGCTCGCCGGCTTATCGATGATCATGGCGCTGGCAGTTCTGGCGTTCATGCCTGCCGTTTCCCGCACTGCCAAGGTGAATTTTCTTCAGCAAGCGAAGATTTTCAAGGAACCCTATTTCCTTTCGAATGTGCTGCTTTCCATCGTCGTGTTCAGCGCCATGTTCACCGCCTACACCTACCTGGCCGACATCCTGGAGCGCGTGGCGGGCGTGCGTCCGGAAAATATCGGATGGTGGCTGATGGCATTCGGCGCAGTCGGCCTGGTCGGCAACTGGATTGGCGGCAAGGCGATTGATATATCCCCGATCAAGGCCAGCGTACTCTTTTTGCTTCTGCTGGCGATTGGCATGACTGCGATTGTTCCGTTCGCTCATGTGGGCCTGATTTTCTGTGCTGCGCTGGGCCTGTGGGGCATTGCAAATACCGCCCTTTATCCGGTCAGCCAGGTCCGGGTCATGAGTTCGGTCTCCCACTCCAAGGCACTGGCGGGCACCACCAACGTATCGGCGGCGAATGCCGGCATCGGTATTGGCGCTATTGTCGGCGGCATGACCATTGCCAATCTGGGCGTCGAGTATCTTGGCTATGCGGCTGCAGTTATCGCCGTCATCGCTCTGATGTTGGTGCCGCTGGTACACAAGTTGGCGTCCCGGCAGGAGCAGGCGCCTGCGACCTGAAAGCGTCGGTTCAGGTCATGCGGAGCAGGGTTCAGAGCAATCAGTGCTCCGCCGTATCTGTCGAGACTCTCGTTCCATAAGGCGTAAGCCGGAGGCGCAGGTAGTCCAGCAGGGCTCTGACCTTGGCGACGTTTTCGCGTTTTTTCAGCCAGATCAAATGCATGGGCAAACCATCCGTAGCCAGGTCTGGCAGCACCTCGACAAGCGTGCCCTGTTCAATGTGGCGCTGCGTAAGCCAGGTTGGTAACTGCCCGATACCGTGACCTGCAAGCACCGCTGCCACCTCCCCTTCGCCGTCTCCCACTGCAATTCGCGTCTGCATGGTTCGGCGCTCCATCTCTCCCGGCCGCGCACCCCTGAAGAACCATGGGCTGACCAAGCCATCGCTCTGCACGTAACCGATGCACTGGTGGTTATCCAGATCATCCTGTCTTTCTGGACAGCCGAAGCGCCTAACGTAGTCCGGTGAAGCGCAGAAGATCAGGCGCTGGGCACCGAAATACTCATGCCCCAGATTGGCCGGCCAGGTATCCGGGCCACCGATGCGAACGACGATATCGATGTTCTCGTAAACAGGATCGATGAACCGATCGGTGAACGAGATATGCGGCTGGAGCATGGGGTGCAGGCGGACAAAATCCATGATCAACGGCAGCACATGGAGGCGACCGTAGGAGGCCGGCAGGTCTATGCGGACCTTGCCATGGAGCTCGTGTTCCTCGCTGACGAGCGCATGCTCGACCTCTTCCAGCTCGGACAGAACCGATGTGCAGGTTCTGTAGAACAGGACTCCGGCATCGGTGAGCGCCAGCGAACGAGTGGTGCGATTGAACAGCCGCGTGCCCAAGCGCTCCTCCAGCCGTGCCACGCTCTTGCTGACGGCGGAACCGGTGAGATTGAGGCGTTCGGCAGCAGCACTGAAGCTGCCAGAATCAGCGACAGCCACAAAGACATCGATCCCCTTCAGCCGCTCGGATGAGTGCATCCCTATCTCCATTTCTGAACCCTGGTGCGATGCTACCGAAATACCTGGCGGAGGCCTGCATCCGAATCGCTGATTCGCTCAAGAGCACGCTGCAGATCGATGCGTTGAGCTGATGCCATGGAGCGCCGAGCGCTGGCTGCTGAGCACAGAGAGCCAGCGCTGGTGAAAAAACGCCGAGGAGGATTCGGGCTCTGCCTCCATAATCCTTGCCGCAGCGCTCAGGGCGTCATCCTTGCGCAAACGCCCTGACATTGGCGAAAGCCTCGCCGAAGTAGGCTTCGTAGCTGTGTTTTTCGACGTAGCCCAGGTGCGGCGTACAGAGCACGCGCGGATGGATCAGCAGCGGATGATCGGCCTGCAGGATCGGCTCCTGCTCGAACACGTCCAGCGCGGCGTGGCCGGGCCGGCCATGGTCCAATGCGTCGAGTAGCGCCCCGGGGGCGATCAGCTCGGCGCGGCTGGTATTGACCAGCAGCGCGTCAGGTTTCATTCGCGCCAGGTCGGCAGCGCCTACGCAATGCCGGGTGGCGGGCACCAGACGCAGGTGCAGGCTGAGCACGTCGGCCTGCTCGAAGAAGGCTTCGCGCGTCGGCGCGGCCTCGTAGCCATCGGCGATGGCGGCCTGGCGCGAGGCCTCGCTGCCCCACACCAGCACACGCAGGTCGAAGGCGCGCGCATAACGCGCCAGGCGCTGGCCAATCTTGCCGTAACCCCAGATGCCCAGCGTCTGACCATACAGACGCTGGCCCAGGTTGACCTGCCAGTGCCCGGCATACAGGCCGTTCATGGCCTCGCGCAACTGCCTCCGGGCATTGAGGATCAGCGCCCAGGTCAGCTCGGCCGCCGCGATAGGCGAGCCGGTGCCCTCGGCGACGATCACGCCGCGCTCGCGGCAAGCCTCCAGATCCAGATGCGGGCCGGCTCGCCCGGTCTGGCTGATCAGCTTCAAGTTCGGCAAGCGTGCCAGCAGCGCGGCATCGATACGCGTGCGCTCGCGGGTCAGCACCAGCGCCTCGGCATCGGCGAAGCGCTCGGCCAGCACCTGCGGATCGCTCACGGCATCGTGATACAGGCGGACATCGAAGCCCTCCAACAAGCGGAAACAATCGAGCTGTTGAACAACCTGCTGATAGTCATCCGGTATCACGATACGCATGCCAACCCTCCGAATCAGGCCACGCTGGCGGCGCGGCCCTGCTGACGACGCGCACGCCAGGCGCGCCAGAATGGCAGCACGATCATCACCGCCACCAGGCCCCAGACCACCCAGGTGATCGGGCTGGCGTACAGGATACCGAGATCACCGCTGGACAGGGAAAGCGCACGACGCAGGTTCTGCTCCATCATCCCGCCGAGGATGAAACCGAGCAGGATCGCCGACAGCGGGAAGTCCAGCTTGCGCATGACGTAGCCGAAGAGGCCGATGGCGATCATCAGGTACAGGTCGAAGGTGGTCGCGTGCACCGCGTACACACCGATGGCAGTGATGATCGCCACCGCCGGTACCAGTGCCCAGTAAGGTACCGCCAGCACCTTGGTGAAGACCTTGATCATCGGCACGTTCATGATGATCAGCATGATGTTGGCGACGAACAGCGAGGCAATCAGGCCCCAGACGATGTCCGGCTGGTTCTGGAACAACAGCGGTCCCGGCGTGATGTTGTAAAGCGTCAGGGCGCCGAGCATCACCGCCGTGGTGCCCGAGCCCGGCACGCCCAGGGTCAGCATCGGCACCATGGAGCCACAGGCAGCCGCGCTGTTGGCGGTTTCCGGTGCGGCCAGACCGCGCAGGTCGCCGTTGCCGAACTTGTTGTCTTTCACCGCCAGGCGCTTCTCGCTCATGTAGGACACCGCGCTGGCCAGCGTCGCCCCGGCACCCGGTAGCACGCCGAGCACGAAGCCGACCACGCCGCTGCGCAGGTTGGTGGCAAACACGAAGCCGCCCTCCTTCATGCTGAACAGCATGCGCCCGCTGGCTTTGATTGCCTTCTGGCCATGATGGGTACGCTCGAGCAGCACCAACAGCTCACTGACCGAAAACAGCCCAAGCACCAGCACCACGAACTGGATGCCATCGGCCAGGCCCAGGCTGCCGAAGGTGAAGCGGTAGACGCCGCTGTTTGCGTCGATGCCTACGCAAGAAAGCAGCAGACCGATCAGCGCCGCAACAGCGGTTTTCAGGGGTTTGTTGCCGGCCATCCCGGCCAGGCAGGTGATGGCGAAGACCATCAGCACGAAATATTCAGCGGGGCCGAACGCAACCGCCCACTTGGCCAGCAGCGGCGCGAACAGGACGACACCAGCGGTGGCGATCAGGCCGCCGATGAACGAGCTCCAGGCCGACAGGGACAGTGCGACACCGGCTTGGCCCTGACGCGCGAGCGGGTAACCATCTAGGGTGGTCATCACCGCAGAGGCCTCACCCGGAATGTTCAGCAGGATCGAGGAAATACGGCCGCCATATTCGCAACCCAGGTACACCGCAGCTAGCAGGATCAATGCGGTTTCCGGCGGCAGCCCCAGGGCGAAAGCGACCGGAATCAGCAGGGCCACGCCGTTGATCGGCCCCAGCCCGGGCAGCAGACCGACGACCGTGCCGATCAGGGTCCCGCACAGGGCAGTAAGCAGGTTGTAGGGACTCAGCGCCACGCCGAAGCCATGGCCGAGATAACCGAGAGTATCCATGGGTTCAGCTCTCCAGGGTCGAAAGGATGCCAAGCGGCAGGGGTACGGCGAGGGCTCTGTCGAACAGCAGGTAGAGGCCGATTGCCAACACCACACCACTGATCAGGCTGTGCAGCCAGCTGCCGCCATACAGACGCGCCATGCCGATGCCGAACAGCACGCTGGCGGGGATGAAACCGAGCGATTCGAACAGCACCGCATAGCCAATCATCAGGCCGAGAAAGACCAGCGCCTTGATCATCACTTCGCGGTTCAAGGGTGGCTCTTCGCCCTGCACCTCACCTGCCGGCTTGAGCAGCAGTTGCAGGCAGGCACAGGCGATCAGCAGTAGCAGCAGCAACGGGAAGGCCTTGGGCCCGACCGGCTCGTAGGCAAACGGGGCGCTGTAGCCCCAGGCGAAAAATCCCAGGATGCAGCAAAGCAGCAGGGTCACCCCCGCAAAGATACGGTCATGCATGTGGATGCGCTCCAGAACGCTGCGCCGTCAGGGACGGCGCATGGGAACTCGATTACTCGACCAGGCCGAACTCGCGACCGAGCTTGCGGTACTCAGCAACCTGACTCTTGACCAGCGCATCGAGCTCCGGCCCTGTCACGTAGTAGGGCAGTACATCGCGGTCGGCGAGGTAGGCCTGGAAGTCGCTGGAGGCCGCAAGCTTGGCGAAGCGCTCCTGCCACCAGGCCACGTCTTGCTCTGTCACGTCCGGGCCGAGGAAGTAGCCGCGAATCAGTGGCCACTGGATCTCGTAACCCTGCTCGCGGGCGGTGGGAATCGAGGCCAGATCACCACCCAGACGCTCTTCGCTGAAGATCGCCAGGGTGCGGATCTTGTTGCCCTGCTGCGCGCGGATCTCGCTTGCGCTGCCAGTGACCAGGTCCACGTGGCCGCCCATCAGCGCCATGTAGTGCTCGGCGCCGCCCTCGAACGCGGCGTAACGCAGCTCGCGCGGATCTACACCTGCCGCGCGGGCCAGCAGGGCAATCTTCACCCAGCCCTGACCGCCGACACTGCCACCGCCGCCGACCACGATGCTTTTCGGGTCTTTCTTCAGCCCCTGCACCACATCGTCGAGGTTCTTGTAAGGCGAGTCGTCACGTACTGCCAGGGTGCCGTAATCGTTGCCGACGGTGGCCAGCCACTTCACTGCGGTCTCGTCGAAACGACCGTATTTGCCCAAAGCCAGGTTCAGCAGCGAGGCGCCGGAGAAGGCCACCAGGGTGCCGGGTTCTGCCCGACGGTTGGCGGCGATGGAGTTGTAGGCCACGGCGCCGATGCCGCCAGGCATGTAGGTCACGCGCATCGGCGCCTTGAGCAGGCCTTCGTCCTTGAAACCGGCCTGGGCCAACTTGCAGGTCAGGTCGAAGCCGCCGCCTGGCTTGCTTGGAGCAATGCACTCAGGACGGGAAGGTTCACCGGCCAGTGCCGAGCCACTGGCAAGTAATAGGGCGAAAGACAGCGGCAGAATGCGGCGAATAGTGCAATTGATCATGATGAGTTCCTCTTATTGGTCTTGTATGTAGGCCGGTGCGTTACCAGAGCGGCACGATATAGCTCAGGATCAGACGATTCTCGTCCAGGTCACGAACGAAGCTCGAACGGTAAGTCGCGTTTCTCCAGGTCACTTTGAGATTCTTCAGCGGGCCATCACCGAAGGCGTAGGCGATATCGGTATTACGCTCCCACTCGCGCCCCTCGCCTACCGCCAGGTCGACCTGATCACCGCGTACATAGCGGGTCATGAAGGTCAGTCCCTGCACGCCGACGCGGGCGAAGTCGAAGTCATAGCGCAGCTGCCAGGAACGCTGGTCCGGGCCGGCGAAATCATTGATCTGCAGGAAATTGGTCAGGTAAGGCGTGGCACCGTTGACATAGGTAAAGGCATCATCGCCGAGCATTTTCTGATAGCCGAGCCCCAGAGAATGCCCCGCGACGCTGTAGGTGAACATCGCGTTGACGGCCTGGTTGTCGATCTTGCCAACCCGCTCCTGCCCCGCTTCGCTGTTATTGAAATAGCGCAGGTCGCTTTTCAGCTTGCCAGGCCCTAGCGCCAGGTTGTGCTGCACGCCGAGAAAATGCTGGCGATAGACATCGCTCAGTTCGGCGTAGTGATAGCTGGCGAGCAACTGCGGGTTGATCGCGTAATCGACCCCGGCGAAGCGCAGCTCGTCGCTCTCGGGGCTGCGACCGAAGCGGCCATTCTTGTTGTTCAGCGCCAGCTTGTCGGAGCCGGAGACATTGCGCTGCACCACACGGTCGATCTCGCCCAGGGTGAAGGTGGCGCGCTCGAGATCCTTGCTCTGCACCTGCCACCCCTCGAACACCTGTGGCAGCAGACGCGAATTGCTGTACTGCAGGTAGGGCATCTTTGGCAGCAAGGTGCCCACGCGCAGCTGGCTTTCGGCGAAACGCACCTTGCCGGTCACGCCGAGCTTGCTGTAGTCGTCTTCGGCACGGTTGCGACTGTCACGCGGCAGCAGATCGGTGCCGCTGCGATCAGGCGAGGAGTCGAGCTTGACCCCCAGCATGCCGATGGCATCGATGCCGAAACCCACGGTGCCCTGGGTGTATCCGGACTCCAGGTTGAGGATGAAGCCCTGCGCCCATTCTTCACGTTTGTTCTGCCCGGCATTCTCGCGAAAGTCGCGGTTGAGGTAGAAGTTGCGCAGCTCCAGGCTGGCCTTGCTGTCCTCGATGAAACCGGCGGCATGGACACTGACTGCTGGCAGCGCCATGACCGTCATGCCGACGACGGAGCAACTGAGGGATTTTTTTCTTGTCATTGTGGTTGGCCCTACGGGTGTGGTTGTAGTGAAGCGAAATCAGGTGCCGGTGCGCCGCAGGCTGGGGATGTACACCTCACCCGAGAACAGGCGACGGGCCGTGCGTACCAGCGAGGCGCGCAGGTGCTCGGGGTTGCCGTCGGCGGCAGGCTGCAGGGAAACCTCGATCTGCCCGCCCGGGTGTTCCAGGCGTACCAGCGCCTCGCCTTCGATGGGCGCGGTGTCCTGAGCGACGCTGCCGGGCAGCGCACAGGCCGTGGCCAGGCCGATAGCCCCGGTGGCGGCGACCGAGCGGTGGCAGTTGTGCGGCATGAAATAGCGCACGCTCAGCGTGCCGCCGTGACGTGCAGGTGCCAGCAGCACCGGCTTGGGGATGACCATCTGCGATACGTCGCCAAGGCCCATGGCCAGGCCGGCCTGCAGGCGAATGCGCTCCAGACGCTGGAGAAACGCACTGTCGGCATCCAGTTCGGCAGGCGACTCATAGCCGGTCTTGCCCAGTGCCTCGGCATGCATCAGCACCATCGGCATGGCCATGTCGATGCAGGTCACCTCGACACCATCGAACGCGTCACGCACGCGGCCGGTGGGCAGCAGACGGCCGGTCTTGCCACCAGCGGCATTGAGGAAAGTCAGCTTGATCGGCGCGGCGGTACCGGGCACGCCGTCGATGGCGGTGTCGCCGTCATAACGCACGCGGCCGCCCGGGGTCATCACGTCGGAATCAACGAAGGTGTTGGTGTTGAGGTTGCGGATGCGCACACGGGTCATCGGTGAGCCGGCATTGACCAGGCCGTGTTCGATGGCGAAAGGGCCGATGGCACAAAGCATGTTGCCGCAGTTGGGCGCGGTGTCGACGCGGCGCTGGGTGACCATGACCTGCACGAACAGGTAGTCGACATCGGCGTCCGGGTGCGGCGAACGACTGACGATCGCAACCTTGCTGGTCTGCGGGCTGCCGCCACCTATGCCGTCGATTTCCAGCTCGTGGCCCGAACCCATCAGGCTCAGCAATACCTCGTCGCGCTGCTGCGGGTCCGTGGGCAGGTGATTGGCCAGAAAGACCGGCCCCTTCGAAGTACCGCCTCGCATGAGTACACAAGGTACCGTCCGCATGATGCCTCCAACGCAATAAACCTAGTGATTGTTGCTTTGCGTCGATTATGAGGAGCGGATATTTATTCTGTAAAATGCATATATTTTGATATTTATTCCATTTATAGCATTAATGCACGTGCGTATTTCCCCGCTTGCCAGTCCTGAGCCGAAAGACTAGGGTTCATTGCTAACCTGCAAACAAAAATACGCCAGACTGATAACTCATACGCATGAATTACGAACTGCAAGATATCCGCGCTTTCGTGAAAATCGCCGAGTTCGGCAACTTTCACGAGGCCGCCAATGCCATTCACCTTTCCCAGCCGGCACTGACCCGTCGCATGCAGAAGCTGGAAGAGAGCCTCGGCATCCAGTTGCTGGACCGCACCACACGCCGCGTCAGCCTGACCGCCGTGGGGCGTGATTTTCTGCCCAAGGCGCAGCGTCTGCTGGACGACTTCGAGCGTTCGATCCTTGGCATCCGCGAGTTGGCCGAGCGCCAGTCCGGCCAGGTCACCCTCGCCTGCATCCCGACGGCAGCCTTCTACTTCCTGCCGACGGTGATCCGCGCCTTCAACCTGCAGTACCCGAAGATCCGCATCCGTATCCTCGACCTCAGCGCCCATGAAGGGCTGGAAGCGGTGATACGTGGCGAGGCCGATTTCGGCATCAACATGCAGAGCGGACAAAGCGCGGAAATCGACTTCACCCCGCTGGTCAACGAGCCTTTCGTGCTCGCCTGCCGGCGCGACCATCCACTGGCCAAGCAGCCGGAAGTGGCCTGGCGCGAGCTGAGCGATTACCGCCTGATCGGCGTCGGACGGCTCAGTGGCAACCGCGTGCTGCTCGATCACGGCCTGGCCCACCTCGACTGGCGCCCGAGTTGGTTCTACGAGGTGCAGCATCTTTCGACATCGTTGGGCATGGTCGAGGCCGGCCTGGGCATCGCCGCCCTGCCCAGCCTGGCGATGCCGGCCGAGGACCATCCGATTCTGGTCAGCCGGCCGCTGGTCGACCCGGTGATCAGCCGCACCCTGGGCCTGGTTCGCCGCCGCGGCTCTTCGCTGTCACCGGCAGCGGAACAGTTCGTCGAGACTCTGCTGCGGCAATGGCCGAGCTACACCTCCATCGGAACCAGCAACACCGCCGAACTCGACAGCTGAGCCGTCGCTCGGGCCGGCATTGCGCTCGCCGCCGGTCCGGCGCGCCTTGATCGCCAGCCGCCAAGCAAGACAGGCCGCCGAAAACCCGGATAATGGCGGCCATTTTGTTTCGCTCGCTGGTACTGCCCCATGGAAATCAAGGTCAACTTTCTCGACAACCTGCGCCTCGAAGCCAAGTTCGACGACTTCACGGTGATCGCCGATCAGCCGATCCGCTACAAGGGCGACGGCTCGGCGCCGGGGCCGTTCGACTATTTCCTGGCCTCTTCGGCGCTGTGCGCGGCCTACTTCGTCAAGCTGTACTGCCAGACGCGGGACATCCCCACCGAGCACATTCGCCTGTCGCAGAACAACATCGTCGCCCCGGAGAACCGCTACGCGCAGATCTTCAAGATCCAGGTCGAGCTGCCGGCCGATATCTCCGAGAAGGACCGTCAGGGCATCCTGCGCTCCATCGACCGCTGCACCGTTAAGAAGGTGGTGCAGCAAGGCCCCGAGTTCATCATCGAGGAGGTGGAAAACCTCGACGCCGACGCCCAGGCGCTGCTGATGCCGGTGTCGGATACCACCACCTACATCCCGGGCAAGGACCTGCCACTGGAGCAGACCATCGCCAACATGTCGGGCATCCTCGCGGACCTGGGGATGAAGATCGAGATCGCCTCCTGGCGCAACATCGTGCCCAATGTCTGGTCGCTGCACATTCGCGACGCGCAGTCGAACCTGTGCTTCACCAACGGCAAGGGTGCGACCAAGGAAAGCGCGCTGGCCTCGGCCCTCGGCGAGTTCATCGAGCGGCTGAACTGCAACTTCTTCTACAACGACCAGTTCTGGGGCGAGGACATCGCGACTGCCGAGTTCGTCCACTACCCCAACGAACGCTGGTTCAAGCCAGGGCCGAAGGATGCGCTGCCCGAGGAAATTCTCGACGAGCACTGCCTGGCCATCTACAACCCGGATGGCGAGTTGCGCGGCTCGCACCTGTACGACACCAATTCGGGCAACACCTTGCGCGGTATCTGCTCGCTGCCGTTCGTGCGCCGGTCCGATGGCGAGACGGTGTATTTCCCGTCCAACCTGATCGAAAACCTCTACCTGTCCAACGGCATGAGCGCCGGCAACACCCTGGCCGAGGCCCAGGTGCAGTGCCTGTCGGAAATCTTCGAACGGGCGGTCAAGCGCGAGATTCTGGAGAACGAGCTGTGCCTGCCGGATGTGCCGCAGGAGGTGCTGGCCAAGTACCCGGGCATCGTTGCCGGCATCCAGGGCCTGGAGGAACAAGGCTTCCCGGTGCTGGTGAAAGACGCCTCGCTCGGCGGTGAATTCCCGGTGATGTGCGTGACCCTGATGAACCCGCGTACCGGCGGCGTATTCGCCTCCTTCGGCGCGCATCCGAGCCTGGAAGTAGCACTGGAGCGCAGCCTCACCGAACTGCTCCAGGGCCGCAGCTTCGAGGGCCTCAACGACCTGCCGCAGCCGACCTTCGATAGCCTGGCGCTGACCGAGCCGAACAACTTCGTCGAGCACTTCATCGACTCCAGCGGCGTGGTGTCCTGGCGCTTCTTCGGCGCCACGCCGGACTTCGAATTCGTCGAATGGGACTTCTCCGGCGAAGGGGCAGATTCCAACGAGCAGGAAGCCGCTACCCTGTTCGGCATCCTCGAAGAGCTGGGCAAGGAAGTCTATGTCGCCACCTATGACGACCTCGGCGCCAACGCCTGCCGCATCCTGGTGCCGGGCTACTCGGAGATCTATCCGGTCGAGGACCTGATCTGGGACAACACCAACAAGGCGCTGCTGTTTCGCAAGGACATCCTCAACCTGCACGCCCTCAGCGACCGCGAGCTCAAGTCGCTGCTGCGCAACCTCAGCAACAGCGAAGTCGACGATTACACCGACATCACCACGCTGATCGGCATCGAGTTCGACGACAACACGGTGTGGGGCCAGCTGACCATCCTCGAGCTGAAGCTGTTGATCAACCTGGCGCTGAAGAAATACGACGACGCCAAGGAGTTGGTCGAGGCCTTCCTGCAGTACAACGACAACACCGTCGAGCGCGGCCTGTTCTACCAGGCGGTCAATGCGGTGCTGGAGATCCAGCTGGACGATGAACTGGAGCTGGTCAACTACGAGCACAACCTGCGGCGCATGTTCGGCAACGAACGCATGGACGCGGTGATCGGCTCGGTGCACGGCAGCGTGCGCTTCCATGGTCTGACACCCACCAGCATGAAGCTCGAAGGCCTGGACAAACACCTGCGCCTGATCGACAGCTACAAGAAACTGCATAGCGCCCGCGCCAGGGCGGCAGGTCTGGCCGGCTGACGAAGCAAGGGGCTTCGTCAGTCCGCCACCTGCGCCACCTTCTGCACCTGGCGGCGAAACCAACTGCGCAGTGGATCGGCATGGGTGCGCTCATGCCAGATCTGCATCACGTCGACACGCGGTAACGCCAGCGGCAGCGGATGCATGCGCAGCTCGGGGTCACGGGCGACCGCTTCGTCAGCCAACGAACGCAAACAGGTAAGCAGCAGGTCGCTACCGCGCAGCAAACGTGGTGGTGCAATGAAGCTGGACAGTCCGGCAGCGATCCGTCGCTGCAATCCTTGTTGCTGCAATGCCCTGTCCACCAACCCCTCGAGATCCCCCGTCAACGTAGTGATCAGGTGCTCGCAGGTGACGAACGTCTGCAGGTCCAGTCCGCCCGCCAGGCGCGGGTTGTCATGCGCGGCGAGCACGACGAAGTCTTCGCTGAGCAGACGCTGCTGATGGAAAGTCCCAGGCAGGTCCTTGTAGAAGCCCGCGATGGCCAGATCGCAGGTGCCCTTTTCCAGCTCATCGCGAGGCAGTTGGCCGCGGGTGTTATGGGTGACCAGCACCAGGTTTGGCGCATGCTGACGCAAAATCGGCAGCAGCCTGGGCAGCAGGGTTTGCTCGATGTAATCCGTACTGTAGAGATGTAGGCGTTCGATACGGCGCAAAAAGTCCTGACCATCGCACCGCTCGTAGAACCCCTCCAACTCGCCCACCAGGCGCTGAACCTGCGGTGCCAACCCATGAGCCCGAGGCGTCGGCGTCAAGCCTCGCGGTGCACGCACGAACAGCGGATCACCGAACTGATGACGCAGCTTGTTCAGCTTGTGGCTCAGCGCCGGCTGGCTGAGCGCCATGCGTTCAGCCGCCAGCGTGGCATTGCGCTCCTGATAGAGCACATGGAAGACCAGCAGCAGGTTCAGGTCCTTCTTGGCGATATTCATTTTATGAATTCCTGAAATAAGCGCTTTCGAATTTTCGAATCATATCGTCAAGCCTAGGATCGCTCCTGAAAACCTGTTGCTCACTGGAGAACAGCATGACGATCGGTATCTTCGCCACCATAACGCCTCATCCCGAGCACCATGACGCGGTCGAGCAAGCCCTGCGCCTGATGGTGCAGCAGTCACGGGCCGAGGCTGGCAATTTGCGTTACGACCTGTTCCTGCGCGATGACGGCCTGGCCTTCGACCTGTTCGAACTGTACGTCGATGCAGCCGCCATCGACGCCCATCGCCAAAGCAGCCACTACCAGCACTACCGCGCCACGACAGCCGGTTGGCTGAGCGCACCCCCGCAAGTGCGCGTGTCCAATGCGCTGGACGTGGCGCCCCTTCCCCAATCAGGAGAATGATCATGATCAAGAAAATCACCCTTGCCATCGCAGCCGCCGGCACGCTGCTCGCCGGCAATGCCCTGGCCGCTACCAAAGGCGAAGTTCTGGTGCTGCTGTCGAGCGAAACGCAGTTGGCACTGAAAGATGGCAAGCAGTACACCACCGGTTTTTATCTGAACGAATTCGGAGTGCCGGCTGACCACCTGCTCAAAGCGGGCTATGAGCTGGTGCTGGTGACCCCCAAGGGCAATGCGCCGCGAGTCGATGAAAATTCGGTGACGGCACAGTACTTTGGCGGCGACGAACAGGAGATGCAGCGCATCCGCGCCCTGGTGGAAAACCTGCCGGGCATCGACGACACGCTGTCGCTCAAGGAAGTGCTGGAAAGCGATTTGAACCGCTACGCCGGCCTGCTGATTCCCGGCGGCCATGCGCCGCTGATCGACTTGGCCAATAACCCTGAGGTCGGCGCACTGCTGCGTCACTTTCACCAGGCTGGCAAGCCGACCGCCGCTATCTGCCACGGCCCGATCGCTCTGCTATCGGCCCAGCGTGATCCGGCGGGCTACCAGGCGGCGCTGGCCAATGGGGAACAACCGGCGGCCAATGACTGGATCTACAAGGGCTACCGCATGACCATCTTCTCCACTCCGGAAGAGGAGGTCTTCGAGCAGTCGCTGCAGGGTGAGCGGATTCTGTTTTACCCGGCCACCGCGATGGAAAGTGCCGGCGGCAGGTTGAACTACGCCGAAGTATGGGCGCCCCACGTGGTCGTGGACCGTGAACTGATCACCGGGCAGAACCCATTCTCCGACCATGCACTGGGCGAGAGACTGGTGCAGATGCTCGACACCCACCACGAGCAGGGACGGTAAGCCGCCAACCGGCAGGACGAGGCGCCACGCATCGTCCTGCCGGTTCATGAATGGCCTCACAGCACAGCCGCATGAGCCCCTACAATCGGCGGTACTCACATCCTTCGCAGGCGTGACATGCAACCGAATCAGCCCCCTCACTCCATCGCCGCGCTGATGCTCGCCGCTGGCTACAGCCGCCGTTTCGGCGCCGACAAACGTCGCCTGCAACTCGGCGACGGCCGCTCGCTGCTGGCGGCCAGCCTGGCGCTGCCCTGTTCGATGCTCGAAGAGGTCTGGCTGGTGCTGCGCCCTGACGAGACAAGCGCTGAGTTGGGATTATCCGCAGGCATCAGGCTCGTCCAGCATCCAGCGACGGCGCAAGGCATGGGCTACAGCCTGGCCGCAGGGGCCAAGCGGCTGCTCGCCGAATCGAGCGCAATGGCCGTGGCGATCTTTCTCGCCGATATGCCACATATTCGCCGGGACAGTCTGGAAACTCTGCTCGCCTGCGCCAGTACAGACAAAATCTTACTGCCCAGCTACCAGGGTAAACGCGGCCATCCGGTGCTGTTCGGCCGTGATTTCTGGCCGCAGCTGGCGGCGCTGAGCGGCGATGTCGGCGCCAGGCCGGTGCTTCAGCAGAACGCCGAAGCCCTGCGCATAGTCGAGCTGGCTGACCCCGGCGTGCTGCAGGATATCGATACCCCGCAAGACCTGGCTCGGCTCTAGCGCTCCATGGCGGGTTTCACCCGCCCTACCGCCCGGTCTGGCGCAGCAGCACCTCACTCAGCGCCTGCGCCGCGCTGGACAGCTGATGCCCGGCCTGGTGCAGCAAGCCCACCCTACGCGACACCTGCGGCTCGCTCAGCGGCAAACAACGAGCACCCAGCTCTTCCATCTGCTGCACGCAAAGCTGCGGCACGGCGCTGACGCCGAGGCCTTCGGCGACCATACGTCCGACCGTGACCAACTGATGACTCTCGAACGCCACCGGCAGCTTGCCGTGGCTGGAAATCACGCTGTCTTCCAGCAGCAGGCGCACCGCCGAAGGGCGTTGCAGGGTGATGAAGGGCTGCTCCAGCAACTGTGCCCAGGTCAGCGCCACCTGCCCGGCCAGCTCGCTGGCCGCCGGCACCACGGCCACGAAACGATCATCGTACAGCGGCGTGAACTGCAGACCGTCGAGGGTCGCCGGCTCGAAGGCGATGCCGAGCTCGACGCGGCCATCGCGCACCATCTCCATCACCTGTTCGTTGATCACGTCATGCACCGTCACGTTGACTCGTGGGTAGGCATCGCGAAACGCGCGCAGCGCCGCCGGTAGGCGGTTGCCGGCGAACGACGGCATGGCGGCCACTGCCACCTTGCCCATCTGCAGGGTGAAGTGCTGGTGCAATAGGTCCTCGGCGTTGTCCCAGTCCGCCAGCAGCCGCACGGCAATCGGCAACAACGTCTCGCCCTCTGGCGTCAGCGCCACACTGCGGGTGGTGCGCACCAGCAACTGGCCACCGAGCGATTGCTCCAGAGTCTTGATCGCCAGGCTCAATGCCGGCTGCGACAGGTGCAGGCGCTCGCAGGCCTGGGCGAAGCTCAGGCTCTGTGCCACGGCGAGAAAGGCGCGTAGCTGCTTGACAGTCATTGATTTATTTACCTGATCAATCAAGAGGAAAAACAAACTTAACAAATAAGCTCGCAGCACTGAAGCTTGGCCACAGCCTGGCAGTGCTCCTGCCCCACAACAACAAGAGGCAGCCTCGAATGAGCGGACTCGACAAACGCGTCGGCAGCTATGCAGAAGCCCTGGACGGCCTGCAGGACGGCATGACCGTACTGGCCGGCGGCTTCGGCCTGTGCGGCATCCCCGAGAACCTGATTGCAGAGATCCGCCGCCGTGGTGTGCGCGATCTGACCGTGGTATCCAACAACTGCGGGGTCGATGGTTTCGGTCTCGGTGTGCTGCTGGAAGACCGGCAGATCCGCAAGATGGTCGCCTCCTACGTCGGCGAGAACGCCCTGTTCGAGCAGCAACTGCTCTCTGGCGAGCTGGAAGTCGAACTCACCCCGCAAGGCACCTTGGCCGAGAAGTTGCGCGCCGGCGGCGCCGGTATCCCCGCTTTCTTCACCGCCACCGGCTACGGCACGCCGGTCGCCGAGGGCAAGGAAGCACGCGAGATCAACGGCCGCCACTACATCCTCGAACCGGCCATCACCGGCGATTTTGCCATCGTCAAGGGCTGGAAGGCCGACCACTTCGGCAACGTGGTCTACCGCCACACCGCGCAGAACTTCAACCCGGTGGTCGCCACTGCCGGGCGCATCACCGTGGTCGAAGTGGAGGAGATCGTCGAACCCGGTGAGCTCGACCCGACGCAGATTCACACGCCCGGTATCTACGTCGACCGGTTGATCTGCGGCAGCTTCGAGAAACGCATCGAAAAACGCACGCTGCGCGCCTGAGGAGATACCAGCATGGCTCTTACCCGTGAACAAATGGCTCAGCGCGTCGCCCGTGAATTGCAGGACGGCTTCTACGTCAACCTCGGTATCGGCATCCCGACCCTGGTGGCCAACTACGTGCCCGAGGGCATGCAGGTGATGCTGCAGTCGGAGAACGGTCTGCTCGGCATGGGCGCCTTCCCCACTGAAGACGAAGTGGACGCCGACATGATCAACGCCGGCAAGCAGACCGTCACCGCGATCAAGGGCGCAGCGATCTTCGACTCGGCCCAGTCCTTCGCCATGATCCGTGGCGGCCATGTCGACCTGACCGTGCTCGGCGCTTTCGAAGTGGACGTACGCGGCAACATCGCCTCGTGGATGATCCCCGGCAAGCTGGTCAAGGGCATGGGTGGCGCCATGGACCTGGTGGCCGGCGCCGACAACATCATCGTCACCATGACCCACGCCTCCAAGGACGGCGAATCCAAGCTGCTGGAGCACTGCAGCCTGCCGCTGACCGGCTGCGGCTGCATCCGCAAGGTGCTGACCGACCTGGCCTACCTGGAAATCGAGAACGACGCCTTCATCCTGCGCGAACGCGCGCCGGGGGTGAGCATCGAGGAAATCGTCGCCAAGACCGCCGGTAAACTGATCGTCCCCGAACACGTGCCGGAAATGAGCTTCTAAGTTGTCTACCGTTCTGTAGGCGCCACCACGCACGGCGCCTACGGAACGTTTTTTAGCGATGTCCTACACACTGTAGGAGCGGATTGATCCGCGAGGCTTTTTCCGCCCTACCGCGCCAAGAGGATTCCCCATGCAAGACGTCGTCATCGTAGCCGCCACCCGCACCGCCATCGGCAGCTTCCAGGGCAGCCTGGCCGATATTCCTGCGCCGGAGCTCGGCGCCATCGTCATCAAGCGCCTGCTGGAACAGACCGGCCTCGACGCCGCCCAGGTCGATGAAGTGATCCTCGGCCAGGTACTTACCGCAGGCTCCGGCCAGAACCCCGCACGCCAGGCGGCCATCCGCGCCGGCCTGCCCCATGCCGTGCCAGCCATGACCCTTAACAAGGTCTGCGGCTCGGGCCTGAAAGCCCTGCACCTGGCCGCCCAGGCCATCCGCTGTGGCGATGCCCAGGTCATCATCGCTGGCGGCATGGAGAACATGAGCCTGTCGCCCTATGTGCTGTCCAAAGCCCGCACCGGCCTGCGCATGGGTCACGCGCAGATGCTCGACAGCATGATCGTCGACGGTCTGTGGGACGCCTTCAACGACTACCACATGGGTATCACCGCCGAGAATCTGGTGGAGAAATACGGCATCAGCCGTGAAGCCCAGGACGCCTTCGCCGCCGCATCGCAACAGAAGGCCGTGGCGGCTATCGAAGCTGGGCGTTTCGATACCGAGATCACTCCAGTGCTGATCCCGCAACGCAAGGGCGACCCCGTCGCCTTCGCCCGTGACGAGCAGCCGCGTGCCGGCACCACCGCCGAGTCGCTGGCCAAGCTCAAACCTGCCTTCAAGAAGGACGGCAGCGTCACCGCCGGCAATGCCTCCAGCCTCAACGACGGCGCCGCAGCGGTGCTGCTGATGAGTGCGGCCAGGGCGCAGTCGCTCGGCCTGCCCGTGCTGGCGAAGATCGCTGGCTACGCCAACGCCGGTGTCGACCCGGCGATCATGGGCATCGCCCCGGTGTCCGCCACACGCCGTTGTCTGGACAAGGCAGGCTGGAGCCTGGCCGACCTGGACCTGATCGAGGCCAACGAAGCCTTCGCTGCCCAGGCGCTGTCGGTCGGCCAGGAACTGGGCTGGGATGCCGACAAGGTCAACGTCAACGGCGGCGCGATCGCCCTCGGCCACCCGATCGGCGCCTCGGGCTGCCGCGTGTTGGTGAGCCTGCTGCACGAGATGATCCGCCGTGATGCCAGGAAAGGCCTGGCCACCCTGTGCATCGGCGGCGGCCAGGGTGTGGCGCTGGCCATCGAGCGCTGACCCCTAAGGTGGATCGCGCTTCATCGATCCACCGCTTTGGTGGATGTAAGAAGCGACATCCACCCTACAGGCCAGCTTGAGAAACCAGAGCACCGTAGCCCGGATGCAATCCGGGGAAACCTGACATGGACCTCCCGGATTGCATCCGGGCTACACCAACCAGCTCGGCCTCGGCCGAGCTTTGTCATATCCACTGCAAACCGCAGGCATAGCCAACCCTGAATGCCTGGTAAAGCCCCAGAACATGTTCAAAGCCTCGCGAGCTAGAGGCATGCAAGGCAAAAACAGGCGAAGAAGCGGAGTTTACGAGTTGTAAATGAGCATTCTGAGCCTGTTTTTAACGCTGCAGGCCCGACGCGCAGCAGGCTTTGAACAGGTTCTTACACAACCATAAGAAAGAGGCGTCATCCATGTTCAACACCCTCACCCGCATGAGCGTGAGCCTGGTACAGAAGTACCTGCCCTCACCGTTCGTTTTCTCCGCCTTGCTCACGCTCGGCGTGCTGCTCGCTGGTATCTTCTCCACCGGCCAATCGCTACCGGCCATGGTGCAACACTGGAGCGGTGGTTTCTGGACGCTGCTCGGCTTCGCCATGCAGATGGCACTGATCTTCGTCACTGGCCACGCTCTGGCCAGCGCTCCGATCATCAACCGCCAACTTGATCACCTGGCCGGCCTGGCACGGACACCCGGCCAAGCGATCATCATGGTCACCCTGGTGGCGCTGGTCGGCTGCTGGGTCAACTGGGGCTTCGGTCTGGTGATCGGCGCGGTGTTCGCCCGCGCCCTGGCGCGTAAGGTCGATGGCGTCGACTACCCGCTGCTGGTGGCCTCGGCCTACTCCGGCTTCCTGGTCTGGCACGGCGGCCTGGCCGGCTCGATTCCGCTGTCCATGGCCACCGGCGGCCCGGACCTGGCACGTATCACTGCAGGCGTGCTGACCGATCCGGTGAGCATCACCGAGACCCTGTTCAGCCCGTTGAACCTGACCATCGTGGCTCTGCTGTTCATCGGCCTGCCGCTGCTCAACCGCGCCATGCACCCGCGTCAGGGCGCCAAGGTCGCCGATGCCGCCAAGCTGGTGGAATCGCGTGCAGAGCTGCCGGCTCGTGAAACCCCGGCACAGCGCCTGGACGACAGCCGCATCCTCGGTCTGGCACTGGTGGCCATGGCGGGCATCTTCCTGTTCAACCACTTCGCCACCAAGGGCTTCGTGCTCGGACTGGACGTGGTCATCGCCATCTTCCTGTTCAGCGGTTTGCTGATGCACGGCACCCCAGAGCGCTACATGCGCGCGGTGGACGAGAGCGTGCGCGGCATTGGCGGCATCGTCCTGCTGTTCCCCTTCTACGCAGGAATCATGGGCATGATGATGGGCGCCAACGCCGACGGCATCTCCCTTGGCCGGCAGATCACCGAAGCGTTCATCTCCTGGTCCTCGGCTGACACCTTCCCGCTGCTGGCCTTCCTCAGCGCTGGTGTGGTCAACGTCTTCGTACCGTCCGGTGGCGGCCAGTGGGCCGTGCAAGGCCCGATCATGCTGCCGGCTGCTCAGGCACTGGGCGTCTCGCCGACCGTTACCGCAATGGCGATTGCCTGGGGCGACGCCTGGACCAACATGATCCAGCCGTTCTGGGCACTGCCGCTGCTCGGCATCGTCGGCCTGGGCGCACGCGACATCATGGGCTACTGCCTGATCATGCTGCTGTACTCGGGCGTGGTGATCTGCGGCGCGTTCTACTTCCTCGGCTGACCAGGCAGCTAGGCCTTGCAGGGTGGGCTGAAGCGGATCGCCGCCCGGCCCAACCCAGGTGGGCTAAAGCCCACCCTACGAGCTGACCTGCACCATTATCAGGCAGCCAACGCCCTGGGGTGAGCTTCAATCTGTAGGGTGGGCCGGGCGGCGATCCGCTTCAGCCCACCAGCGGCGGCCCACAGAGCTCGCCTCCTGAAAGAGCGGGCATTGCCCCAGGCGTACATCGCCCGCTCAATCCCCCATCAGCCCCTGCGCCTTGGCCATGGCCACCGCCTGGGTGCGTCGCTGCACGCCAAGCTTGACGTTGATCCGCCGCGCATGGGTCTTGACCGTGTGCAGCGAGATGAACAGGCGATCGGCGATTTCCTGATTGGAGCACCCCTGCGCGATCAGCTGCAGCACCGCCAGCTCCCGCGAGCTGAGCAGCGCAGTACCGGCACTGGCCGGCTCATCCAGGCGCGGTGCCGGCTCGAACAGACGCTGGTGCAGGCTCTGCCCAGCCTCACTCGGCAACAGGCGCTCCAGCCACTGCGCCTGACGCTGTTGCAGTTCCTGCAACGGCCTCAGCAGACGCAGCTGTCGCGCTTCGCCAAGCGCCTGCTGCAGCAGGCCATCGGCCTGCTCCTGCTGCCCCTGCATGAGCAGCGCTTCGGCCAGGCTGAACCGACATTCGCAGGCCAGGCTGCGATGCCCGGCGAGCTGGCATTCATCCAGTAGCAGAAGCAGTGCATGCTCAGCGGCAGCGTGGTGGCCGAGCAGCAGGTCGCTCAGCGCCAGGTAACGACGCAAGCGCGGCAACAGATCGTAGAACTCCGAGGGCGCCAGTTGTTGACGCTGCTGCAACTGCTGCAGGTTCTGGGCGAACAGCTCGCGTGCGCGCCCGGTCTGCCCCTGACGCAGCAGCAGTCGCCCTGCCTGCAACTGCAGCACACAGCGGTAACGCACTTCAGGGACATGCGACCACTGCATCACCCGCTCGGCCCGCTGCAACCACTGATGTGCCTCGTCGAGATCGCCACGGCTTTCCGCCAGCTCCAGCATGCCGAGATAGCCGGAAATGATGTAGGCATCCTCGCAGTGCTCGGCTTCCTGCAGCCCCAGACGATACGCCTGCTGCGCCGCCTCATCGAGGCCCTGGCGGGCCAGCAGGCTGGCCCGTACCAACAGCAGGCGAGCGACCACCGGGCTATGGTTGAAGCGTTCGCGAAGCAGCGCCAGGGACTGCTCGGCGAGTTCAGCGGCGCGCCCGGCCTCACCACGCATCTGCAGCAGCAGGCAGTGATCGGTATTGAGCAAAGCCTCGAAAATCAGACTGCCATTAAGCCGTGCCAGACGCAGGCCCTGATCCAGCGCCTGCTTGGCCTGGTCCAACGCATGTTCGGCCATATGCTGCTGGGCCAGCGCCTGGTAACAGAGCACGCGCTGCGACCAGCTGCCCTCGTCCAGCATCTGCAGGGCCTGCTCGCAGTGCAACCGGGCATCGCGGCGCCCGCACTGACGTGCCAATACACCCGTCAATGCCTGCCAATGGGCGATCAGTTTGCGCTGACGGCGCTCATCCGGTTGCGGCATGAAATGCGCCAGCCCCTGGATGCAGTCAGCCGCTTCATCAAAACGCGCACAGATAACCAGCGCCCAGGCCTGCAGCACGATCAATCGTGGCGAACTGGCAAACAGCCAGGCCGGCAGCTCTTCGCGCCATTGCAGGAACTGGGCGACCGAGTGCCCCTGCAGCAATTGCTCCTGGCTGAAGCGCTGCAGGTAGTTGACCGCGACCTCTACCTGCCCCGCCAGCAGGGCGTGTTCGACGGCCTCGCGAATATCACCGTGCTGAGCGAACCACTGACAGGCACGCACATGGATGGAGGCCGGCACCGGCGCGCCCGGCAGGCGACGCAGTACCTCGGCCAGCGGTTGCCACAGACGGAACCAGATACCGCTGCTGTCGAGACTGCGCACGAATAGCTGGCGCCGTTGCAGTTCGCCCAGCAGCTCACTGCCACGGCCCTCCAGCAGATGCTCGCAGAGCGGCAGGGAAAAACGCGGCAGCAAGGCCAGTGCATGCAGATCGCTGCGCAGCTCCTCGTCCAGATCGGCCAGCACCTCATGCTGCACGTAGTCGCGCAGCACCGGGCAGCCCTCCTGCAAACGCTGGCGCAGCGCATCCTCGTCGGCATCGAGTAACAGCAGACGGATCGCCGCCAACCAGCCTTCGCTGCGCTCGAGCAGGGCCTGCCGGACGTCATCAGCCAGGCTCACTTGCAACGCCGTCAGCAGCTCGGTCAGCGCCGCGTCATCCAGCGCCAGCTCCTCACCCTGAAGCTCCAGCAGATCGCCCTGCAGCAATAGACGTGGCAGGTTCCAGGCCGGTATGCGACGACTGGCGACCCACCATGAGACCTGCTGCGGCGCCGCAGCGAACAACCGGTCGAAGCAGGCATCGAGCTCATCGTCAGCCTGTCGCGGGTAGTCGTCGATAAAGATCCACAAACGCCCCGCATGCTCATGCAACCGATCGATCAGCCCCGCTTCGCCGGTATCGTCGAACGGCAACTGCATGGCTGCGGCCAGTCGCCTGCACAGCTGCTGCGTTGTCAGGCTGCGCCCTCCGAGATCGAGCCATACGCGCTCGACGGCGGCGGGTGTGTGACGCGCGCATTGACCGAGCAGCACGCTCTTGCCAGAACCGGCAGGCGCGCACAGCAAACGCAGGCGCGACTCGCTGGCGAGCAGACGCTGCAGCAGGGCTGGGCGGGCAACCACACACGGCGGCAAACGCGGTAGATCGGCAGGTTGCACCTGCAGCGCACTCGGACGGGCGATGGCGAGGGTAGGCATGGCAGCGGTTCTCTCTGCTTGTCATTGTTGAACCACCCGGCGATGGTACCCCGCTCAACGCGCGCGACCACCCCTTGGCGCTTATGGCGTGAGATTCACGTGAGAGAGGCACGCAGAAAAAAGCCGGTGGCGCACAGGGCGACACCGGCTTGCTTCGGGCTGCTACCAGGTCAGCGCACGCCGGCGTTACGCAGCGCGGCCGGGGTGAAGTCCTTGGCCGATGCCTGGGTGCCGTACTGCACCGAGGTTTTCTCCTCGTTGGCCATGCCGATGGCAATGTATCGCCCGGCGATGATGTCGTACAGCGCCTCGAACGCGTAGACCGGCACCTTCTGCGCATACTGCTGCATCAACATCGCCTCGCCGACACGCCAGAGCTGGCCGCGGCCGTCATAGTGCTCGGACAGGGCGATCTGCCAGGAGTCTTCGTCCACGTAGAAGCGACGCTTGGCGTAGATGTTGCGCTCGCCCGCCTTGAGCGTCGCCTCCACTTCCCACACCCGGTGCAGCTCGTAGCGGATCAGGTCCTGATTGACGTGGCCGGCCTTGAGGATGTCCTCATACTTCACCTCCGGCGTGGCCACGCGGTAGTTGTTGTAGGGGATGAACAGCTCGCGCTTGCCCACCAGTTTCCAGTCGTAACGATCCGGTGCGCCGTTGAACATGTCGAAGTTATCCGAGGTACGCAGGCCATCTGCGGCAGTACCCGGACCGTCATACGCCACCTGCGGCGCACGGCGTACGCGACGCTGGCCGGCGTTGTACAGCCAGGCCATGCGCGGCTCGGCCACCTGATCGAGCGAGTCGTGCACCAGCAGCACGTTGCCGGCCAGGCGCGAAGGTGCAGTGACCCGTTGCTTGAAGAACAACAGAGCATTTTCCGCCTTGCCTGGATCGACATCGGGGATGTTCTCCGGGAAGGCCACTTCATCCTCGAAGTGCACCAGGGTATAGGCGCCGTTGGTCTGCGGCGAGGCCTGCACGATGCTGCGCTTGAGGTTACCGCCGCGATAACGGGTGATGTGGTTCCATACCACCTCCAGGCCGTTCTGCGGAATCGGGAAGGCGTAATAGCGGCTATCGGTGAAACCGGTCAAACCGTTGCCGCCATCACGCAGACCGGTCTTCAGCGCGCTGGTCCTGGCTGCGGCGTTGATCGCGTCCGGCACCGCTGTGCTGCGGTGCGTCGGGTACACCGGCATGCGATAGCTGTCCGGGTAGCGCGCGAACATCGCCAGTTGCCCAGCCGACAACTGATCGCGGTACTGCTCCAGGTTCTGTGCGGTGATGGTGAACAATGGCTGCTCGCCAGCGAAGGGGTCACTGAGAAAACCGCGCGCATCGACCTGCCCGGCATCGCTGGCCATGCCGCCCGTCCAGGCGGGGATAGTGCCGGCGGCGTTGCCGGCCATCTCACCACCCAACGGGGTCAGACTGGCGCCGAGCTTGGCCGCTTCCTGCTCGCTGACTGCAGCCAGCACACCGCTGGCCAGCAGGCTCAGGGAGAGTGCGCCGAGCATCTTCAGGGTTGTATTCATCTGCATTCCTCAACTGATCCTGATGGCCTAGAAGCTCACGCCGAAGCTGAGCGCCAGGAAGTCGCGGTCGACCGCGACGTTGTAATCACCGCCGAAGAAGTCGGTGTACGACAGGCTGGCGGTGTAGGTATTGCGGTAGTCGGCGTCTATACCGATGCTCACGGCCTTGGAACCCTCATTGAACAGGCCGTTGGGGCCGTAGCCGTCGACGTCATGCGACCAGGAGATGTTCGGCTTGAGGTTCACCCCGGCGAACACGTTGCTGTACTCCCAGATGCCACGCACGCGGTAGCCCCAGGAGGTGCTGGTGACGAAGCCGTGGGTGTCGCCACGGAAGCCATAGGCACCGAACAACGAATCGCGGCCGTAGCGCAGGTCTTCACGGCTCTCCAGGCCACCGACGTGGGCCATGCCGATCTCGCCCACCAGGGTGAAGCGCCCGGCGCCCATTACCTGATCGAAGAAATGGGTGAAGGTGGTCTGCACCTGGGTGACTTCCTTGCGCCGGTAACCGACGTTGTCCTCGCCAGGCCCGGCCGCGACCGGTGCAGTGCCTGGGGCGATGGGGTTGAGCAGGCTCAGGGTCATGTCGGTGGTGTTGATCTGCAGCGGCAGGTTCGGCCGGTAGCTGACCTCACCCGCCCAGGCCGTGCCGGTGGGCAGTGTGGTGGAGAAGCTCATGCCGTAGAGGCGAATATCCTCCGGGTACTCGAGGTAGTAGCGACCATTGCCGAGCATCACGCTCTGCGCCAGTCCCGCGCCGCTGCCCGGTACGATGCCATTGGCGGTGCCAATGATCCCCGGCAGCGCTGCCAGGGTCGCCAGGCCGGCGTTCTGCGTGCTGACGATGGGCGTGCGGCTGTGGTAGTTCATGAAGTACGCGCCGTACTCGGTCTCGTCTCCCAGCCAGCGCAGGGCCAGGCCCCACTGGCCGCTGTCGCGCGCATCGCGGTCACCGGCACGCGGCAGAATCACCCCTTCGCTGTCGACGCGGAAGCCCTGACCGAACGCTGCTGCAACCGGCTGCAACGGCGCAATGGCTGGCGAGCCGATGTGATAGCCATTGTCACAGCCATCGGCGGCCACATCGGCGGTGGAGAAGAAGGTCCCGCAGTTGTCGATGATGGTCTGGTCCCACTCCAGTTGGTAGAAGGCTTCCATGCTCAACTGATCGGTCAGGCTCTGCGACAGGTAGAGCATGTTCACCGGAATCAGACCTTCCTTGATCTCCGCGCCCGGGCGGCGGAAGGCGGCCACGTCGATAGGGTTGATGGCGTTGATGCTGTTGCCGATGAAGGTGCTCTCACCCCAGCTCACCACCTGCTTGCCGATCCGCACCGTGCCCGGCAGATCGCCAACGGCGTAGTTGTGGTAGAGGAATGCATCGAGAATTTCCGCCCCCGAAGACTGGGCGCCCTCCTTGCGATTGCTGTCGTCGATGTCCTTGAACAGGCGGCTTTCGTCCTTGAGCTCGAAGTCGTACCAGTACTTGCCGCGCACGAACACGCCGGTATCGCGGTACTTCAGTTCGAGGTCGTGAATGCCCTTGAAGATCTTCGAGAAGGTCTCGCCCTTCTTGAAGTTCAGGCGTCCATCATCGCCAGTCTGCGCCTGGCCCTGGCCGCCGTTGTTGGGGCCGATCAGATCGCGATCCGGACTGCGCATCGACCAGCTGGCACCGACCGACAGCGAGCTGTCGAACTGCCCTTCGATCTCACCGATGTTGAAGTTGACGGCCTGCGCCGGTGCGACGAAACCGACGGCGACGGCCAAAGCCAAGGTGTGCGGCTGGAATAGTCCGGGCCCTGTTGTTCTTGTCATGCGGGTCTCCTGAAGTGGGGTGCAACTGCAGGGAACCCTACGCAGCGACCACATCCCGGATAAGCGCACCAAGGAGGGATTTCATCTGTCGCCCGAAAGGATGAGTGGCGCCCTGGCGCGGGCCGCAGGCCGCGACACTCAGCGTGCTGAATGACGGGGTATCAGAGAGGCGGGGAACTTTCCTGCGCGCCATGACCCAGGCATGCTGTGCAGCCGAGAACCACAGGCGCGACAACGATCATGGAGATACTGCTGAAACTTTGCGCCACTCTGGGCATTGGTATGGGCACCATCTTCGCCCTCCTGCCTGGCTCGTTCGGCCTGCTCAACTTTCGCAGCGAACACGGCAATACGTGGCGCAGTCATCTGGCTGCCTGCATCTGGTGGTTGCTGGTGCTGGCCCATCCGTTGGCGTTGTACCGGTTGTGGCTTGGCGACGAATACCACTTCCAGTGGTTGTTGCTGCCAATGGCTCTGCACCTGCTGTTCTTCAGCCTGTTCGGGCGCAACCTCAGCACTCGTTGACGCCATCTAACGCCAGCGATCGAGCACATTCACCGCCAACCGATCCAGCCAGCCCCACAGGCGCTGTTGCGCGCGACGCCACCAGGGGCGCTGGTGCCAATCGTCGAGAGTGATTTCACGGCTGACGCCGAAATCCTCGATGAAGCTGGCCGTCACTGCCCGGGTAAAATCCGGGTCCAGCGCCTCGACATTGGCGTCGAGATTGAAGCGCAGGTTCCAGTGGTCGAAGTTGCACGAGCCGACGCTGACCCAATCGTCCACCAGCACCATCTTCAGATGCAGAAAACGCGGCTGATACTCGAAAATGCGCACGCCAGCCCTGAGCAGTTTCGGGTAATAGCGCTGCCCGGCAAAACGCACCGGCGGGTGATCGGTGTTGCGCCCGGCCAACAGCAGGCGCACTTCCACCCCACGTGCGGCTGCGCGGCGCAGGGCACGGCGGATTTTCCAGGTCGGCAGGAAGTAAGGCGTGGCCAGCCAGACGTGCTGCTTGGCGCCCTTCAGCGCGCGCAACAGTGAGAGCAGAATGTCGCGATGCTGTGCCGCGTCGGCATAGGCGACACGCCCGAGACCAACCCCGGCCGGCGGACATTCGGGCAGGCTCAGCGGTATCGGCTGATGGCTCGGGCGCCACGAAAATCGTGCGCGCCAGAGTTGCTCGAACAGCTGTTGCCAGTCGCCCACCAGTGGTCCTTCGATCTCCACCATGACTTCGTGCCAGGGACTTCGAGGCTCGTCTGGCAACCAGAATTCATCGGTGGAGCCGGTGCCGCCAACGTAGGCCAGGCGCTGGTCCACCAGCAGCAACTTGCGGTGATCGCGGTGAAAATTGCGGATACCCCTCCGCAAGCGTACCGGGTTGTACCAGCGCAGCTGCACACCCGCGGCCTGCATGCGCTCACGCAACGCGATACTCAGACCTGCCGCACCGTAAGCATCGAACAGACCACGTACCCTCACCCCGCGCTCAGCCGCGCGGCACAGCGCGTCGACCAGACGCTCGCTGCAGCGGCCGTCTTCGATCAGATAGAGCTCGATTTCCAGCTGCTGCCGGGCACCCTCGATGGCAGCCAGCATGCGCGGGAAGAACACCGGACCGTCCAGCAGCAACTCGAAGCGATTGCCGCCGCGCCAGGGAAAGATGCTGCCGCGCGCATGCACGCTCAACGCGCCGTGAAGATCAGCACGGCACCCACCGGCACCGACAGACTGATAGCCGGCAGTTCGGCGATTTTACGCAGCGCCTCGATGCCACTGGCCAGAGCGAAATCTTCGGCGTGCAGCACCAGCGGCGCCAGGGTCACCACCTGGAAGCGGCGATCATCGAGGCGCGTGACCAGCAGTTCGCTGTCCAGTTCGCGCGTACGCTCGTTGAGGGTCAGTTGCAGGGGCAACCGCAACTCCAGCTGCGCGCCAGGTGCCAGGTCGGTCAATTGCGGCAGGTTGACCTGGGCCGTGATGCGCGCCTCGGGCAGACGCGAGGTGTCGAACAGCATGGCACGCAGGCGCTCGTCACGCAGCGGGATACCCGTGCTCAGCGAATCAAGATCCACGCGCAGGCGCGCGCGCCCATCGGCCGCGATCTGCCCGTGCAGGGTGAGAAAGCGATGCACCTCCGACTGGCTGCCGGAATGGGTGGAGATGAACGACAGCCGCGAAGATTCGTTGTCCAGATACCAGTCGGCGTGAACGGGCAAGGCAGCGGCAAGCAACAGGGTGAGAAGCGAACGGCGCATGAGAACTCGAAAAAGGCATGACCAGGCGGCAACGATAGTCGCCACGGCCCACCTTGCAAAGCCCGGCGCCTCTTCCGCCCCTAGCCCGGATGCAATCCGGGAGCGTCTCACCCACATGCCCCGGATTTCATCCGGGCTACGCACTTGGCTTCCCTCCCTCATTCATGGGGGCACGCCTAGTGGAGAGGCGTCCGGGGAGAGGCCCTACTCATTCGGCAGCAGCTGACAGCCCTGCCGCTCACCCAGCCAGACCGCGCTGTGAGTGCGGCCCAGACCGCTGGCGGTAACGCGCTTGGCGCTCGCGTCATCGAGCAGGCTGCTGATCGGTACGTACTGCTTCACATAGCCTTCGCAATAGGCCGCCGGGTTGCCACTGACGTACCGGCAGGAGCAGTACTCCTTGGCCGTGTAGGCACCGATGATGTCTGGGAACGCCGCCAAATGCGCGCGGTTCGGCCAGGCCCAGGCCAGCAGCATAATCACCAGCAGCGCCAACACGCAGAGAATCGGATGACGACGAATCATGGCTGCACCTCCGTGGCGAACGCCGCCTGCACACGTTTGAGCAGTTCATTGTGCTGGAAGCTGCCGTCGCGGTCATCGGCATAGCGCACCACCACCAGTTTTTCCTCGGGTAGCACGTACAGCCCCTGCCCCCAGTGCCCCAGGGCGGCGATGGTATCGGCCGGTGCATCCGGCCAGGGTCGCGCGCTGCCCGGCAGTTCGGCATTGAGCCACCAATGCCCGCCCGGGACGGCATCGCCCGGCTTGGCCAACTGCGGCTGATAGCTGGCAAAAGGCGTGGATACGAAATCGACCCAGGCAGCCGGGAGCAACTGGCGTTCGCCCCAGCGGCCGCCGCGCTGCATCAGCAGACCGACACGGGCCAGGTCGCGCGCAGTCATGTAGGCGTAGGAGGAAGCGATGAACGTGCCGCTGGCGTCGCGCTCCCACACTGCGCGGGTGATGCCCAGCGGCTCGAACAACGCCGTCCAGGGATAGTCGGCATAGGCCTGCTCGCCGACCATGCCACGCAACGCGGCCGCCAGCACGTTGCTGTCGCCGCTGGAATAACGAAAGCGCATCCCTGGCGCGGCGTCCGCGGCGTGCGCAGCGGTAAAGGCCGCCATGTCGCCACGGCCGCGAGTGTAGAGCATGGCCACTACTGAAGATTTCAGCGGCGCGTACTCGTAATCCTCTTCCCAGGCCAGACCCGAAGCCCAGTTGAGCAAGTGACCGATCTTGATCTGCGGATGCTCGGCCATCGCCGGGTAGTACTGCGCAGCAGGCGCGTCGAGCTTGAAACGCCCTTCGCCATAAGCCACACCCAAGGTGCTGGCCAGCAGACTCTTGGCCATCGACCAGGAGAGGTGCGCAGTCTGCACCGTGGTCGGTTCGGCATAGCGCTCGTAGACGATCTGCCCGTCGCGGATCACCAGCAGCGCATCGGAGCGCACGCCCGTGCGCTCGACGTCATCGCGTTCCGGGAAGGCGTACTGTTCGAGCTCGGCCAGCGCGGCGTTCTCGACGCGTGGCTGGCTCTGCCAGTCGGGTTGCGGCCAGTTTTCCGCCAGGGCGGTGCTGGCAGCCAGGCTGAAACCGAGCGCCAGGCTCAGTCGACGAAGCAAGGAGGTGGACATGGGCGGCCTCGATCAGAAATCGTGGCGCACCCTAGCATGGCCATGGTGACGGCTTGAAGCGACGAAACCGCCATCCCCCGCCTTCATTCGGGCAGCGCACCCTGCCGCTATCTGGGCAGTTGGTAATCCTCCGGCCCCATCAGGTCGAGACCGCATTCGAGGTTTTCGATCCAGTAGAGAAAGGCGCTGATCATTTCCGGGCCGACGAAGGGCCGACCGTGCTGCGGCACGATCATCGCCACATCCATCTGCCGCACCATCGCCGCCCACAAGCGACACGCCTTGTTGCCGGCCATGTAGCGGCGGTGGAAGCCTTCCATGTTCGGCACATGGTTGACGAAATCGCGCACCGGCGTGGCGTCATCGACCATCGAGGCGCCCATGTCACCGGAGAAGAGGATCTTGCTCACCGGGTCATACACCTGGAAGTTACCCACCGAGTGCAGGAAATGCGCCGGTACGGCCTTGAGCGAGCATTTGCCCAGTGGAATGCTCTGGCCGCGATCCGGCAACGCGATGATGCGATCAAAGGTGTTGATGCCACGGCTCAGGACCAGGTAATTGGCCGTCAGGTGCGGCAGGAAACGCGCCCACAGCTTGGAGCAGATCACCCGCGCACGGGTATGCAGCAGCCACTTGTCCAGCGAGGCGATGATGTCCGGGTCCTGGTGCGAAGCGAAGATGTAGGTAAGGTCCTGCACCGGGATGTGCTTGGACAGCTCCAGCGACAGCGGCGTGTAGGTCAGGTCACCGCCCGGATCGAGCAGCAGGTACTGCTCGTTGTCGGTGATCAGGAACTGATTGGATTGCACGCCTTCGCCGCTGACCAGGTCATCGAACATCAGGCATTGGTGGTTGCCGTTATCGAACAGCACGATGGGCTCGCGGCGCATGGAAACCTCGTATAAGAAACGCGAGGCAACCTTAGGCGCGCAAGCAACAATGGGTACTGATATGGATCAACGGGCGGCGACAATCCGCCGCGCGTTCTCCAGGCGCTTGCTGCGCGCCGCCTCGGCGATGCGCAGCAAGCCCTTGTCGCGCTGCCACAGCTCGGCCCATTGCGCGGGGCCAGAGGCAAAGGCCGCCTCCAGCTCGCCCGCCAAGGCCTGCTGCGTGACGAACAACCCGGCCAGCAACAGATGGGTAGTGGGCGCATCGGGCGCCTGTCGCGCGACCTCGGCACAGCCGGCCAGCAGCGCCTGCAGACGCAACAGCAGCGTTTCAGGCCAGCCACAATCGCGCCCCACACCCAATTGCCAGGCGACAACAGCGGTAAGTACGTGCACGTCTTCCAGGGTGCGGAAGGGTTTGACGTAGTCATCCCAGCCGTCGCCGGCCAGGCGCTCGCCGTGGGCCTGCTCCAGGTGCAGTCGCGCATGGCCGATATCCGGCATCAACGGCAGGGCCGGCAGCGGCTCGATACGTACACCTGGCGCGCCCTGGCGTACTACGCCCAGAGCCAGACGCGGCGCCTGCCCCTCGTCCTCCTCGCGCGCCGCCACCAGCAGCCAGTCGGCACAGTCGGCAGCGGTGACGAAATCCTTGCGCCCCGTGATCTGCAGGCCGTCGATACGTGTGTTCATGTCCGCCGGGCGGGTGCTGCGGTTCTCCGTCACGCACAGCGCACCGGCCGTCCAGGGCGCCGCCGGCCACAGCATGCGCAACGCCGCCTGATAGCCAGCGAGAAACGCCAACCCCGGCGTAGCCGCCAGCAGGCCGCCCAACAGCGCCAGCTCGAAGGGTTGCGGCGTGCCGCCCAAACGCGCCAGCAAGCGGGCATACCAGTCTTCCAGGCCCGCCTCGGCAGTCAGGCGTTCACCAGGCTGAAACAGACTCGACCAGGGCATCGTACAGGCTCCTCGCAGCAGCAGCCGGACACCTCTAAAAACTACCTGCGTTGCCATTGCTGCGTTAAAAACAGGCTCAAAATGCTCATTTACAGCTCGTAAACTCCGCTTTCTCGCCTGTTTTTGCCTTGCACTGGCTGCCTCGCCTACGTTTTTAAAAGTGTCCAACCGGGCCGCTGTCACATAAGCATAAGAAAAGCGTCACGGTGGTGACACTGCAGCTACCTAGCCTGAGCTTGCCCAACAAGATCGACCGGCTGCAAGCACTCAGCCGGCACACGGAGGATCTGGCATGACTCAAACCGCTCGCCGTCTGCAGGCCGAACGCCTGCAAGGCCCCGCCGCCCTGCGTGAAGCTCAGGCCTTGCGTTATCGCGTATTCAGCGCGGAATTCGATGCCAAGCTCAATGGCGCCGAACTGGGTCTGGATATGGACGACTACGACATCCACTGCAGCCATATCGGTGTACGTGACCTCAACAGCGGCGAACTGGTCGCCACCACTCGCCTGCTCGATCACCAGGCCGCCGCGGGCCTCGGTCGCTACTACAGCGAAGAGGAATTCGCCCTGCACGGCCTGGCCAAACTGGAAGGCCCGGTACTGGAAATCGGCCGTACCTGTGTCGATGTCGCTTACCGCAACGGCGCTACCATCGCCGTGCTCTGGGGCGAGCTGGCCGAGGTACTCAACGAAGGCGGCTACCGCTACCTGATGGGCTGCGCCAGCATCTCCATGCAGGACGGCGGCATCCAGGCCCAGGCCATCATGCAGCGCCTGCGCGAGCGCTACCTGTGCACCGAGCACTTGCGCGCCGAGCCCAAGCATCCGCTGCCGCAACTGGATGTGCCGAGCAACGTCATCGCCGAGATGCCGCCGCTGCTCAAGGCCTACATGCGCCTGGGGGCGAAGATCTGCGGCGAACCCTGCTGGGATCGCGACTTCCAGGTCGCCGACGTATTCATCCTGCTCAAGCGCGACGAGCTGTGCCCGCGCTATGCCCGGCACTTCAAGGCCGCAGTCTGACAGGAACACTTGCATCCCCTGCGCCGGCCCTGTAGACAGAGGCCGGCTTTTTTCATCTGGAGTCCTGCATGACCCGACTGCGCCTGGCCCTGCGTCTGCTACATCTGGCCCTGGTAATCGCCTTCGGCACCTTGCTGGCCAGCATCGTCAGCCTGTTCGAACGGGTGGTTCGGCATGACCTGATGCCGCTGCGCCAACGTCTGACCCGCTGGTTTCTGGCGCGCCTGAGCGACGCCCTGCCGTTTCGCGTACGGGTCGAGGGCGAGCTGCCGACGCAACCGATGCTGTGGGTCAGCAACCATGTGTCATGGACCGACATTCCGCTGCTGGGCGCCCTGCAGCCGCTGTCCTTCCTGTCCAAGGCGGAAGTGCGCGCCTGGCCGGTCGCCGGCTGGCTGGCACATAAGGCCGGCACGCTGTTCATCCGTCGCGGTGCGGGCGACAGCAGCCAGGTCGGCCAGCAGCTCACCCGCCATCTGCAGCAGGGCCATCATCTGCTGATATTCCCCGAAGGCACGACCACCGACGGCCTCGCGCTGCGCACTTTCCATGGGCGCCTGCTGAGCAGCGCCATCGACAGCGGCGTGGCCGTCCAACCGGTCGCCATCCGTTATCTGCGCGATGGTCAACCCTGCCCAGTGGCGCCCTTTGTCGGCGACGACGACATGCTTTCGCACCTGCTGCGCCTGCTTTCCAGCTCGGCCTGTGAAGTGGAGATCCGCCTGCTCGCGCCAATCCCCAGCGAATCACGTAGCCGCAACGAACTGGCCCGGCACAGCCAGGACATGATCGCCAGCGCCCTGCTGTTGAACGCAGCGGAGCAGGAGCAGGCCGAAGCGGCCTGAGCGCATTCAGTCAGCCGGCGGCACGATCAACGCGTCACTGTCGAGCGAGGACAGCAACCGACTGGCCACGCTGCCGAGGAAGAAGCGCGAAACGCCTTCACGGGCGTGAGTGCCCAGGACCAGCAGTTCCGCACCGGAGTGACGCAAGGCTTCGCCGATCACACCTTCGGGCGAGCCGATCTGCACCCGCAAACGCTCATCGCCCAGCTTCGCCCCGACTGCATCCAGACGCTCGACCAACTGCTGGCGCAGCAGCTCGCACTGGTTCTCCAGCACCTCGGCGCTGATGCCGGCTTCCATCATCGCGCCCGCCGCTACCGGCTCGACCGCACTGGCCACATGCACGTTGTCCAGATTCGCCAGACCCAACTCACACGCTCGGTTCAGCGCCTGTTGCGAGGTGCGCGACAGGTCCATCGCCAGCAGCGCATGACGATACTCGTGCGTCACCGGGCCATTGACCCGCAGCACCGGCAGATGGCTGCTGCGAACCACGCGTTCGAGCGTGGTGCCGACGAAGAAATCGCGCAGCGCCGACTTGCGATGCGCGCCCACCACCAGCAGATCGGCGCCCAGCCCCTGCGCGCTCTCGACGATCACCGCCGCAGCGTCGCCGGTGCCCACGATCACCCGCGGAACACTACCGGCCTGCTCGCCCAGGCGTTCGGCCTGCGCCTGCAAGAGCGTCTCGGCTTGCTGCACCTGACGCTGCACGTGCGCGGCCGGCGCATCGTCATCGATCACATGCACGAGGCTCCACTCGCCGCCGCCCTGGCGACGGATCAGTTGCACGGCCCGTTGTACCGCGTGCGCCGAACGCTCGGACAGGTCGGTCGCTACCAGAATCTTGATCATCTCGTTTCCTCCGTGGGTTAGCACCGCGTTACATTCAAGCGCCTGCAGACTCCGTACTCCTTGATGCAGGTCAGGCCCAACGCAGTAAAGCGGGCTAGGGTAATCAGGACGGCTCACTGTGCCACCAGATGGCGTTCGACAGGTGCAGCCCGGCCCAACGAAGGAGACGCGCCGCATGGGCAACGCCCCCTCACGACATAGTGACCACGCCTGGCACGGTTTGACTGCACAACAAGCGCTCGACACTCAACACAGCAGCACCAGCGGTCTCAGCCAGGAAGAAGCCAAACTGCGTCTGCAACGTCACGGCCTCAATTGTCTGCCACCACCCAAACGACGCGGACCTCTGCTGCGCCTGCTGTACCAGGTCCACAACGTGCTGTTGTACATGATGATGGCTGCAGCCCTGGTCACCGCCCTGCTCGGCCACTGGGTCGATACCGCAGTGATCCTCGCTGCGGTGCTGATCAACGTGGTGATCGGCTTCATCCAGGAAGGCAAGGCGGAGAATGCCCTCGACGCCATTCGTAACCTGCTGTCGCCGCACGCCCTGGTCATGCGTGACGGCGAGCGGCGCGAGATCGACGCCGATCAGCTGGTGCCAGGCGACATCGTCCTGCTCGCCTCCGGCGACAAGGTGCCGGCCGACCTGCGCCTGATCAGCGTGAAGAACCTGTTGGTAGAGGAGGCGGCGCTGACCGGCGAATCACTGCCGGTGGAAAAATCCCTGGCCCGCTGCCAGGCCGATGTAGCGCTGGGCGACCGCCGCTGCATGGCCTATTCCGGCACCCTGGTGGCCAGCGGTCAGGCCAGCGGCTTGGTGGTGGCCACTGGCGCGAGCACCGAGCTGGGTCGCATCGGCGCCATGCTGCAACAGGTGCAGGCGATGACCACGCCGCTGCTGCGGCAGATCGAGCAGTTCAGCCGCTGGCTGGCACTGGCCATCCTGATCTTCGCCCTGGCGACCTTCGCCCTCGGCACCTTCTGGCACGGCCAGGACCCGACCGAGATGTTCATGATGGTGGTGGCGCTGACCGCTGCAGCCATACCCGAAGGCCTGCCGGCGCTGATGACGGTTATTCTCGCCCTCGGCGTACAGCGCATGGCCGCGCGCAACGCCATCGTGCGGCGCCTGCCGGCCGTGGAAACCCTGGGTTCGGTGACGGTGATCTGCTCGGACAAGACCGGCACCCTGACGCGCAACGAAATGACTGTGCAGCGTCTGGTCAGCGCCAGCCGTGTGCTCGACGTCAGCGGCGTCGGCTATGCCCCGGCGGGTGCCTTCCATCTCGACGGTGCAGTGGTGGAACCGGATGCTGCACTGCTGGAAGTCGCCCGCGCCGCCACCCTGTGCAATGACGCCCAGTTGCAGCAAGACGCCGCAGGTAGCTGGCGCCTGCAGGGCGACCCAACCGAAGGGGCACTGCACACCCTGGCCCTCAAGGCCGGGCTGGATATCCCGACGCTGAACCTGCAACTGCCGCGTAGCGACAGCATCCCCTTCGAGTCCGAGCATCGCTTCATGGCCAGCCTGCACCATGATCATCAGGGCCATGGCGTGATCTACCTCAAGGGCGCGCCGGAGCGCCTGCTGGAAATGTGCAGCGACCAACGCGATGGCGACGGTAGCGTGCAGCCGCTGGACGCCGACTACTGGCGGCGCCAGGCCACCGATCTGGCTGCCCGTGGCCTGCGCCTGCTGGCCATCGCCAGCCGCGCGGCCTCCGCCTCCCAACGCAGCCTGAACTTCGCCGATGTGGAACAGGGCATGACCCTGCTGGCTCTGGTCGGCATCATCGACCCGCCACGCGAGGAAGCCATCGCCGCCGTCGCCGAATGTCAGCGCGCCGGCATCCGGGTCAAGATGATCACTGGCGATCACGCCGAAACCGCCCGCGCCATCGGCGCCCAGCTGGGTATCGGTATCGGCCTGCCGGCAATGACCGGCGCCGAGCTGGAGCTGCTCGACGAGCGCAGCCTGCGCGAGGTACTGCCTGGCGTCGAGGTGTTCGCTCGCGCCAGCCCGGAGCACAAGCTGCGCCTGGTACAGGCCATGCAGGCCAGCGGCGACGTGGTGGCGATGACCGGCGACGGCGTCAACGACGCGCCGGCCCTCAAGCGCGCCGACGTCGGCGTGGCCATGGGTGACAAGGGCACCGAAGCGGCCAAGGAAGCGGCCGAAGTGGTGCTCGCCGACGACAACTTCGCCACCATCGCCGGTGCCGTGCGCGAGGGCCGGGCGATCTACGACAACCTGAAGAAATTCATCCTCTTCGCCCTGCCCACCAACGGCGGCCAGGCGCTGATCGTGATCGCCGCCATCCTGTTCCAGCTGACCCTGCCTCTGACCCCGGCACAGGTGCTGTGGATCAACATGGTCACCTCGGTGACCCTGGGCCTGGCCCTGGCCTTCGAACCGGCCGAATCCGGGCTGATGGACCGCCCGCCTCGGGCGCCGAACGAGTCATTGCTGTCAGGTTTCTTCGTCTGGCGCGTGCTGCTGGTATCGCTGCTGATGGCCGGCGCTGGTATCGGCCTGTTCCTCTGGGAAATGCAGCGCGGCAACAGCCTGGAAAGCGCCCGCACCATCGCAGTGAATGCCGTGGTGATGTGCGAAGTGTTCTACCTGATCAACAGCCGGCGCATATTCGCCTCCGTGCTCAGCCTCGACGGCCTGTTCGGCAGCCGCGCGGTACTGCTGGCCATCGCCGCCTGCCTGGTACTGCAGGCGCTCTACACCTACGCGCCGCCGATGCAGGCTGTGTTTGCTTCAGTCGGCATGAGCCCGGATGAGTGGCTGCGGGTACTGCTGGCAGGCGTGGCGCTGTTCAGCGTGGCGGAACTGGAGAAATGGGTGGTGCGGCGCTTTGGCCTGCATGCCCAGGCGGCCTGAGCCTCTGTGAGAGGGGCTTGAGCGATGGTCGTCGTGGCTAAAGCCCCTGCGGATGCCGGGAACTCCCGTAGGGTGCGCCATGCGCACCGCCTCTATCCCGATGCGTTCAACTCAGCTTCGGCGAAGGCCATCAGCTCAGGATAGAAGGCGCGAAAATCCTCGCTCAGCGGCTCGTACAGCCGCTCCAACTCCGACAGGCTGCCATTGAGCAGTTGCGGTTTGGACAGACGCCGCTGCATGCCGGCAATCACCTGCTCCAGCACCGCGAACTCGCGGTAGCTGCCCAGCCAGTCCTGCGCCGCCATGCGCGGCGCCATCAGCGCCAGGCGCCCTGGCAGCTCGGCCTCGGCGGCCAGCACGCGATACACCTGACGGGTGAAATGATCCAGCGGCTGCGCCGCATACTCGGCCCAGTCGCGCGCCAGGCAATGGTCGAAGAACAGATCCAGCAGCATGCCGGCCGTGCGTCGCCGCTCGGCGGGAAAACGAGCACGCGCGCGCGCCTGCAGCGGGTGGCTGTCGGTAAAGGCGTCGATGCGCCGGTGCAGGCGGATGGCCGCTTCGATTTCTGCCGGCCAGCGTCCACTCAGCGGGCCTTTGACGAAATCGCCGTAGAGGCTGCCGAGCAACTGCGGCGGTGCGTCGCCACCAAGATGAAGATGGGCCAGGTAGTTCATCCCGCGAGCTTACCGCCCTGAGCAGGACAATCGAAGCCGTTGATGGAGACTATTGGAACAATCGATCTGTATATCGCCAAGAGACGATATAAGGTTCGCCCCATGACGATACATACCGACACCGCCATGGACATCGACCTCATCATCAAGGCCCTCGCCCACCCGCTGCGCCGCGACATCCTCGACTGGCTGAAGGAGCCCGAGCTCAACTTCGCCGAACAGGATCACCCGCTGGAGATCGGCGTGTGCGCCGGCAAGATCTTCCTGCGCACCGGGCTGTCGCAATCCACCGTTTCCGCCCATCTGACCACCCTGCAACGCGCCGGTCTGGTGACCAGTCGCAAGGTCGGCCAATGGCATTTCTTCAAGCGCAACGACGAGCTGATCCAGGCTTTCGTCGAGCGCCTCGGCCAGCAACTCTGATTTGACCTTTCCCTCGGAGAAACCACCATGCCCACACTGTTCGACCCCATCCAGATCGGTGATCTGCACCTGAACAACCGCATCATCATGGCGCCGCTGACCCGCTGCCGCACCGACGAAGGCCGCGTGCCCAACGCGCTGATGGCCGAGTACTACGTGCAGCGCGCCTCGGCCGGCCTGATCATCAGCGAAGCCACTGCCGTCACGCCGATGGGCGTGGGCTACCCGAACACCCCCGGCATCTGGTCGGATGCGCAGATTCGCGGCTGGAGCAACATCACCCAGGCGGTGCACGCCAACGGCGGCAAGATCGTCCTGCAGCTGTGGCACGTCGGCCGTATCTCCGACCCCATCTACCTGGATGGCGAACTGCCGGTCGCCCCCAGCGCGATCAAGCCGGCCGGTCACGTCAGCCTGGTGCGCCCGATGAAGGACTTCGTCACCCCGCGTGCGCTGGAGACCGAAGAGATCGCCGATATCGTCGAGGCTTATCGTCAAGGCGCCGAAAACGCCATGGCCGCCGGTTTCGACGGTGTGGAAATCCACGGTGCCAACGGTTACCTGCTCGACCAGTTCCTGCAGAGCAGCACCAACCAGCGCAGCGATCACTATGGCGGCAGCGTCGAGAACCGCGCGCGTCTGCTGCTGGAAGTGACCGACGCCGCCATCTCGGTATGGGGCGCCGGCCGCGTCGGCGTGCACCTGGCTCCACGTGCCGACTCGCACGACATGGGCGACGCCAACCGGGGCGAAACCTTCGGCTACGTCGCTCGCGAACTGGGCAAGCGCGGCATCGCCTTCATCTGCGCTCGCGAAAAAGCCGACGATGACAGCCTGACGCCGCAACTGAAGCAGGAATTTGGCGGCGTGTTCATCGCCAACGAACGCTTCACCAAGGATCAGGCCAACGCCTGGCTGGCCGAAGGCAAAGCCGATGCCGTGGCCTTCGGCATCCCCTTCATTGCCAACCCGGACCTGCCGCAGCGCCTGGCGCAGGACGCCGCGCTGAACGAGCCGCACCCGGAAACCTTCTACGGCTCCGGCCCGGTCGGCTACATCGACTACCCGCGCCTGTGAGATCGCAGCTAATACACCTCCCGCAAGCGATATCCTGTGGGAGGGGCTTTAGCCGCGACCAATAAACGAACGCCCCGCATTGCGGGGCGTTCGTTTATCGAGACATTGACACTCAGCGCTGATTGATCTGCTGCTGCAGATTCACCACCTGGCTCTGCAGGGTGTTGATGTTGCGCGTCATCTGCGCGCGGAAGGCATCGAACTCGGCGGTATTCGGGCCGGCACTGGCGGCCGGGCGGTTGTCCAGTTCGCTGCGCAGCACCAGCAGATCCTGTTCCAGGCTGCGGATCGATTGCGCCGGATTGCCCTGCTTCTTCAGCGCATCGATATCACCACCGAGGGCCTTGATACGCGTGTCGAGCTTGGCCAGTTCGGCCTGGGTCGTCTTGGCGTCCGCCTGGGCGGATTTCAGTGCGGCCTGCTCGGTGGAGAGCGCCTGCAGACGCTTGTCGAAGTCGGCGCTGGCGCCGAGACCACTCTTGAGCTCGGTTCCCAACTGCTCGACACGCTTATCCAGTGCAGCCTGCGCCGTGGCGCTCTGCTGTTGCTGCTTGCCCAGCTCGGCCAGCCGATTTTCCAGCTGTTTGACCTGCAGTTTGAGCGCTTCGCTGCCGCTGGTGACGTTGGATTCGGTCGCCACCACCTTGCCGGAAATATCCTGAATGCGCCCGGCTGCCTCCTCGCTGATGCGCGCGAAGCTTTCCTGGGTCGCCACCAGGCGCTGCTCCATCAGGCCGATCTGCTGCAGGCTCCACCAGCCCAGGCCGGCCAGAGCAAAACTCAGCGCACCAACCAGCGCCCACAACGGCCCGGTACTGGCGCCCTTGGCCACTGGCACCTTGCTGCTGGTCACGCGGCTGCTGCGCGCGGTGGGCTCCTCACGCGGCTCGGCGAAATCCTCACGGCGCTCCGGAGTCAGGCTGGGCAGATTGTCGAGTTCGTCGTTGGCGTCGTTACGCATGGTCGGACCTATGGTTGGAACGAATGAACGGAAATGCCGCGCAGTATACCGATTAGCCATTACACCATCAGCGTCGCGCCAAGCAGGTGCGCGGCGCACCGACGAAGGGCGCGACAGGGCCATCGACTCGCCTGCAGCCCGGCAGTTCCGCAAAACTTGAACTGGTACGCACTTTGCTTTTTCTCCCGTCGTGAACGAGCCGATAGCGCGTCGCTCACAAGCCAGCAGGCGGCCTGAAAGTTCTGCAAAGCACGAAGAAGTGTTCCAGTCGACGGAGATCAGGCTGGCGCGGTTACGGATGGCGAGGAAGGCCTGAGCCCGTGACCCTTCAACCAATCGGGGGAAGTGGCAATGGAACTGAACAAAGAAGTACTGGACTGCATGAAAGCGCTGCGTCGTCGTCTACGCGAAGAGCAGGACGTGGACATTCGCCTGAGCCAGCCCAACGCGGTCGGTGCCATGCTCGATGGCAGCCTGAAATCCGACGATGAAGAAACCCGCCGTCTCGGCCAGCGCCTGGCCGAACTGTCCGATCAACCGCAGCGCGCAGCGGCCACGCCACTGGCCGCAGTCGAGCTACCGGTCGGCGCGCCAACCGGCTCGGTACGCATCTATCGCGGCCAGCGCATCTACGCCTGAGGCCCCATCTGCGCCTGCCACCAGGTGCAGAATTCATCCAGTGCATCCCACAGGCTGGCCCGGGGCTCGTAGCCAAGGTACTCGCGGGCACGGTCGATGTTCAGGGAGAAATCCCTGGCCATTACCGCCACACCGAGGCGAAACAGACTCGGCTCGGGCCGCCCCGGCAGCACCCGACACACGCCTTCGTTGAGCGTCGCCGCGGCGTAGGCCAGTGGGAACGGCACATGTCGCGTCACCGGCGGCAGCTCCAGACGACGCAGCACGTAATTGACCACGTCCCACAGCGGCACCGGCGCGCCATTGCTGATGTTGTAAACCTGGCCGAGCGCCGCACCGCCCACCTGCAACGAACTGAGCAAGGCGTCGTTGAGATTGTGCACGTTGGTGAAGTCGACCTTGTTCAGGCCATTGCCGATGATCGCCAGGCGGCCCTTGCGCTGCATGCCGATCAGCCGTGGGAAGATGCTGGTATCGCCCGCGCCGGTGACGAAGCGCGGGCGCAGGGCGATCACCTCCAGGCCGAACTCCTGCGCGGCGAACACCTGCTGCTCGGCCAGGTACTTGGTCTTGCCGTAGTGATCGGAGAAGCGTTTGGGCACCTGCTCCTCGCCAATCTCGACATGGGATTTGCCATCGAAATAGATCGACGGCGAGGACAGATGCACCAGGCGCCGCACCTTCTGCTTGAGGCAGGCGTCGACGACATTCTCGGTGACCGTCACATTGGCCTGATGAAAATGCGCGTAGTCGCCCCACACGCCCACCGCGCCCGCGCAGTGCACCACCGCCTCGACATCCCGGCACAGCGCCTGGGCCAACTCGGCATCACCGAGATCGCCCTGAATGAACTGCGCACCGCGCTTGATCAGATGCTGCACGCCCTCGGCACGACGGCCGTTGACCCGCACGTCCAGGCCCTGTTCGAGCGCGAAGCGCGCGAAGCGCCCGCCGATGAAGCCACTCGCGCCGGTGACCAGAATCCTCATCGCAATCCCCTGCCATTGATTCTTGTAGTTGCCGCACTCTAGCAGCGCCTGATCCCCCCTGCCCTGTCGGTAACGGCCAGAATACCGACCCGCCAAGCCTCATTCGTCGGGCGGGCACATGCACTCGTAGGGTGCGCCGTGCGCACCAGCCCGTAGAGGGAGGTCGCGCTTCATCCAGCGCCACGATCGATGCAAGCCAATCCCCCGTTTCATCACCCTGCAGTTGGTGCGCACAGCGCATCCTACGGACCGGGTTGCGTCTGCACCAACGAGCCGCCGGCTGCGCGACGCAGGCGTTCGGTCAACTCGCTGAGCAACTCGCCGCCATTGCGCCAATGGTGCCAGTACAACGGCACATCGATGAAGCGCTCGGGCAGCAGATCCACCAACCTGCCGCTGGCCAGCTCTTCGCGTACTTGCAATTCCGGCACCAGACCCCAGCCCAAGCCGCCTTCAGCGAGGCGCACGAATCCTTCGGACGAGGGACACAGGTGATAGGCGAAGGCGCCTGTGACGCCGAGGCCCGCCAGGTAACGATGCTGCAACCGATCATCCGGGCCGTAAACGATGGCTGGCGCACGCACCAGCGCGTCGACGCTGACGCCTGCAGCAAAATGCCGGGCGATGAAGCCCGGGCTGGCCAGTGCGCGATAGCGCATCGCCCCCAGCGCCAAGCTGCGCGCCCCCGCCACCGGACGCTCGGCGGCACACACGCAGCCGGCCACTTCGCCCGCTCGCATGCGCTTGAGGCCAACCTCCTGATCCTCCACCACCAGCTCCATCAGCACCTGCTGGTTGGCGCAGAATTCCGCCGTCGCCGCCGCCCACCAGGTCGCCAGACTGTCAGCGTTGAGGGCGATGCGCAGACGCTCCGGCAAAGCCTGTTCATCCAGCCCTGGAACCTGGCCCTGCAGGTCGCGTTCGAGCAGACGCACCTGCTGCACATGATTGAGCAGACGCCGGCCGATTTCGGTGGGCGTCGGCGGCGTCGCGCGCACCAGCACCGGCTGGCCGACCCGCGCTTCGAGCAACTTGATGCGCTGCGACACCGCAGACTGCGACAACCCAAGCACCTGCGCGGCACGCTCGAAGCCGGCCTGTTCCACCACAGCGGCCAGGGCGGCGAGAAGTTTGTAATCGAACAATCGATTTCCCTAATGAGTGATCAGCAATATTGGTTTCTCTTATATACCCGCCCACAGCAGACTTGCCAGCATTCAGCCCAATCAGGAGCCCGCCATGTCTGGCGAAACCAATCTCGCACGTCTGCTGCAGAGCATGACGCCGCAGCTCAACCCCGGTCAGTACGTGTTCTGCTGTGTCCCAGCCGAGCATGACTGCCGCGCCCTGCAGCCACTCGCCAGCATGCGCGAGTCCGAGGGTCTTAGCCTGGTGCTGACGCGCGAAATCGCCGATGCCCATGGCCTGAGCTACGACTACGTCGCCGCCTGGATCACCCTTGAGGTGCATTCGTCGCTGGCTGCCGTGGGCCTCACTGCTTCCTTCTCCGCCGCCCTGGCGCAGGCCGGCATCAGCTGCAACGTGGTCGCAGGTTTCCATCACGACCATATTTTCGTGCCCAGCGAGCGAGCCGAACGGGCGCTCTCCACCCTGCGCGCCCTGTCGGCGGCGTCCATGCCGGAGCTGTCGTGATGTGGCAGAGCTACAGCAACGGCATGCTGGTGGCCATCGGTCTGATCATGGCCATCGGGGCACAGAACGCCTTCGTTCTGGCGCAGAGCCTGCGCCGCGAACATCACCTGCCGGTGGCAGCCCTGTGCATCGTCTGCGATGCCCTGCTGGTGGCCGCCGGCGTGTTCGGCCTGGCCACCCTACTGGCGCAGAGCCCGACCTTGCTGGCCATCGCTCGCTGGGGTGGCGCGGCCTTCCTGATCTGGTACGGCAGTCAGGCGCTGCTGCGCGCCGCGCGCCCGCAGTCGCTGCAAGCGGCAGGCAGCGAGCCGCGCTCATTGCGCGCAGTGATGCTCGCCGCGCTGGCAGTCACCCTGCTCAACCCGCACGTCTATCTGGATACCGTGCTGCTGATCGGCTCGCTCGGTGCCCAGCAACCTGAACCTGGCGCCTATGCCGCAGGCGCCGCCAGCGCCTCCTTTCTCTGGTTTGCCACCCTGGCGCTCGGCGCCGCCTGGCTTGCACCCTGGCTGGCCAGGCCACTGACCTGGCGCCTGATCGACCTGGGCGTGGCAGCGATGATGTTCGCCGTGGCAGCGCAACTGATCCTGGGTGCGTTGTAAGGTTCGCCGTCGCGCATAATGCGTCTGGCCTATTACTGGCGTCTCTAGCAACGTAAGCGAGGTGGCCAGCGCAAGGCAAAAACAGGCGAAAAACGATCGGAGTCGCGCTCGACTTTACGAGTAGTAAATGAGCATTTTGATCGGACTCGCGCACGAGCCTGTTTTTAACACCGCGATGGCAACGCACGACTGCATGGATGCAGGAGGTAGAGCGACGCAGGAGGCCAAAGCCGAGGTGGTTGTTAGAGACGCCCTTACGCCAGGAGCAACAATGGATACCCTTCATGCGATGCGCGTGTTCGTTCAGGTGGTCGAGCGCGGCAGCTTTACCGCTGCCGCCCAGGCGCTGGATCTGTCCACCGCGCAGGTATCGCGACTGATCACCGACCTGGAACAACACCTGCAGGCGCGCCTGCTGCAGCGCACCACGCGACGCCTGGCGCTGACCGAAACCGGCGAGCGCTATCTGGAGCGCTGCCGGCAGATTCTTGGCCAGATCGACGAAGCCGACGCCGAGGCGCGCGGCGCGCATCACACCCCCAGCGGTCGCCTGCGCGTGCACACCATGACCGGCCTCGGCCTGCAGCACCTGACGCCATTGATCGCTCGCTATGCCGAGCGATATCCACAGGTGGTGGTAGAGCTCACGCTGGCGCAACGCACCCCGGATCTACTCGAAGAGGGCCACGACGTGACCATCGCCTTCGCCCGCGACCTGCCGGACTCGCAGCTGGTCGCGCAACGCCTGGGTCCGGTCTACAGCGTGCTCTGCGCCGCCCCCAGCTACCTGGCTCAGCATGGCATCCCGCAGCAGCCGAGCGATCTGCAGCAGCACCGCTACCTGCGCCTGACCGACCCGCTGTACCGTGGCCAATGGGATTTCGGCGACGAACAACTGGAGGCCCTGCCGGCCGAGTGCTTCCAGGTCAACGTCGCCGAAGCGCTGGTCAAGGCGACCCAGGCCGGCATGGGTTTCTGCCTGCTGCCCTCGTTCGTCGCCAGCCAGCCGCTGCGTGAAGGACGCCTGCTGCGCATCCTGCCGCAGCACCGCCTGCGCGCCCTGAACATCTATGCGATCTATCCGTCGCGACGCTTTCTCGATGCCAAGACCCGCACCTGGGTGGAGTTTCTCAAAGCCGAACTGCCGCCGCTGCTGCGCGGTGACGAAGCGGTACTGGACGACGCGCAATACTGGGCGACGCCTGCAGGATTGTTGCGCGAAAGGTAAGGGTCATTCACCCGGGACGCGCTTTTTCGCACCTCGATGCCTCACTAGGATGACTTCGAACCCACGAAGAATCCCAAGAGGATCGCCCCAATGAAGAACCTTCTCACTGCCACTGTCATGTCCCTTTCCACTCTGCTCGCCGCCCAGGCCTGCTTCGCCGAAGAGTCGGCGGCCTTCGTCGCTCATCAACAGGCCCACCAGCAACAGCCGCACGCCACAGCCACCCAGCAGGCGCAAACCGCGAGCGCGCAGAACAGCGATCAGCACGGTTGAACCAGTGCTTACCTGGCGCCGGCCGCGCTCCTGACCGGCGTCCCTCGGGCCGCTGAAACGGCCCTTTTTCCTGCATCGAGGCCATCATGAAACGTATCGTCTGCCTGCTCGCTCTGGGCTGCGCCACTACCCTGGCATATGCCGAAACGCCGGAGCATTACCATTACGGCATGCGGCTGGACATCGCCAAGGTCATCAGTCAGACCCTGCCGCAAGGTTGCCAAGCGGGTGAAGCCCGCATGGTCTATCTGGACTCCAACGGCGAGCAGCACACCCTGATCTACCAACGTATCGGCGAAGACTGCCGCTACTGATCCCCGCCAGGCGCAACTCAGCGCCTGCAATCCGTCACCTCGCGCCACTCTTCCCATATCGGCGGTCTACCCTGATCAATAGGCAGCACCTTGCCGGCGATCGGGTAGCACCCAGGTTGCACCACAAGCGTACAGCGACCCTCAGCATGGCCTGGCGTTGCTCATAACGGACCAGGCCAGCCGCTCGCAAACTGTAAAGGCACCGAGAAGATATCGAGAGATTAGACGTTCGTCGGCCCAGGATAATTATTGGTTGCACCTGGTTGCACCATGCATATTCTCGGGTTTAATCTCCCGCAGCTTTTTTATTGCCTGCCATCCATGGCGGCAGCCCCTGGGGCCGTCGCAAGCGACGCCAGAAACTGCTCCAGGCAGTTTCACCCTGTACAACCGACAAAAACAGGACACACCTATGGCCACCACCACGCTTGGCGTAAAACTCGACGATGCCACCCGCGAGCGCCTGAAGAAGGCTGCTGCGCAGATCGACCGCACCCCGCACTGGATGATCAAGCAGGCGATCTTCAATTATCTGGAGCAAGTCGAGAGTGGCCTGACGCCCGCCGAGCATGCCGGCCTGGCTGCTGCCGCCGGTGAAGAAGCGCTGGAGTCGCTGACCGAGCAGGGTCTGCAGGTGTTCCTCGATTTCGCCGAAAGCATCCTCCCGCAGTCGGTGCTGCGCGCCGCCATCACCAGCGCCTACCGCCGCCCGGAAACCGAAGTGGTACCGATGCTGCTGGAGCAGGCGCGCCTGAACAAGGAGCAGGCCGAGGCCTCGCAGAAGCTGGCCCTGGGCATCGCCGAGAAACTGCGTAACCAGAAGAATGCCAGTGGCCGTCAGGGCCTGGTGCAGGGCCTGCTGCAGGAGTTCTCGCTGTCGTCGCAGGAAGGCGTGGCCCTGATGTGCCTGGCCGAAGCCCTGCTGCGCATCCCGGACAAGGCCACCCGTGACGCGCTGATCCGCGACAAGATCGCCAACGGCAACTGGAGCCAGCACCTCGGCCAGAGCCCGTCGATGTTCGTCAACGCGGCGAGCTGGGGCCTGCTGATTACCGGCAAGCTGGTGTCGACCCACACCGAGGCCGGCATGACCTCGGCGCTCAACCGCCTGATCGGCAAGAGCGGCGAGCCGGTGATCCGCAAGGGCGTGGACATGGCCATGCGCCTGATGGGCGAGCAGTTCGTCACCGGCGAGACCATCGCCGAAGCCCTGGCCAACGCCGCCACCCTGGAAGCCAAGGGCTTCCGCTACTCCTACGACATGCTCGGTGAAGCCGCACTGACCGAGGAAGATGCCAAGCGTTACCTGGCGTCCTACGAGCAGGCCATCCACGCCATCGGCAAGGCCTCGCACGGTCGCGGCATCTACGAAGGCCCGGGCATCTCGATCAAGCTCTCCGCCCTGCACCCGCGCTACAGCCGCGCCCAGTACGAGCGCGTGATGGACGAGCTGTACCCGACCCTGCTGGGTCTGACCCAGCTGGCCAAGCAGTACGACATCGGCCTCAACATCGACGCCGAGGAAGCCGACCGCCTGGAGCTGTCGCTGGACCTGCTCGAGCGCCTGTGCTTCGAGCCATCGCTGGTCGGCTGGAACGGCATCGGTTTCGTCATCCAGGCCTACCAGAAGCGCTGCCCGTACGTGATCGACTACGTCATCGACCTGGCCAAGCGCAGCCGCCACCGTCTGATGATCCGCCTGGTCAAGGGCGCCTACTGGGACAGCGAGATCAAGCTGGCCCAGGTCAACGGTCTGGAAGGCTATCCGGTGTACACCCGCAAGCCGTACACCGACGTGTCCTACCTGGCCTGCGCACGCAAGCTGCTGGCCGCGCCGGAAGCCATCTACCCGCAGTTCGCCACCCACAACGCCCACTCGCTGTCGGCCATCTACCAGTTGGCCGGGCAGAACTACTACCCGGGCCAGTACGAGTTCCAGTGCCTGCACGGCATGGGCGAGCCTTTGTACGAGCAGGTGGTGGGCAAGATCGCCGACGGCAAGCTGAACCGCCCGTGCCGCATCTACGCGCCGGTGGGTAGCCACGAGACCCTGCTGGCCTACCTGGTACGCCGCCTGCTGGAAAACGGCGCCAACACCAGCTTCGTCAACCGCATCGCCGACCACAGCATTTCGCTGAAAGACCTGGTGCTCGACCCGGTGCTGCAGGTCGAGCAGATGGCCGCGCAGGAAGGCGCCATCGGCCTGCCGCATCCGCGTATCGCCCTGCCGCGTGACCTGTACGGCCAGGAGCGGGTCAACTCCGCCGGCCTCGACCTGGCCAACGAACACCGCCTCGGCTCGCTGTCCTCGGCGCTGCTGTCGTCCACCAATCTCAGCTACGTCGCCGAACCCATGCTCGGCTGCGATGCACCCAACCCGGGCGAGCCGGAGCCGGTGCGCAACCCGGCCGATCACCGTGACCTGGTCGGCCACGTGCGCGAAGCCAGCGTCAAGGATGTCGACAGCGCCATCCTCTGCGCCCTGGCCAGCGGGCAGATCTGGCAGTCCACTCTGCCAGCCGAGCGCGCCGCCGTGCTGGAGCGCGCCGCCGATCTGATGGAAGCCGAGCTGCAGCAACTGATGGGCCTGCTGGTACGCGAGTCCGGCAAGACCTTCGCCAACGCCATCGCCGAGGTGCGCGAGGCGGTGGATTTCCTCCGCTACTACGCGATCCAGGCACGCAGCTTCGGCAACGACAGCCACCGCCCGCTGGGCCCGGTGGTGTGCATCAGCCCGTGGAACTTCCCCCTGGCGATCTTCAGTGGCCAAGTGGCCGCCGCACTCGCCGCCGGTAACACCGTGCTGGCCAAGCCGGCCGAACAGACCCCACTGATCGCCGCCCAGGCCGTGCGTATCCTGCTCGAGGCTGGCGTACCAGCCGGTGCCGTGCAGCTGCTGCCGGGCCGTGGTGAAACTGTCGGTGCGCGCCTGGTCGGTGACGAGCGCGTGCGCGGGGTGATGTTCACCGGTTCCACCGAGGTGGCCGGCATTCTCCAGCGCAATATCGCCGGTCGTCTCGACGCCCAGGGCCGCACCATCCCGCTGATCGCCGAAACCGGCGGCCTCAACGCCATGATCGTCGACTCCTCGGCGCTGACCGAGCAGGTGGTGATGGACGTGGTCGCCTCCGCCTTCGACAGCGCCGGCCAGCGCTGCTCGGCCCTGCGCGTGCTGTGCGTGCAGGACGACGTGGCCGACCGCGTGCTGACCATGCTCAAGGGCGCCATGGCCGAATACACCCTCGGCAACCCGGAACGCCTGAACACCGACATCGGCCCGGTGATCGACGCCGAAGCCAAGGCCGGTATCGACACCCACATCGCCAAGCTGCGCGAGAAAGGCCGCAAGGTCACTCAGCTGGCGCGCGTCAACGCTGACGACATCAAGCGCGGCACCTTCGTCGTGCCGACCCTGATCGAGCTGGACAGCTTCGACGAAATGAAGCGCGAGATCTTCGGCCCGGTGCTGCACGTGGTGCGCTACCAGCGTGCGGACCTGGGCAAGCTGCTGCAGCAGATCAACGACAGTGGCTACGGCCTGACCCTCGGCGTACACACGCGCATCGACGAGACCATCGCCCAGGTGGTGGGCACGGCCAAGGTCGGTAACCTGTATGTGAACCGCAACATGGTCGGCGCCGTGGTCGGCGTGCAGCCGTTCGGTGGCGAAGGCCTGTCCGGGACCGGCCCGAAAGCCGGTGGCCCGCTGTACCTCTATCGCCTGCTCTCGACCCGCCCGCAGGACGCCGTCGCCCAGTACCTGCAACAGGCCGACGTGCAGGCCCTGCCAGCACCGACCGAGCTGGACAAGGTGCGCGCCGCCTTCGCCGAATGGGCAGCCAACCAGGAGCCGGCCATCGCCGCGCTGTTCGAGCAGTACCGCGCGCTGTCGCAGAGCTACAGCAGCCACGTGCTGACCGGCCCGACCGGCGAGCGTAACAGCTACACCCTGCTGCCGCGCGAGCACGTGCTGAACCTGGCCGACGAACGCAGCGACCTGCTTGCCCAACTGGCCGCCACCCTGGCCGTGGGCAGCCAGGCGATCTGGCTGGAAAGCCAGCGTGCGCTGTACGCCGAGCTGCCGAAAGAGGTGCACAAGCACATCCAGCTGGTGGCCGACTGGAACAGCGTCGACGTGGAGCTGGACGCCATCCTGCACCACGGCGATTCCGACCAGCTGCGTGCGGTGAGCGAACAGGCGGCGCAGCGCAAGGGCGCCATCGTCGGTGTACACGGCCTGAACAAGGGCGAGACCGACATCGCCCTGGAACGCCTGCTGGTGGAGCACGCCCTGAGCGTCAACACCGCAGCGGCCGGCGGCAACGCCAGCCTGATGACCATCGGCTGATATTCCTCGGCCGGTAATGGCGTGGAAAGCTGGCTGAAAGCTTTCCGCGTCATGCTGCACCCACACGGCGCAACTGCCAGCAGGGGCTACCCGCCCGGCGCCGTGTTCTCTCCTTCCGACCTTCGGGTCTGCGCCAGCCTATCCGGCCGGAGCGTCGAGCGGGGCCAACCGCCCCGCCCATTTCATCCCCCCGCCTTCATCCCATCTCAACTCGCCATCATTGCTTAACAGAAAGTACGGACTATCGTGATTGGACTGGTGCCTCAGCGTGCCAGCCAGAGCAGCAGTCCTGACTCATTCAGGTGCTCGACAACGCTTGGAACAAGGATGTGCGTTGACGAATCCTGACCCTTGATTTAGGTCAGAATGCTGTGCTCGCCAAACGCGCTCAATACCTATGTCCCCTTGTGACACGGAGGTAATTGAGATGTCTGATTCGACGCAGAAACTCCGCCTTGGCGCGCTGATCGCGCTAGTCGTCGGCTCCATGGTCGGCGGCGGTATCTTTTCGCTGCCGCAGAACATCGCCGCCAGCGCCAGCGCCGGTGCCACCCTGATCGGCTGGCTGATCACCGGCGTGGGCATGTTGACCCTGGCCTTCGTGTTCCAGACCCTGGCCAACCGCAAGCCCGAACTCGACGGCGGCGTCTACGTCTACGCCAAGGCCGGTTTCGGCGACTACATGGGCTTCTCCTCGGCCTGGGGCTACTGGATCAGCGCCTGGATCGGCAACGTCAGCTACATGGTGCTGCTGTTCTCCACCCTGGGTTACTTCTTCCCGGTATTCGGCGAGGGCAATACGTTGCCCGCCGTGATCTGCGCATCCGTGCTGCTCTGGCTGCTGCACCTCCTGGTGCTGCGAGGGATCAAGGAGGCGGCCTTCATCAACACCGTGACCACCATCGCCAAGATGCTGCCACTGGCGCTGTTCATCGTCATCGCCGCCATCGCCTTCAAGCTCGATGTGTTCACCAGCGACTTCTGGGGCCGTGGCAACCCGGAGCTGGGCAGCGTGATGGATCAGGTGCGCAACATGATGCTGGTCACCGTCTGGGTGTTCATCGGCATCGAGGGTGCGAGCATCTTCTCCGCGCGCGCAGAGAAGCGCAGCGACGTCGGCAAGGCCACGGTGATCGGTTTCGTCGGCGTGCTTCTGCTGCTGGTACTGGTCAACATCCTGTCTCAGGGCATCATGGCCCAGGCCGAACTGGCCGGGTTGAAGAACCCGTCCATGGCCGGCGTATTGGAGCAGGTGGTCGGCCCCTGGGGGGCGCAGCTGATCGCCATCGGCCTGATCGTCTCGCTGGCCGGTGCGCTGCTGTCGTGGACGCTGCTGTGCGCCGAGATTCTCTTCGCCAGCGCCCGCGACCACACCATGCCGGAATTCCTGCGCAAGGAGAACGCCAACCACGTTCCGGCCAATGCGCTGTGGCTGTCCAACGGACTGATCCAGCTGTTTCTGATCATCACCCTGTTCAGCGCCTCCACCTACCTCAGCCTGCTGTACCTGGCCACCTCGATGATCCTGGTGCCCTACTTCTGGTCCAGCGCCTACGCAGTATTGCTGGCGGTGCGCGGCGAGACCTACGAGAGTGCCGCTGGCGAGCGCAACAAGGACCTGCTGATCGCGGCCATCTCCACCCTGTACGCGGTGTGGCTGGTGTACGCCGCCGGCGTGCAGTACCTGCTGCTGTCCGCACTGCTCTATGCCCCTGGCGCGCTCCTTTTCGCCAAGGCCAAGCACGAACTGGGACAACCCATTTTCACTGGCGTCGAGAAGATCATTTTCGTCGCCGTACTGATCGGTGCCGCCATCGCCGCCTACGGGTTGTATGACGGTTTCCTGAGTCTGTAAGAGAAGGAGTTCGATATGTCCAAGAAGCCCCTCGGCGTTCATTCCGAAGCCGGCAAACTGCACAAGGTGATGGTCTGCTCGCCAGGCCTTGCCCACCTGCGCCTGACCCCCGGTAACTGCGACGAACTGCTGTTCGACGACGTGATCTGGGTCTCCCAGGCCAAGCGCGATCACTTCGATTTCATGACCAAGATGCGCGAACGCGGCATTGAGGTCGTGGAGATGCACAACCTGCTGGAAGAGACCGTCAGCGACCCCAACGCGCTGAAGTGGATTCTCGACCGCAAGATCACCCCCAACAGCGTCGGCCTCGGTCTGCAGAATGAAGTGCGCGCCTTCATCGAAGGGCTGGAGCCACGCAAGATCGCCGAGTTCCTGATCGGCGGCGTATCCGGCGCCGATCTGGCCAAGCACACGGATTCCGAGGCGGCGAAGATGTTCAATGCTTACCTCGGCGAAGCCAGCTTCATCTTCCCGCCGCTGCCCAACACCCAGTTCACCCGCGACACCACCTGCTGGATCTATGGCGGCGTCACCTTGAACCCCATGTACTGGCCAGCGCGCCGTCAGGAAACCCTGCTCGCCAGTGCCATCTACACCTTCCATCCGGACTTCACCAATGAGCCCTTCGAGATCTGGTACGGCGATCCGGACCAGGACCACGGCTCGGCCACCCTGGAAGGCGGCGACGTGATGCCCATCGGCAACGGCACCGTGCTGATCGGCATGGGCGAACGCAGCTCGCACCAGGCCATCGGCCAGGTGGCGCGCGCGCTATTCGCCAAGGGCGCGGCAGACAGGGTGGTAGTTGCCGGCCTGGGCCGTTCCCGCGCGGCCATGCACCTGGACACCGTGTTCAGTTTCTGCGACCGCGACCTGGTGACCATTTTCCCGGAAGTGGCTAACGGCATCGTACCCTTCACCCTGCGCCCGGACGAGAGCCGCCCGGGTGGCATCGACGTACGCCGCGAGGACAAACCCTTCGTCGATGTGGTAGCCGAATCCCTCAATCTGAAGAAGCTGCGCGTGGTGGAAACCGGCGGCGACGCCTACGAGGCCGAACGCGAGCAGTGGGACGACGGCAACAACGTGGTCTGTCTGGAGCCAGGCGTGGTGATCGGCTACGACCGCAACACTTACACCAACACGCTGTTGCGCAAGGCCGGCGTCGAGGTCATCACCATCAGCGCCAGCGAACTGGGGCGCGGACGTGGCGGCGGCCACTGCATGACCTGCCCGATCATCCGCGACCCTATCGACTACTGATCCAGCCAGCCCCGGCGGCCATCCGCTGCCGGGGTGTTTCCACTGCCCACGAGGAGAACGAATCATGGCTTTCAACATGCACAACCGTAACCTGCTCAGCCTGATGCACCACAGCACCCGCGAGTTGCGTTACCTGCTCGACCTGTCACGCGACCTCAAGCGCGCCAAATACACCGGCACCGAACAGCAGCACCTGACCCGCAAGAACATCGCGCTGATCTTCGAGAAAACCTCCACCCGCACCCGCTGCGCCTTCGAGGTGGCGGCCTACGACCAGGGCGCCAACGTTACCTACATCGACCCCAATTCGTCGCAGATCGGCCACAAGGAGTCGATGAAGGACACCGCCCGCGTGCTCGGGCGCATGTACGACGCCATCGAGTACCGCGGCTTCAAACAGGAGATCGTCGAGGAGCTGGCCACCTATGCCGGCGTGCCGGTGTTCAACGGCCTGACCGACGAGTACCACCCGACGCAGATGCTTGCCGACGTGCTGACCATGCGTGAGCACAGCGACAAGCCGCTGCACGACATTGCCTACGCCTACCTCGGTGATGCGCGCAACAACATGGGCAATTCGCTGCTGCTGATTGGCGCCAAGCTCGGCATGGACGTGCGCATCGCCGCGCCCAAGGCGCTGTGGCCGAGCGAGGAACACGTCGCCGCCTGCAAGCAGTTCGCGCAGGAAAGTGGCGCACGCCTCCTGCTCACCGAAGATCCGAAGGAAGCGGTCAAGGGCGTTGATTTCGTTCACACCGATGTCTGGGTCTCCATGGGCGAGCCGGTGGAAGCCTGGGGCGAACGCATCCAGGAGCTGCTGCCTTATCAGGTCAACGCCGAGATCATGAAGGCCGCCGGCAACCCACGGGTGAAATTCATGCACTGCCTGCCGGCCTTCCACAACAGCGAGACCAAGGTCGGCAAGCAGATCGCCGAGCAGTATCCGCACCTGAAGAACGGCATCGAGGTCACCGAAGACGTCTTCGAATCGCCCTGGAACATCGCCTTCGAGCAGGCGGAAAACCGCATGCATACGATCAAGGCGATATTGGTGGCGACCCTGGCAGACATCTGAGAACCGACTGAAAGTCTGCTGCGCGTCGGCACTGCTGCGTTAACAACAGGATAGGAAAGCCGCTTGCGGCTAACGCACTTCAGTGCGGCTCCGTAGGGGCGAGCGAAGCGAGTCATGCTCATGTACAAAAGTACAGTCGCCCGCGACTCCGACCGTTCCTCTCCTGTTTTTGTGGGGCCGCCGTTATTGCATTGCTCTAGCTCGCAAGACTTTAAGCCGGTTCTGGCCGCCCGTAGCCCGGATGCAATCCGGGGATGAGCTGTTCCACTGCCCCGGATTGCATCCGGGCTACGAACACGAACAAGGAGAACACCATGCGACTCGTCATCGCCCTGGGCGGCAACGCCCTGCTTCGCCGCGGTGAAGCCATGACCGCGGAAAACCAACGTGACAACGTGCGTATCGCCTGCCAGCAGATCGCCAAGGTGGCAGACGGCGTCGAGCTGGTGATCGCCCACGGCAACGGCCCGCAGGTCGGCCTGCTGGCCCTGCAGGGCAACGCCTATGACGCGGCCAACCCCTACCCGCTGGACGTGCTCGGCGCCGAGACCGAAGGCATGATCGGCTACATGATCGAACAGGAGCTGGGCAACCTGCTACCGTTCGAAGTGCCCTTCGCCACCCTGCTCACGCAGGTGGAAGTGGACAGCGCCGACCCGGCATTCAAGAACCCAACCAAGCCCATCGGCCCGGTCTATACGAAGGAAGAAGCCGAACGCCTGGCCGCCGAGAAAGGCTGGAGCATCGCCCCGGACGGCGACAAGTTCCGTCGCGTGGTGGCAAGCCCCAGGCCGCAACGCATCTTCGAGATTCGCCCGATCAAGTGGCTGCTGGAAAAAGGCAGCGTGGTGATCTGCGCCGGCGGCGGCGGTATCCCGACCATGTACGACGGCAACCAGTTGCGCGGCGTCGAAGCGGTGATCGACAAGGACCTTTGCTCGGCGCTGCTGGCCGAACAACTCAATGCCGATCTGCTGGTGATCGCCACCGATGTCGACGCAGCCTATATCGACTGGGGCAAACCCACGCAGCAATCCATCGCCGAAGCCCATCCCGACGCTATCGAAACGCTCGGCTTCGCAGCCGGTTCCATGGGCCCGAAAGTGCAGGCCGCCTGCGAATTCGCCCGCAACACCGGCAGCACGGCGGTAATCGGCTCGCTGGAAAACATCGAAGCCATCGTCCAGGGGCGTTCGGGCACGCGCATCAGCCTGGACTGCACTGGCATCGTCTATCGCTGAAGGAGGTCCCGATCATGTTCACCCCCGGTCACCTGCACCGCGACAACACCGACCGCCCCGAGCACATGCGCCTGCTGCCGCCCTTCTCGGTGGATTTCTACTACGAAGTCCGCAAGGACCCGCAGCAGGGGCCGATGCTGCACATGCGCCTGGTCGGCGACGTGGACGGCAGGCACTTCGAGGAAGAATTCGAACTGCACCGCGACGTCGCCTTCAACTTCGCCAGTGTGGCGACCCGCATCGCAGCCCGCCATGGCCTGCACCCCAACGCCAGCCCGGTGATGCGCGGCCACGACGAGTACGACAAGGTGTTCGCCGACATCCGCAGCAAACTCAACGTCCAGCCGGGCGAGCCGGTGAACCTCGACCACGTACTCTGACGCCGAGTACGCCGCGCCGTAGTCCGGATGAAATACGGGGTCGTTCTGTGCAGTTCCCGGATTGCATCCGGGCTACGAGAGCACCACGCCCGTAGGGTGCGCCACACGCACCGATACGAACGTTCAATCGACGCAACACCCGATAAGTAAGACCCGAGCGGCACCGCGACACCCTACGTGATCTCAGGCCTGCATGGTCCAGCCATGTACGCCCATCGCTGCCTGACGCCCTGCCTCCGAACGGGTCGGGTGCGGATGACAGGTCAGCGCGATGTCCTCGGCCGAGGCGGAGAACTCCATGGCCACGCAGTACTCGCCGATCAGTTCGCCCACGCTCGGGCCGATCATGTGTACGCCGAGAATCTGGTCGGTATTGGCGTCAGCGAGGATCTTCACGAAACCTTCGGTCTCGTGGTTGATCTTCGCCCGGCTGTTGGCGGTGAAGGGGAACTTGCCGACCTTGTACGCGCGCCCCTCGGCCTTTAGCTCCTCCTCGCCCTTGCCGACACTGGCCACTTCCGGGCGGGTGTAAATCACCCCGGGGATTACCCCGTAGTTGACCTCCGCCGCATGTCCGGCGATGCGCTCGATACAGGCCACCGCCTCATCTTCGGCCTTGTGCGCCAACATCGGCCCGGAGGTGACATCACCGATCACCCACACGCCCGGTACGCTGCTCTGGTGTTTTTCATTGCCGAGCATGCCGCGCTTGTCGGTGTTCAGGCCGACGCTCTCCAGCCCGAGACCTTTGCTGTAAGGGCGTCGACCGATGGCCACGAGTACGTAATCGGCTTCCAGGGTCTCGCTCGCGCCGCCTGCTGCCGGCTCCAGCGTCAGGGTCACGCCGGACTTGCCCGTCTTGGCACCGGTGACCTTGGTGCCGAGCTTGAAACTCATGCCTTGCTTGCTCAGGGTGCGCTGCAGGGTCTTGGCCGTCTCGCCGTCAAGACCGGGGCAGATGCGGTCGAGGTATTCCACCACCGTGACCTGGCTGCCCAGGCGGCGCCACACCGAGCCCAGCTCCAGACCGATCACCCCGGCACCGATCACCACCAGGTGCTTGGGCACCTCGGGCAGCGACAGCGCGCCGGTGGAGTCGAGGATGCGCACGTTGTCGATCTCCACACCCGGCAAAGGTGTTGGCTCCGAGCCTGTGGCGATGACGATGTTCTTCGTTTCCAACAGGCGCTCGCCGCCTTCGCTCAGTTTCACCTGCACCCGCTCGGGGCCGTCGATACGCCCCCAGCCCTTGACCCACTCCACCTTGTTCTTGCGAAATAGAAACTCCACGCCCTTGGTCAGCGCTTCGACGCTATCGGCCTTCTGCTTCATCATCTGCATCAGGTTGAGCGTCGGCGTGACCTCCACCCCCAGGCTGCTCAACTCACCACCGGCGGCAGCTTCGTAGAGTTCGGATGCATGCAGCAAGGCCTTGGACGGCATGCAGCCGACGTTCAGGCAGGTACCACCGAGCGTTTCGCGCCCCTCCACACAGGCTACCTTCAAACCCAGTTGCCCGGCGCGAATAGCCGCATTGTAGCCGCCGGGGCCGGCGCCGATGATGACCACGTCATAGCTGCTCATAGCTTTGTCCTCGAATCAGGGAAGTTTGCCAGCCACCGCAGCCGTGACGACCGGGCGCACGCGCAAGAGGTGGAAGAACAGAAACGCCAACACGGCGAACAGCGCATTCAAGGCAACCATAGGCCAGGCCGAGCCATCCTGCAGGGCACCGAGCAGCAGGCCGGCCAGAGTAGCGCCCGCCATCTGCGAGAAGCCCATCAGCCCCGCAGCCAACCCGGCACGCTGCGGATTTGGAATTACCGCGCCGGCCACCGCTGCCGGCAGCAGCATGCCACCGCCCAGCGTCACCACTACCTGCGGCAGCGACAGCCCCAGCAGCGATAGGCCGAACAGCAGATAGATCGCCAGGGTCAGCAACGACCCGAGCAGCACCAGCGCGACGCCGATGCCCACCACCTTCTGCGGCCCCAGGCGCTGTACGTTGCGCAGGGTGAACAGCGCGCCGCCAAGCAGACCGGAAACGATAAGGGCGAAGGTCAGCCCGTATTGCGCGGCGCTAAGCCCCAGCAGGCCGATGTACACCGACGAAGACCCCGCCACCACCACGAACATCGCGCCATAGGTGCAGGCGATGGTCAGCGCCAAAGCGCGGCAACTGGGCCACACCTGCAGGTAGCTGGCCAGCAGGCCTTTGAGGCGGCCAGCCTGGGGATCGCGCTGCAGATGGCTCTCACGATAACGGGTAAACACCGCCAGCAAGGCCAGGCTGCCAAGTACAAGGGTCGCCAACAGCGGCGCGCGCCAACCACCGTACTGGGTCAGCAGGCCACCGACCACCGGGGACAGGACGATGGCCGCGAACATGCCCAGCACCGTCAGCGCCAGGGCCGGCCCTGCCTGCTCCTGCCACACGTCACGGACTATGGCTCGCGCCAGCACCAGCGCCGCACAGGCACCTAGCCCCTGCAGCACACGCATGCCGATCAGCACGTCGATGTTCGGCGCCAGCAGCATGCCCAGGGTCGCCAGCAGATAAAGGCTCAGCCCGGCGAGCAACACCGGACGGCGCCCCAACCGATCCGACAGCGGCCCGAGCAGCAACTGGCCAAGGCCAAAGGCGCCGACGAACAGCGACAGCGCCAACAGACTGCTACCAGGCTCGGCCTCCAGCCCGCGCTCCAGCTCGCCAAGAGCGGGAATCAGCAACTGCGTGGAGGTTTCCCCCAGTGCGGTGAGCAGCATCAGGATGATCAACAAAACACGGGAAGGCAGCATGGCGAAACTCCGATCGACAGCGACTGGCGGCTATTTATATTTCGACCATAATATGAAACATTGAATGTCGTCCATCATATTTATCTGGAGCCAGCATGACCGCCTTATCACGAGACGCCCGCCTCGCCACCTGGATTGCCGAGGAACAGGCCATTCGCAACCAGCTCGCCGCTCCCGGCACCCTCAGCCTGGCGGAAGTGGCCGCCATGACGCCGATGGATTTCTTCGACGGTATCGGCCGTGGCGACCTGCCCTCGCCACCGATCAACGCGGTGCTCGACTTCACCCCGGTGCAATGGGCCAGCGGCTTGTTCGTCTTCCAGGGCACGCCCGATCAGCGACACTACAACCCGCTGGGCAGCGTGCATGGCGGCTACATCGCCACACTCCTCGACTCCTGCATGGGCTGCGCCGTGCATACCCTGCTCAAGACAGGCCAGGGTTACACCACTGCAGACCTGCGAGTGAGCTACATCCGCGCGCTGCGCAGCGAAGTCGGTCCGGTACGCGCCGAAGGCCGCATCATCCACGTCGGCCGCTCCACCGCGCTGGCCGAAGGCCGCCTGTACGACGTCGACGAGCGCCTCTACGCCGTCGCCTCCACCACCTGCCTGATTCTCGATATGAACGCGCCGCGCCAGAACGGCGACGCAAGTGTAAGATGACAGCCAGCATCTGATAGACGAGAAAGCCCATGCGCTATTCGGAAGACCACAAGGCCAAGACCCACCAACGCATCATCGAGGAGGCGGCCCTGCGCTTTCGCCGCGATGGTGTCGGCGCCACTGGCCTGCAACCGCTGATGAAGGCACTGGGCCTGACCCATGGCGGTTTCTATGCCCACTTCAAGTCCAAGGACGATCTGGTGGAAAACGCCCTGCGCCATGCGGTGGAGGAACTTTCCCGCAGCACCGAGGCGCTGGCCAAGGATGCCGAGACACCGCTGCCACGCTTTATCGCCAGCTACCTGTCCAGCGCGCATCGCGCCAACCCCGGCAGTGGCTGCCCACTGCCAACCATGTCCGCCGAGTTGGGCCAGCGTGGCGAGGCCAGCGAAACCACTGACGCCCTGGTGCGCGACCGTCTGAACCTGATCGAGAACAACCTCGATGGTGATGATGCCGCCGAGCGGAGCGTGCTGTTGCTCTCGACCATGGTCGGCGCCCTGCTGCTATCGCGTAGCGTCAAGGACCCGGAGCTGTCCGACCGCCTGCTGAAGACGACCCGTCGCCTGTTGATCGAGCAGGTGCAGGGCCAATAACAGACAGGCAAGCGGTGCGCACGGCGCACCCTACGGCCAGCTCCGCGGTTTCACTTGTAACGCGCAGCCGCCTGGTCGCGCGACAGGTTCGGCCCCAGTGCGGCACGGGCAGCGACGAAGGCGTCCCAGTCGGCTGCATCCGGTAGCGAGGGTATGGTCACCAGTTCGCCCTGATCGAAGCCGGCCAGCGCCGCATCGACCATCTCGCCCACTTCCATGATCATCGACGGCGGCAGCGCAGAGGCATCGGTACCGCTGCGCTCCCAGATCTCGGTGCGCGTCACGCCCGGCATCACCGCCTGCACCTGCACGCCCGAACCACGCAACTCACCAGCCAGGGTCTGGGTCAGGCTCAGCACATAGGCCTTGGTCGCGCTGTACACCGCATTGAACATCTCCGGCGCCAGCGCCACCACCGAACCAAGATTGATGATGCCGCCACGCCCCGCCGTGGAGAAATTGGCCGCGGCTGCGGCAGCCAAACGCGTCAGCGCCACCACATTGAGCTGGATCATCGCCTCGGCTTGCTCCAGATCAGCGTCGGCAAGCTTGCCGTTCATCGCCACGCCCGCGTTGTTCACCAGCAAGCCAATGCTGGCATCCTCTCTCAGGCGTTGCTCCACCTTGAGCACATCGGCCTTCTGCGTCAGGTCGGCCGGTAGCACCTCGACATCGACGCCATATTCGCCGCCCAGGCGCTCGGCCAGGGCCTGCAGGCGCTGGGCATCACGCGCCACCAGCAGGAGGTCGTGACCACGCCGAGCCAGACGCTCGGCGTAGGTGGCGCCGATGCCGGACGAGGCGCCGGTAATCAGGGCGATAGCAGGCTTGCTTGCAGTGCTCATGGAAGTCTCCGGGATGAGGGATGAAGGTAGGTGAACGCTTTAGATTACAATCATAATTCTAGTCATTTATATGACCACCTTCATATAGCCTCGTCAAGCACTTTGCGCAGCGACCGTCTGGCGGGAAAGGTTCGTACGGGAGTAGCAAAGAAGCCGCGCTCAGAACTGCGCGCGGCTTAACAGCGGCGCTGCCTGGGCAGGTGCAGGCAGCGCGAGCCAGACACTTTCTCAGTTGGGGCGCATATCCACGCGCAGACGCAGATAGGAGGTCAGGCGCTTGCCGTTGACAAGCCCCTGATAGCCGTGACTGTCGAAGGTGGTGCTCTTGATCAGGTCGACGCGGAAACGCGGATTGCTTTCGTAGGTGCGGCCCAGGGTGCTGGTCGAGCGGCTGTCGAACAGGTCGGTACTGACCTTGACGAACTCGCGCGGGTTGCGTCGGCCGTTGGCACCGCTGTTGTTCGGGCTGCTGAAGATGTCGCCGGTGGCGGTCATCGCCGAGCTGTAGTACTCGCGCCCACGCAGGCTGGTCTTGCCGCTGGCGATCACGAACTGCTGATTGGCCGGGCGGTAACGGTCGCCGGCGGTCAGGTAGCTGGCCAGCACATCGTAGAGGGCATAGCTGCTGCCGGTGCCGCGCTGCTTGTTGCGCAGGTCGAAGATGAACACGCCATTGCTGCCGAGCACTTCCATCTCCACCTGGCCGAGGCTGGGGTTGTGCTGCACCAGCAGCGCGGTGTCCTCGTCGACGCCGAAGGCGAACGGCACGTTGGTGTAGTCGGCCAGGCGCACGATGCGGCCCTGGCGACCGCGCTCGCTGAAATGGGTATCGAGCAGGCCGTGGCTGAAGAAGCCGAAACCGCCCTGCATGTCGTAGGACAGGTCATCACCGCCCGGGGTTGTGTAGACGCCGTAGCGCAGAGCGGGATAACTCTCGCCACCGGTGATCATCGGCCCGCCGACCATGATCGCGGTTCCCGCGCTGCTGCCGGCGAGCACGGCGCCAGCATCATGCCGGGCGCGAATCGCGGCCAGCGCCGGCGTGTCGGCGCGCGTTGCGGTCTGCAGCGCCTGAGTCAGGCGCGCCTGGTCGCCACCGCCGAAGAAGAAGCCGGTCATGCCGTTGATCTGCGCGATCACCTGCGGGTTGCTGTTGTTGCCGATGCTGTCCAGATCGATGGGGATCCACTGGGCATCCTGGGCGCCGTAGGTCTTCAGCAGTTGCGCGTAGAACTCGCCATTGGCCTCGGAGTTGCGCGCGTTGGCAGTGCCAGCGTCCGGGTCCTGACTCGGTGGAATCGAGGCGGCGGTGATCACGCCGATGCGTGCCTGACTGCCGCCGGCCAGCTGCACCAGGCGTTGGTAGATCACCGCGTTGTCGTCCTTGAGCCCACCGCCCACCAGTAACAGCGGGCCGGCCGCCAGGGCCGGCAGCGGTAACAGAAGAGCCAGCATGAGGGTGTAACGAATAACCGATCCGATCATTTCGATTTCTCCGCAGGTGCCGCAGGGGCACGGTTGGTGACGCTGGTTGGGGAACGGTGATTGGGAGCCAGAGCGCAGTCGGCGGGCCGGCCTCAGTAAACGGAAAACTGTTCGAAGTAGCGTTTCTCGATGCGCTTGTGGGTGCCGTCGGCAAGGATCGCGGCCAGCGCCCGATCGAGCTGTTGGCGCAGCTCGTCGTCACCCTTGCGCACGGCGATGCCCTGCCCCTGGCCGAAGAACTGCGGCGCCACCACGGGGCCGCCGACCTGCTCGAAGTCGCGGCCCAGTTCGGTCAGGAGGAAGCCGAAGTAACCGGAAACGGCGTCGTCGAGCACCAGATCCAGCTCGCCGCCTGCGAGCGCCCGGTAGGCCTGGGCGGCGCTGGGGTAGCGCAGCAGCTGCACATGCTCGGCGAAGCGGGCCTCGAGAAAGCGCTCGTAGGTGGTGCCCTGCTGCACGCCGACGCGCTTGCCGGCGATGCGCCGCGGGGTGATCAGCATCTGATTGATATGACCCTTGCGGGCAAAGAAAAAGGCCGGGGTCTGCGCATAGCGAGCGGTGAAGTCCACCCGTTCGGCGCGCGCCGCGGTGATAGACATGGACGCCAGGATCAGGTCCGCGCGTCCCGCGTCGAGTGCCGGGATCAGCTCATCCCAGGCGAAGCGCTGCAGCTCGCATTCGCGCTGCATGCGCTGACACAGGGCCCTGGCGATGTCGACGTTGAAGCCGACCAGATTGCCCTGCGCATCGAGTTCTTCGAAAGGCGGGAACTGTCCCTCCATGGCGACCCGCAACGGTCCTGCCGTGCCCGATTGGGCGAGCAGCACAGCGAACAGACACAACAGCATGCGTAGCATTTCGACTCCTTGCCCGCGCGGGGCCAGGGGGTCAGGTCTCCTGGCGGAAAAGCAGGCGCCGCTGGCGACGCCTTAAGGCCAAAGGAGCGTGGGAGCTGACCTTGAAGAAAAAGCTCCGGACGGCACGGAATCTGTCGCCGCCCGGAGAATGCCTTTACAGGATGCTCAGCGGGTACTCGATGATCAGGCGCACCTCGTCGAGGTCGTCGTCGAATGCCGTGGAGCGGTGAGTGGCGTGACGCAGGCGCAGCGAGAGGTCCTTGGCCGCGCCTTCCTGAAACACGTAGCGCGCTTCCAGATCGCGTTCCCAATGCTTCTCGTCGTCACCGGCCCAGCCGGCGAAGGCGCCATTCGGATCGGCCTTGGTCCCGTCGATATCGTCGCCCTTGATGTAGCGGGCCATGAAGGTCAGGCCGGGAACGCCGTAGTGCTTCATGTTCAGGTCGTAGCGAATCTGCACCGAGCGCTCGTTCGGGGCGTTGAAGTCGGAGTACTGCACCGAGTTGGCCAGCCAGATGGAGTCGCCGCCGATGTAGTCGAAGAACTCGTCGCCACGCACCTTCTGATAGGCCAGGCTGAGCTTGTGCGCGCCGATGCTGTAGGCGCCCTTGAGCGACCAGGTCAGGGTGTCCAGCTCGCCGGCACGCGCCTCACCTTCGTCGCGGGTCTTGTATGCCACCAGGTCGAAGTTCAGCGCCTGGCTATCGGTCAGCGGGATGTTGTAGTTCAGGTTGGCGAAGTACTGACGCCAGACGTCCTTGGCCTCGCTGGCATAGAACATCAGGCTCAGGTCGTCATTGACCGCGTAGCTAAGGCCGGCGAAGTCGACGCTGCGCGCCTCCACCTCGGCGTACTCGCTGGTCAGGTCGTCATCGGAGTTGGTGGAGTTGCGGCGATTGATCGAGGTGAAGTGGCCGGCCTCGAAGGACAGCGCGTCGAACTCACTGCTGGAAATCTGGAAGCCGGTCGCGGTCTCCGGCAGCAGGCGCGAATCGCCGGTGGCGAACACCGGTGCAGTCGGGCGCATCTCGCCGTACTTCAGCTCGGTGGACGAGGCGCGCAGCTTCACCGCTCCGCCGATCTGGCCGTAGTTGTCCGGCACCTCGGCATCGGCGGTGCGGTTGTTGCTGATCGGCAGCAGGCCGTTGCCCACCCGGCCACGGCCGCTATCGAGCTTGACGCCGCCATAGGCAAAGGCATCGGCGCCGACACCGACGGTCCCCTGGGTGAACCCCGAGCTGAAGTTCAGCTGCGCACCGTGTGCCCACTCCTCGCGATAGCCGTTGCGTTCGTTGACTGGCTTGGCGCGGTTGATGCCCTGGCTGTTGCTGCCGCCATGACGGTAGTCGCGGTTCATGTAGAAATTGCGGTTGATCAGCTGCAGGCTGCTGTCCTCGATGAACCCATTGGCTTCCTGCTGCTGACCGGCGGCGGCAGCCTGTGCGGCCACAGCACCGATGGCCAGGGCGAGACAGCTGAGTTTGAGAATCTTCATGCCTTACTCCGTTGGTTTTATTGGTATGGGGGGGCCCGCGACGCGGGCGGTGTTCGCCGCTGCTCAGGTGAACAGCTCGGGAACCAGGTCAGCCGGGCATTCGCCGCGCTCGATCACGGCCTCCAGGCAAAGTGAGCGCTCTTCCAGCCAGCACACGAAGTAGCCCACGCCCTTGCGCCGCTTCAGGCGAAACGGCCAGCGCCGTTCCTGTAGTTCGCGGCTCAGTTCGAGGCGGCGCGGCAGGTGCAGCACCGAGAAGAAACCTGCCCGGGTGCGCACCCTTTCGTGCACTCGCACGCTGGAAGAGATGACGGTCTGTGCCACCAGGCTGTCGTCTTGCAGCAGCTTGTGCAGGGCGAAGACCTCCACTCGGTTCAATTGCATGGCTCGTTTCTCCGGCGCAGCCGTGCCCGCCCCGCCTGTGCGGTGCAGGCGGGCTGGGGGTAGAGGTAGAAAAAAGGCTCTAGAGGCCGATGATGCGTGCCAGGGTCTCGGCGACCTCGGCGCGCGCGACCGGTGCAGCAGGCTCGAAGCGTCCCTGGTTGGCGCTCAACCAACCTTCGGCCACGGTCTGCGCGGCAGCCTCGGCGTTCGCTACAGAGAGGCCCGCGACGTCCTGCAGCACCAAGGTCTTGCCCCACGTGGCTCCGCTGAAGCGCTCGACCAGCGCCTTGCAGGCCAGCGCCCAGTCCGCGCGGCTGGCCGGCCGCTCGGCGTCGAAGCGCTCGGCGCCATCCATCCAGCCGTTGGAAACCACCACTTCGATGTGCTCGCGTAGAGGATGCTCGGCCGGCACGTCGCTCAGCGTCGGCAGGGCCTTGAGGTTGGGCTCCGCGGCCAGGGTCATCTGCAGGGCATTGGCCAGCTCGCCGCGGGTGATCGGGCGCTGTGCCTCGAAGTCACCCTCGGCGTTGAGGGTCATCAGGCCGCGGAAGGTCACCGCACGAATGGCGTCGCCGCGGCGGCCGTTGCCGGCATCACGCGGGGCGCCAGCGGCCGGCTCGCGCAGATCGGCGGTCACCGGACGGATATCCAGGCGCACGCCGCTGACGCTGTAGTTGGTCTGCGAATCGTGGAAGCGGCTATGAGCGGCGAAGTCCGCCCGTTTGCTGAATTCGAAGCGATAGCCGTAGTGGTAACCGTTGGCCGGGTTGTAGCGGGTCATCAGCCCGAGTTGGCGGCTCGCCGTATTGTCGGCCAGGCCATAGAGCACCGCTCGGTTGATCGCCGACACGGCAGACAGGTCGGTGAGCAGGCGATTACCCACCAGGTACTCGTTGCCAGGCTCGATCGGCTGCTTGCCGGCATCCGGCCGGATCTCGCCCGAGGCCAGGTCGTAGCGATCCCCATGACCGAGCATGGCCAGGCGCATGTCGTCGATGCGCGTACCGTAGAGCCCGAAGCTCTTCTTCGCTGCGGCAGAGTCCATGATGGTCAGGTAGCCCTCGCCCAGTACCTCCAGTTCACCACTGGGCTTGATCCACATGGCGGTGTTGGTATCCAGGCCGAAGCCCTTGCCCGGAGCCGGCTGCTCCAGCAGGTAGCTGGCCATGCGCGCGGCGCGCCCGCTACTGGTTTCCTCGATCTTGTCGAAGTGCTGGTCGATCACACCAGCGGTGAACAGACCTGCGCCCCTGAGCAGGGCGGTACCGCGCCGGCCCTCGGCCGTGGCCACGCCGAAATCCAGGGTGTCCATGACCACCCCGTAGGCGGTGGGCATGCGCGCACCGAGGATGCTGGCCCCGGCGCTGGTACCGGCCACCACGCCGCCCTTATCGTAGATCGCCTGCACGGCCTGCATGGCCAGCGACGGGCTGTCGTCGGCGTTGAACAGTGCGCGGGCGATGCGGGCCTGATCGCCGCCAACGAACCATACCGCACTGGCCTCGCGCAGCGGCGCAACCACGGCCGGGTCGTTCATGGTGTCCAGATAGTTGTGGCGGTCGATGCCGACGATGCGGATGTGCTCGGCGGGCACGCCCAGGGCCTCCAGCTCTGCCTGGAAGCGCTTGCTGGAGCCCAGGCTGCCGCTGGCGGTGGGCATGATGGCGATACGCGCCTGCTGGGCACCGCCCGCCAGTTCGATGAGTTTCTCGTAGACCAGGCTGTTGCTGGCTCGCAGCATGCCGCCGACCGCCAGGAGGTTGCCGTCGGCCAGTACCGAATCGGCACTACTGCAGAGGAGGAGCGCGGCGAGAAGGCCACGAAGATTGCGCTGTTTGTTCATTGTTATTGCTCTTGTCAGAAGTCGAAAGCGGTATGCCCCCTGCTCGCAGGCCAGATGAAACGGGTCTGGCGACAGGTCGCGGCAAAATGAATTATTTTTTTCACCAAAATCACGTGTGAAAATTTATATACCAGTCATTTTCGAGGCACAAGCACCACACGCCACGTTTGACATAAATATTTCTTAAACGTAGATTCGTGAAAAAAAACATGTCAAAGACATTCATGCATCTGCCTGGGCGTCCCACCCGATCGCCCACCGGCCAAGGCTCACGAGGCCCTGCCGGCGCCGCCTGACAACAGTCGGCGTAACGCTCAACCCCCGCCGCCTGTCGCGACGGACGCTGCCTCCCAACCGCCATCCACTGGAGTAACAAGATGAACAAGATCGCTCTATTCGGCGCCCTGGCGCTCTCCACCTTCAGCACCTTCGCCGTCGCCGCCGAGCCGACGCTGCGCATCGGTATCGAGGCGGCCTACCCGCCCTTCGCGTTCAAGACCGCCGACGGCAAGATCGCCGGCTTCGACTACGACATCGGCAACGAGCTGTGCGCGCAGATGCAGGTCAAATGCCAGTGGATCGAGCAGGAGTTCGATGGCTTGATTCCCTCGCTCAAGGTGCGCAAGGTCGACGCCGTGCTGTCCTCAATGTCGATCACCGAAGACCGTCTGAAGTCGGTGGACTTCTCCAAGAAGTACTACCACACCCCAGGCAAGCTGGTGATGAAGGAAGGCAGCCAGGTCCAGGACCCGAGCGTCGACCTCAAGGGCAAGAAGGTAGCCGTGCAGCGCGCCTCCACCTACGATCGCTACGCTACTGCCGAACTGACCCCGGCCGGCGTCAACGTGGTGCGCTACGGCTCCAACAACGAAGCCTTCCTCGACCTGCTGGCAGGCCGGGTGGATGCGGTGCTGGCTGATGTGGTGAACATCGACGAGGGCTTTCTGAAAACCGACGGTGGCAAGGGTTTCGCCCTGGTCGGCCCTGATTTCAACGACCCGCGCTATTTCGGTCGCGGCGCCGGCATCGCCGTGCGCAAGGGCGACGCAGCCACCGCCGAGAAGCTCAACACCGCCATCGACGCCATCCGCAGCAACGGCAAGTACTCCGAGGTACAGGCCAAGTACTTCGACTACGACATCTACGGCCAGTAAGCCGCCCACCCCGGCGCCTGCAACAGGCGCCGGTTTCTCTGCGCTGCAACGAGGTTTCCCACCATGCTGCAAGGCTACGGCCCGATCATCGTCGAGGGCGCCTGGCTGACCCTGACGCTGGCTCTGTGTTCGATGGCGCTGGCCATCCTTCTCGGCCTCACCGGCGCGGCGCTGCGCCTCTCACCACTGCGCTGGCTGGCCAATCTGGGCGACGCCTATGCCACGCTGATCCGGGGCATCCCCGACCTGGTGCTGATCCTGCTGATCTTCTATGGCGGTCAGGACCTGGTGAACCGCATCGCGCCGATGCTCGGTTATGACGACTACATCGACATCAACCCCTTCGTCGCTGGCGTCTTCACCATGGGCTTCATCTTCGGCGCCTATCTGTCGGAGACCTTCCGCGGCGCCTTTATGGCCATTGCCAAGGGCCAGGCCGAGGCCGGTGCAGCCTATGGCATGAGCGCCGCCCAAGTGTTCTTGCGCATCCTGGTGCCGCAGATGATCCGCTTCGCCATTCCCGGCTTCACCAACAACTGGCTGGTGCTGACCAAGGCCACCGCGCTGATCTCGGTGGTCGGCCTGCAGGACATGATGTTCAAGGCCAAGAACGCCGCCGACGCCACCCGTGAACCCTTCACCTTCTATCTTGCCGTGGCGGGCCTCTACCTGCTGCTGACCAGCGTCTCGCTGCTGCTCCTGCGCGCCGTCGAAAAGCGTTACTCGGCCGGCGTTCGCACGGCTGAAATCTGAGGATCACGTCCATGCTCGATTTCCATCTGATCCTCTCCAGCCTGCCGCTGTATGCCAGCGGTCTGCTGGTCACCTTCGAGCTGCTGCTGATCGCCCTTGCCCTGGGCCTGCTGCTGGCAGTGCCACTGGCCCTGATGCGGGTGTCACGCTCGCCGCTGGTGAACTTCCCGGCCTGGCTCTATACCTACGTGATTCGCGGCACGCCGATGCTGGTACAGCTATTTCTGCTCTACTACGGCCTGGCCCAGTTCGACGTCATCCGCGACAGCTTCATGTGGCCGTACTTTTCCAGCGCCACCTTCTGCGCCTGCCTGGCCTTCGCCATCAACACCAGCGCCTACACGGCGGAAATCCTTGCCGGTAGCCTCAAGGCCACGCCGCCCGGCGAGATCGAGGCAGCCAGGGCGATGGGCATGTCACGCGCCCAGCTCTACCGGCGCATCCTGCTACCGTCGGCGTTGCGCCGTGCGCTGCCGCAGTACAGCAACGAGGTGATCATGATGCTGCACACCACCTCGCTGGCCTCGCTGGTGACGCTCATCGACCTCACCGGCGCAGCCCGCACCATCAGCTCGCAGTACTACATGCCGTTCGAGGCCTTCATCACCGCCGGCCTGTTCTATCTGTTGCTGACGGTGGGCCTGGTGCGTCTGTTCAAATATGCCGAACTGCGCTGGCTGGCCCACCTGACCCCACGCAAGGATTAACAAGGAAGCCCTATGCAACGTATCGACCACCCACTGCCCTGGAGCCCGACCGGAACCAGCCGTCACCTCAGCGTGCTGCGTTACGGCGTCGGCCCGTGCAAGGCCTATATCCAGGCCAGCCTGCATGCCGACGAGCTGCCGGGCATGCGCGTGGCGGTGGAACTCAGGCGTCGTCTGCAGCAGCTGGAAAGCGCCGGACGCCTGACCGGCGTAATCGAACTGGTGCCGGTGGCCAACCCCATCGGCCTGAGCCAGCTGTTCCAGGCGGCGGTCCAGGGCCGCTTCGAGTTCGCCAGCGGCAGGAACTTCAACCGCGACTTCGTCGATCTGGCGGCTGCGGTCGCAGCGCATCTGGAAGGCCACCTGGGCAGCGACGGGCCGAGCAACGTGCGCCTGATTCGCCGCGCCATGATCGAGGCGCTGGACGCCCTGCCCGCGCCGGCCTCGGAGCTGGAAGGCATGCAGCGTCTGCTGCTGCGTCATGCCTGCGATGCCGATCTCGTGCTCGACCTGCACTGCGACTTCGAGGCTGCGGTGCACCTGTACAGCGCGCCGCAGCACTGGCCGGCCCTGCGCCCTCTGGCGGCGCGTCTGCAGGCCGGCGCGGTGCTACTGGCCGAGGATTCCGGCGGCAGCTCGTTCGACGAGGCCTGCGCCATGCCCTGGCAGCGCCTGCGCCAGCGTTTCCCCGAAGCCGAAATTCCCCTGGCCTGCCTGGCCACCACCGTGGAGCTGGGTGGTATGGCCGACACCGAAGCCAAACGCGCGGTAGCCAGCGCCGAGGCGATTCTGGCCTTCCTCGCCGAGCAGGGACTGATCGCCGGCGACTGGCCGGCAGCGCCGGAACACTGCTGCGAGGCCACCCCCTTTGCCGGTGCGCAGTACGCCCTCGCCCCGCATCCGGGCGTGGTCAGCTTCCTCAAGCAGCCGGGCGAGTGGGTCGAACGCGGCGAGGCACTGTTCGAGGTGATCGACCCCTTGAGCGAGCAGCACAGCATCGTCCGCGCCGAAACCTGCGGCGTGCTCTATGCCCGCGAGCGCATGCGTTTCGCCCGCCCCGGCCTGTGGCTGGCCAAGGTCGCCGGGGCAACGCCCATTCGCCAGGGTCGCCTGCTCAGCGACTGATTCATGCCCTAAAGAGAACAACAACATGTACAAGCTCGACGTTCAGGATCTGCACAAACGCTACGGTAGCCACGAAGTGATCCGCGGTGTATCGATGGCTGCCAAGGCCGGTGACGTGATCAGCATCATCGGCTCCAGCGGCTCGGGCAAGAGCACCTTCCTGCGCTGCATCAACCTGCTGGAGCAGCCGCATGCCGGCCGCATCCAGCTCAATGGCGAAGAGCTCAAGCTGGTCGCCAATCGCGACGGCGCGCTCAAGGCCGCCGACGCCAAGCAGCTGCAGCGCATGCGCTCGCGCCTGTCGATGGTGTTCCAGAACTTCAACCTGTGGTCGCACATGAGCGCCCTGGACAACGTTATGGAAGCGCCGGTGCACGTACTCGGTCAGAGCAAGGCCGAGGCGCGCGACAGGGCCGAGCACTACCTGGCCAAGGTCGGCGTGGCCCACCGCAAGGACGCCTACCCGGCGCACATGAGTGGCGGCGAGCAGCAGCGCGTGGCCATTGCCCGTGCCCTGGCCGTGGAGCCGGAGGTGATGCTGTTCGACGAGCCCACCTCGGCCCTCGACCCCGAGCTGGTTGGCGAGGTGCTCAAGGTCATGCAGGACCTGGCCAGCGAAGGTCGCACCATGGTGGTGGTGACCCACGAAATGGGCTTTGCCCGCGAGGTGTCCAACCAGCTGCTGTTCCTGCACAAGGGTCTGGTGGAGGAACAGGGCCACCCGCGCGAGGTATTGGCCAATCCGCAGTCCGAGCGCCTGCAGCAGTTTCTCTGCGGCAGCCTCAAGTAAGCGAAACAGGCGCACGGCGGGCGGCTTCGGATACACTGCGCGCCATCGCCAGACCGGATCAGCCCAGCCATGCCGAGCAGCTCGTCGTCTTCCGCCACCGTCTACAGCGCCCCCATCCTGCGCAAGCTGGCCGAGGTCGCGCCACAGCTGCAGCCCTCGCTGCGCAAGGTGGCCGACTTCATCCTGCGTCATCCGCTGAAGGCCGCGACTCTGACCATCGAAGAGCTGGCGCAGGCCACGCAGACCTCGCCTGCGGCGGTCAACCGTCTGGCCAAGGCCATGGAGCTGCGCGGCTACATCAGCCTGAAGGCCGAGCTGGTCGCCACCCTGCAGGACATGGTGTCGCCGGTGGACAAGCTGCGCGACGAGCTGGCGCAGCGCCCGGACGGGGCCTTCGGTCTGCATGAACATCTGCAGATCGCCATCAGCAATCTCGGCGCGGCGGCCAGCAACAATGACGCCGCCGTGTTCGATGCGGTGATCGGGCGCCTGCTCGGAGCGCGCCGCATCTACATTCTCGGCTTCGGTAACAGCGCCTACATGGCCGGCCTGGCTGCAGCCAATCTGGTGCCCTTCTGCGATGACGCCACCGCCATCAGTATGGAAGGCGGCAACGAGAACGCCGCCTACCGCCTGGCCGCCATCACCGAGCGAGACGTACTGCTGACCATCTCCCTGCCGCGCTATTCGCTCGACACCCTGCAACTGGCACGTTTTGCCCGCGAACGTGGCGCCTGCGTGCTGGCCATCACCGACTCGCCCGCCTCGCCGCTGGTGGAGATCGCCGAGTACAGCCTGTTCGCCCACGCCGAACACCCGGTGCTGATCAGCTCCAATACCGCCGTGCTGGCCCTGATCGAAGCCCTGGTGGCAGGCGTCATGGCGCGTAACAAGGAGGCGGTAAGCCTCGCCCAGGAACTGACCGAAAGCGTCATGGCCTATCTGCACGTACCCAGCACCGAGCGCGAGCCGCGCAAGCCTCGCAAACGACGCCCCTGAGCTGACAATACGCACCAAGCCAAAGCCAAAGCTGTCTCAATGATCAGAAAAAGTGCAGAGCGGCGCCCAACGCACTCTGCATAAATTTCCTCATTCAACTGATTTTAAAAGACTATTTACGGCATATAGAATTGGCGCCGTTTTTGCTATAGCAGCTCCAGCCTGACCATATGGACAGGTTTAAAAATCATAACGACACGTCTTAACCACCAGGAGCTTCCATGAATCGCACTCTCTCTTCGCTGGCGTTCGTCAGCGGTCTGCTAGCAGGCGGTCAGGCCGTCGCCGGCGATCTGCTGCAGTGGCAGAACAACAGCCTGACCTACCTCTATGGCCAGGACTTCAAGATCGACCCGGAGATTCAGCAGACCGTCACCTTCGAGCACGCCAGCGGCTGGAGCTTCGGTGACCTGTTCCTGTTCATCGACGTGATCAAGTACAACACCGATGCCACCAACGGCGCCGGTGACGGCCACACCTTCTATGGCGAGCTCAGCCCACGCTTCTCGCTGGGCAAGATCACCGGTACCGACTTCTCCTTCGGCCCGATCAAGGACGTGCTGATCTCCACCACCTACGAGTTCGGTGAAGACGACGTCGACTCCTACCTGATCGGCCCGGCGATCGACCTCGATATCCCCGGTTTCGACTACTTCCAGCTCAACACCTACCTGCGCACCACTGACGGCAGCCGCGCCGGCAGTAACGTCTGGCAGATCACCCCGGTGTGGAGCTACACCATTCCGGTAGGCGAATCGGACATTCTCATCGATGGTTTCATGGACTGGGTGGTGGACAACGACAGCAATCGCCGCGGCGACTACCACGCCAACCTGCACTTCAACCCGCAGATCAAGTACGACCTGGGCAAGGCGCTGAAGTGGGGCGAGAAGCAGCTGTACGTGGGTATCGAGTACGACTACTGGAAGAACAAGTACGGTATCAAGGACGGCGGTTTCGTCAGCGAGAACTTCGTCGGTTCGACCGACCAGAACACCGCCAGCCTGTTGGTCAAGGCGCACTTCTGAGGCACGCCATCAAGCTTGACTGGCCAAGGTCGCAGCAACTTGCGACCTTCTGCCAATGCCCTTGACCGGCCTGACGTGTTTAGCTGCCCGGCATCACCAGACCTTCACCCAAGGATGGACGATGCCTGCGCGTATCCTGCTGCTCACCTGCCTCGCCATGCTGGCCTTCGCCGGCAACTCGCTGCTGTGCCGCCTGGCGCTGCGTGAAACCGAAATCGACGCGGCCAGTTTCACCGCTATCCGCTTGCTCTCCGGCGCACTGACGCTGTGGCTGCTGCTCAAACTGAGACAGGCCGGGCACCCCATCGCCGGCAACTGGCCTGGTGCGCTGGCGCTGTTCACCTATGCGGCGGCCTTCTCCTTTGCCTACCTGCAGCTGGATACCGGCGTCGGCGCCCTGCTGCTGTTCGGCGCCGTGCAGTTGAGCATGTTGCTGTGGGGCTTGCTGCGTGGCGAACGCCTGGGCCTGGGCGCCAGCTTCGGTACGGCGCTGGCGACGGCCGGCCTGCTGGCACTGCTGCTACCCGGCGCCAATGCCCCCCCTTTGTTGGCTGCACTGCTGATGCTGCTGGCCGGCGTTGCATGGGGCGCGTACTCGCTGCTCGGTCGCGGCCTGGGGGATCCGCTGGCGGTGACCACCGGTAACTTCCTGCGCGCAGCACCGCTTGCCGTTTTGGTGGCGTTGGCATTGCTGCCGCAACTGAACTGGGATGGGCCTGGCCTGTTCTACGCTGTGTTGTCCGGCGCACTGACCTCCGGCGTCGGCTACGCCATCTGGTACAGCGCCCTGCCCGGCCTGCGCGCCAGCCAGGCCGCCACGGTGCAACTGAGCGTACCGATTCTCGCCGCGCTCGGCGGTAGCCTGCTGCTGGGCGAGGCGCTGTCACTACGCGTGATGCTGAGTGCCCTGGCCGTGCTCGGCGGTATCGCGCTGGTACTGGGCAGCCGGCAACGCGCCGGGAGCTAATGGCGCGTGCAGTGGTCTTCTATCCTGAACCTATAACGTCCAGGGAAGATCACCATGCACCCTCTGCTTCGTCTTTGCCTCGTTGCCCTGCTTGCAGCAGGCCTGAGCGCCTGCGCCAGCCTTAGTAATCATGACCCGCTGCGGGTCGATCTGGTCGGCCTGGATCCCCTGCCCGGTCAGGGCCTGGAGGTACGTTTCGCGGTCAAACTGCGGGTGCAGAACCCCAATGACAGCGCGGTGACTTTCAACGGTATGGCACTGGATCTGGACGTGAACGGCCAGCCGCTGGCCAGTGGTGTCAGCGACCAGAGCGGCAGCGTGCCGCGTTTCGGTGAGACGGTATTGAGCGTGCCGGTGAGTATTTCAGCGTTTTCGGTGATGCGTCAGGCGTGGGGGGTGGCCGGTTATCAACCTGGCCAGGAGGTACCCTACATGCTGCGTGGCAAGCTCGCCGACGGCCTGTTCGGCACCCGCCGCTTCAGCGACAGCGGTATCCTGAACTGGCCGCAACCGCCAAGCCCCTACTGAAGCAGGACCCGGCGGTTACAGGGCGATCAGGCCGCCTGGCGGCTGTTGCGCGAAGCCACTCGGCGGTGACAGGCCTCACCGAAGGCCTGGAAGATCTTTACCGAATCCGGGTTCTTCGCCGCCTGCCATTCCGGGTGCCACTGCACCGCGAACAGGAAAGGCGACAGGCTCGGCGCGTGGATCGCCTCGATCAGGCCATCCTCGGCGATAGCCAGCACTTCCAGTCCCTTGCCCAGGTTGCGAATGGCCTGGCCGTGCAGGGAGTTGACCTGAATCTCGTCCTTGCCCATCAGCTCGGCGAACCAGCTGCCAGCCACCGGACGCACGCTATGGCTGGCTGCGTACTGCACCTCGACCGGATCATCGGGGTTTTCGCGATGGTCATTGAAGCCAGGCTCGGCGTAGACCTTCTGGTAGATATCACCGCCCAGCGCCACGTTGATTTCCTGCATGCCACGGCAGATGCCGAAAATCGGCAGACCGCGAGCGATGGCGGCACGAACCAGCGGCAGATCGAACAGGTCGCGGTCGCGGTCCTGGCCCTTGTTCGGCGTTTCGTTGTCCTGTCCATAGAGCGCCGGGTCGATGTTGCTGCCGGCACCGGTCAGGTAAACACCATCGGCCATGTCCAGATACTGCTCGAGATCCTCGATGCCACAGCAGGTGGGCACCAGCACCGGCATGCAACCGGAGAACTCGACCAGAGGCTGGATGTATTTGTGAGTCATTACTTGATAGTCGTGGCCCTTGCGCTCTTGAGCGCCCATGGACATCAACACGACGGGCTTGCGGAGATTGTTCTTGCTGGGAGTACTGCGGATCTTGTTGTCGGACATACGTCACCTTGGGACAGGCCGGGCCTATCGTTGCTGTGCAAGCCGATGCCAAGCAGAAGGCTCTGCTTGTCACCCATGGCCTGTTTGGCTAACTCCGTGCACCGAGACTCATCCTGAGCCAGAGTGTCGCCTTCCGACGGCGGCTCGAACCGGGCCAACTCCATCCGGAGAGGAGGCTGCAGCGATGCTGCCCGTTACCCGGTTCGGCAACGGAATCTGTATCCAGTCTGCCCGAGCCGTAAAATATGTCAAACAAATCCACTCGAAATTTTCCAGCAAGCCATTTATCACACATCGACGAAATGCCCTTCAAAAGGCGCCTACAGACAATTCCGTCAATTAACCTCTCGCCAATAAGTCCAATATTTTAAACACCCGTCTTTCAGGACTCCACGTCCTAGAGCGGCGCCCGTGAACAAAACCCTATATAATCTGCGGTTTCTCACCTGCACCGAGGACACCCCTTGACCGCTCTGCCGCCCTGCCCCAAATGCAACTCCGAATACACCTACGAAGACGGCGACCAACTGGTCTGCCCCGAGTGCGCCCATGAGTGGAAAGCCGGCGAGAAGGCCGACGGCGGCGATGACGCACGGGTGATCAAGGATTCGGTCGGCAACCTGCTGCAGGACGGCGACACCATCACCGTGATCAAGGACCTCAAGGTCAAGGGCTCGTCGCTGGTGGTCAAGGTCGGCACCAAGGTGAAGAACATTCGCCTGGTTGACGGCGATCACGACATCGACTGCAAGATCGATGGCATAGGCGCGATGAAGCTCAAGTCCGAGTTCGTGCGCAAGGTCTGATTCACACCCGTCCCTCGCAGAAATTGACTAGCCTGAAGACAGGCCGGTCATGAGGAACGCCACCATGCGCTATCTGCTGCTTGCTCTTCTGGCTCTGACCCATTCGCTGGCAGCACAGCCCTGGCGGGTAGTGGGCGACGAACAGTTCGCCCCCTACAGTTTCGTCACCGCCGAGAACGACACGCCGCGCGGGCTCGACGTCGAACTGGTCGACGCGGTACTGCGCGAAGCGCAGGTACCCTATGAAATCCGTCTTTACCCATGGGAACGCGTCAAGCGCATGCTCGACCGCGGGGAAGCACAGATGGCCTTCCAGTTCGCCGGCACGCCGCAACGTCAGCAGCAATACGAGCTGGTCGGTCCGCTGCGCAGTGGTTCGACCGTGTTCATGACTACCGCCAAGACCGCGATCAGTAACTGGCAGACGCTGGATGACCTGTCACCCTACGTGATCGGCCAGGTTCGCGGCTATGCCTATGAAGAGAATTTCGACCGCGCCGACCTGGCCCGAGACACCAGTGCGCAGAACCCACGGCAACTGGTGTCGATGCTGCTGGCCGGACGCATCGACATCATCGTCGGCGACCATACCCAGTTGCTCTATTTCATCCGTGAACAGCGCGCTCTGGAGCAGGTGCGCGTGCTACCTCGCCCGCTGATCCAGATGCCGCGCTTCGTCGCCTTCGCCAAAGGCGATACCGAACGCGCCCGGCAGTTTTCCGAGGCGCTGGTGCGCCTGCGCAAGGCCGGCAAGCTGGACGAAATTCAGCAACGCTGGAATCAGTGACACCGCTACTGCACCGGCAGGAAATTCAGCAGGAACAGGCTCTGTGCATAATTGGCCCCCATGCGCCGGTAGCGCTCTTCCAGCACATGGGTGAGCAGATCGAGACGCGCCACCATCTTACCGAACTCCACCGCATAGCTGAGGTTGTTGCCCTGTTCGGAGAACTCGTTGGATAGCAGCAGCAGCCGGCCCGTGGCATCACGGCGCTGCGAGAGCATCCAGCCGGCCTTTTCCAGATTGCGTGCGGCGTTATGGATGAATTGCGCATTGAAGCTGTCGGTCAGGTAGAACTCGGTACGGCCACCGTGAGCCGTCACCAGCATGCTGCCGATGGCATAAGTGAAGGCCGCCACGCGGTCGCCCTGGAATCCCGGGCTAAGTGAGTAATCCAGCGCCGCGACATCACGCCGTCCGCCCAATGTCGGCCAATCCTGATTGTGTTCGATGGCGTACTGGATGGCGCGTTCGGCAGCGGCGGCGTCAGGCAGGGAATTCTTGCGCCACTCGCGCGGGTTACGTTGATACAGCTTGTTCATCAGCCGATACAGGCTGTTGAGGTTGTTGCGCATGGCCAGGGTTGCCATGCGATCGACGTCGGTCTGCAGCACCTCGGCAGGCTTGATCGGGCTACGCGTGTGAACGATGGAGTCGTTATCCAGACGGCCGCTGCAGCCGCTCAACAGCAACAGCGCAGCCAGCACCGGCAGCACTGACCGTTGCCAACATATTGAGCTGTCGAATGGCCTGCCCTGTGCAGCAGACGCTGGCCTCGCTCCCATACAGAGGTTCCCTGGCTGGCACGCGCCCCAGTGGCGCACGCAACACTCAGAACCTGAGTAAAGCGCAAAAATTCCGTACTGCCTGTGCCCTGGCGCATAAACCGTGCCGAACAATGCTCGGCACGGCAGAAAAATGCGTCTGCTCAGGCTGGATTGGCGGCCCATTGCTCCAGGCGTACGACGCTCTCGCGATAGGGCTTGAGGCTCTTGGACAGCAGGATGATCGACATCAGAACCGCCAGGGTGGTGACGATCAGCAGCGAGTAGCGCAGCGCGCTGTCGTCGGCGAAGACGAAGTCGGTCACCAGCGCCACGGCGGTCGGACCAACACCCAGGCCGATCAGGGTGATGACGAACAGATAGATGGCCGAAGCCTGGCCGCGCATCGAGTTGGGCATGATCTCCTGGATCGCCGCCGGCGCCACACCGAACGGCATGCTCAGGCAGAACACCGCTGGCGCCAGCAGCAGGCTGGCCAAGAAGGCGGTTTCCATCACTGGGAACAGCACCACCATCGGCAGGGCGCCCAGTGCGGCGTAGAGGCCGACACGCATGTTGGCATCGCTGCGCCCGCGCTTGGCCATCCAGTCTGCCAGACGCCCGCCGAAGACGATGCCCAGGCAACCAAACACAGCGACGATGCTGCCGTAGACGATGCCAACCTGGCCGGCGTCCCAGCCATAAGTACGGATGTAGAAAGTCGGTATCCAGGCTGCACTGCCGTAACCGGCAAAAGCCAGCCCGGCGAAACCGAAGTTGTGCAGCAGCACGGTACGACGATTGGCGCGAATGTAGCGGCCCACTTCGCTCAGCGGCACCGCCACGCCCGCACCGGCACCGCGCCGGACAGGTTCCTTGATGGCCAGCATCAACAGGGTGAAAAACACACCCGCCACACCGAGAATCAGGAAAATCAACTGCCAGGGACGCACTTCGCCCAGCACCGGCAGGGTCACATCGCCCTGTGCCGAGGCGAACTGAATGACCAGGCCGCCGACCAGAAAGGCCAGGCCTGAGCCAAGGTAGACGCCCATGGAATAGACGCTGATGGCCGTGGCACGGCGCTCTGCAGGAAAGCTGTCGGCAATCAGCGAATAAGCAGCCGGCGACAACGCCGCCTCGCCCACGCCCACGCCGATGCGACACAACAGGAACTGCCAGTACAGCTTGGCCATGCCGCAGGCGGCGGTAGCGGCGCTCCAGAACAGAATGCCGACGGCGATCAGCCCGCGCCGGCTGCGGGTATCGGCCACACGCCCCAGGGGAATGCCGCACACGGTGTAGAACAGGGCGAACGAGAGGCCCATCAGCAGGCTCATCTGCGTATCGTTGATCGCCAGATCGCGGCGGATGGGCTCGACCAGCAGATTGAGGATCTGCCGATCGACGAAGGACAGGACGTACGCCACCATCAGGATGGCAACAGTAGCCCAGGCTCGGGCACTGGAGGGATAGCCGTTATTGTTGTTATGCACGGACGCTCTCCTCGGCACCGCAGAACGCGACGCGCGACGGTTGAAAGAAGCGTCAGCTTAGGACGATATAAACGGTGGTGAGTATCGCTCGAAGGTGTTATCAGGCCGGCGAATGCTTCATACCCGCAAGGGCGAATGGCTCGGTAGCGAAACTCAATAGTCGCTCAGAGCGTACTTCCCGTCAGTTAAGCGAATCTGTAGGAGCCGGCTTGCCGGCGATGCTTTTTGAGCGGATCGCCAGCAAGCCGATTCCTACGGTTCAGTCTCTGACCGGTAATGGCTGCAGCGCCTGTTTTACCTGAGCAGGCACTCAGATCATCAGCGGCGCCCGCTCGCACAGTACCTTCAGCGCCGCTGCCCAGTCCGGATGATCATTCAGGCACGGCACCAGTTGCAGGCTCTCGCCACCGGCCTCGACGAACTGCTCGCGGCCACGGTCACCGATCTCCTCCAGGGTCTCGATGCAGTCGGCAACGAAGGCCGGACACATCACCAGCAGCTTCTTCACGCCCTGCGCCGCCAGTTCGTCAAGACGAGCCTCGGTGTAGGGCTCGATCCATTTGGCACGGCCCAGACGCGACTGGAAGCTCACCGACCATTGCTCAGGACGCAGGCCCATGCGCTGAGCGAACAGCTCCGCACTGCGCAGGCATTGCGCGCGGTAACAGTTGGCGAGCACCTCGGGCGCAGCGCTACGGCAGCAGTCTTCGCCTTTCAGGCAATGACCGCTGGGGTCGAGCTTGTGCAGGTGGCGCTCCGGCAGGCCGTGAAAGCTCAGCACCAGGTGATCGAAATCCTGCTCCAGATAGGGTTTGGCACTGGCCACCAGGGCGTCGAGGTATTCCGGCTGATCGTAGAACGGCGGCAGAGTGGACAGACGCATGTCCAGACCGCGCTCGCGCACCACCCGCTTGACCTCTTCGATCACCGTGGTAGTGGTGCTGTCAGCGAACTGCGGATACAGCGGCGCCAGGGTCACCTCACGAATGCCCTGCGCGGCCAGACGCTGTAGGGTCGACTCGATGGACGGCTCACCGTAACGCATGGCCAACTCCACGGGGCCCCGGGTCCACTGCGCCCTCATCGCTTCCTGCAGACGACGGCTGATCACCACCAGAGGCGAACCTTCGTCCCACCAGATCGAGGCATAGGCGTGCGCCGATGCGGCAGGACGTTTGATCAGAATCAGCGACACCAGCAAACGACGCAGCGGCCACGGCAGGTCGATCACGTAGGGGTCCATCAGGAACTGATTGAGGTAACGGCGGACATCGGCTACTTCGGTGGACGCGGGCGAACCCAGGTTAACCAGCAACAATGCGTGATCGGTCATGCGAAATCCTAGTCATTGATGGCCCAGCAAATCTGCCAGAGCCACATCCAGATGGGTAAAACGAAAACTGAAACCCGCCTCCAGCAGGCGCGTCGGCACGGCACGCTGGCCGCCTAGAAGCAACTCGGACATTTCGCCGAGTGCAGCGCGCAGGACGAAGGCCGGCGCCGGGAAAATGGTCGGACGGCTCAGCGCCTGGCCCAGCGCCTTGCTGAACTCGGCATTACGTACGGGTAATGGCGCGCAGGCATTATAAGGACCGCGAGCGTCGCCCTGCTGCAAGAGAAAATCGATCAGGTCGATTTGGTCGGCGATATGAATCCAGGGCATCCACTGTCGACCATCGCCGATGCGGCCGCCGAGGCCGAGCTTGAACGGCAGCAGCAGGCGTTTGAGCATGCCGCCATCCGGGCTCAGCACCAGGCCGGTGCGCACCAGCACCACGCGAACCCCCAGGTCCTCGGCGCGTTGTGCAGTTTCTTCCCAGGCCCCACACAGTTGCGCGGCGAAATCATCGGTGACCTGCGGCGTATCTTCACTCAGCTCACGTTCACCGCCGTTGCCGTACCAACCCACTGCCGAGCCCGACAGCAGCACGGCGGGACGCTGCTGACGCCGTTGCAGCCAGGTCAGCAACTGCTCGGTCAGACCGATACGGCTCGCCCACAGCAGCGCCTTGCGCTTGCTGCTCCACGGGCGGTCGGCGATGGGGGCGCCGGCCAGATTGATCACAGCGTCCAAGGGTTCTTCAGCCAGCTCCTCGAGCTGGGCAATACCTCGAACATCGGGCCCACAGAGACGCGCGACCTTGTCTGGCTCACGACTCCATACCGTCAGGCGGTGGCCCTGCTCGGCCCAGTGTGCGCAAAGCGCTCGTCCGATCAGACCGGTACCGCCGGTCAGCAGGATGTGCATGGCATCGTCCTCGCATGGCAATGGAAGAAACTTCACCTTTAGTCTGGTTCATGACGCGCATACGTGCCGCGTTTGTCCTAAACCTAAAGCAAGGGAGCGCCGCTTTCGGCTATATCTATACATGAAAACACTCTTGTATAGCTTTTGTCCAAGCCTTAGCCTGTATAGCATTCAGCGCTGACGAGGTAACCATGAACGCACCCATCGCCATCATTGGCACCGGCATCGCAGGGCTCTCCGCCGCCCAGGCTTTGCACGCCGCCGGCCAGAACATCGAACTCTTCGACAAGAGCCGTGGCAGTGGCGGGCGCATGGCAAGCAAGCGCAGCGACGCCGGCAGCCTGGATCTTGGCGCGCAATATTTCACCGCGCGTGACCGCCGCTTCGTCGAGGTGGTGCAGCAATGGCAGGCCCGTGGCTGGGTCGCTGAATGGCAGCCAAGCCTGTACAACGCTCAGGACGGTCAGCTCAGTGCCTCGCCGGACGAACAACTGCGCTGGGTCGGTTGCCCACGCATGAGCGCCATCACCCGCGCCATGCTCGGCGCACTGCCGGTCAAATTCAGCTGCCGTATTACCGAAGTGTTCCGTGGCGACCGCTACTGGAGCCTGCAGGATGCCGAAGGCAACAGTCACGGCCCTTACAGCCACGTGATCGTTGCCACGCCCGCCCCACAAGCCAGCGCCCTGCTGGCGGCCGCCCCGAAATTGGCTGGCGCCGCAGCGAGCGTGATCATGGACCCTACCTGGGCGGTCGCACTGGGTTTCGAGAGCCCCCTGGACACTCGCGTCGAGGGCTGCTTCGTGCAGGACAGTCCACTCGACTGGCTGGCGCGCAACCCCAGCAAACCTGGCCGCGACAACCATTTCGACACCTGGGTGCTGCACGCCAGCAGCGCCTGGAGCCGGCAGAATCTGGATCTGCCCAAGGAGGCGGTGATCGAGCAGTTGCACGGCGCCTTCGCCGAGCTGATCGGCTGCGCCGTGCCACCACCGAGCTTCACCCTCGCCCATCGCTGGCTCTATGCACGCCCGGCACAGGCGCATCAGTGGGGAGCACTGGCCGACGCCGACCTGGGCCTGTATGCCTGTGGCGACTGGTGCCTGTCAGGGCGGGTCGAAGGCGCCTGGCTCAGCGGCCAGGATGCTGCTCGCCGCCTGCTCGAGCACCTGCAATGAGCGCGCCCGACAAACGTCGCCTCAACCCGCGCAAACTGCTGCTGTCGAAATGGACAGCCGCGCAGCCGCAGAACCGCGAGCGTCATTTCCTGGTGACCGAGCTGATCCGCGACGAGCAAGACAACATCCTCGGCGTAGAGCTTCAGGCGGTGCTCACGCAACGCAGCCAGCAACTCGACTGGCGCCAGTTGCAAGACAGCGAGCGCTGGCTGCAAGGCTGGCGCTGAGCCTGCTGCCATACCTGACAGCGGCCCTCGGCTGATGCCGCGTGCCTGCACAGAAAACCAATACCAAACCTATACAAAGTATTTGACTTGTATAACCGCACACCTATGATAGACACAAGTTGTACATGGTTAGCTTCATGTACAAGGTCTAACGAGGTCAGGTTATGCAAGAGAGCAAAGCCAAATTGGGTATCAGCGCCTGCCTGCTGGGCGCAGAAGTCCGCTACAACGGCGGCCACAAGCTGTCGCGCCTGTGCAGCCGCAGCCTGACCGAACACTTCGATTTCATTCCGGTTTGCCCCGAAGTAGGCATCGGCATGTCGATCCCACGCGAGCCCATTCGCCTGGTCGGCGATCCGCAGGCCCCCCGCGCGGTCGGCACCGTTGACCGCTCGCGCGACGTCACCGATGCCCTGGCCGCTTATGGCGAGCGCATGGCCACTGAGCTGCAAGGCATCAGCGGCTACATTTTCATGCAGCAGTCGCCCTCCTGCGGCCTGGAGCGGGTCAAGGTCTATCAGGAGGGCGGACGCCCGAGCGAGCCGGGCCGTGGCATCTTCGCGGCGGCCTTCTGTGCGCGTCACCCGGATCTGCCGGTGGAAGAGGACGGTCGCCTCAACGATCCGGTGCTGCGCGAGAATTTCATCACCCGCGTCTACGCCCACGCCGAATGGCAGCACCTGTTGCAGCAAGGCCTGACGCGCCGCGCGCTGATCGCCTTCCATTCGCGCTACAAGTACCTGCTGATGGCGACCGACCCGGTGCGCTACAAGTCACTCGGACGCATGCTCGGCGACCTGAGCCAGCACGATCTGGGCGAGCTGGCGCCGCGCTATTTCAGCGAGCTGATGAGCGCGCTGAAGAAATGCGCCACCCGTGGCACCCACAGCAACGTGCTGCAGCACCTGAGCGGCTACCTCAAACGCACCCTGAGCCCTGACGAGAAGCAGGAGATGCAGCAACTGATCGGTCAATACCGCGACGGCATCGTGCCGCTGGTAGTACCGCTGACGTTGCTCAAGCACCACTTCCGCCGTCACCCGGATCGCTATATCGCCGGGCAGGCGTACCTGCAGCCGCACCCCGAGCCACTCAGCCTGCGCAACGCGTTGTGATGCCATGACCAGCGAAACCATCGCCGAAGAAGAAACCGGCCACGACTACCGCCAGGCGCTCGACGAGGGCTACCTGCCAATCCGCGAGGTGGCACGCAGCACCGGTATCAACGCCGTGACCCTGCGCGCCTGGGAACGCCGCTACGGCCTGATCGTGCCCTACCGCACGCCCAAGGGGCACCGTCTCTATTCACCGGCCAACCTCGTACGCATCAACGCCATTCTCGCCTGGCTGGCTCGCGGCGTTGCCGTCGGACAGGTCAAGGCACTGCTCGACCATGAGCAGGTGCCGCAAGCAACCCAGACCGACAACTGGTCACGGCAACGCAACGAGCTGCTCGGTTGCATCGTCCAGTTCAACGAGCGACGTCTGGATGATCGCTTCAACTCGGCCCTGGCGCTCTACCCGGCCAGCACCCTGGTCGAGCAACTGCTATGGCCGCTGCTCGGTGATCTGCGTCAGCGCTGGCAAGGCCAGTTCGGCGCACGTGCCGAGCAGGTGTTCTTCCTTTCCTGGCTGCGCAGCAAGCTGGCCACTCGCATCTATCATTGCAATCGCCAGGTCGGCGGCGCGCCACTGCTGCTGATCAACCTCGGTGAGGCGCCAATGGAGCCGGGCCTGTGGCTGTGCGCCTGGCTGGCCAGCGCCAGCGATTGTCCGGTGGAAGTCTTCGATTGGCCGCTACCGTCCAATGAACTGCTGACGGCGCTGGAGCACATCGCGCCGCGCGCCGTGCTGCTGTACGCCGAAGAAGCGCTGGAGGGCGCCCTGGTGCGCCGCCAGTTACCCCGTCTGGCCGAACAATGCCCGGTGCCACTGCTGCTCGCAGGTCCCGCCGCCCACATTCACCGCGACTCGCTGACCAGCCTGGAGTCGGCCAGCGACCCGCTCGCCGCGCACGCCTGGCTGTTCCGTAACGGCTTGCTCGGCGCCCAAGAGGTCACCCCATGCAGCAACTGATGTGGTTTCGCAGCGACCTGCGCACCCAGGACAACACCGCCCTGATCCGCGCCATGAGCAGCGGCGCGACCATCGCCCTGTATCTCGTAACGCCCGGTCAATGGCAGCGCCATGACGATGCCCCGAGCAAAGTGGACTTCTGGCTGCGCAACCTGGCCGAGCTGAGCAAAGCACTGGCAGCGCTCAATGTGCCGCTGCTGGTGCGTCACTGCCATGACTGGAGCGAGGCGCCAGTGCAGGTCGCCGAGATCTGCCATGAACACGGCATCAGCGCCGTGCACGTCAACGAAGAGTACGGCATCAACGAGAGCCTGCGCGATCAACAGGTCTGCGCCTACCTCGGCCAGCAGGCCATCGCCTGGCACAGCCACCTCGATCAGCTGTTCTTCAAGCCTGGCAGCGTCCTGACCCGCTCCGGCGGCTACTTCCAGGTCTACAGCCAGTTTCGCAAAGTGTGCTACGAGCGCCTGCACACAGCCCTGCCGGCATTGATCGCCCCACCGAAGGCGCAAACGCCGCTGGCCACCAGCAGTGACGCCATTCCCGAAACCGTAGAGGGTTTCGCCATCACCAGCGACAGCCTGCGCCTGCTCTGGCCCGCCGGAGAGGAGGCAGCGCTGCAGCGCCTGGCGCGCTTTTGCGACGAGCAAGTCATCTACTACAAGGACGAACGCGACTTCCCCGCCAAGCCTGGCACCAGCCAGCTGTCGGCCTACCTGGCCGCCGGGGTCGTATCGCCGCGACAGTGCCTGCATGCCGCACTCGCGGCCAATCAGGGCGAGTTCGACAGTGGCAACCCTGGCATCGTCACCTGGATCAACGAGCTGCTCTGGCGCGAGTTCTACAAGCACACACTGGTCGGCTACCCACGGGTGTCGCGCCACCGTGCCTTCCGCCTGGAAACCGAGGCGGTGCCATGGCGCCACGCCCCGGAGGATCTGGCGGCCTGGCAAGAGGGGCGTACCGGTTTGCCGATCATCGACGCGGCCATGCGCCAACTGCTGGAAACCGGTTGGATGCACAATCGCCTGCGCATGATCGTCGCCATGTTCCTGACCAAGAACCTGCTGATCGACTGGCGCGAGGGCGAGCGCTTCTTCATGCGTCATCTGATCGATGGTGACCTGGCGGCGAACAACGGCGGCTGGCAGTGGAGTGCGTCCACAGGCACCGATGCGGCGCCCTACTTTCGTATCTTCAACCCGATCAGCCAGTCACAGAAGTTCGATCCCGATGGCCAGTTCATTCGCCAGTGGGTGCCAGAGCTGGCCGGGCTGAACAAGCGCGATATCCATGACCCGTCTGCGCTGGGCGGCCTGTTCGCACCCGCCGGTTATCCGCGTCCGATCGTCGATCTGTCACGCTCGCGCGAGCGCGCGCTGGCGGCGTTCAAGAACCTTTCTGCGCGGGAGGTTCCGGCATGAGTGCATTCCTTCACGACTTCGCCGAGCGCTTCGCCGCACTGAACAAAGACAACCTCGAGCTGCTCGGCGAGCTGTACAGCGACGATGTGCTGTTTCGCGACCCGCTGCATGAGGTGCACGGCCTGGTGGCGGTACGGCGCTATTTCGCCGAGCTGTATGCCAACGTGGAAGCGCTGCACTTCGAATTTCACGGCTTCGATCAGGTCGTCGAAGGCGAAGGCTATCTACGCTGGACCATGCGTTACCGTCATCCGCGCCTGCGTGGCGGTGCCGAGATCGCAGTCGAAGGCTGCTCGCACCTGCTCTGGCGCGACCGTGTCTATCAACACCGCGACTACTTCGATGCCGGCGCGCTGCTCTACGAACACCTGCCGCTGCTCGGTAGCGTGATCGCCTGGTTGAAACGGAGGCTGGCATGAAACGTATCTGGCTAACTGGCGCCAGCAGCGGCATTGGTGCCGCGCTGGCCGAAGAACTGCTAAAGGCCGGCCATCAGTTGGCACTGAGCGCGCGTAGCAGTGGCCCATTACAGGACTTCGCAGCGCGCTATGGCGATCAGGTGCTGGTCGCCCCGGGTGACCTGACCGACGCCGAGCAGGTACACGCCATCGGTGAACGCATCGCTCAACAGTGGGGCGCGCTGGATTGCGTGATCCTCAACGCTGGCACCTGCGAATACGTCGACGTGCGCCAGTTCGAGGCGGCGATGATCGAACGCGTGGTCAGCGCCAACCTGTTTTCCGCCAGCTACTGCATCGAAACGGCCCTGCCCCTGCTGCGCCAGGGCGAGCGTCCACACCTGGTCGGCGTTGGCAGCTCGGTGACCTTCATGCCGCTGCCGCGCGCCGAAGCCTATGGTGCCTCCAAGGCCGCCATGCGTTACCTGATGCAGACACTGCGTATCGACCTGGCCAGCGAAGGCATCGACGTCACCCTGGTCAGCCCCGGATTCGTCGACACCCCACTGACGCAGAAGAACGACTTCCCGATGCCCATGCGCTGGCCGGTCGAGCGCGCCGCCCGACATATCGCCGCGCGCCTGGACAAGCGCCCACACGAGATCGCCTTTCCTACTCCCTTCATTGCCATACTGAAACTGCTCGGCAGCCTGCCCAGCAGCCTGCAACTGGCCATAGGTCGCCGCATGGCGCGCAACGAGGACAACGCATGAAAATCGCCATCGTCGGCAGCGGTATCGCCGGCCTGACCTGTGCCTACCTGCTCAACCGCCAGCACGACATTCAGGTGTTCGAAGCCAGCGACTGGATCGGTGGCCACACCCACACCGTCGACGTGCAGGTGGAGGGGCGCAGCTACGCCATCGATACCGGTTTCATCGTCTTCAACGACTGGACCTATCCCAATTTCATCCGCCTGCTGGAGCAGATCGGCGTCGGCTTCAAACCCACCGAAATGAGCTTCTCGGTCAGCGACCCGGCCACCGGCGTGGAGTACAACGGCCACGACCTCAACACCCTGTTCGCCCAGCGCAGCAACCTGTTGTCGCCGGCGTTCTGGGGCATGCTGCGCGACATCCTGCGCTTCAATCGTCAGTCGCTGGACGACCTGGCCAGCAACCGCATCAGAGCCGATACCACGCTCGGCCAGTACCTCGAGAGCAACGGCTATGGCCGTCGTTTCATCGAGCATTACATCGTGCCGATGGGCTCGGCCATCTGGTCGATGTCGCTGGCCGACATGCTCGGTTTCCCGCTGCAGTTCTTCGTGCGCTTCTGCAAGAACCATGGCCTGCTCTCGGTCAGTGACCGGCCGACCTGGCAGGTGATCGAAGGCGGCTCGCGCAGCTACGTGGCGCCGTTGACCGCCAGCTTCGCCGAGCGCATTCGCCTCAACTGTCCGGTCATTCGCGTCATGCGCGATGAAGACGGCGTCACCCTGCACAGCGCCGCCGGCAACGAGCGCTTCGACAAGGTGATCTTTGCCTGCCACAGCGACCAGGCCTTGGCCCTGCTCGATCAGGCCAGCGAGAAGGAAAGTGAAATTCTCGGTGCCCTGCCCTACGCCAACAACGACGTGGTGCTGCATACCGATACGCGCCTGCTGCCCAAGCGCAAGCTGGCCTGGGCCAGCTGGAACTATCGTCTGGGCGGGCCGCGTGAACAGATGGCGGCCGTGACCTACGACATGAATATCCTGCAGGGCATCGACAGCGATACCACCTTCTGCGTCAGCCTCAACCAGACCGCCACCATCGACCCAAGCAAGATCCTCGCACGCTTCCAGTACGCCCACCCGCAGTACAGCCTGGCCGGTACCGCAGCCCAGGCGCGCTGGGAAGAGCTGCTGGGCGCCCAGCACACCTACTACTGCGGCGCCTATTGGGCCAACGGTTTTCATGAAGATGGCGTGGTCAGTGCGCTGCGTGTAGCGCGCGCCTTCGGAGAAAACCTCTGATGCACAGCGCCCTGTACAGCGGCTGGGTGCTGCATCGCCGCTTCGCCCCGCGCGCCCATGCCTTTCGTTATCGCATGGGCCTGCTGTACCTCGACCTGAGCGAACAGGCGCAACTGTTCACCCTCTCGAAACTGGCCGGCTCCGGCCGCTGGGCGCCCTTCGCCTTTCGCGAGAGCGACTACCTGCCCGAGTTCACCCGCCAGGGCGTGGCGCTGCATGAAGCCGTGCGCGAGCGCGTGGAGCAGGCACTGGGCACGCGCCCGCAAGGTCGCATCTGCGTGCTGACCCAGCCGCGCAGCTGGGGCCTGGCCTTCAATCCGGTGAGCATTTTCTACTGCCATGATGCTGACCAGCGGCTGATGGCGATTCTCTGTGAAGTCAGCAATACGCCGTGGCGTGAGCGTTATCACTACGTACTGCCAGCCGAGGGCGAAGGCCGCCATCAGGTCAGCGTGGACAAGGCCTTTCACGTCTCGCCGTTCCTGCCGCGTGAGCTCCAGTACCGCATGAGTTTCAGCGCGGTCGGTGAACGCCTGGGCGTGCACATGGCCGACTGGCAGGGCGAAACCAAGATGTTCGACGCCACCCTCAGCCTGCACCGCCAGGCCCTCGACCGCGCCAGCCTGCACCGCTATCTGCTCAGTTTCCCCTGGATGACCGGCAAGACCCTTGTCGCCATTTACTGGCAGGCGATGCGCCTGCTGTTCAAGCGCATCCCGATTTTCGACCACAAGCCCGCGGAAGGCAGCTTCCGTGTCGCCCGACCGCAAGTGAAGGACATGCCTCATGAAGAGCTCTAGCCTGACCTCAACCAGAAGCCTGGTACGCAGTGGCAACGGCATTGGCGCCGGTCTGTTGCGGCGCGCGGTGCTGCGCCAGCTGCAGAACCTGCACCACGGCCTGCTGGTCATCCATGAAGCGGGTGACAGCCTGCATTTCGGCAACCCGCAGGCCAGCCTGCGCGCCGAAATCACGGTGCATGACCCTGCGGTCTGGGGCCTGGTGGCGGGTAATGGCTCGATCGGCTCGGGTGAGGCCTATATCCATGGCTACTGGAGCACGCCGGACCTGACCGCGGTGATCCGCATTTTCGTCGCCAACCTCGACGTGCTGGACGCGATGGAAGGCGGTCTGGCACGCCTCGGCCGACCGTTGATCCAGGGCCTGCACTGGCTCAACCGCAACACCCGACAGGGTTCGCGTCGCAACATCGCAGCGCACTATGACCTGGGCAATGACCTGTTCGAGCAATTCCTCGACCCGACCATGATGTATTCGGCAGCCATGTTCGCGAACGAGGACGACAGCCTGGAGCAGGCGCAGCTCAACAAGCTCGAACGCATCTGCCAGAAGCTGGCGCTGAAGCCTTGCGACCACTTGCTGGAGATCGGTACCGGCTGGGGCAGCATGGCCATCTATGCTGCGACCCATTACGGCTGCCGGGTGACCACCACGACCTTGTCGAGCGAACAGCACGCACATACCGAGCGACGCATTCGCGAGCTGGGTCTGGAGGATCGCGTCACCCTGCTGCTCGAGGACTACCGCGACCTCGACGGCCAGTACGACAAGCTGGTCTCCATCGAGATGATCGAGGCCGTCGGCCATCGCTTCCTGCCCACCTACTTCGAGCAGTGCGCGCGCCTGCTCAAGCCCGACGGGCTGATGCTGCTGCAGGCCATCACCATCCGCGACCAGCGCTACGAGCAGGCCTGCAAGTCGGTGGACTTCATCCAGCGCTACATCTTTCCGGGCGGCGCCCTGCCCTCAGTGCAGAAGATGCTCGACGTAGTCACCCGGTACACCGACTTCAACCTGCACCACATGGAAGATTTCGGCCTGCACTACGCGCGCACCCTGCGCCTGTGGCACGACAATCTGCGTCACGCGCGGCAGCGACTCGAGCAACTGGGCTACGACGATTACTTCTATCGCCTGTGGGAGTTCTACCTCTGCTATTGCGAAGGCGGCTTCCTCGAACGCACCATTGGCACCGCGCAATTGCTGCTGGCCAAACCGGCCGCTCGCCCTGCGCCTCTGTTAGGAAACTTCAATGCCTAAGCTGATCGCCAATGCCCTCCTGTTCCAGCTCGGCTGGCTGGTCTGCGTCTTTGCAGGCGACAGCCCCTGGCTATTGGTGGTGGCAGCGATCATCGGCGTGCACCTGCTATGGGTCAGCAGCTGGGCCGCCGAAGGCAAGCTGCTGCTCAGCGTGTTTCTCGCCGGCAGTGCGCTGGATAGCTTCCTGCTCAATCTCGGCGTGTTCGATTTCGGTGAGGAGCGCCAGCTGATTCCCCTGTGGCTGGCCTTGCTCTGGCTGTTGCTGGCCAGCACGCTCAATCACTGCCTGGCCTGGACCGCCCAGCCCTGGTGGCGAGCCAGCCTGCTCGGCGCAGTTTCCGCACCGCTGTCCTACTACGGCGGCGCCAAGATCGCTGGCGTCGCCCTGCCGCTGGGCACCTGGCCAACCCTGGCGATCTTCGCGCTGATCTGGGCCGTTGTGCTGCCGGTGCTGCATGGCTTCGCCAAACTCTATCGTGCGCAGTACGAGCAAAGCCTGCGCAACCGCCGCTCGGCCTAACCGATCACCTCTGTAGGAGCGGCGCCCCGCCGCGAATCTGGGCGGTACGGGTTCTGAACGCTTCGCTACGAAAAACGGCTGGCCGGCATGCGGCAATGGCGGCACTGCGCGTAGCCCCCTGTCAGCCCAAGTCCCGCGTATCCACTGCATGGCGTACACTGCCGCGCCATGAGCCAGACCATCCCGCATACCCAACTGCCAACCGAACCCGAGGTCAGCTGCAGCACCTGCGCGGCTTGCTGTTGCCAGCTGGAAGTCATGCTGTTCGGCGATAACGACGTGCCACAGCATTTCATCGATACCGACCAGTGGGGCAGCGAAGTGATGCGTCGCCTGGACGACAACTGGTGCGCAGCGCTGGACCGCAACAGCATGCGCTGCACCATCTACGAAGTGCGCCCACTGATCTGCCGGGAGTTCGAGCTGGGTTCGGCCGAATGCCTGGAAGAGCGCCGCGGTATCGCCGACGCTTACATCTGAACCCGGAGGGTGCGCCGCGCGCACCGAAGAGCCAGCGCTACCCTCCGCGGTGCGCACGGCGCACCCTACATGGCCGCTTAGAAACTCATGCGGTAGTGCACGGTGTAGGCTTCTGCACCGTCATTGGGGTTCTTCAGACCGGCGTTGGAATAGTGGATCGCGCGCAAACCAATCTCCTGGCCCGCGAAGCGCAGGCCGACGCCGATGCGGTCTTCGAACTGAAACGACGAGCCCAGGTCGTTACTCTCCAGCTCTGTGCTGGAGAAGGCGGCAACGCCGATGCCGGCTTCGATATAGGGGCGCACGTTCTGCCCGGCGAATTCGTAGACGAACACTGGCGAGAACGACAGACTGTGATTGCTCGCCGTTTCGTCGCCATCCCAGTAGGTGTAACCCAGATCCCAGTAGCCAGTCAGACGGCCATAGCTGCTCTCCAGCCAGCTGTGGTTCCAGTCCCACTGCGCACCCAGGCGATAGACCATGGTGGAATCGCCACTCTGACCAATAGCTGCGGTTACATCCGCAGCCTGTGCAGTACCCAGAGTTCCATACGTCAGGGCCGCTGCTGCAGCAAAGGCACACAACTTCTTCATGAGTCATTCCTTTATAGCGAGAGGTTTTTATTAGGCTCGTTGCAAAAATATAGAAGTATTCGATATCAGAGAAAGCCTAATTCCAAAAAAATTCACTATATCGAAAGAACTTCGGACTCTTCATTCAACAAAATCGGCAATACGCGGCAAAGCTGCGCAGTTTCTCCGCTACTCCAATAGCGCGTGGCCTGAGCGGGCGCGGTTGCCAACATGTCGTGCTGAGTGAGCAGACGCTGCAGTTGACGCGCCACTGCCGCACCGGTGTCGATCAGGGTCACCGAGGCCGGCACCATCTCGCTCAGCAGCGGACGCAGGAAGGGATAGTGGGTGCAGCCGAGAATCAGCGTGTCACAGCCCTCGGCCAGCAGCGGCGTGACATAGCCGCGCAGCAGCTCCCGGGTAGCCGGTGCCTGCAGCTCCCCCTCCTCGATGCATTCCACCAACCCCGGGCAAGGCTGAGTGATCACTCGCACATCATTGGCGAAGCGGTCGAGCAGAGCAGCGAATTTGGCACTCTTGAGCGTACCGGTGGTTGCCAGCACACCGACCACGCCACTGCGAGTCGCCGCCGCCGCCGGCTTTACCGCAGGCTCCATGCCGACGATGGGCAAGTCCGGATAACGCTCGCGCAACTCGGCGGCCGCTGCGGCCGTCGCGGTATTGCAGGCCAGCACCAGGGCCTTGGCACCCTGCGCCAGCAGGTGCTCGGTGATCAGCACGCAGCGCTCGCGAATGTACTCCGGGCTTTTTTCGCCGTAGGGCACATGGCCGCTGTCAGCGACGTAAAGCAGCGTCTCGTTGGGTAGCAACTGACGAATCTCGCGCAGCACCGACAGGCCGCCGACGCCGGAGTCGAAAACGCCAACCGGCGCCTGCGACTGATTCATTGCAAATAATCCCCACGGCTACGCAGCCTATCCTTAGCAGGCCGTTGAAAAACTACCTGCGTTGGCAATACTGCGTTAAAAACGGCCTCAAAATGCTCATTTACAACACGTAAACTGCGCTTTTTCGGCCGTTTTTGCCTTGTCTTGCCTGCCTCGCCTACGTTTTTCAACGGCCTGCTAGCGCCCACCACACACCTCACAGGCTGGATCGCGCTTGACCCGCAACTCGCGAAAGCGCGTGCCCAGCGCGTCGATCAATAGCAGGCGGCCTACCAGCGGCTCCCCGAAACCGGCCAGCAGTTTCAGCGCCTCCAGTGCCTGCAGGCTGCCGACCAGGCCGACCAGCGGCCCGACCACACCGGCTTCGCTGCAGGTCAGCTCGGCTTCGCTGCCGTGGCCATACAGGCAGTGATAGCAGGGGCTGGCCGCATTGCGGGGATCGAACACCGACAGTTGCCCTTCCAAACGGATCGCCGCGCCGGAGACCAGCGGCTTGCCGGCAGCAACGCAGGCAGCGTTGACCGCCTCGCGGGTGGTGAAATTGTCCGAGCAGTCCAGCACCAGATCGACGGTGCCCACGGCGGCGGCGAGCGAGTCAGCGTCCAGCGCCTGACGATGCGGCACCAGGCTGATCTGCGGATTGATCGCTGCCAGGCGCGCCATGGCCGAATCCACCTTGGCCTGGCCGATGCTGGCGGTGTCGTGGGCGATCTGCCGCTGCAGGTTGGTCAGGTCCACCGTGTCGAAGTCGGCCAGGTGCAGTTCACCGACCCCAGCGGCTGCCAGGTACAGCGCCACGGGCGAACCCAGCCCACCCATGCCGACGATCAGCACACGGCCCTGCTTGAGGCGCAGTTGCCCCTCTACGTCGATCTGTTTCAGCAGAATCTGCCGGCTGTAACGCAGCAGTTCTTCATCGCTCAGCATCTGATCACTCACGGTCGAAACGTCCCAAACTGATGCGCTCATGGCCGCCCAGGTCACGCCGGCTATCGACCTCGACGAAGCCGCCCTCGGCGAGCAACCTGCGCACGTTCTCGGCCTGGTCGAAGCCATGTTCCAGCAGTAGCCAGCCACCGGACAGCAGGTGCTGCGGCGCGGCCTGGATGATCGCACGAATATCGTCCAGCCCGTCGCTGCCGGCGACCAGGGCGCTGCTTGGCTCGAAACGCACGTCGCCCTCGTTCAGATGGCGGTCGTCAGCGCGTATATAGGGTGGATTGCTCAGGATCAGGCCATAGCGTTGCCCGGTCAGCGCGGAGAACCAGTGGCTGTGCAGGAAACGGGCGTTACCCAGTTGCAGGCGTTGACGATTGCGCTCGGCCAGGGCCACCGCGTCCTCGACGCGATCCACACCGGTCACCTGCCACGTCGGACGTTCGCTGGCCAAAGCCAGGGCGATGGCGCCGGTGCCGGTGCCCAGGTCCAGCACCGCCAGCGCGGTGGCAGGCAGCAGGTCGAGCGCGGTTTCCACCAGTAGTTCGGTATCCGGACGTGGTATCAGGGTATGCGGCGCTACTTCCAGATCCAGACTCCAGAAGCCCTGATGGCCGAGGATATAGGCCACCGGCTCGCCACTCCGGCGGCGCTGCATGAACGCGTTGAACTGCACTTGCTGGACCACATCCAGATCACGCTCCGGCCAGGTGCGCAGGTAGCTGCGCGGCTTGTTCAGCACGGCGGCCAGCAGCAACTCCGCATCCAATCGCGGTGTCGGCGAGTCGGGCAGGTCGGCGCTGTTGAGCAGGGATTCGATGGTGGACATGCGTTAAAGCCTCAAGCGGCAAGCTTCAAGCGACAAGATGGCCCGTATTCGACTTGCGGCTTGCAGTTCTTGCATAGGTGGGTCGTAACGACTGATCGCCCCACCGCGTGGAATGGTGGATGAAAAAAGCGTCATCCACCCTACAAAAGCACATTCAACTTGCAGCTTATGACTTGCAACTTGCCGCTGCGGTCAGTCCCCCAGCGCCGCCAACTGATCGGCCTGGTACTCGGCCAGCAGCGGTTCGATCACGGCCTCGACACCACCGGCCATCACTTCATTGAGCGAATACAGGGTCAGGTTGATGCGGTGGTCGGTCACTCGCCCCTGCGGGAAGTTGTAGGTGCGGATGCGCTCGGAGCGGTCGCCGGAGCCCACCAGCAGCTTGCGCGTCTCGGATATTTCCTTGTGCGCCGCCGCTTCCTGCTGGTCCTGCAGCTTGGCTGCCAGCCAGGCCATGGCCTTGGCGCGGTTCTTGTGCTGCGAGCGCTCTTCCTGACACTCAACCACAGTGCCGGTGGGAATGTGGGTGATGCGGATCGCCGAGTCAGTGGTGTTGACGTGCTGACCACCGGCGCCGGAGCTGCGGTAGGTGTCGACGCGCAAGTCAGCCGGATTGATCTCGATGGCGGCCTGCTCGTCCGGCTCCGGCAACACCGCAACGGTGCAGGCCGAGGTATGAATACGGCCCTGGGATTCGGTTTCCGGCACACGCTGCACGCGATGAGCACCGGACTCGAACTTGAGCTTGGCGTAGACGTTGTCGCCTTCGACACGGGCAATCACTTCCTTGAAACCGCCGTGCTCGCCCTCGTTGGCTGACAGCACCTCGACTCGCCAGCCCTGCTTCTCGGCATAGCGCGAATACATGCGGAACAGGTCGCCGGAGAAGATGGCTGCCTCGTCGCCGCCTGTGCCGGCACGCACTTCCAGGTAGACGTTACGGCCGTCGTTGGGGTCTTTCGGCAGCAGCATGCGCTGCAGCTTGTCTTCCAGGGTGACCAGCGCTTCCTTGGCCTGGGCGACTTCCTCTTCGGCCATCTCGCGCAGGTCCGGGTCGCTTTCCTTGAGTAGCGCCTGGGCACCTTCGAGATCGCCCTGCACCTTGCGCAGCTCGCGAAAGGTGGCGATCACCGGCTCGATCTCGGCATATTCCCTGGAGTAGGCGCGAAACTGCGTCTGCTTGGCAATCACCTCGGCGTCGCCGAGCAACGCGGTCAGTTCCTCGAAACGGTCGCTGAGGTTGTCCAGCTTGTTCAACAGTGAAGCTTTCATTGCAGACCTTTGTCCTGCGGCGCGCCCTCGTCGAGGGCGAACAATTCCTGGGCCAGGCTGAGCGCGTCGACGCGCCCCTCGGCGGTAAGTTTCTTCATGCGCACGCTGGGTGCGTGTAGCAGCTTGTTGGTCAGACCGCGTGCCAGTTGCGCCAGTACGTCTTCGGGGTTGCTGCCGTTGGCCAGCATGCGCTGGGCCTTGGCCAGCTCATCGTCGCGCAGGCGCTCGGCCTGCTGACGGTAGGCCTTGAGCACATCGACCGCAGCCAGCTCACGCAGGCGCTGCATGAAGTCGTCAGTGCCGGCGGCCACCAGTTCCTCGGCAGCCTGCGCCGCGCCCTGGCGGCTCTTGAGGTTTTCCTCGATGACTTCGTGCAGGTCATCGACGGTATAGAGGTAGACGTCATCCAGCTCGCCCACCTGCGACTCGATATCGCGCGGTACCGCGATGTCGACCATGAAAATCGGCTTGTGCTTGCGCTTTTTCAGCGCACTTTCCACCGCGCCCTTGCCGAGAATCGGCAGCTGACTGGCGGTGGAGCTGATGACGATGTCGCTGTGCGCCAGCTCGTCGGGGATATCCGAGAGCAGCACGGCATGGGCACCGAACTGCTCGGCCAGCTGACTGGCGCGCTCCAGGGTGCGGTTGGCGACGACGATGCGCTTGATGCCCTGGTCATGCAGGTGACGCGCCACCAGGCTGATGGTCTCGCCGGCGCCGATCAGCAACGCCTGGCTGCGATGCAGGTCAGCGAAGATCTGCTTGGCCAGGCTGACCGCAGCGAAGGCCACGGATACCGGGTTCTCGCCAATGGCGGTGTCGGTGCGCACGGTCTTCGCGGTGCTGAAGGTGGCCTGGAACAAGCGCCCCAGCAGCGGCCCGACGGTGCCAGCCTCGCGCGCTACGGCGTAGGCGGACTTGAGCTGGCCGAGAATCTGTGGCTCGCCCAGCACCATGGAGTCGAGCCCGCACGCCACGCGCATCATGTGCCGCACCGCGTCATCCTCGCTGTGCACATAGGCGCAGGCACGCAGTTCGTCGACGCTCAGGCGATGATAATCGGCCAGCCACTGCAACACTTCGTCGCTGCTCAGCTGATCCTGCTCCAGGTACAGCTCGCTGCGATTGCAGGTCGAGAGGATCGCCGCCTCACGGCTGGGCGTCAGCCGGCACAGCTGCTGCAGGGCTTCGACCAGTTGCTCCGGGGTGAAGGCAACGCGCTCGCGCACCTCTACCGAGGCGGTCTTGTGGTTGATACCGAGGGCGATAAAGGCCATGCAGGGTCGCTGAGGGGCAATACGGAAGCCGACAATTGTCCTACTTCGCCCCCGAGAGAACAACTCCCGCGACCTATTGTCCCAATAGACAGTTCGCCGCATCGTCCTGGCCAGTGGGCTTGCTCCAAGGCTTGTGTCATGATGCCGCGAACGTCGCAGGGCAAGCGCCAGCACGGCCGTCGCCCCGGAATAACGCACGACAAGGCACTATGAACAGACCCCTCGCGTTGCTCACTGCACTCGCCTTCCTCAGCGGCTGCCAAACCTTCGCCCCCAGTGAGCCGGACGGTACGCCGCCGGTACAGGAAGCCGACCAGGCCGCCCAGCTGGAACCGAGCGAATACGGCTCGTTCAGCCAGGAAACCCTGTTCGCCCTGCTCACCGCCGAGCTGGCCGGCCAACGCAATCGCTTCGACATCGCCCTCGGCAACTACGTGCAGCAGGCCAACGCCACCGGCGATGCCGGCGTCGCCGAACGCGCCTTCCGCATTGCCGAATACCTCGGCGCCGAACAGGCTGCGCTCGACAGTGCACTGATCTGGGCCAGGAACGCACCAGGCAACATCGACGCCCAGCGCGCCGCCGCCGTGCAATTGGCCCGCGCCGGTCGTTACGACGAATCCATGACTTATATGGAGCAGGTGCTGCAGCGCCAGGGCGATACCCACTTCGATTTCCTCGCCCTGTCTGCCGCCGAGACCGACCCGGACACCCGCGCCGGCCTGCTGCAGGGCTTCGATCGCCTGCTGAGCAAGAACCCGGACAACAGCCAGTTGCTGTTCGGCAAGGCCATCCTCCTGCAACAGGACGGCCGCGCCGAAGAGGCCCTGCAGTTGCTCGAAGACAATGCAGCGAGCAGCAACGAAGTGTCGCCGATCCTGCTGCGCGCCCGCCTGCTGCAGAGCCTCGGCCGTGGTGACGAAGCCCTGCCGCTGCTGCACAAAGGCATCCGCAACAACCCCGAAGACAAACGCCTGCGCCTGACCTACGCGCGCCTGCTGGTCGAGCAGGATCGCCTCGACGACGCCAAGGGCGAGTTCTCCAAGCTGGTGCAGGAAAACCCCAACGATGACGACCTGCGTTTCTCCCTGGCCCTGGTGTGCCTGGAAGCCGAAGCCTGGGAAGAGGCCATCGTCTACCTCGAAGAGCTGGTCGAACGCCGCAGCCATGTCGATGCCGCGCACTACAACCTCGGCCGCGCCTACGAGGCGCTGAACGACAACGACAGTGCCCTGCAGGAATACAACCTGGTCGGTCCGAGCAACGACTACCTGCCGGCCCAGCAACGCCAGGCCGAGCTGCTGTTCGCCCAACAGCGCAGCGAAGAAGCCAGCGCACGCCTGGCCCAGGCACGCGACGCGCAGCCCGATTACGCCATCCAGCTGTACCTGATCGAAGCCGAAAGCCTGAGCAATGACCAGCAGGTCGAGCCGGCCTGGAAGGTGATCAACGAAGGCCTGGAGCAATTTCCCAACGACCTGAACCTGCTCTATACCCGCGCCATGCTCGCGGAAAAGCGCGACGACCTGGCGCAGCTGGAAACCGACCTGCGCTACATCATCGAGCGCGAGCCGGAGCACGCCATGGCGCTCAACGCCCTCGGCTACACCCTGGCCGACCGCACCACGCGCTACGAAGAGGCGCGCGACCTGATCGCCAAGGCGCACCAGCTCAACCCGGACGACCCGGCGATTCTCGACAGCCTCGGCTGGGTCAACTATCGCCTGGGCAATCTCGAGGAAGCCGAGCGCCTGCTGCGCCAGGCCCTGGAGAAATTCCCCGACCATGAAGTCGCCGCCCACCTTGGCGAAGTGCTCTGGGCCCAGAACAAGCAACGCGAAGCCCGACGCGTCTGGGCCGACGCCCTCGCCGAAACGCCCGACAGCCCCATTCTGCGTGACACCTTGTTGCGCCTGACCGGTTCCGAGACCCTTTGATGCTTCGTCACCTACTTGTATTCAGCCTCCTTGCCCTGCTCGCCGGTTGCGCCGGCCTCACCTCGCACGAAGCGCTGGAAGGCCAGGGTGACCCGGCCGCGTGGAAAGCCCACAAAGAGCAAGTCACCCAACTCGACGGCTGGCAGATCAACGGCAAGATCGGCATCCGCGCCCCGCAGGATTCCGGCAGCGCCACCCTGTTCTGGCTGCAGCGCCAGGATTACTACGACATTCGCCTGTCCGGCCCGCTGGGTGGCGGCGCCGCACGCCTGACCGGCCGCCCGGGCGACATCCTGCTGGAAGTGTCCAACCGTGGTCGCTACCGCGCCGAATCGCCGGAAGCGCTGCTGCGCGAACAACTGCGCCTGGACCTGCCCGTCTCCAACCTGCTCTGGTGGATTCGCGGCCTGCCCGCCCCGGACAGCCGCAGCCGCATCACCCTCGATGGCCAGAGCCACCTGGCGCAGCTCGAGCAGGACGGCTGGAAGGTTGAGTACCTGCGCTACACCGAACAGAACGGCTACACCCTGCCGGAGCGCTTGAAGCTCCATGGCCAGGACCTGGAAGTGACCCTGGTGATCAAGGACTGGCAACCGCGTCAGCTCGGTCAATAAGCTCACTACAGAGCCTGCGGGAAGGGCTTCAGCCGCGACAGTTCGTCGAGCAGTCGCCGCTCAAGCGCCTCCCACAGGAGCCGTAGCCCGGATGCAATCCGGGGACTCTCCACCCAGCCCCGGATTGCATCCGGGCTACGAACTCCCGTCAGCGACATCGCCATGACCACCATCCCCGCCCACGCCGAACTGATCCTGCCCGCCCCCGCCAAGCTCAACCTGATGCTGCATATCCTCGGCCGCCGCGCCGATGGTTACCACGAGCTGCAAACCCTGTTTCAGTTTCTCGACCACGGCGACGAGCTCGGCTTCAGCGTCCGCCAGGACGGCGAAATCCACCTGCACACGCCCATCGACGGCGTACCGCACGACAGCAACCTGATCGTGCGTGCAGCCAAAAGACTGCAGCAAGCCAGCGGCACCCGGCTCGGCGCCGACATCTGGCTGGACAAGCGCCTGCCCATGGGCGGCGGCATCGGCGGCGGCAGCTCGGATGCCGCCACCACCCTGCTCGGTCTCGACCACCTGTGGCAAACCCGACTCGGTGAAGATCGCCTGGCCGAACTGGGCCTGGCCCTGGGCGCCGACGTACCGGTATTCGTGCGCGGTCGCGCCGCCTTCGCCGAGGGCGTTGGCGAGCGCCTGACCCCGGTCGAACTTGACGAACCCTGGTTCCTCGTCGCGGTGCCGCAAGTCTTTGTCAGCACTGCAGAAGTTTTCGGCTCGCGCGAGTTGACACGCGATACGCCGCCCATTAAAGTTCGCAGCCTTCTTGCGGGGGGTGGTCGAAACGACTGCCAGCCGGTCGTAGAGAAGCGTTACCCTGAAGTTCGTAACGCTTTGATCTTGTTGAACAAATTTGTTTCAGCTAGATTGACCGGCACTGGAGCTTGCATATTTGGGAGCTTCCCAAATCGGGACGATGCTGATAAAGTCGCCCGCCAACTTCCAGGCACTCTGCCGAGCTTTGTCGCTCAAGGTCGCAACATTTCGATGCTGCACCGAAAGCTCCAAGCATTGGCCAAGAAGTGAATGCTCAGCATTCGGTTATACGATACAGGGGCGTCGCCAAGCGGTAAGGCACCAGGTTTTGATCCTGGCATGCGTTGGTTCGAATCCAGCCGCCCCTGCCATAACCTCCTCAGGGAGGCATCGGCAACCGAGTCAACAAGCGTTCAACACAGAATATAGGGGCGTCGCCAAGCGGTAAGGCACCAGGTTTTGATCCTGGCATGCGTTGGTTCGAATCCAGCCGCCCCTGCCATTTTCCATACCCATCCAGGTATACCCCCAGCCGGCAGGTACTGCGCGTGTCCAAGATGATGGTCTTCACGGGGAACGCAAACCCCGATCTGGCGCGACGGATCGTTCGTCAGCTGCACATTCCCCTCGGCGATGCTTCGGTCGGTAAGTTCTCCGACGGCGAAGTCATGATCGAAATCAACGAGAACGTTCGCGGCAAGGACGTCTTCCTGATTCAGCCGACCTGTGCACCCACCAACGACAACCTGATGGAACTGGTCGTGATGGCCGATGCCTTCCGCCGCTCCTCGGCGACTCGCATCACTGCAGTTATCCCCTACTTCGGTTATGCCCGCCAGGATCGCCGTCCGCGTTCCGCGCGCGTGGCAATCAGCGCCAAAGTCGTGGCCGACATGCTCACCGTGGTCGGTATCGACCGCGTGCTGACCGTCGACCTGCACGCTGACCAGATCCAGGGCTTCTTCGACATTCCGGTGGACAACATCTACGGTTCCCCGGTCCTGGTCGACGACATCGAAGACCAGCGCTTCGACAACCTGATGATCGTCTCCCCCGACATCGGCGGCGTCGTTCGTGCCCGCGCCGTGGCCAAGAGCCTGGGCGTCGACCTGGCGATCATCGACAAGCGTCGTGAGAAGGCCAACCAGTCCGAAGTGATGCACATCATCGGTGACGTCGAAGGCCGCACCTGCATCCTCGTCGACGACATGGTCGACACCGCCGGTACCCTGTGCCACGCCGCCAAGGCGCTGAAAGAGCGCGGTGCTGCCAAGGTCTACGCCTACTGCACCCACCCGGTGCTGTCCGGCCGCGCCATCGAGAACATCGAGAATTCCGTCCTGGACGAGCTGGTGGTCACCAACACCATCCCGCTGTCCGCTGCGGCGCAGTCCTGCTCGCGCATTCGCCAGCTCGACATCGCCCCGGTCGTCGCCGAAGCGGTTCGCCGCATCAGCAACGAAGAATCGATCAGCGCCATGTTCCGCTAAGCGGAACTGGCCAGATCACACTGCCCCGCCTCGTGCGGGGCTTTTTGCCCTACCGCCCGAGGCTGGTCGCAAGCCACAAGGCGGTTTGGTTATTTTGGAGAAGTGAAATGACTGTTGAATTTGCCCTGAATGCCGAAGTGCGTTCCGACCTGGGGAAAGGTGCGAGCCGCCGCCTGCGTCGTAACGTGTCCATGGTGCCTGCCGTGATCTACGGTGGCGCCAAAGAACCGCAATCGATCAGCCTGCTGGCCAAAGACCTGGCCAAGCTGCTGGAAAACGAAGCGGCCTTCAGCCACGTCCTGACCCTGGACGTTGCCGGCACCAAAGAAAGCGTCGTGATCAAGGCCCTGCAGCGCCACCCGGCCAAAGGCTTCGTCCTGCACGCTGACTTCCAGCGCGTCGTAGCCGGCCAGAAACTGACCGCTCACGTACCGCTGCACTTCCTCAACGAAGCAACCGCCGTTGGCGTGAAGCAGCAGGGTGGCGAGATCTCCCACACCATCAACGAAGTCGAAGTTTCCTGCCTGCCGAAAGACCTGCCGGAATTCATCGAAGTCGACATGGCTGCCGTAGAAGTTGGCCAGACTGTCCACATGTCCGACCTGAAGCTGCCGAAAGGCGTCGAGCTGGTTGCTCTGGCTCACGGTAACGACCTGGCTGTCTCCAACATTCACGCTTCGCGCGTGAAGGCTGAAGACGAAGAAGGCGCTGCCGAGTAATCGCAGCGCGGAACCCGCCCGGCAGGCGATCACGCCGGGCGATTTCCTCAGAAGGGCTCCTGTATGACTGCCGTACAACTGATCGTTGGCCTGGGTAACCCCGGCCCCGAATACGACCAGACCCGGCACAATGCAGGGGCCCTTTTCGTTGAGCGCGTGGCGGCCAGCCAGCGCGTCAACCTCAGCGTCGATCGCAAATATTTCGGCCTGGTGGGCAAGTTCAACCACCAGGGACGCGAAGTTCGTCTGCTCATCCCCACCACCTACATGAACCGCAGCGGCCAGTCCGTGGCGGCCTTGGCCAATTTCTTCAAGATCAAACCCGAAGAGATCCTGGTGGCCCACGACGAACTCGACATGCCACCCGGCGTCGCCAAGCTCAAACAGGGCGGCGGCCACGGCGGGCACAACGGCCTGCGCGACATCATCGCCCAGCTCGGCAACCAGAATAACTTCCATCGCCTGCGGCTCGGCATCGGCCATCCGGGGCACGCCAGCCTGGTCTCCGGCTTCGTGCTCGGACGCGCCCCACGCAGCGAACAGGACCTGCTCGACAAGAGCATCGACTTCGCCTTGGACGTCCTGCCGGAAATACTCGCCGGCGACTGGACCGTGGCCATGCGCAAACTGCATAGCCAGAAGGCCACCCAGTAACCACCTTTCCCCCGAGGGACACACCATGGGATTCAACTGCGGCATCGTCGGCCTGCCCAACGTCGGCAAGTCCACCCTGTTCAACGCCCTCACCAAGTCCGGCATCGCGGCGGAGAACTTCCCCTTCTGCACCATCGAGCCGAACAGCGGCATCGTGCCCATGCCCGACCCGCGCCTGGATGCCCTGGCCGAGATCGTCAAGCCCGAGAAGGTCATCCCCACCACCATGGAATTCGTCGACATCGCCGGCCTGGTCGCGGGCGCGTCGAAAGGTGAAGGCCTGGGCAACAAGTTCCTCGCCAACATCCGCGAGACCGACGCCATCGCCCACGTGGTGCGCTGCTTCGAAGACGACAACGTCATCCACGTCGCCAACAGCGTCGACCCCAAGCGCGACATCGAGATCATCGACCTCGAACTGATCATGGCCGACCTCGACAGCTGCGAGAAACAACTGCAGCGCGTGGCGCGCACCGCCAAGGGTGGCGACAAGGAATCCGTGGCGCAGAAGGCCCTGCTGGAAAAGCTCATCCCCCACCTCACCGAAGGCAAGCCGGCGCGCAGCCTGCTCAAGGACCTGGGTGACGACGAGAAGCGCCTGGCCAAGACCTTCCACCTGCTCACCACCAAGCCGGTGATGTACATCGCCAACGTCGCCGAAGACGGCTTCGAGAACAACCCGCACCTCGACGTGGTCAACGCCATCGCCGAAGCGGAAGGCGCCATCGTCGTACCGGTGTGCAACAAGATCGAAGCCGAGATCGCCGAACTGGACGATCTCGAAGAGATGCAGATGTTCCTCGAAACCATGGGCATGGAAGAGCCGGGCCTGAACCGCGTGATCCGCGCCGGTTACTCGCTGCTCAACCTGCAGACCTACTTCACCGCTGGCGTGAAGGAAGTCCGCGCCTGGACCGTCAAGGTCGGCGCCACCGCCCCACAGTCGGCTGCAGCGATCCACACCGACTTCGAAAAAGGCTTCATCCGCGCCGAAGTCATCGCCTACAACGACTTCATCCAGTACAAAGGCGAAGCCGGCGCCAAGGAAGCCGGCAAATGGCGCCTGGAAGGCAAGGACTACATCGTCAAGGACGGCGACGTGATGCACTTCCGCTTCAACGTTTGATCGTTGGGAGCAGTGCATAGACAGAACCCCGCTTTGGCGGGGTTTTGTTGTTTTTGGGGTGGGGAATTAACGGGTTAAGGCTGGCGGGAGCTGGGCATTATGAAAAAGCGCCACCTCCCTCGGTAGACGCTGGACGCATGTAAAAACGGGGCTTTCGCCAGTGCCGGCTATTGGCTAGTATCCATTGCATGGTGTTTTGAGGCAGAAAGGGGACACCTCTTTTGCCAAAACTGTGGCGCTCCTGGGTCAGCCAGCTCGCCCTCCCCTGCATGGAAGCTGCCGCATGACCCGATTCCTCCTTACTCTGATCGCCATCCTCCCGCTGATCTGCTCTGCGGAAATCTACAAGTGGACGGATGAGAACGTGCGTGTCCATTTCTTCGTCACGTTAGCCCAAGGCGATACATAAAACACACCCCATAACTCTCTTAATAAATCTCCAATAAAATCTCTAAAGGATTATAAAACTTGACCCAGACAATCAGGATACCAAGACTAAAAGACAAAGTATTAATTGATTGCCTTAGAGAAATTGCAGAAAAATTAAGCAAGTACAACCCTACAGCCAGCACAACTCTACTAGGCTCAGCAAGTATCTCCTTTGAAGCTCAAGCGCCAGAGAACAGCCAAGAAATATCCGAACTAATAAAGAAAAACTCAGAACTAATATTCAACCTATCTTTAACGGTAGGCGACTTTCATATAAGACTATATCGCGGAGGCGCTGGAGAACCAAAGTCTCCTTACACAGATGAAGTCCAGCTAATCCCAGGGCACAACTGCAAATTAGACGCCATTGAAAGGACAGAGATTGGCTACACAATAGTCAAGAAGTTAAAAGCTATAGAACCAGGTAGGACCGTTGGCGGAAAAACCTCCAAGGAGCAGGAAGAGCTAGCTTCAATCCATGAAGCGACGCTGAGCCGCCTTGAAGAGCTGAACGAAAAACTAATATTCGACAGTCATGAATATAGAAAAAAGCTTGAAGCCGAGCACCTAAACAAATTACACACTCTAGAGGAAGCGTTCAGCACAAGAGAACAGGAGCTAACTAAAAACCATCAGCGCCTTAGCGAACAGCTTCAAGAGAAAGAACAGGCGTTTGAAGAAAGGAAGAATGAACTCGACAGCAAGAGTAACACTCACGCAAGACGACAAATTCGCAAAGACATTATTAGTGAAATTAAAAAACGCCAAACTGAATTCAAACTAACCAGCGGTACAAATAGCCTAAGAACCCCAGTCGCAGCATCAATGCTGGGGCTTATCGTCCTGTTCATTGCGCTTGCAGGATTCTCCATTAGAGACTTCTACCACGCACTCACCCTGAACGACACAAGTGCCTTGTGGATACCCGGACTGAAGCAAGTCATCTATTCATTCGGTGCCGTTGGTTCTATTCTTTTTTATATCCGCTGGCAAAATCGCTGGTTTGAACAACACTCACTTGCAGAGTTCCAGCTAAAACAACTTGAACTTGACATGGAAAGAGCAAGTTGGATTGTCGAAACCAGCTTAGAATGGAATGACGCAAAAGGTAATCCTATACCGCCAGAACTACTAGACAGCTTGAGTAGAAACCTATTCACCCCTCAAGGCGAAAAAGTGGAGAGCTTAGTGCACCCAGCAGACCAGCTTGCGTCTGCAATAATGGGAACAGCATCAATGGTTAAACTAAAAACCGGAAACACGGAAGTCGAAATTGACCCGCGCAAACTAAGAAGAGTCAAAACAGAAATAAATACAAGCAATCAGCCTTAAACCACTTCATTCCTCTTCGTTAATTTCAATTGACTGAAGAGGAATCAAGTCACCCAACACATTAAATGCTGCCACATACTCACACTCCATATCAGCACCAAGCCCATGTATAAATTGAACGTCGCTGCTTCTAAAGATGATATGCCCCACCTTTCTTGGGGCATCATCCCTGCGCAGCAACAGGAACACGCCTTGTTCATCTTTGAACGAGCGGACGTGTTCTGGCTCAAGCCCTAGGTGCCCACAGGCCTGCCTGAAGCCAAGCGCTCTGTCTTTATTGTTGAAGTGGATTACGTCGAGATACATTTCATCGGCAGCATCGAGCATGCTTATCTTTGTCGCCGTCAAAGGCGGGAAGCCTGGAAGTTGCTCCAGACTCGATGGCTCTTTGAGCCGATATTCTGTGCTGTATGTGCCGATAAATACGGGCACGTCGTCCACCAGATCGCCGTCCGGCACTAGCACTTTGTAGATGCGGGGAAACGTTACGTTGGTCTTCGGACACGTGTAGCGGTCATCGGAGTTTGACCGGCGCAGGTGCTCGAAGCTCGCCATATCAATAATGTTCCCCATGTCTCCCCCCTAGAAAACTTATGCAGCATTAATCCCTTCATATTCTTTAAGCACAGTTAACACTCCTGAAATATTTATATCCCGGCGCCAATTCCAAGCGGAGCTAGAGCCACAGGACTGAGCGTAGATGTACCTCAGAAACTGAGACGGCAGCATAGGACTATTACAGATATAGCTATTATCCTGAGCATCGCGATACCAAACATATCCAGCATCTATGCTGGCGCCTGAGTAATCCCCCGTTATTACTGGCTCCAGCTTAATCTCAGATCTTAGCCGCTCATCAAATATCTTTGAATCTACTACACAATGAATATGGGCGTGCACTATGCAGCCACCAGAGTGCGAAATAGTTGTGCCCGCACCACTTTCAAAAAACACAAGATTTTCACCCCGCGCATTTAAGATATGATTCTTAAGAAAACCAAGAACCTTAAAACCTTCATTTATCTCAAAGTCGGATAACTGGGCGAAGCTATTAACATGTCTCTTTGGCACAAGCATCACATGCGAATAATTTAGCGGCCCAAAACTTGGAATCACTAGAAAGCTTGCAGATTCCAAGATGACATTCCCTCTCGACTTAATCAGCTCGCAGTAAATATCGCCAAACTCAGGATTACCCTTCCCAGATATCTCTAAACAAATACCGCAACTCTCAATCATTGGAAGCCTTCGGAACTATTTTCTCTGCCCATGCAGCCAAGCGACTAAGCACAAGATCAGAGAAATAACCTAATAGAAAACATATAGCAAATGCCGTTCTTGCCGACTCTTTTTCTTTTAGAGAAAACGGGAAGAAGTCAGCACTAGCCAACAAGTAAGTAGAGAACGCAACCAAACTGGCCAAGAAAGGCGTCATAACTCGCCAGTAAAATTTATGAGGCTGCCAAGGAAAGCCATACTGATCACGCTTCCCTCTAGCGGTTACGCGATAAAACCATTTAGTATCATAGACCCATCCGCCCAAGAAACCGCCTATTACAGCCATCATTGCGAGCTTGTCTCTATAAGAAATACCAACTTTATCCCCATAGAACTGAAGAACCACTAGCAGTCCTACTGCAGCAAAAAACGCAACAATCAGATATACAAACTCAAAAATTATTTGATTCTTGTCAGTTTTAAAAAAAGGAACACACTCACGTCCCTCAAGACCATTATTGATACGTGCAGCACTATCCTTGGTTTGCTCTCCCACGTTTATCTCCCTCAGGTACTTAAACTGGCTTTCTTTGAAACCATCTTCGGGCCACTTCCGCTGTTACCTGCTGCCCGCTTCTTGTCCTGCCAATTTTAGGTCTGCTTCGACGTAATCCGGGCTGGTCTGCCCTGCCTCTGGCGCAATGTTCCCTGAAACGAGCCAAAGCGCGTACTCAGGGGTAATACCCAGGATTGCTTCTATGTCGTCTCCATTGACCCGGCGCTTGCCACCTCTGAGCGCATACCACTTCTCGCGGTCGATGCCTGTCAGCTCTTCGAGCCGCTTAGCAGTCAACCCCTTAGAATCCCAAATGGCTATAAGCCGCTCTCTGATCATTCAAAAATCGTCTATAAAATTGGTAAATAGTGCTACTAACTATCTGCCAGCACCGATATATTCGCATCATGTGATTGGGAGTATTTACCAATCACTAATCACTCATTAACCACAGTTTATGAGCATTTCATAGGCAGGGATAGGCAATGACTACTCAGCACCTGAACGAACCTCCTTTCGATGTCAGCTTCGACGTAGACGGCAAACGCGTCATCTACCTCGACTGCCGTAACGCCCTCACCTGCAGCAAGGAAACCTTCGCTGCCATGAACGGTGTTTCCACCGACACCGTGATCGCCTGGATGCAGAGCGGCACCATCCCCAGCGTGAAGATGGGCCGCCCTCGCCTCGTCCACCTCGCCCAAATCCGCACCGATCTGGCCAAGGGCAAAACCATCTTTGCGCAGGGGGATTACGTCGATGAATAAGGCCAACCCGAACCACGGCAACGTCGTTCCGCTCGGCTCCGCCATGGGCGACGTCTGCAGCATCGTGACCTTCGCTACAGGCAGCGGGATTCCCGCTGATGAAGTGGCCGAGCTGGTGGATAACGGCACCCTGCCAAGCCTGACGTTTGCCGACTTCCGCATGGTCAACGTGGGTAAACTCCGCGCCGATCTGCTGAGCGGTAAGGAGTCCTTCAAGGCGGGGGACTACAGCGATGACTAGCAACAGCTCCCCCGTGAATGCATCCAACGCCGCCCAGTACGTCGGCCAAACTGCCCTGGTCGAACTGGCCTGGGACGATGAACCCGAACCGCTCTGGCTGCTCCTGCATATTGTCGGCGTCGTGCTGCCCTTCGAAGGGGTGTATGACCAAGCCTACTTCATGACCCTGGAAATGAACGATCCAGGGCAGTTCCCGAACGAGGTGTTCTTCTCGGACATCCGCACTATCAGGGCGATGCGGCACCGCGACCGGCATGGTTCCGGCAACGTACTGGACCGCATGACCCTGACCCATTCCACCGATGTGGCCGGGTCAGGGGCCGCGCTCCCGGCTCGTCGGGACAGCTTCACCGTCCCGGCGAACGGAAGCACGGGCGCAGCGCACCCTTGACCCCGCACCATGAATATCAGCCTGACAACGGGAGTGTGGGGTAGCTTCACCACCCCGCGCTCCCGAGCCCTCGGCGGCAAGAGTGGGATGACAAGGGCAAAGCCCTTGGTGTTGATTCTCTCGGCCCGCCACCAGCCGCAACGCCGCACCACCGCAAAGCCAGACGCTGGGCGCGCCCGCCTGCACTTCCTCCCGCCTACACCCGACACCCTGCCGGCCTTCCTGGCGTTGATCCTGTTCCTGATCCTCTCGGCAATGGGCAATTCCTGGGTGGCCGGGAAAAGCCCAAAAGGGCCAACGCCGTATGCCTGGACAGTGACAGAAGAAGGATGCGGGCCGGCGGTGGGGTTGCGTGCGAGGCACGAGCGCGGGTGCGCGCCGCCGGCCCGCTGACGTCCCTGTAACACGTCAGATAACAAGCAGTTGAACGAGTGACAAACCTTCAATAACAGGAAATCAGATGGACGCCGTTAAAGACTTCTTCCGCGTTGATAACCAAACCGGCCTTGAGTCTCCTCATGGTCGTTTGTTCCTGGACATCGGCAAGACCGGCTTTGTCGATCTGTCTGCTGTTCGCCTGCTTCGCTGCGGCGTCGATACCGTCCGCCAGCTCTACAAGGGCCTGCTGCGCCCTGACATCCTGGGCCTGTTCGACAAGCCCGGCGCCATTGTCGATTTCGCCGGTGAGCGCTGGCACTCCGGGCGGGTAAGCCGTGACTCGGGCTACCAGTACAAGCTACAGAATGCTGACCTGGGGTTCGTACTGCTGGTGAAGAACTTCAACGCCAAAGTCGAGAACATCGGCCCACACCTGAAAATCGAGGTGTCTCCCCATGCCATCGACAACCTGTCGCCCGAGCGCCTGCAGGCCCGCCTGGATCACTACGCCTCCCAGGTGCTGACGAACATCGAGGTCAATCAATGCGCGGTGCATCTTGCCCTCGACCTGCAGGGCTGGACGCCTCCCGCCGATCTGGTCAGCAACATGCATTGCCGTGCCCGCTCGCACCGGGATGTCTCCGGCATCAACGAACTGCACTGGGCCACGAAATCCAGCGTGTATGGCCGCGGTGAAACCTCGATGTTCGGCTCTGCCAACGGCCTGCAGCTCTGCATCTACAACAAGACCGAACAGGCCAAGGCCACCGACAAGCTCGACTACTGGGAAAGCGTCTGGCGTCGCCGCGACAGCTTCGACGAAACCGACCCGGACAACTACAACCCGGCCCAGGATGTGTGGCGCGTAGAGCTGCGTTATCACCACTCCATCGTCCAACAGTTTGCCAGTGGCTCGGTAGACCTGCAGAGCGGGCAAGTGATCGACACCCGCACCTTTGCCGCCTTCGCGGGCCATCTGGACGGCCTGTGGCGTTACGGCCTGAACCAGTTCAAATACCTTGCCCGTCGCGGCTACTACGCTCCGATCTGGACGCTGATCCGTGACGACGTGCGCGTCGATCTGCCGGTCGATTCCCTGCTCGATGACACCGACTACAGGCGCTACTACAAGACCTCGCGGGGCTTCTCCGGCAAGAATGTGGAACTCTTCCTGGGAAACTTCGTAAGCCTGCTGGCACGGGAGCGAGTGGGCGCTAGAAAAGCTTTTTACACCCTCAAGGACTGGGACTGCTGGCCGGTGATCCGCGATCACTACGCATCCAAGGGTCTCGATGAAGACCGCCTCTATAAACACCTCAAAGCCTTGCTTGAGGAGCGCAGTGTTCGTTGGGGGCGTGCCGTTTGATCACCAAAGGACCAAAGGGCTGGGACGTCGATTTCTGGCTCGATAAATCTGCCGGTATCCGCAAGCGCAAACGTGGCTTTCGCACCAAAAGCGAGGCCGAACGCTGGGTATCCGATACCCGCCGCCAATACAGCCAACGTGGCCGTGATCCAGGCGAACGCCTGTCCGATCTGGTCGATACCTGGCAAGAGCTGCACGGCTCCACGCTCAAAGACCCTTACCGCTACAGCCGGACGATGGCCATAGCGCATGCCCTGGGCAACCCTATTGCCGCCACCTTCACTGCCCTGGACTTTGGCCGCTACCGTACCCAGCGCCTGAAAGACTGCACCCCGGCCACCGTGAACCATGAACACCGCTACATGAAAGCCGTGTTCAATGAGCTGATCCGCCTGGGCGTCTGGCATGAGGCAAACCCGCTGGCCATGCTGCGTCAGCTCAAGGTGGATGAAACCGAGCGAGCGTTTCTCACCCTGGATGAATGCCGGCTGGTCCTGCAGGAATGCGCCGCCTCGACCAACAGCCATACGCTGCCTGTCGCCCAAATCTGCCTGGCTACCGGTGCTCGATGGGATGAAGCCGAAAGCCTGACCCGCCCCCAGGTATCCAATGGCCAAGTGCGCTTCGTGCGTACCAAGAATGGCAAGAGTCGTTCGGTGCCGATCCCGGCCGAGCTGGAGAAGCTCATTCTGTCGCGTGGCTACCCTGGAAACGGCAAGCTGTTCAGCTCCTGCAGGTCAGCCTTCCGCAAAGCCTATGAGCGCACCGGCCTGCATACGCCAGGGCAGATGACCCACATACTCCGCCACACCTTCGCCAGTCACTACATGATGCAAGGCGGGAACATCGTCACCCTGCAGCGCATCCTGGGCCACGGTGACATCAAGATGACCATGCGCTATTCACACCTCGCACCCGATCACTTCGCCACTGCCCTGACCCATTCGCCGCTGGCACTACTGGAAGTGCACGAAACTTCCGTCTAGCCTGTCCCTTGCAGGGCAACTATTCGGCCAAAGCCAGGAGGGCTATATGGGAATGGAAGATCGTGAATGGTACAGGGACGAGCTGCGCAGCAAGGGCAAGAAGCCTTCCTGGGACAACTTCAATGCGAGCATGGCGCAACCACCCGCGCTGACCGAGGGCGAAGTGCCTCGCATTGCCAAGGTAGCAACTCCCCCGTCTGACATTCACCTGCAGGCACAACAGATCCTCGATGCTCGAGCAGACGCCAGTAAAGGCAGCCCATGGCCGATGCTGTTGATGTCGTTCTTCGTTGTGAATGCTATGGGATATGCCGGCTACCTGTTCTTGAGGTAGGGACAAGAAAGGGACAGTTCGGGGACACCGGCCCAAATAAAAAGGGGCTAGCTTGCGCTAACCCCTTGAAATTTATGGTGGCTACACCGGGACTTGAACCTGGGACATCAGCATTATGAATGCTGCGCTCTAACCAACTGAGCTATGTAGCCAACGGCGCGCATTGTCCGCGTCTCGCCTACCGCTGTCAACCCCAGATCATCGATAAATTTACGTTTTATCAAGCGGTTAGGCTTCGCCGGTGGCGGCGTGCTCAATTGCGGGTCTCTGAGCCTGCGGCTGACCTCTCAACCGCCCGAGCGGTGCTTGCGGGGCTGTCGGGCGATGCCGGAAAATCCGCCTCCAGCAGGCTGCAGCGCCGCCGCGCGCTGGCCCATGAACCGGGAGAACACCTTGAGAGCGAGAGACGATTTCGACGATCTGCGGGCGGAGCGTGACATGCCGATGCATTACCGCAACGAACCCAATCGCCATGCCGGGCTGTGGAAGCAGATCGCGATTGGCATCGTCGTCGGCTACAGCGTGCTGGGCATCATCAGTGCGGTTGCCTGGATGCTTGTCGCTCAGCTTGCGCTGAGCAGCCTGTCGATCACCCTGCCCTAACGCCCGCACCATTGCCCTTCACAGGGCACACCATCATTGTCGCCGTCCATCTTGGTGCCGGGGCAGTTGCGCAGAAAGAAGGTGGCTTCGGCACAGGAGGTCATCTGCGAGCAGTGGACTCGGCCATCGCAACGATACTGCGTGCTGGCGACCTGGACTGCGGGTTGGCTGATAGAGGGTGAGGGGCGCAGGCTGTCCAGCGAGAAGGTGGAAGAGCCTGGCTGGGTGACCACCGGATTGTCCATGACCGAGCCATCGCTGGCGATGTTGCTGATCATCGGATTACCAGGCTTGCTCAGATAGAACTGCCAGAAAGCGGCGCCCAACAGCAGGATGATGATCAGCTTCTTCATTGCACAGTCCCTTGCCCGGTTTACGTGCTTGTCAGTATCGGCTCGCCGAGCCGACAACGCCAGGGGCGTGCATTGGCACTTGCCATCCCCTGCCCGCCTCTTCATCCTGCCCCATTATTTACCCTGCGAGCCCTGTCATGACGCCCATCCAGAATATCGGCCTGGCGCTATTCGTGTTGCTTTCCATCGGTTTCGCCCTCGGCCACAAGACCGAGTGCGGCGATGGCCGCGTAGTGGAGACTTATCTGGCCAAGGGGCTGGCCTCACAGTTGCTGGGGCATGATCTTTGCCAGCAACCCTGAACACCTTCATTAAGGAATGATGTGATGAAAACGTTCGCCTTGCTTGTCAGCCTGGGCCTTCTCGGTGCTTGCGCCAACCTGGGCTCGCAGCCGCCGGTGCCGGTCACCTCTCCCGTGGTGCAGGCCTTTCGCGATATCTGCCTGCAGACGGCGCCAAGCTTTGCTGAGGCGCAGCGCGTTGCGCGCCAGCATGGCATCACCGAGATGACCGACATGGGCTTCGCCACCGTTGGCTTCAATGCCGACAAGAGCCTGAGCATTCAGGTGAAGGTCAGCCAGGAATGCGTGGTGACCAGCGAGGCGCAGGAGGATGACAGCCTGACGAGTCAGTTGCTCAGCGCGGCGGCGATCAACGCCGGCACCACGGTGCCGCGCAAGGTGCCGGTGAAGATGATGGTCGCCGGGCAGCCGTTCATCCTGATGCATGATCGTGAAGGCGGTGAAGCCTTCGTGATGTTGAAACCGGAGTGAGGGGTTCGCCGTAGGGCGGATGACGCCTTTTTCATCCGCCGGCTTTGAAAAGGTGGATCGGTGAAGCGTGATCCACCCTACGCGCGTAAAGGCGGTGAGGCCTTCGTGATGTTGAAACCGGAGTGAGGGGATCACCGTAGGGCGGATGACGCCTTTTCCATCCGCCGGCTTTGAAAAGGTGGATCGGTGAAGCGTGATCCACCCTACGCGCGTAAAGGCGGTGAGGCCTTCGTGATGCTGAAGCCGGAGTGAGGGGTTCGCCGTAGGGCGGATGACGCCTTTTTCATCCGCCGGCTTTGAAAAGGTGGATCGGTGAAGCGTGATCCACCCTACGCGCGTAAAGGCGGTGGGCCTTCGTGATGCTGAAGCCGGAGTGAGGGGTTCGCCGTAGGGCGGATGACGCCTTGTTCATCCGCCGGCTTTGAAAAGGTGGATCGGTGAAGCGTGATCCACCCTACGCGCGTGAAGGCGGTGGGCCTTCGTGATGTTGAAGCCGGAGTGAGGGGATCACCGTAGGGCGGATGACGCCTTGTTCATCCGCCGGCGTTAAGAGGTGGATCGGTGAAGCGCGATCCACCCTACGCGCGTGAAGGCGGTGGGCCTTCGTGATGCTGAAGCCGGAGTGAGGGGTTCGCCCCAGGGCGGATTACGCCTTGTTCATCCGCCGGCTTTGAAAAGGTGGATCGGTGAAACGCGATCCACCCTACGCGCGTAAAGGCGGTGGGCCTTCGTGATGTTGAAACCGGAGTGAGGGGATCACCGTAGGGCGGATGACGCCTTTTACATCCGCCGGCGTTAAGAGGTGGATCGGTGAAACGCGATCCACCCTACGCGGCTAGGCGCTCTTGCCGGGTCGCGTAGCCAGCAGCAGGCCGCCAAAGATCATCGCGGCGCCCAGCCAGTGGTAGAGCTGCAGGCTTTCGTTCAACAGCACCCAACCCAGCAACGCGGTGAACACCGGCATCAGGTAGTTGGTCAGCGCCGCCTTGGCCGCGCCGATCACACGGATGCCGTGGTTCCAGGCCAGGTAGGCCAGCAGCGAGGCGAACACGGCGGTGTAGGCGACAGCCGAGAGGTTGGCGGCATTGAGCGCCAGGTGCGCGCCCTGGCTCAGCTCGTATAGATAGAAGGGCAGAATCAGCGGTACGCCCAGCAGGATGAACACGCCCAGCAAGGCCAGCGGCGGGATCGGCTGCAGGTACGCCGACCAGCGCCGCAGCAGCAGCGAGTACAACGCCCAGTCGACCACCGCCAGCAGCATGATCAGGTCGCCCTGGTTGAACGACAGGCTGGCCAGGCGGCTCCATTGCCCCTGGCTGATCAGCACCGCAAGCCCCATCACCGCCACCAGCATGCCCCACCAGGCGCGGCGCGCCGGCCATTCATTGAGCAGCAGCCCGGCGCCGATGAAGGTCACCAGCGGCAGGCAGGTGTTGACCAGCGAGATGTTGATGGCGGCCGTGGTCTGCGCCGCGCTGTAGAGCAGCGAGTTGTAGCCGGCGATGCCCAGGCCGCCGAGCACCAGCAGGCGCCAGCCGGCAGCGCGCACGGCTACGCGATGACGCCACAGCGGCATGGCGACGAAGGGCAGCAGCAGCGCCAGGGCCAGGCACCAGCGCCAGAACGACAGGGTGAACGGGGCGATCTCGCCCGCGAAGGCGCGTGCCACCAGGGCATTGCCGGACCAGCACAGGTTGGCCAGCAACAGGCCGAACAGCGCCAGCGGGCGCGAATGATTGAGTGCAGTCATCGGGCGAGCGCCGCACCAGTGGCGCGACGGTTATGCGAGTGGGGATTGGCCGGCTGTGCGCGGTGAGCGAGCGCGCAGTGCTGAGCGATCATTGCGTAGCTTCCGAATCAGACGGCTTTGCACCATACGGAGGCATTACGGGCTTGGCAAGGTGGCGGACCGTACAACGCGCAAACCGTTGGACCCCGTAGGGTGCGCCGTGCGCACCGACCTAACGGCGTCATTCCCGGTGCGCACGGCGCACCCTACGGTCATCAACGCTGACTGCGGCGACGCAGCGGGCGACTCAGCAGCCAGAGAGTCAGCAGCATGCCGGCCAGGATCACCGCACTGGCGCCCCACTGCATCGGCCCGGCCAGGCGGAACAGCTCGGCTGGATGCAGGCTGGGCGCGCGGACCATGCGCGCTTCGGCTGCCGCACCCGTGGTGGGAATATCGGCCAGGCCGTCGCCATCGAGATCCGGCAGGCTGCGGATATGGTCGAGCAGCACCTGCCATTCCTTGAGTTCCTGCACGCCTTCCTTATCCGGGTCCTGGTCGATGATGGCGTCTTCGATACGCGGCAGCGGGCGACCCTCGGCATCCTTGGGAATGACGTCGAGCAGGCCCTTGGTCAGGTCCGGCACCAGCCAGGTGAAGCTGCCGACGTAGCTGGTAGCACCGATGCTGTAGAGGCGCGTGTCGTTCAGGTCCAGATCACGGTAGCTGCCTTGCGCATCGCTGATTTCGATGCGGCTGACGCGGTCGAACGGCACGCGCCAGGGGTTGTAGGTGAAGCGCAGGCCGGATACGCGCGGGTAATAGCTGTCGCTGTCGCGCAGCTGATAGGCGAGCAGCAGCACTTCGAGCAGCGACTTGATTTCGCGCGCGCTGATGTAGGCCTTGATCATCGGGTAGCCCGGTTCGTCATCGTACTGGCCAATGCCCAGCGGGGCGATGCGAAACAGGTCGGAGACATCCTGCACGCCATTCCGCCCCTTGAGCAGGTCATCGCGGATGGTGCCGTTGCCGGTGAAGGCCAGGTCGGCATCGACGGCATGACGCAGCGCATCGGTGACCAGGTTGGCCAGGGTCTGATCGGTGAAATCACGGCCCAGGCTCTGGTCGAGCCTGGCCAGCGGCTGGTCGAAGCGGTAGCCCCTGGGCGCCAGCATGCGCTCGCTGACCAACTGCTTGAAGTCTTCGACCCTGGCGGTGATGGTCGCATCGCCGACGATGCTGTCGTTGACCGCATGCAGGCGATAGTCACGCACACGCGGCACGCCGTCTTCACCCAGGCTCATGCGCAGCTCACCGAGGTACTGGATTTCCGAGCCGGCCTGCACCACCGGGGTACGCCCATTGACCAGCACAGGTTGCGGCAGCGCCACATGCGAATGGCCGCCGACGACGATATCGATGCCCGGCACCTGCTCGACCAGCTCCACTTCCTCGCCGCGCCAACTGCCATCGGCCTGCTGGGTGACGCCCATGTGCGAGAGCAGGATGACCACCTCGGCGCCCTCCTCGCGCAGCTTGGCCACGGTTTCCCTGGCGGTGGCGACCGGGTCGGCGAAGGTCACCGGCTTGATCATCGGGCTGACCGCCACGGCGTTGTTGCCAAGCAGACCGAACAGGCCGAAACGAATGCCGCCGCGCTCGATGAGCTTGTAAGGCAGGATGCGCCCGGCCTCGACGTGCGCCTGCAGGCTGTCGTCGGCCTTGCTCGCGGTATCGAAACGCATGTTGCTCGACAGCAGCGGCAGCAGCGCGTCGCCCTTGGCCCTGTGCGCCGCGCTGATCATCGCGGCAAGGCCGGCGGGGCGGAAGTCGAATTCGTGGTTGCCGATCACCGCGGCGTCATAGCCCAGTTCGGTCATCAGGCGCAGTTCGCTGCCCATCTCGCGGGCGATGGTGTGAAACAGCGTGCCCATGGTGAAGTCGCCGCCGTCGAGCAACAGCAGAGGTTCTTCGCCGGCTGCTGCGCGGCGTTCATTCAATAAGGTGGCAAGCCGGGCGACGCCGCCGACGGTGTCGTCATCGTTCACCGTCGCCGGGCTGTATTCGTTGTTGGGGCCGAAACCGAGCAGGCGCGACTGCCAGTCGTTGCTGTGCAGGATGGTGAAATGGCGCTCAGCGGCGACCAGCGGCGCCGCACTCAGCAGGCCGGCAAGCAGAAGGGAGAGGAACAGGCGCATGGACGATCCTTGACGATGACTGTCCACAGTATGGAGCAGGCCATGACGCCAGGCAGCGACCAATCGAGACGCAGGTTGTCGCCAATCGAGTCAGACTTTAATTGCCCCAGGTCAGCCCCAAACGAGACGGCGCGACTAAGCTGTAGTCAGGACTGCGAAATGGAGAAGCGCCATGGACCACTATCACCTGATGCTGTTGCTGCTGATCGGCGGCTTCGTGCTGCTGGGCGTCGGCTTCAACTTTCGCGAGCACGAATGGGGCGTGCGCGTCCTGGGTTTGGGCGTATTGCTGATGCTGGTGCCGATTGCATTGCGGGTGCATCTGGCGTTGGCGTAACCCTGGTGCGCGCGGCGCACCCTACGGGATCATCACCAGAGACTTCGACCGAGGCGACGCGCCGCGCCGTAGGGTGCGCCATGCGCACCGGGGGATATGGGCCCCTACGGTTTCCGCCAGCGCTCGGCGGCGCTCTGGTCGCTACAGCGGCCCTCGACCCAGCGCGGGCCTTCGCGGGTGTCTTCCTTCTTCCAGAACGGCGCGCGGGTCTTCAGGTAATCCATGATGAAGTTGCAGGCATCGAACGCAGCCTGGCGATGGGCGCTGCTGGTGCCGACGAAGACGATGGGCTCGCCCGGCTCCAGGCGGCCGATGCGGTGGATGATCTCGATGCCCAGCAGCGGCCAGCGCTCACGCGCCTCATCGGCGATCTTGGCCAGAGCCTTTTCGGTCATGCCGGGGAAGTGTTCGAGGAACATGCCGCCGACTTCGCGACCTTCATTGAAGTCGCGCACGTAGCCGACGAAGGTGACCACCGCACCAATGCCGAGGTTGGCGGCATGCAGGGCGTTGAGCTCGGTGCCGGGGTCGAAGGGTTGGGCCTGGACGCGGATGGTCATGCGATGTGTCCGTTCGGTAGGGCTTTGGAGCGGTGGGCTAAAGCGGAACGCCGCCCGGCCCACCCTACGGTGTCACTAATCTGTGGGAGGGGCTTCAGCCGCGACAACGAACGCGGAGCAGCGGCTAACAGCAGCATCAACCACCGGTAACGGTGGGGAAGAAGGCGACTTCATCGCCTTCGGTCAGCGGTTCGTCGAGGCTGCACAGTTCCTGGTTGCGCGCGCACATCAGGTTTTGCTCGCCCAGCACTTCCCATTCGCCGCCACGGGCCAACAGGTGCAGGCGCAGGTCGTCGAGGGTGGCGAAATCGCCGCTGAGTTGTTCATCGTCACGGCCCAGGGCTTCACGGTAGCGGGCGAAGTACTGCACGCGGATCATGCTTGTTCCTCCAGCTTGTAGTGACCGCTCTTGCCGCCGAGCTTTTCCAACAGGCGTACCTGTTCGATGACCATGCCGCGATCCACGGCCTTGCACATGTCATAGAGGGTCAGCGCGGCGACGCTGGCGGCCGTCAGTGCTTCCATCTCGACACCGGTTTGTCCGGACAGTTTGCAACGCGCGGTGATATGCACGGTGTCGTCACCCTCTGCACTCAGCTCGACCTTGACGCCGGTGAGCATCAGCGGATGACAAAGAGGGATCAGATCGCTGGTCTTCTTCGCGGCCTGGATGCCGGCGATACGCGCCACGGCAAACACATCGCCCTTGGGATGCTCACCGGCGACGATCATCTGCAGGGTGGCAGGCAACATGCGCACGCGCGCTTCGGCAGTGGCTTCGCGGAAGGTGGTCGCCTTGTCAGTGACGTCGACCATGTGCGCGCGGCCTTGGGAATCGAGGTGGGTCAGCACGGGAAAGCTCCAGACGGGAATCGACCGATTGTAAACCTGCAAGTCAGGATTTCGTAGCCCGGATGAAATCCGGGGCCACGGCGACAAAAATTCCCGGATTTCATCCGGGCTACGGGCTGAAAACGAAGACCCGGAGCCCTTGCAGGCTCCGGGTCTTCTTTGTTGTTACTTGTAGTTTGCAGCTTGTAGCTACATGTGGGTTTCCGCGTACTCCGCGAGGATCGAGCGCGGTACGCCCTGCAGGGTGATGTGTACGCCGTGCGGGAAGTCCTTGAAACGTTCGGTGAGGTAGGTCAGACCCGAGCTGGGCGCGGACAGGTAGGGGGTGTCGATCTGCGCCAGGTTGCCCAGGCACACCACTTTAGAGCCATTGCCGGCACGGGTGATGATGGTCTTCATCTGGTGCGGGGTGAGGTTCTGGCATTCATCGATGAGGATCAGGCTCTGCTGGAAGCTGCGCCCGCGGATGTAGTTGAGTGATTTGAACTGCAGCGGCACCTTCTGCAGGATGTAGTCGACGCTGCCGTGGGTGCTCTCGTCCTCCATATGCAGCGCTTCGAGGTTGTCGGTAATCGCGCCGAGCCAGGGCTCCATCTTCTCCGCCTCGGTGCCGGGCAGGAAGCCGATTTCCTGATCCAGCCCCTGCACGCTGCGGGTGGCAATGATGCGCCGGTAGCGCTTGCTGACCATGGTCTGCTCGATGGCCGCAGCCAGCGCCAGGATGGTCTTGCCAGAACCGGCGGCGCCGGACAGGTTGACCAGGTGAATGTCCGGGTCGAGCAAGGCGAACAGCGCCAGCGCCTGGTGGATGTCGCGCGGTTTCAGGCCCCAGGCTTCCTGATGCAGCAGCGGCTCCTGATGCATGTCGAGGATCACCAACTCGTCGCCCTTGATCGCTTTGATCCAGCCGACGAAGCCCTGTTCATCGAGGATGAACTCGTTGACGTGAACCGCCGGCAGGTTGTCGATCAGTTGCACGCGATGCCAGGTACGGCCGTGGTCCTGACGGGTGTCGACCTTGCTCACGCGATCCCAGAACGAGCCGGGCATGTCGTGATACCCCTTCGACAGCAGCGAGACGTCATCGACCAGTTGGTCGGTGTGGTAGTCCTCGGCGTCGATACCGCAGGCGCGCGCCTTCAGGCGCATGTTGATGTCCTTGGTCACCAGCACCACGGACAGGCCGGGGTTGCGCGACTTCAGCTCCACCAACTGGTTGATGATCTTGTTGTCGTTGAGGTTCTCCGGCAGCCAGGTCACCGGTGCCGCACTTTTGCTCATGAGGATGGAAAGACGACCGCAGGGGCCGCTCTTGCCGCGCTGGATGGGAACCCCGTACTCGACGTCCTCGGGCTCCGCCCCGGCGAGGATCTGGTCGATCAGGCGGATGGCCTGGCGACATTCGGCGGCGACGCCGTGCTTGCCGGACTTCAGTTTGTCGAGTTCCTCCAATACGGTCATCGGGATGGCGACGTGGTGTTCTTCGAAGTTGAGCAAGGCGTTGGGATCGTGAATCAGGACGTTGGTGTCGAGAGCGTAGAGGGTTGGAGCGGTGGGCTTGGAGCGTCCGTGGTCATCCATACGTCGGTCACCTTCTTGTAGTAGCCAGACGACGCAATACCTGGGGCGGTGCTGCGCCGGACAGAGACCGCCGACTTTTTCAGGTCGGGGCCGAAAGGTGGCAAGCAAGGTGAGGGCCAATGGCCGCCACCTGTCTGCAGGTTTCGGCGGTCTTGCTTTTTAGATACTCCAAAAAACATGACAGGCAAAAGAACTTTTCAGCTTTTTGAACTTTATTTTTAGCATCGACGAAAAGCGCTTGGCGCCCCTGCAGGACACCGTTAAAGTCCGAAGTCCTACCTGCAGTAACTCGCCTCGCTCACCCGCCCCCGTATGCAGCATGCCGCGCCATCAAGGTGCATCATCACCACGCATCTGCTGTCTTGCCGGGGCCGGAGTCGGTTCATCCGCGAGCAGAGCTCGCGCCTACAACAACAGCACAGTGGTGCTTCTCAATCACCCCGATAGGTGGTCTTGCCGTCCCCTGACCTCTAGAATCGCCGTCACGCTTTCTGGAGACTCCGCACATGCTGATGGTGATTTCACCGGCCAAGACCCTCGACTACGAGACGCCGCCTGCCACCCCGCGCTTCACCCAACCCGAACACCTCGACCACGCCCAGGAACTGATCGCCCAGTTGCGCGACTTCAGCCCGGCGCAGATCGCCGAGCTCATGCATCTGTCGGACAAGCTCGCCGGCCTTAACGCCGCCCGTTTCGGCAGCTGGGAGCGACCGTTCAACCCGTCCAACGCCAAGCAGGCGCTGCTGGCATTCAAGGGCGACGTGTACACCGGGCTGAACGCCGAGGATTTCTCCGAAGAGGATTTCGACTTCGCCCAGACTCATCTGCGCATGCTTTCCGGCCTCTACGGTGTGCTGCGCCCGCTGGACCTGATGCAGGCCTATCGCCTGGAGATGGGCACCAAGCTGGCCAACGGGCGCGGCAAGGATCTGTACGCCTTCTGGGGCGAGCGCATCAGCGGCTGGCTGAACGAAGCGCTGGCCGCCCAGGGCGATGACGTGCTGCTGAACCTGGCCTCCAACGAGTACTTCGGCGCGGTCAAGCGCAAGGCGCTGAACGCCCGCCTCATCGATACCGAGTTCAAGGACCTGAAGAACGGCCAGTACAAGATCATCAGCTTCTACGCCAAGAAGGCCCGTGGCCTGATGGCGCGTTACGTGATCAAGGAGCGTCTGACCAACCCAGAAGGTTTGAAAGACTTCAACTACCAGGGCTATCGCTATTCGGCCGAGCATTCCAAGGCCGACAGCCTGGTTTTCCTGCGCGACCAGCCGCAAGACTGACCTCTACACCGGCCAACCCATGCACCGCTCATCGGTTGCTGCATGGGTTTGGTCGCTGCGCTTGCCGATCCCCTCCTTCCTCGCCCTGCCGCTCCGTTGCGCCCTGAGCGCTGCGCTTGAGAAAAATTCCCTCGCCGTTGCGTTTGATTCTCAAAACCTGTTTGGCATCACAGTTTCAGCGCGCGTGCACTTTCCACAGAACTTATTGCCCCGTTAAGTTATCCGATAGTTTCGAGTGCATTAATGGACATATTGCCATCATGCATTTTGCAACTTGCCATTACATTGCAATCAAAATACCCGTTCAGCTCCGGTTCAGCTTCAGGACGAACGGTAGGAACTATCCGAAAGGGCCGCTACTCATACAGCCCGTAACACATTTCAATACATAACTTTCCAATCACTTGAACCTGCCAGATAGCGAATTAACGTTCGCCGGACAGCTTCACCCAAAGAAAAGTTCGTGTATTTCAAAGGGAGATATAGCAACCCGCCACAGTACCGAGATAGAGGCCTCAAGCGAGGCGGCAGCGACAACATCAAAGGGCCACCTTTCAATATAAAGGCCCACATTTGGTGCCACTTCCGGCGCCCCACTCTATTTATGCCTGAATGAACTTGCTCATATTAAATCAGCACGTTCACGGACTAGCTTTGGCCATAAGGCCAGTATTTGAAACTGCATCGAACGGACGAGGTTAATACCATGCGAATCAGTATCTTCGGGTTGGGTTATGTAGGTGCCGTTTGTGCCGGCTGTTTGTCGGCACGGGGTCACGACGTGATTGGCGTGGATATCTCCGCGAACAAGATCGACCTGATCAACAACGGTAAATCGCCCATCGTTGAACCGGGTCTGGAAGAACTGCTGCAACAGGGTCTGCGTCAGGGTCGCCTGCGCGGCACCACCGACGTCGCCGCTGCCGTTCTGGAAAGCGATGTGTCGTTCATCTGCGTCGGCACGCCGAGCAAGAAGAACGGCGACCTGGAGCTGAACTACATCGAGGGCGTGTGCCGCGAGATCGGCATGGCCATGCGCGACAAGAACGAGCGCCACACCGTTGTGGTACGCAGCACCGTGCTGCCAGGCACCGCCAAGAACGTGGTACTGCCGATTCTCGAAGACTGCTCGGGCAAGAAGGCGGGCGCCGACTTCGGCCTGGCAGTGAACCCCGAGTTCCTCCGCGAAAGTACCGCGATCAAGGACTACGACTTCCCGCCGATGACCGTCATCGGTGAGCTGGACACCGCCTCCGGCGACCTGTTGGCCAGCCTCTACGAAGAACTCGACGCACCGATCATCCGCAAGGACATCGAGGTCGCCGAGATGATCAAGTACACCTGCAACGTCTGGCATGCGGCCAAGGTCACCTTCGCCAACGAGATCGGCAACATCGCCAAGGCCGTCGGCGTCGACGGCCGCGAGGTGATGGACGTGGTCTGCCAGGACCACAAGCTCAACCTGTCCAAGTACTACATGAAACCCGGCTTCGCCTTCGGCGGCTCCTGCCTGCCCAAGGACGTGCGCGCGCTGAACTACCGCGCCGGCAGCCTGGACGTGGAAGCACCGCTGATCGGTTCGCTGATGCGCAGCAACGCCGCCCAGGTGCAGAAGGCCTTCGACATCATCGCCAGCCACGACTCGCGCAAGGTCGCCCTGCTCGGCCTGAGCTTCAAGGCCGGTACCGATGACCTGCGCGAAAGCCCGCAGGTGGAGCTGGCGGAAATGCTCATCGGCAAGGGTTTCGACCTGAGCATCTACGACCGCAACGTCGAGTACGCGCGCGTGCACGGCGCCAACAAGGACTACATCGAGTCGAAGATCCCGCACGTCTCCTCGCTGCTCAACAGTGACCTGGACGACGTGGTGGCCAAGGCCGACATCATCGTCCTGGGTAACAGCGACGAACGCTTCGCCAAGCTGGCCGAGCAGGCGCCGAGCGGCAAGCGGGTGATCGACCTGGTCGGCTTCATGCCCCACGCCAGCAATGGTGTGGCCGAAGGCATCTGCTGGTAAGGACCCGAACGTACCTGTACGCCCAGCGCGTGCAGGTACTCGGAGACGCATATGGACAAGCTCAAGAACGGCCTCAACCAAGCCAGCGGCTGGATGCTCTATCTCAGCCTGCTGATGCTGCTGGCACTGGCTCTGCCACGCACGGTGTTCGACCCCGAGTCGCGGGACTTCCTCCTGCTCATCGGTATCGTCGGCATCTGGCGCTATTCCATGGGCGCCATGCACTTCGTGCGCGGCTGCCTGTTCCTTTACCTGGTGTACCCCTGGTATCGCCGCAAGGTTACAAAACTCGGCAAGGACGCCGACCCCTCTCATGTGTTCCTGATGGTCACCAGCTTTCGTATCGAGGCGCTGACCACCGCCATGGTCTACCGCTCGGTGATTCGTGAGGCCATCGACTGTGGCTACCCAACCACGGTGGTGTGTTCGATCGTCGAGCTCTCCGATGAGTTGCTGATCAAGAACCTCTGGGCTCAGGCCGAGCCGCCGGCACATGTCACCCTGGACATCGTGCGCATTCCCGGCACCGGCAAGCGTGATGGCCTGGCCCATGGTTTTCGCGCCATCTCCCGGCAGATGCCGGACCGCGATGCGGTGGTGGCGGTGATCGACGGCGACACCGTGCTCGAGCCTGACGTGGTGCGCAAGTGCGTGCCCTGGTTCAAGCTGTTCCCCAATGTCGGCGGGCTCACCACCAACGAGTTCTGCGAGGTGCGCGGCAGCTACATCATGAGCGAGTGGCACAAGCTGCGCTTCGCCCAGCGCCACCTCAACATGTGCTCGATGGCCCTGAGCAAACGTGTGCTGACCATGACCGGGCGCATGTCGGTGTTCCGCGCCAGCGTGGTGACCGACCCCGAGTTCATCCGCGACGTGGAAAGCGATCACCTGGAGCACTGGCGCCTGGGCCGCTTCCAGTTCCTCACCGGTGACGACAAGTCCAGCTGGTACAGCCTGATGCGCTTGGGCTACGACACCTTCTACGTGCCGGATGCGGCGATCAACACGGTCGAGCACCCGCCGGAGAAGAGCTTCATCAAGGCCAGCCGCAAGCTGATGTTCCGCTGGTACGGCAACAATCTGCGGCAGAACTCGCGCGCCCTGCGTCTGGGCATGGGTCGCCTCGGCGCCTTCACCAGCCTGGTGCTGTTCGATCAGCGCGTGTCGATGTGGACCTGCCTGCTGGGTCTGTGCGTGGCGATCATCGCCAGCATCAAGTACAGCCTGATGTACCTGCTGATCTACCTGCTGTGGATCGGCACTACGCGGCTGATCCTGACGCTGCTGCTGATGCTCTCCGGCCACCGTATCGGTCCGGCCTACCCGGCGCTGCTCTATTACAACCAGATCGTCGGCGCGATCGTGAAGATCTACGTGTTCTTCCGCCTCGACCAGCAATCCTGGACGCGCCAGAACACCAAGCTCAATCGCGGCCTGTCCAGCTTCGCCAACTGGTTCAACAGCTGGTCGTCGCGTGCCATGACCTTCTCTGCCTCCTGTGTCTTCATCGCCGCGCTGCTGGCGCTGGTGTGACCGTACTCGAATAGGAATTAGCCACCATGAACTCAGTCGCCAATCACAACGTCGTCCATGAGTCCGAGGCCCAGCGCCAGCACGCCCGCGTCAAGCTGCCGGGGCGTCTGCGCTTCACCAATGCCAAGGGCGAACGCATCGATGCGCGTCTGCAGGATGTCTCTGCCGGCGGTTTCAGCTTCACCAACGAGAAGACCACGCACAAGGTCGGTGATTTTCATCGCGGCCAGTTGCAGTTCCAGCTCGACAGCCTGGTGCTGGGCCTGGACGTGGAGTTTCAAGTCAACTCGGTACAGCCCGAGCACAACCGCGTCGGCTGCCAGTTCCATGGCGTCGGCGCACGCGAAACCGCGGCCCTGCGCCACCTGATCAGCGCGCACCTGGCTGGCGAGCTGGTCAACGTCGGCGAAGTGCTGCACATCCTCCAGCGCGACAACTTCACCAAGGCACGCAAGAACGGCGGTGGCGGCGGCATGGGCATGTTCGGTCGCCTGCGCGCGGTGACGTTCAGCGGCGCGATCTTCCTCATCGGTCTGGCCGCCTTCGGCTATATCGGCAAGTCGATCTACGGCCTGTACTTCGTCACCCACGCACAGTCGGCGCAGATCAGCCTGCCGGCGCTGCAGGTGACCATGCCGCGTGAAGGCAGCGTGCAGAGCCTGGCGCAGCCCGATGGCATCGTCGAGAAAGGCGCGCCGATCGCCACCTTCACCACCAGCATGCTGGAAATGCTCAAGGGGCACCTGGGTGACGATCAGCTCGAACCGAGCCAGATCGAAGCGCTGTTCGCCCGTGAGATGCAGGGCACTCTGACCAGCCCATGCAACTGCAAGATCTCTCGCCAACTGGTGGCCGACGGTCAGTTCGCCAGCAAGGGCGACGTGATCTTCGAACTGGTGCCGCAGGACGGCATCGCCACCGTTGCCGCCAGCTTCCCCTACCGCCATCTGGAACAGGCGCGCCCCGGCACGCCGGTGACCTTCAAGGTGGCCGGCGAAGACCAGGCGCGTCACGGCGAGATCGTCAGCAGCGCCCTGCATGACGGCGGCCTGAGCTCGGACATCCGCGTGGTGATCAAGCCCCAGGAAACCCTGCCGGCCAGCCTCGCCGGGCAACCGGTGGATGTGGTCATCGACCGTGGCCCGTCGCTGGGCTGGCTGGTCGATCGCGCCGTCGCTGCCGGGCGATAAGGGGGTCACGCCGTGAGCATGCTCCTTCTTCGCCCCACGCTGCTCGGCCTCGCCGTCAGCGCCACGCTGGCCGGTTGCGCCGGCCTGCCGGATGAGCGCCTGGCGCGTGAAGCCTTGCACAGCGGCGACCAGCAGACGGCCGAATGGCATTTCCGCCAGCTTGCCGAAATGGGCTACAGCGACGCGCAGATCGGCCTGGCCGACATCTATGCAGCGGGTGGCCAGACCCAGGACCTGGATGAAGCCGAGCGCATCTACCGCCAGGCCCTGGACGGCTCGCCACGGGCCGAGGCGCGCCTCGGCAAGCTGCTGGCGCGCAAGCCCGGCAGCAGCCTGGCCGAGCGCCAGGAGGCCGCCGAGCTGCTGGAAAGTGCCGCCCAGGCCCGCGAGCCCAGTGCGCTGCTGCCGCTGACCGAACTCTACCTGTTCTACCCACAGGACTTTCCCGCCATGAACCTCGCGCAACGTATTCAAGACTGGCGCCAGCAGGATCTGCCGCAGGCAGAACTGGCGCAGATTCTTCTGTATCGCACCGATGGTACCTACGACCAGCATCTGGGTGAGATCGAGCGCATCTGCCAGGCGCGCCTGGCCAGCAACGACGCCTGCTACGCCGAGTTGGCCACGGTCTACCAGAAGCAGAACCGCGAAGACGACCGCCAGGCGCTGATCGAGCAACTGCTGGCGGGTTACCGCGCCGGCACTGTCTCGCCCAACCAGGTCGACTCCGTGGCTCAGGTCCTCAGCGACCCTGAGGTCGGCCAACCGCAACCGCAGCAGGCACAGGAGCTGCTCGAAGCCATCGCACCGAACTATCCGGCCGCCTGGGTCAGCCTGGCGCGCCTGCTCTACGACTATCCGGCGCAAGGCGATATCGACACGCTGCTCGGTTATCTGGACAAGGGCCGCGAGGCAGCCCTGCCACGCGCCGAATTGCTACTCGGGCGCCTGTACTACGAAGGCAAGTTGCTGCCGCAGCAACCGAAGAAAGCCGAAGCGCATCTGCGCAAGGCCGCGCCCAGCGAACCCAGCGCCAATTACTACCTGGGGCAGATCTACCTGCGCGGCTACCTCGGCGAGGTCTACGCCCAGCAGGCGCTCGACCACCTGCTCAGCGCTGCGCGCGCCGGCCAGCTCAGCGCCGACTTCGCCCTGGCGCAGATGTTCAGCCAGGGTCGCGGGGTCAAGCCCAACCCGGTCAACGCCTACGTATTCAGCCAACTGGCTCTGCCACGCAACACGCCGCCGACCGTCGAGCTGGCGCATGCGGTGGCCGAGAGCCTGACCCCGGCACAACTGGCCGAAGGCCAACGCCTGCTGCGCGAAGAGCGCGATGCCCGCGGCATCGTCTTGCAGCAGCAGGCCGCCCTGCAGGTCAGCCAGCCATGAACAAGGATGCACGCATGCAGTTAAACCGTATTGCCAGCCAGCTCGGCCTCAGTGCCAGCCTGCTGGCGGCCAGCGCCGCCTGGGCGGCGGATGCGCCGAAGCATTTCGGCCTGGATGTGAAGATCACTGCGCAATCGGAAGACGACCGCGACCTCGGTACCCGCGAAGGTGGCGACGTCAGCGGTATCGGTCTCGATGTGCGCCCCTGGGCCTACGGCGAGCGCGGCGACTGGAGCGCCTTCGCCATGGGCCAGGCAGTTACCGCCACCGACACTATCGAAACCGACCCGCTGCAGGATGACGGCGAAGACAGCACGCAGCGCAGCGACGCGCGCCAGCCGGACAAGAGCTACCTGGCCATGCGCGAATTCTGGGTCGATTACGCCGGCCTCACCGCCTACCCGGGCGAGCACCTGCGCGTCGGTCGTCAGCGCCTGCGCAGTGACGAAGGCACCTGGTGGGACACCAACATCGAAGCGGTCAACTGGCGCTTCGATACCACCCTGTTGCAGGCCAACGTCGGCATCGCCGAGCGCTTCTCCGATTACCGCACCGATCTCGACGACCTGGCGCCCGAAGACGAAGACCGCCAGCATTTCTTCGCCGGCCTCGACTACCAGTGGACGCCCGGACACCGCATCGGCACCAAGCTGCACCACAGCCGCGACGACGGTCGCCTGGCCAATCCCGGCGAGCGCGTCGACGAGCTGAGCAAGCGCTACACCGGTGACCTGACCTGGTTTGGCCTGCACGCCGACGGCGGCTTCTTCGAACGCAATTCACGCAACCGCCTCAACTACTGGGCGCAGCTGACCTGGTTGCAGGGCGATACTGACCAACTGCAGCAGCAGGTGGTCGGCAGCGACCGCATCGCCACCGGCTCGCGCAGCCAGGACGTCGACGCCTGGGCCATGGACCTGGGCCTGCGCTACAGCCTCGATGAAAACTGGAAGATCGGCGCCGCCTATGCCCGTGGCAGCGGCGGTGGCGACGAGGACAAGTCGCGCCAGTTCATGCAGACCGGCCTGCACAGCAACCGCGCCAATTTCACCGGCGTCGAATCGCGCCTGCACCGCTACGGCGAGGCCTTCCGAGGCGAGCTCTCCAACCTGCAGGTGGCCAGTGCCTTCAGCGCCTGGCAACTGGGCGAGGACTACGACGCCAGCGTCGTCTACCACCGTTTCTGGCGCGTCGATGGCGATCAGGACGTCGGCGACAGCGGCATCACCGCGCCGCTAGTGGCTGGCGAGAAAGACATCGGCCAGGAAGTCGACCTGGTGCTGACCCGCTATTTCAAGCAGGGCCTGCTGCCGGCCACCGTTGCTGAACAACTGGATGATCGCTCGGCCCTGGTGCGCCTGCGCGCTGGCGTATTCCTGCCCGGCGACGCCTACGGCAGCGGCACCGACTCGGTGATGCATCGCGCGTTCGTCGACTTCATCTGGCGCTTCTGAGGGATCGGATCATGCAACCCAACGGCTTAGCCCTACCCCTGCTGCTCGGCGCACTGTGCCTCACGGTGCCCCTGGCCCAGGCCAACCCGACGCAGCACCAGTTCGACTACCGCGTACGCAGTGCACCAGCTGACGAACTGCATATGGAAGCGCCCACCCTGCCGGATCTGTCCGGCTACACCAAGGAGGCCGTGCTGGCCAGGATCCCGCGTGACAAGCGCGGTCAGGTGGTGGTGCGGCGCATGCTGCGCCAGGACGCGCTGAAGGACTTCACCGGCGGCAACGAGCGCCTGCGTGAGTGGATCAAACGCCAGCAAGGCATGCCCCAGGCGATCTTCATCGAAGGTGGCCTGGTCACCGCCCAGGACATCGCCAAGGCGCTGCCTGACAGCCAGTTTGCCGAGCAGGAACCGGGCGTGTACCTCGCCCGTCTGCCCATCGTCGTGGCAGAAGGCGCGGCGCTGCATGTCGGCAAGGACACCCGCGAACTGCGCCTGTCGCAAGAGCGCGGCGCGTTCCTGGTCAACGACGGCCTGATGTTTCTCACCGACACCCGCGTCACCGCGTGGCGCGAGGCCGACAACGGCCCGGCGACCCTGCGCGACGACGGCAAGGAGTTCCGCCCGTTCCTGGTGTCCTGGGGCGGCAGCGAGCTGTACATCGCCAGCAGCGTGCTGACCAGCCTGGGCTACGACAACTCCAAGTCCTATGGCGTGTCGATCACCCAGTACACGCCGAACATGCATGAGCGCCTGCAACGTGAAGAACCGACCGGCTGGCTGATCGATTCGGAGTTCGTCGACCACTGGTACGGCTTCTACTGCTACGAAGCGCAGAACGTCGTGATCAAGGGCAACACCTACCGCGACAACATCGTCTACGGCATCGACCCGCACGACCGCTCGCACGGCCTGATCATCGCCGAGAACACCGTGTACGGTACGAAGAAGAAGCACGGCATCATCATCTCGCGCGAGGTCAACGACAGCTGGATCTTCAACAACGAGAGCTACGACAACAAGCTCTCCGGGGTGGTCATCGACCGCAACAGCGAGCGCAACCTGATCGCCTACAACCGCGTGCATGGCAATCATGCCGACGGCATCACCCTGTACGAGAGCGGCGACAACCTGCTGTGGGGCAACCAGGTGCTGCGCAACCAGCGCCACGGCATCCGCATCCGCAACAGCGAGAACATCCGCCTGTACGACAACGTCTCGGCGATGAATCAGCTCACCGGCGTGTACGGCCACATCAAGGACCTGTCCGACACCGACCGCGACCTGCAGCTGGACCCGTTCGACACCAAGATCTCGATGATCATCGTCGGCGGCACCCTGGCCGGCAATGGCTCCAGCCCGATCAACATCGACTCGCCACTTTCCGTCGAGCTGTACCGCGTGAAGATGCTCGCGCCGCGCAAGAGCAGTGGCATCCAGCTCGCCGGCATCCTCGGCGAGAAGCAGGACGAAATCCTCGACCTCATGGTGCGCCAGCGCCTGCCCGTGCTGATCGACCCAATCGATCCCGAGCTGATGACCAACTGACGAGGCCTCTAATGACTGCACACACACTCAAGACCCTGGCCCTGGCAGTGACCTGCGCCGCCTTCGGCAGCACCCTGCAAGCCGAAGAGCGCCAGGCACCGCACTACCAGGTGGAAGATTGCTGCTCGCTGTGCCCGGCTGCGCATGACGCCAGCCGCTACACCACCAACTACATGAAGAACTTCGTCACCCTGATGGATGCCGATGAGGGCTGGCTGTTTCGCAGCGTCGAAGACCTGCGCACCGAGTTCGGCACCAGCGAAATCGGCTACCAGCGCCTCAAGGAACTGCGTGACGGCCTCAAGCAGCGCGGCGTGGAACTGGTGGTGGTCTATCAACCGACCCGCGGCCTGGTCAATCGCAGCAAGCTGCGCCCGGCCGACTATCAGCGCTTCGACTACGACAAGGCACTGCGCAACTATCGCCAGGCGCTGACCCGCTTCGAACAGCTGGGTATCTGGGTGCCGGATCTGGCCTCGCTGACCGACGAGGACAGCGACAAGGCGTTCTACTTCCGCCGCGACCAGCACTGGACACCCTACGGTGCCGAGCGCACCGCGCGTCTGGTGGCCGAGACGGTCAAGCGCATCCCCGGCTTCGAAGACATTCCGCGCAAGGAGTTCGTCACCGAGCGCGTCGGCCTGATGGGCAAGACCGGCACCATGCAGAACGTCGCCAGCCAACTGTGTGGCACCGGTTATGCGGTGCAGTACGTCGATCAGTTCATCACCGAGCCGAAGAATGCCAGCGATGGCGACGCGCTGTTCGGCGACGACAGCAGCCCACAGATCACCCTAGTCGGCACCAGCCACAGCGGCAAGAACTACAACTTCGGCGGCTTCCTGGAGCAGTACCTGGGCACCGACGTGCTCAACGCCGCCTTCCCGGGTGGCGGCCTGGAGGGTGCGATGCTCGAGTACCTGGCCAGCGATTCGTTCCAGAACGACCCGCCGAAGGTTCTCATCTGGGAATTTTCGCCGCTCTACGACCTGGCCTCGGACAAGATCCACCGCCAGTTGATGGCCTCCTTGAACAACGGCTGCAGCGGCCAGACCGAGCTGCTCGCCAGCGAGAAACGCCTGCATCCGGGCAGCAACGAAATTCTCGTCAACGGCCAGAACAAGCTGCTGACCCTGGCCGGCAATCGCCACCAACTCGACCTGCGTTTCAGCGATCCGTCGGTCAAGCGCGTCGACGCCACCATCTGGTACCTCAACGGCCGCCGCGAACAGCTCAAGCTGGAGAAACCCAACACCGTCGACACCGACGGCCGCTTCGCCGTCGAACTGCGTGACGAGCCGGGCTGGGGTGAGCAGAACTTCTTCGCCCTGGAAATCCAGAAGCCCGAGGACAGCGCCGACGACCTGAAAGTACAGGCCAGCCTGTGCCAACGCCCGAGCGGGCCTGGCCAGCAGGTCGCGCAGCATCACGCGAACGACTGAGGAGGCCACCATGCCTGCACGACTCGCACCTTTGACCCTTGTGGCGCTGCTGCTCAGCGCCCCGGCCTTCGCCGCGCTGCAACCGCCGGCGGGTTACTACGCCGCGGTGGGCCAGCGCGACGGCAAGGCGCCCGCCTGCCCGGCGGTACCGCAGCCCTACACCGGTGAATTGCAGTTCACCAGCAAGTACGAGGGCTCCGACAGCGCGCGCGCCACGCTCAATCGCCAGGCGGAGAAGAACTTCCGCGAGCAGACCGCGCACATCACCCGTCTGGAAAAGGAGGCCGGGCGGATGATCACCGGCTACATGCGTACCGGTCAGCGCGAGCGCCTGGAATGCGCCATCGAATGGCTGGACCAGTGGGCCAGCGCCGATGCGCTGGAGTCCGAGCAGTTCAACCACACCGGCAAGTCGATGCGCAAATGGGCGCTCGGCAGCCTGGCCGGCGCCTGGCTACGCCTGAAATTCTCCGAGTCACAGCCGCTGGCCGCCTACCCGCAGCAGAGCGCACGCATCGAAGCCTGGTTCACCCGCCTGGCCGAACACACGGTGCGCGAATGGAGCGACCTGCCGCTGAAGAAGATCAACAACCACAGCTACTGGGCTGCCTGGTCGGTGATGGCGGTGGCGGTGATCGATGATCGCCGCGATCTGTTCGACTGGTCCGTAGGCCAGTTCCGCATCGCTGCCAATCAGGTCGACGACGAAGGCTACCTGGCCAACGAGATGCGCCGCAGCCAACGCGCCCTCGCCTACCACAACTACGCCCTGCCGCCGCTGGCGATGATTGCGGCATTTGCCGAAGCCAATGAAGTCGACCTGCGTGGCGAGAACCATGGTGCCCTGCAGCGCCTGGCCGAGCGCGTGCTGCAAGGCGCGCGCGACCCGGCTGCGTTCGCCCAGCGCACAGGCTCCAAGCAGGACATGAGCGAGCTGCGCAAGGACTTCAAGTACGCCTGGCTGGCGCCCTACTGCAGCCTCTATGCCTGCAGCGAAGAGACCCGCGAACTGAACCAGGAGATGGGGCCGTTCAACAGCTTCCGCCTCGGTGGCGAAGTGACCCAGGTGTTCGGAAAGCCGTAGGAGCCGGCTTGCCGGCGATGCTTTTAAAAGCTGGTCGCTGGCAGGCCAGCGCCTACGGACGTAGCAAAAACAAACCCTCCGCTCGCGGGGGGAAAGGGGGGCGCTGCCCCGGCTGTTCACGGAGAAGCACGGATGGTCTTTTCATCCAACGTCTTTTTGTTCCTGTTCCTGCCGATCTTCCTCGGCCTGTACTACCTGTGCCCGAATCGCGGGCGCAACCTGCTGATCCTGATCGGCAGCTACGCCTTCTATGCCTGGTGGCGGGTGGATTTCCTCCTGCTGTTCGCGGCGGTGACGCTGTGGAACTACGTCTTCGGCCTGCGCATCCAGGCGCATGCCGGCACCGAGAAGGCGCGCCGCTGGGTGGTGGCCGGGGTGATCGGCAACCTGGCCACACTGGGCTATTTCAAGTACGCCAACTTCGGCGTGGCCAACATCAACGCCGTGCTCGAATCCTTCGGTCTCGAGCCCTTCGTGCTGACGTCGGTCATCCTGCCGATCGGTATTTCCTTCTACATCTTCCAGTCGATCAGCTACCTGATCGACGTGTACCGCAGGGACACCGAACCGACGCGCAACCTGATCAACTTCGCCGCGTTCATCGCTCTGTTTCCCCAGCTGATCGCCGGCCCGGTGCTGCGCTACAAGGATCTGGCCGACCAGTTCACCGACCGCACGCACAGCCTCGACAAGTTCAGCGAAGGCGCCACGCGTTTCATGCAGGGCTTCGTCAAGAAGGTGTTCATCGCCGACAGCCTGGCGCCGCTGGTGGACCATTGCTTCGCCCTGGAAAACCCCAGCACCGGCGACGCCTGGCTGGGCATGATCGCCTACACCGCGCAGCTGTACTTCGACTTCTCCGGCTACAGCGACATGGCCATCGGCCTGGGCCTGATGATGGGCTTTCGCTTCATGGAGAACTTCAACCAGCCCTATATCAGCCAGTCGATCACCGAGTTCTGGCGGCGCTGGCACATCAGCCTGTCCACCTGGCTGCGTGACTACCTCTACGTGCCGCTGGGCGGCAACCGTCACGGCACCTTCAACACCTACCGCAACCTGTTTCTGACCATGCTGCTGGGCGGTTTCTGGCATGGCGCCAACTGGACCTTCCTGATCTGGGGCGCCTGGCACGGCACCTGGCTGGCCATCGAACGGGCGCTCGGCGTGAAAGCCGCACCGACTGTGTTCAACCCGCTGAAATGGGCCTTCACCCTGCTGCTGGTGATGCTCGGTTGGGTGATCTTCCGTGCCGAGAACCTGGAGGTGGCCGGGCGCATGTACGCCGCCCTGTTCAGTTTCGGTGATTGGCACCTGAGCGAGCTGACCCAGGCGCACCTCACCGGGCTGCAGATGGTCACGCTGGTACTGGCCTGGGTGGTGATCGCCGTCAACGGCGCCCGCCAGTTCCTTGCCAGTCGGAGCCATGAACCGGGCCTGACGCTGGCCAGCGCCGGTGTCGCCCTGCAGGCCGTCGATCTGCGCATGGTGGCCGTGCGCGGCGCCCTGCTGCTGCTGTTCTGCGCCTCGCTGCTCAAGCTCTCGGCGCAGAGCTACTCCCCCTTCCTGTACTTCCAGTTCTGAGCGGAGGCCGAGCATGAATCGCCCCATCAAGACCCTGTATGTCGCGCTGTTCGCCCTGCTGCTGTTGCCCGTCAGCCTGCTCGCCCTGAGCAAGCTCGGCGCCTACCGCATGCCGGCGCAGCCGAGCGTGCTCGACGGCGGCCTGGCCAAGAGCATCGAGCATCACTACGACGAGAACTTCCCGCTCAAGCAGGCCGGCATCAACCTCTGGGCCGCCCTCGAGTACCTGGCGTTCGGCGAAGGCCGCAGCGGCCTGGTGGTCGGCGAAGACGGCTGGCTGTACTCGGACGAAGAGTTCGATCCCGTGGCCGACGGTCAACGCCAGCTACGCGACAACCTGGCGCTGATCCGTGGCGTACAGCGCCAGCTGGAAGAACGCGATATCCAGTTGCTGCTGGCCATCGTCCCGGCCAAGACCCGTCTGTACCCGGAGCACACCGGCAGCCATCGCCCCAGCGCGCTGCAGCGCAGCCTGTACCCGCGTTTTCACCGCGCGGTGCGCAATGCCGGGATCGCCGCGCCGGACCTGCTCGGCCCGCTGCAGGCGGCCAAGCGCGAAGCGCCGATGTTCCTGCGCACCGACACCCACTGGACGCCGCAAGGTGCCGACGTGACCGCACGCGCCCTGAGCGAGGTGGTGCACAGCGCCATGCAGCTGCGTGGCGAGCCGCAGCAGTTCGTCACCGAGGCCGTGGAAACCCGCTCGCACCAGGGCGACCTGACCCGCTTCCTGCCGTTGGCGCCGCTGTTCGAAAGCCTGATGCCACAAGCCGACCGCCTGCAGCAGCGCGAAACCCACGCCGCCGAAGGCAGCGGCGACGACCTGTTCGGCGACAGCGACCTGCCGGTGACGCTGGTCGGTACCAGCTACAGCGCCAACCCGGCCTGGAACTTCGCGGGTGCCCTGCGTGAACACCTGCAACGCGACCTGGCCAACCACGCCGAGGAAGGCGGCGGCCCACTGGTACCGATGCTCAAGTACCTGCAAAGCGAGGACCTGAAGAACAACCCGCCACAGCTGGTGATCTGGGAATTCCCCGAGCGCTACCTGCCGATGGCCAGCGATTTCACCGATTTCGACCCGCAATGGCTCACCGCACTCAAAGACGGCGGCGAGCGCCAGGGGCTGGCTGCTGCCAGTCACTGATTCATCCCCCAAGGAGGACTATCCGATGAACACTCAAACCACTCTGCGTCGTTTCACCCTGAGCGCCTGCGCCCTGGCCCTGGGCCTCGGCATGCTTCAGGCGCATGCCGATGACGGTGCCCTCTACGGGCCCAAGGCACCCAAGGGTTCGGCCTTCGTCCGTGCCTATAACGCCAGCAGCACCGAACTCGATGTCAGCGTCGGCCAGACCCAGCTCAAGCAAATCTCGCCACTCGGCTCGAGCGACTTCAAGTTCCTCCCGGCCGGCAGCTATCAGGCCCAGGTGGGTAGCGCGCAGATGCCGGTGGAGCTGCAGGCCGCGCGTTACTACACCCTGGTCAGTCAGACCGGCGCCAAGCCGCGCCTGGTCGAGGAACCGCCCTTCACCAGCCGGCAGAAAGCCCTGCTGCGCGTGCAGAACCTGACTGACAGCACCCTCAGCCTGAAAACCGCCGACGGCAAGACCGATGTGGTCGCCGATGTAAAGCCGGACGGCCGTGGCGACCGCGAGATCAACCCGGTCAAGGTCGGCCTGGCGCTGTTCGACGGCGAACGCAAGGTCGCCGACCTGAAACCGGTCACGCTGGAACGCGGCGAAGTGGTCAGCCTGTTCGTCACCGGTGGTCAGGGCAAGTTGTCGCCGGTGTGGGTCAAGCGCCCCATCGACGGTTGATGCAGTGAGTTTCTAGAACAAGGAAAACGGCGGGTACACGCCGCACCGACACGACACGGGCAAACCACTTGATCAATCGTTCAGGAGAGACACAACCATGACCCCCATCATCCTATCCGGTGGCAGCGGCTCGCGACTCTGGCCTCTTTCGCGCAAGCTGTATCCCAAGCAGTTCCTCGCCCTGACCGGTGAGCAGACGCTGTTCCAGCAGACCCTGCAGCGCCTCTCCTTCGACGGCATGCAACCGCCCGTGCTGGTGGCCAACCAGGAGCACCGCTTCATCGTGCTCGAGCAACTGGAGCAGATCGGTCAGCAGACGCAAATGCTGCTGCTCGAGCCGTTCGGCCGCAACACCGCCCCCGCCGTGGCCATGGCCGCCCTGCAGCTGGTCGCCGAAGGTCGTGACGAACTGATGCTGGTGCTGCCGGCCGATCACGTACTGGACGACCAGCAAGCCTTCCGCCAGGCCCTGGCACTGGCCACCGTGGCCGCCGAAAAAGGCGAGATGGTGCTGTTCGGCGTACCAGCCGACCGCCCGGAAACCGGCTACGGCTACATCCGCGGCCAGGCTGATGGCGACCTGCCCGATGGCGTGGCGCGCGTCGCCAGCTTCGTCGAAAAACCCGACGCCCAACGCGCCACCGAGTATGTGAACAGCGGCGACTATTACTGGAACAGCGGCATGTTCCTGTTCCGCGCCAGCCGCTTCCTCGAAGAGCTCAAGCATCACGATGTGGACATCTACGACACCTGCCTGCTGGCCCTGGAACGCAGCCAGCGCGACGGCACGCAGATTTCCATCGACCCGGCCACCTTCGCCTGCTGCCCGGACAACTCCATCGACTACGCGGTGATGGAGAAGACCAGCCGCGCCTGCGTGGTGCCGCTCGCCGCCGGCTGGAACGATGTCGGCAGTTGGTCGTCGATCTGGGAAGTGCATGACAAGGACGACGCCGGCAACGTGACCAAGGGCGACGTGGTGCTCGAGGACAGCCGCAACTGCCTGATCCACGGCAATGGCAAACTGGTTTCGGTACTGGGCCTGGACGACATCGTCGTGGTGGAAACCAAGGACGCCATGATGGTGGCGCACAAGGACCGCGTGCAGGACGTCAAGAAACTGGTCGGCAAGCTCGACGCACAAGGACGCTGCGAGACCCAGAACCACTGCGAGGTGTATCGCCCGTGGGGCTCGTACGACTCGGTGGACATGGGCGGTCGCTTCCAGGTCAAGCACATCACCGTCAAGCCGGGCGCGCAGCTGTCGCTGCAAATGCACCACCACCGCGCCGAGCACTGGATCGTGGTGTCCGGTACGGCCAAGGTGACCTGCGACGACCGTGAGTTCCTGCTCACCGAGAACCAGTCCACCTACATCCCGATGACCTCGGTGCACCGCCTCTCCAACCCGGGCAAGATCCCGCTGGAGATCATCGAGGTGCAGTCCGGCACCTACCTGGGCGAAGACGATATCGAGCGCCTGGAAGACGTGTACGGCCGCAGCGATGCGCTAGCCGCTGGCGCCGCCCACTGAGCGGCTCGTAGCCGGATGCAATGCGGGTCGATCTCGGCCCCGGATTGCATCCGGGCTACGCCCCGGTTCATCCAAGGCATGCGCAACGAACTCCCCTCTCCCATTCATGGGAGAGGGGTTGGGGGAGAGGGCAGAAGATGCCACGCCGTTGCAGGTTCTGCCTTTCCCTGCCCCTTTCCCGCCAGATGAAGGAAGCTGTCACACCCTGCGACAGCCCACGCGGTTACCCTGACCTGACACCTTGTGTAGGATGAACGCAGACTTCGCAAAAGGCTGCCCTCATGCTGTTCGGTGTCGTACTCGTCATCACCTGGCTGATCCTGCTGATCCGCTACCCGACCAAGGCGCTGCCAGTGTCCATGGCCGCGCTGGTCGGTCTCGGCCTGGTGGCCACCTGGGTGCTCTGGCAGGAAACTCGCGATGAGCGCTACCTCGCCCATCTCGAACTGCGCCTTGGCTACGACCCGCAACGCTGTCCCGCCGATCGCCCTTTGGCCATCGACCTGAAGAACGGCAGCGACGCCGCCCTGCTGGAGCTGCGCTGGGAAGTCGCTGCCTACCGTCCCGGCAATGCCACCAACCTGGCCCAGCGCCTCTACGAATCGCCGCGCTACAGCGGCCCCGGTGAATTGCTGCCGGGCGCCAGCTGGAGCGACTGCATGCCCCTGCCCGATCTGCGCAGCGGCTATCGCCCGGCTACGCTGGAGTTTCGCGCCGAACGTCTGCAGGGCAAGTTCATTCGCTGACACCTGCTACATGCCTGACGCAGGAGCGCCAACTCCGTAGCCCGGATGCAATCCGTGGAAGTTGCCTGTGACGGTTCCCGGATTTCATCCGGGCTACGAAACACGTGCGCCACCACCTCGAGCACTCCCCCAACATCCCCAGCCTGCTAAGCTGCAGCCCCATCTCGTCTCAGGGAATCCCGCCATGCCTCAACCCAGCGTCCTCATAACCGGCTGCTCCAGCGGTATCGGCCGCGCCCTGGCCGACGCCTTCAAGGCGGGTGGCTACGCCGTCTGGGCCACGGCGCGCAAGGAGAACGACCTCACCGCCCTCGAACAGGCCGGCTTCAACGCGGTGCAGCTCGACGTCAATGATGGCGAGGCGTTGCAGCAACTGGCCGCACGCCTGAACGAGGAAATCGGCGGCCTCGATGTGCTGATCAACAACGCGGGCTACGGCGCCATGGGCCCACTGCTCGACGGCGGTGTGGACGCGATGCAGCGGCAATTCGAAACCAATGTGTTTTCCATCGTCGGCGTCACCCGCGCGTTCTTCCCGCTGCTGCGCCGCAGCCGCGGTCTGGTGGTCAATATCGGCAGCGTTTCCTCCGTACTGGTGACGCCCTTCGCCGGTGCCTACTGCGCCTCCAAGGCTGCCGTGCATGCATTGAGCGACGCGCTGCGCATGGAGCTGGCGCCGTTCTCCATCGAGGTGATGGAAGTGCAGCCCGGCGCCATCGCCTCCAGCTTCGGCGCCAACGCCAGCCAGCAGGCCGAGGCGCTGATCCGCGAGGATTCGCCCTGGTGGCCGCTACGCGATGGCATCCGCGCCCGCGCCAACGCCTCGCAGGACAACCCGACCCCGACCAGCGAGTTCGCTGCGCAACTGCTGGCCGCCGTGCAGCGTGACAAGCGCCCGCGCCTGTTGCGCCTGGGTAATGGCAGCCGCGCCCTGCCACTGCTTGCCACGCTGCTGCCCAAAACCCTGTTACAACGGGTACTGAGCAAACGCTTCGGCCTGGTACAAAGCCTGTGAGCCAGAGCCTGCAACTGCGCTACTACGCGGCTGCGGGAATAGTCGTGGCCATCGTGCTGAACCTGCTGCTGCGCACCTTCGTGCGCCTGGGCGGCGTGTTCACCACATTGCTGATCGCCGCCGCCATCGCCGCCGGCCTGGCGCTGGTGTTTCACTGGCGCCAGGGGCGCGCGCCGAGCAGCGCCGAGCGCTGGCGCTTCATCCTGCTCTATGGCGGCGTGCTCGGGCTGCTCTATCTCGGCCTGCTGGGCATGATGTATCTGCAGGACACGCCCAGCCCCATGGGCCTGTTTCTCTTCAGCCTGCATTACCTGTGCTACCCCGTGCTGGCCTGGCTGGCGTTTTCGCCACGCCATGGTCGCTGATCGTTTTGTCAGGATGACTCCGCCATGCTGCACACCCTCGCCGTCGCCAACTACCGCTCGATCAACAGTCTGGTGCTGCCGCTGGGCCGGCTCAACCTGATCACTGGCGCCAATGGCAGCGGCAAGTCCAACCTCTACCGCGCGCTGCGCCTGCTGGCGGAAACCGCGCAAGGTGGCGTGGTCAACGCGCTGGCACGCGAAGGCGGGCTGGAATCGAGTTTCTGGGCCGGACCGGAGAACATTTCCCGACGCATGCGCAGCGGTGAGGTGCCCGTGCAGGGCGGCCCACGGCAGAACGTGATGCGCCTGCGCCTGGGCTTTGCCGGCGAGGATTTCGGCTACGCCATCGCCCTTGGCCTGCCCGAGCCAAGCAACTCGGCCTTCGCTCTCGACCCACAGATCAAGCGCGAGTGCATCTGGGCTGGCGCCCGCTACCGCCCTGCCTCGCTGCTGGTGGATCGCGCCGGGCCCATGGTGCGCATGCGCGAAGGTCGCAGCTGGCAGGTACTGGCCCAGCACGTGCCGAACTACGACAGCCTGTTCGACCAGATCGGCAACGACCCGAATTGCCCGGAAGTCTTCCAGTTGCGCGAAACCATCCGCCGCTGGCGCTTCTACGATCACTTTCGCAGTGATGCCGACGCGCCGGCGCGCCAGCCGCAGCTGGGCACGCGCACGCCGGTGCTGCATCACGATGGCCGCGACCTGGCCGCCGCGCTGCAGACCATCCGCGAAATCGGCGACCGCGAAGCCCTGAACGCCGCCATCGACGACGCCTTTCCCGGTAGCCGCCTGCATATCGATTTTCAGGCCGGCGGGCGCTTCGCCGTGGAGCTGCGCCAGGAAGGTTTGCTGCGCCCGTTGAGCGCAGCCGAGCTGTCCGACGGTACGCTGCGCTACCTGCTGCTGGTGGCCGCCCTGCTCACGCCACGGCCACCATCGCTGATGGTGCTCAACGAACCGGAAACCAGCCTGCACCCGGATCTGCTGCCTGCACTCGGGCGCCTGATCATCGCCGCCTCGAAGCACACGCAGGTTTGGGTCGTCTCTCACGCCAGCCGGTTGATCGCCACGCTCAAGGAGAGCCCGGAGTGCAACACCCTGGAATTGGACAAACAGCTCGGCCAGACCTGCATTCGTGGCCAGGGCATGCTCGACGAGCCGCCCTGGCATTGGCCGGATTGAGACGTCCGCATCGCCCATAGGGTGTCGCGGGGCCGCCTAGGCTGCGCGCGCCGACGTCCGATGCCCCGTCATCAATGAATGACTACGCACCTGCAGAACGCGGTGCGCACGGCGCACCCTACGGGAGCTAACCGGCCTTAGAGTCCGTCGAGGTAACGCTCGACATCCAGCGCCGCCATGCAGCCGGCACCGGCCGAGGTAATCGCCTGGCGATAAATCGAATCAGCCACGTCGCCCGCAGCAAACACGCCGGGAATGCTGGTCGCGGTAGCATTGCCCTCGCGCCCGCCGTTGACCACCAGGTAGCCGTCCTTCAGCGCCAGCTGGCCTTCGAACAGGCTGGTATTGGGGGTATGGCCGATGGCGACGAACAAACCATCGACCCTCAACTCGCGGTAAGCGCCGCCATACTGTTTCAGGCGCACGCCTGTGACGCCGCTGGCATCACCCAGCACCTCGTCCACCTCGGCATTGAGCTGCAGTTCGATCTTGCCCTCGGCCACGCGCTCCTGCAGCTTGTTCTGCAGAATCTTCTCGGCCCGGAATACATTACGGCGATGGATCAGGGTCACCTTGCTGGCGATGTTGGCCAGGTACAGCGCCTCCTCCACGGCGGTGTTGCCGCCACCGACCACCGCCACCTCGCGGCCTCGATAGAAGAAGCCATCGCAGGTCGCGCACGCCGAAACGCCGCGCCCCATGAACGCTTCCTCACTGGGCAAGCCCAGGTAACGCGCACTGGCGCCGGTGGCGATGATCAGCGCGTCACAGTGATAGGTAGCACTGTCGCCAACGAGAGTGAAGGGCTTGCCGGCGAGGTCCACGGCGTTGATATGGTCGAAGACGATCTCGGTCTCGAAGCGCTCGGCATGCTCCTGCATGCGCTGCATCAGCACCGGCCCGGTGAGGCCGTGAGGATCGCCCGGCCAGTTATCCACTTCCGTGGTGGTGGTCAGTTGGCCACCGGCCTGTATGCCGGTGATCAGCAGCGGTTTCAGATTGGCGCGGGCGGCATACACCGCTGCGCTGTAACCGGCAGGACCGGAACCCAGAATGATGACGCGGGCATGACGAACGGCAGACATCGCTAACTCCTCGCAGGCCCACAGGGCCGGCAGGCCAGATAAAAAGGGACTCTCGAAGCACTAGGGGAAGGCTTGGAAGGGTGAGAGCCCCGCAAAAGGAAAGCCCTAAGGAAACACTGAAAAGGCCGTCATGCCCGCGCAGGCGGGCATCCAGAACCTACGAATCACCTGAGCTCCCGCCTTCGCGGGAGTGACGATGAATGGCTTTTTTCAGGAAATCCCTGAAGGGAAACTGGACGCAAGGCTATCGGGGCGGCCTGCGAAGCGGAAATACCCATTACCAATTCCGCGAATAGAATCCGCCTATTGCCGTCGGGGTTGAACCTTGCTGCATGGCTGAACTTTCACCGCGCGGGCAAAGTCGGTATGGTCGCGCGCATCAACCACTCAGGAGACCACCATGCCCGCCGCTCCCGTCCTGTCCGGCCCGCAATACCTGCGAGAAGGCCTGAAACTGGTACTCAGCCCTGGTCTGCGCCTGTTCGTGTTGCTGCCGCTTACGGTCAACCTGCTCCTGTTCGTCACCCTGATCAGCTTTGCCGTGCAGCAATTCAGCGGCTGGGTCGATACCTTCATGCCCACACTGCCGAGCTGGCTGAGCTTTCTGCAGTACATCCTCTGGCCACTGTTCGTGGTGCTGGTGCTGCTGATGGTGTTCTTCACCTTCACCATGCTGGCCAACATCATCGCCGCGCCGTTCAACGGTTTTCTCGCAGAGAAGGTGGAGGTGGTGGCGCGCGGTGAAGATCACTTTCCGCCATTCAGCTGGGCCGAACTGGCGGCCATGGTGCCGCGCACCATGGGCCGCGAGATGCGCAAGCTGGCGTACTTCCTGCCGCGCGCCATCGGCCTGCTGATCCTCAGCTTCATCCCGGTGGTGAACCTGATCGCTGCGCCGCTGTGGCTGCTGTTCGGCGTGTGGATGATGGCCGTGCAGTACATCGACTACCCGGCGGACAACAACAAGATGAGCTGGCAGGACATGCTCGCCTGGCTGCGCGAGAAACGCTGGCAGAGCCTGAGCTTCGGCGGCATCACCTACGCCGCGCTGCTGGTGCCGGGGCTGAACATCCTGATGATGCCCGCCGCCGTGGCCGGCGCGACGCTGTTCTGGGTGCGTGAGCGCAGCTAGCGACATCACAAAACCGCAACACACTCGTCACAGTCATTACATGGCACAGGCAGAGACTGCGTATATGAACGCACCGTCTCTGCATGTCGCCCTGATCAGCGAAACCTTTCCGCCGGAAATCAACGGCGTGGCCAACACCCTCGGCCGCCTGGTCGATGGCCTGCGTGGCCGCGGCCATCGCGTACAGCTCATACGGCCGCGCCAGGAGGTCGATCAGGAGCAGGACGCCGGCCATGATCTGCTGCTCACGCGCGGCTGGCCGCTACCCGGCTACCCTGGTCTGCAGTGGGGGCAGTCATCCCTGCACAAGCTGCTCAGGCGCTGGCAACGGCAGCGACCGGATGTGCTCTATATCGCTACCGAAGGACCGCTGGGCCTGTCTGCTTTGCGCGCAGCCAGGCGTCTGGCGATCCCGGTGGTCAGCGGTTTTCACACCAACTTCCAGCAGTACACCGGGCACTACGGCATCGGCCTGCTGACGCGGGCAATGACCAACTACCTGCGCTGGTTCCACAACCGCACGCAACTGACGCTGGTGCCGAGCATCGGCCAGAAGGTCGACCTCGAACGCCGCGATTTCGAACGCCTCGTCCTGCTTGCCCGTGGCGTCGACAGCCAGTTGTTTCACCCAAGCAGACGCAACGAGGCCCTGCGTGAAAGCTGGGGCCTGGGGCCGGATGATCTGGCGGTGTTGCATGTCGGTCGCCTGGCGGCAGAGAAGAACCTCGGCCTGCTGGTCAAGGCCTTCCACGCCCTGCAGAAGGCACACCCACAACGACGCATGCGCCTGATTCTGGTCGGCGACGGACCGCTGCGCGCCAGCCTCCAGGCGCAATTACCAGAGGCGCTGTTCTGCGGCCTGCAACGCGGTGAAGCGCTGGCCACGCACTACGCGTCGGGCGATCTGTTCCTGTTTCCCAGCCTCTCGGAAACCTTCGGCAACGTGGTACTGGAAGCCCTGGCATCGAGCCTTGCGGTGGTGGCATTCGACCAGGCTGCAGCTGCCCAGCATATTCATCACGGCCACAATGGCATGCTCGCTCGCCCTGGCGACGAAGCCGGTTTCTGCGAAGCCGCCTGTGAGCTGCTGGAAGATGCGGAAGTGTTGCGGCGCATCCGCCTCAATGCCCGCCGTCATGCCAGCCACTTGAGTTGGGACGGCATCGTCGCGCTGTTCGAGCAACACTTGCGCAGCGCCATGCAGCCAACGTCCGAACAGACGAAGCCGGTGAATATCGACACCCCAGTGGCGATTGCGAGCAAAACGTCAGAGCACTGACCCATTCCCCGCCGGGTGCGCCGTGCGCACCGGGAACCCGACGCGATACCAAGCAGGTTCGCGCGGTGCCGCATCAATCAGCGCACATAAAAAAGCCCCGATGTGCCGGGGCCGAAACCGGGCGCCGGATCGCGACGCCCGCTAGAAACAGACTCAGACCAGCGTGGTCAGCGCATCGCGACTGAACGGCAGGATGTCCTGCTCACGCCCCTCACGCACCTTCAGCGCCCAGTCCGGGTCGACCAGCAGTGCGCGGCCCACGGCTACCAGGTCGAACTCCTCCTTGTTCAGGCGCTCGAGCAGATTCTCGAGGCTGGCAGGCTCGGCCACCTTGTCGGTCTTGACCATGAACTGCAAGAACTCGCCATCCAGACCAACGCTGCCGACGGTGATGGTCGGCTTGCCGGTGAGCTTGCGCGTCCAACCAGCCAGGTTGAGGTCGCTGCCTTCGAACTCCGGCTCCCAGAAACGGCGGGTCGAGCAATGGAAGATATCCACGCCAGCCTCGGACAGCGGCTTGAGGAACGCCTCCAGCTGCTCCGGTGTCTGCACCAGACGTGCGCTGTAATCCTGCTGCTTCCACTGCGAGAAACGCAGGATGATCGGGAAGTCCGGGCCGACTGCAGCACGCACTGCCTGGATCAGCTCGATGGCGAAACGCGAACGCGCGGCCAGGTCGCCACCGTATGGGTCGGTGCGCTGGTTGCTGCCTTCCCAGAAGAACTGGTCGATCAGGTAACCGTGGGCGCCGTGGATCTCCACGCCGTCCATGCCGATGGCTTTGGCATCTTGCGCGGCCTGGGCGAAGGCGGCGATCACCTCATCGATATCGGCCTGAGTCATGCCGTGCACGACCACTTCACCGTCCTTGACCTTCTCCATCGGGCCATAACCGGGAACGCTGGCATCCGGCTCGGTGCCCAGGCGACGCACGTTACCGACGTGCCAGAGCTGCGGGACGATCTTGCCGCCTTCGGCGTGCACGGCCTCGACCACCTGCTTCCAGCCGGCCAGGGCGTCTTCGCCGTAGAAACGCGGCACGTTCGGGTAACCGTTGGCGGCCTTGTGGCCGACGGTGGTGCCTTCGGTAACGATCAGGCCCACGCCCGCAGCTGCGCGGCGACGGTAGTACTCGATGACCTTGGCGTTGGGCACGCCACCGGGCGAGAAGGACCGGGTCATCGGCGCCATGACCACGCGGGTCGGCAGCTCCAGGTTACCGAGACGGAACGGGGCGAACAGGGCTTGAACAGGAGCGCTCATCATCTTTCCTCTGGGATTGAAGGGTAATCAGGCCTGCAGCAAACGCTCCAGGCGGGTGACGAAAGTTTCCAGCGGTTGCAGGTTGCGGCCCACCTTGAGGCGAGCAAGCACGCCCTGCCAGGCGTCGCTGATGAAGGTGGCGAGGTTGCCGCAGTCCTCGTCAGCCGACAGTTCACCGGCAGCCTGCGCCTGCTCCAGGCAGTCACGCAGAATGTCCACCGAGGCCTGCTGGATAGCGGCGACCTCGGCACCAATGGCCGGCAGCATCTCGCTCATCTCGAAACTCAGGCTGCCGATGAAGCAGTGGTATTGCGGCGTCTCCTGCCGGGCGAAATGCGCCAGCAGCTCGCGGTAATAGCCGAGGATGCGCGCACGCGGGCTCGCCGCCGGGTCGTTCAACGCCTGGGCGTAGCGCGCCAGACGTGGCCGATAGATGAATGCCAGCGCCTGCAGGGCGAAGTCTTCCTTGCTGGCGAAGTAGTGATAGAAGCTGCCCTTGGGAATCCCGGCCGCCTGGACGATCTCCAGCACGCCGGTGCCGTGGTAGCCACGGCGCGTCATCACCGCCGAGCCTTTGCTCAGGATCAGGTCACGCTTATCGAGTCGAATGCCGTTCATGGCGCCGAGCATATGACCGGTCGTCTCGCTCGGCACAGCACTATTGATAATGGTGATTGAGAGCTAAAAAGCAGGATGCAAGGAACCGTGCCTTTCGTGCTCAACAGCATGGTGGATCGATGAAGCGCGATCCACCCTACGCGCTGGATGGATGAACCTTTCGCGCCGGACGCCACGGTGGATCGGTGAAGCGTGATCCACCCTACGCGGACAATCGCGGCGGCCAGCCCGTAGGGTGGATGTCGCTTTTCACATCCACCACAGCGCCAGCGCTATCAAGCACGATGCCCCGAGGTAGATGGTTCAGGGCTGCAGCCAGATCAGCGAAGCAAAACGCCCGGTGCGGGCACTGCGGCGATAGGAGTAGAAGCGCGGGTCGTTGTAGGTACACAGGCCACCGCCGCTGACGGCGGTCACGCCGATGGCAGCCAGGCGGATGCGCGCCAGCTGGTAGATATCGGCCATGAACTTGCCGGCATTGGCGCTGGGCACGAACGCGCTGGCAGCCTCGACATGTTGCTGCACGAAAGCCTCACGCACTTCAGCCCCCACCTCGAACGCGGCCGGACCGATGGCCGGGCCGAGCCAGACCAGCAATTCCTGCGGTGCGACGTCCAGCGCCTGTACAGCCGCCTCCAGCACGCCACCGGCCAAACCGCGCCAGCCGGCATGGGCCGCCGCCACACGGGAACCGGCGCGGTCGCAGAACAATGCTGGCAGGCAATCGGCAGTCATCGCCGTGCAGGCGATACCGGGCGTGGCCGTCCAGTTGCCATCGGCTTCGATGACTGTTGCAGGATCAGCTGGTGCCACGACGGTGCCATGCACCTGACGCAACCAGGCTGGCTGGCAACCCAGGGCATCGACCAGATGCTGGCGGTTGCTGGCCACTGCAATCGGGTCGTCCTCGACATGATCGCCCAGGTTGAAGCTATCGAACGGCGCAGCACTGACACCGCCGCTACGCGTGGTGATGCAGGCGCGCACGTTGGCCGGCGCAGGCCAATCGGGCGTGAGCCAATCGTGGGCACTCACCCGACGAACGCCTCGCGATCCTGACGCAACAGGGTCAGCAGCCAGACCAGATCATCCGGCAGCTCCGACTCCCACTTCATGCGCTTGCCGGTAGCCGGATGATCCAGCTCGAGGAAACGCGCGTGCAACGCCTGACGCGGGAATTCCTTGAGGCTCTGCACCAGTGTCGGGCTGGCGGCCGGCGGAATGCGGAAACGACCGGCGTAGACCGGATCGCCTACCAGCGGGTAGCCAACGTGGGTCATGTGCACACGAATCTGGTGAGTCCGCCCGGTTTCCAGCTTGACCCGCACATGAGTGTGCGAGCGGTAGCGTTCAAGCACCCGGTAGTGACTGATCGCCGGCTTGCCGCCATCGGTCACCGCCATGCGCTGACGCTGGCTGGAGCTGCGGCCGATCGGCGCATCGATGGTGCCGCCGGCGGTGATCACGCCGATGCAGATGCATTCATAGATGCGGCTGACGGTGCGCTTCTGCAGTTGTTCGACCAGGTTGGTCTGCGCCTGCAGGGTCTTGGCCACCACCATCAGGCCGGTGGTGTCCTTGTCCAGGCGATGGACGATGCCGGCGCGCGGCACGTTGATGATGTCCGGAACGTGATGCAGCAGGGCATTGAGCAACGTGCCATCGGCATGCCCGGCAGCCGGATGCACCACCAGGCCGGCCGGCTTGTCGATCACCAGCAGGTGTTCGTCTTCATAGACGATGTTCAGTTCGATGTCCTGCGCGATCCACTCGCCCTGCGCCTCCTGCTCGGCATCGAGCACCAGGGTCGAGCCGGCATGCACGGTGTCGCGCGGGCGCGCCACGGCGCCGTCGACGGTCAGACGACCTTCCTTGATCCAGGTGGAGAGGCGCGAACGGGAGAACTCGCCAAACAGCTGCGCAGCCACCTGGTCGAGACGTTGACCGCCCTGTTCAAAGGGAACAATGGCTTGGAGTTGGATCAGCTGCTTGTTTATAGAAGTCATCTTCGGCAACGGCGGGAGCCAGGCCTTTGGTTTCGGCGACAGGCTTGTGGTTAAATACGGCGTCTTTGCCCCAGGGGTTTCCAGGGGCGCTCATCATAACAGGACGGCCGCGCGGCCGTCACAGGGACGCAAGCCGCCATGCAAGTGAAACACCTGCTGCTGATCGCCATCCTCGCCCTTACCGCCGCCTGCTCCTCCAAGCAGCCGGAGGTCGATGAAAACCTCAGCGAGGTGGAGCTGTACCAGCAGGCCCAGGCCGACCTGGACAACCGCAGCTACACCCAGGCCACCGCCAAACTGAAGGCGCTGGAGTCGCGCTATCCGTTCGGACGCTATGCCGAGCAGGCGCAACTGGAACTGATCTACGCCTACTACAAGAATGCCGAGCCGGAAGCTGCAAAGTCTGCGGCGGAACGCTTCATCCGTCTGCATCCGCAACACGCCAACGTCGACTACGCGTACTACCTCAAGGGCCTGGCCTCCTTCGATCAGGACCGTGGCCTGCTCGCACGCTTCCTGCCGCTGGACATGACCAAGCGTGACCCAGGCGCCGCGCGCGACTCCTACAACGAGTTCGCTCAGCTCACCAGCCGTTACCCGACCAGCCGCTACGCACCGGACGCCAAGCAGCGCATGATCTACCTGCGCAACCTGCTGGCTGCCTATGAGATACATGTCGGCCACTACTACCTGACCCGCCAGGCCTACGTCGCCGCCGCCAACCGTGGTCGCTACGTGGTGGAAAACTTCCAGGAAACCCCGTCGGTCGGTGACGGCCTGGCGATCATGACCGAGGCCTATCAGCGCCTGTCCCTGGACGACCTGGCTGCCACCAGCCTGGAAACCCTCAAGCTCAACTACCCCGATCACCCGAGCCTGGAAAGTGGCGAGTTCGTCCCGCTCGAAGAGGAAGCCGACAACCGCTCCTGGCTGGCCAAGGCTACCCTGGGCCTGATCGAAACCGACACGCCGCTGCCGCCGGGTGAAACCCGCGCCAGCCAGGACGTGGTTCGTCAGTACGAGGAAGCCGAGCAGCAGATACCGCGCGAACTGCAGCAGGACGCCAAGACCGGCGAAACCGCCAAGAAGCGCTCGATCTGGAGCTACATGACCTTCGGTCTGTTCGACTGATCGACACGTCAGCGCAAGAGGGAGGCCACGGCCTCCCTTTTTTCTGCCCGCAGATTTCATCCAGGCTACGGGCCCGACTCCGACTTGCAGCCCGCCCCCTCGGAATCAGCTCACAGCCTGCTACCGCCCCCCTGTGCCGATGGTCTCAGCTTGGCTAAACTGCCGGCTTTAACCGGATATAAAGAGCACACCATGGGCCTGTTCCGCCTGCTGTTCTGGGTTGCAGTGATCTTCGCCGCGATCTGGATCTGGCGTCGCTTCATCAGCAAAGCCAAAAGCACTCGCCCCACCGAGGACGCTGCAGCCCCGATGGTGCGCTGCGCACACTGTGGTGTGCACATTCCCAAGACCCAGGCGCTGAGCCAGGATCAGCAGTGGTACTGCTCTCAGGCCCACCTCGAACAAGGCCCGCACGCCGGTGACCGCTGATATCAGCGCGCCCGACAGCACGCAGGGACGACGCATCCTCAGGCTCTACCACTTCTATCGCCTGAGCATCGGCCTGGCGCTGATCCTGATGATCTCCAGCAACCTCGACGAGCAGTTGCTGGATGTCGTGCATATCGAGTTGTTTCGCACCGGCAGTTGGGTTTACCTGATCCTCAACATCTTCATCGCCGTGCTGGTGCAGAAACCCAAGCACCTGATGCAGCTGTTCAGCCTGGCGCTGGTCGACGTGATCTTTCTCTCCGCGCTGTTCTACGCAGCCGGCGGCACGCCAAGCGGCATCGGCAACCTGCTGGTGGTGGCGGTGGCCATCGCCAATATCCTGCTGCGCGGACGCGTTGGTCTGCTGATCGCCGCCGTCGCCGCCATGGCGCTGATCTACCTGACCTTCTACCTCAGCCTCAGCCGCCCGGCTGCCGCTGCCCAGTACGTGCAGGCCGGCGCCCTCGGCGCGCTGTGCTTCGCCGGAGCACTGTTCATCCAGGGCATCACCCGCCGCCTGCAGGTCAGCGAAAACCTGGCCGAACAACGCGCGGCCGACGTGGCCAATCTGGAAGAACTCAACGCACAGATCCTGCAGCGCATGCGCACCGGCATACTGGTGCTCGATACCCAACATCGTGTGCTGCTGGCCAACCAGGGTGCAACGCAACTGCTGGGGCGCGGCGAACTGACCGGCAAGATCATCGACCCGCATTGCCCCGAGCTGGTCAAACGCCTGCAACAGTGGCTGCACAACCCGACCCTGCGCCCGGAAAGCCTCCAAGCACAAGTCGATGGCCCGGTACTGCAGCCCAGTTTCATTTCCCTGCAACGCGGCGACCAGCAGCACACCCTGGTGTTTCTCGACGACATCTCGCAGATCGCGCAGCAGGCGCAGCAGCTGAAGCTGGCCTCGCTCGGCCGCCTGACCGCCGGTATCGCTCACGAAATTCGCAACCCGCTCGGTGCCATCAGCCATGCCGCGCAGTTGCTGCAGGAGTCGGAGGACTTGCACGGCCCGGATCAGCGCCTGGCGCAAATCATTCAGGATCACTCCAAGCGCATGAACCTGGTGATCGAGAACGTCCTGCAACTGTCACGCAGGCGCCAGGCCGAACCGCAACTGCTCGACCTGAAGTACTGGCTGCACCGCTTCGCCAGCGAGTTTCGCAGCTCGGCACCGGCTGACCGGCAGATTCACCTGGAGACTCAGGGCGGCAGCCTGCAAACGCGCATGGACCCGCATCAACTGACCCAGGTGCTGACCAATCTGGTGCAGAACGGCCTGCGCTATAGTGCCAAGCAGCACAAGATCGGCCAGGTCTGGCTGCGCCTTTTCCGCGACGACAACAGCGACCTGCCGGTGCTGGAAATCCTTGACGACGGGCCAGGCGTGCCGCCCGAGCAGGAGCAGCACATCTTCGAGCCCTTCTATACAACCGAAAACAAGGGCACCGGCCTCGGCCTGTATATTTCTCGCGAGCTGTGCCAGGGCAACCAGGCGCGCCTCGACTATAAACCTCGGGAAGGGGGCGGCAGTTGCTTCCGCATCACCTTCGCCCATCCGCGCAAACTGAGCTGAGCATGAACCGCCAGAGAGCCCTGATCGTCGACGACGAACCCGATATCCGCGAGCTGCTGGAAATCACCCTCGGACGCATGAAGCTGGATACCCGCAGCGCCCGCAACGTCAAGGAAGCGCGCGAGTGGCTGGCGCGCGAGCCGTTCGACCTGTGCCTGACCGACATGCGCCTGCCCGATGGCACCGGCCTGGATCTGGTGCAATACATCCAGCAGCGCCACCCGCAGGTGCCCGTGGCGATGATCACCGCCTATGGCAGCCTGGACACCGCCATCAACTCGCTCAAGGCCGGCGCCTTCGACTTCCTCACCAAACCGGTCGACCTCGGTCGCCTGCGCGAGCTGGTCGCCACCGCCCTGCGCATTCGCTCTCCCGAGGGTGAGGAAACCCCGGTCGACAGCCGTCTGCTCGGTGACTCGCCACCGATGAAATCGCTGCGCAAGCAGATCCAGAAACTCTCGCGCAGCCAGGCGCCGGTCTACATCAGCGGCGAATCGGGTAGCGGCAAGGAACTGGTCGCCCGCCTGATCCATGAGCAAGGCCCGCGCGTCGAACAGCCTTTCGTGCCGGTGAACTGCGGTGCGATTCCCTCGGAGCTGATGGAGAGCGAATTCTTCGGCCACAAGAAAGGCAGTTTCACCGGCGCCATCGAAGACAAGCAGGGGCTGTTCCAGGCGGCCAATGGCGGCACCCTGTTCCTCGACGAGGTTGCCGACCTGCCGCTGCCGATGCAGGTCAAACTGCTGCGAGCGATCCAGGAGAAGGCCGTGCGCGCCGTCGGTGGCCAGCAGGAAGTGGTGGTCGATGTACGCATCCTCTGCGCCACCCACAAGGATCTGGCAGCCGAAGTCGCGGCCGGCCGTTTCCGTCAAGATCTCTACTACCGCCTCAACGTCATCGAACTGCGCGTGCCTCCGCTGCGTGAACGTCGCGAAGATATCGCCCAGTTGGCCGACGTGATGCTCGCGCGCCTGGCCGATGGCACCGGCCTCGCCGCCGCCAGGCTGCACCCCGATGCCCTGGAAAAACTGAAGAACTACCGCTTCCCCGGCAACGTGCGCGAGCTGGAAAACATGCTCGAACGCGCCTACACACTGTGCGAAGACGATCAGATCACGCCCAGCGACCTACGCCTGGCCGACGCCAGCGGCCCGAGTAGCGAAGGTGGCGAAGCCAGCCTGGCGCAGATCGACAACCTCGAGGACTACCTCGAGGACATCGAACGCAAGCTGATCATGCAGGCTCTGGAAGAAACGCGCTGGAACCGTACGGCGGCAGCTCAGCGTCTGGGCCTGACCTTCCGTTCGATGCGCTATCGACTGAAGAAACTGGGTATCGACTGAAGCTCGCCCTCAGCACCCGCACGGCGTACCGGGCGGCGATTCGTTCGCGAAGCAGCGCCATTGCTGTCCATGGCAGGCCGTCAACTGGCGCTATGCGCGGCCCGCGTCACGGCCTACAAAGGCATCGAGTCACCGCTTACAGCCGCCCCGCCGGCGCGTAAGGCGCCGGATCGATGATCGGCTCGTGCCCCAGCAGCAGATCAGCCAGCAACCGGCAGGACGCTGGCGCCAGCACCAACCCGTTGCGGAAATGCCCGCAATTGAGCCAAAGACCGGGATACGCAGGCAGCTCGCCAATGAAGGGGATACCTTCAGGCGAACCGGGCCGCAAACCGGCCCAATGCCCCACCACCTCGGCACCCTTGAGTGCAGGCAACAGTTCTTCGGCCGAGGCCTTGAGGCTTTCCAGCGCATTATCGGTCGGCGTCTTGTCGAAGCCGGCGTATTCCAGCGTGCTGCCAATCAGGATATGCCCATCACGCCGCGGGATCGCATAGCGCCCCCTGGCCAACACCATGCTGGGCAGAAAGTCCTCGGCGCACTTGTAGAGAATCATCTGCCCCTTCACCGGCTCGACCGGTAACTCCAGACCAAGCGTTTTGAGCAGTTCGCCACTCCAGGCCCCGGCAGCCAGCACCACGCGCTCGGCACGGATCTCACCATCGGCCGTAGTCACGCCGCAGATCCGACCCGCCTCCCGGATAAAGCCCGTGACCGGGCAATGCTCACGCAGCTCCACGTTCGGCATGGCCGCCAAAGCCGCTCGCAGCGCTTTGACCAACCGAGGATTACGCACATTGGCCACGCCCGGCATATGGATGGCGCGCTCAAAACCACCACCCAGAACAGGCACCTGCCGATACGCCTCGGCGATATCCACTGGAAAAAGCGGACGCCCCTCGCGTGCAGCCCAGGCCAGCGCCTCGGCCTCATCATCGAGATCCAGCCAGTACAACCCGGTGACATGCACCTCGGGATCAACACCGGTGTCTTCCAGCAACTGCCGCGCAAAACCCGGATAGAAATCCTGCGACCAATGCGCCAACGCCGTCACCGCTGCGCTGTAACGCCAGGGATAGAGCGGGGACACGATGCCGCCGCCGGCCCAGGAAGATTCGCGGCCGACACCGGATGACTCGATCAGCACCACCGCGACACCCGCACGAGCCAACAACAGGCTGCTCAGTAGGCCGATAGCACCACCGCCAACTACCACCACATTTTTCACCCTATCGCCTCCACACTTGCCAGATTAATAGCAGCGGTCTACACCTTTTAAGAGCCAGGAAGGCACTCACCACCGCAGGGATACCCACCATGCGCAACTCGCTGCAACGAGCCACAACCCTCCCCGAACTCCTCGTTACCCTCGCATTGCTGGCGCTACTCAGCACCTACGCGGTACCCAGCTTCGCCAAGTGGATTACCAGCAATAAACAAAAAATGCTGCGCGAGAAGCTCCTCTATAGCCTGCAGATGGCAAGAACCCAGGCCGTGCTGAAGAGTCGCTCCATGGAGTTATGCGGATCGACGGATGCCCTCGACTGTGACGAAAACTGGCACAAAGGCTGGATTCTACGTGTTGCAGCCAGCAAAGAAATCCTGGCGGCCGAACAATTGCACCAAGTCGACTTGCCCTTACGCTGGAAGGGTTCCGGAGACCGGATTCTGTTTCGCAATAACGGCCAAACGCCCATGAGCAACGGTCGTTTCACGCTCTGTGAGGACGACGGCAACCTGCTCTGGCAACTGATCATCAGCCGACAGGGGCGCATCCGCCAAGCCACTGCCAAGGAAAACCTTGTCGAGGCCCACCGCTGCATCTAGCAGCAATAAATCGTGAACTGGCGCAAATATTCCGGGCACCACCCGCCGGTCGTCCCGTCACTTGCGCCAGTTATCCCGCGACAGGCGACCCGAGCACTCATTTAGGCGAGCATTGACCTGACATTCATAGTGGAGTTCACCATGTCAGGCCCAGTGACAAGCCGTGGTTTTACCCTGATAGAGCTGATGATCGTCCTGGCACTGTTGGCCATCGTCTCCTTTATTGCGGTACCGAACTTCATGGACTTCATCGAGCGCAACCGCATACAGACCCAGGCACAAGAGCTGCAAGCCTTCCTTCTGTATGCCCGCGGCGAAGCGGTGAGCCGCAACACCAGCATCACGGTGGCCCTGGACGAAGACGACGATGACCTGTGGGTAGCCAAGCGCAGCTCGGGCGAAGTCATCCGCCAGCTCACCCAGAACCCCGAGTTGGTGCAGATAGATTCCAGCGCCGACGAAGTGCGTTTCAGAAGCAACGGCACTGCAACCGCAGCCAGCTTCGTCGTCTGCAAGGACGGTGATACCGAGCGAGGGTTTTCCCTGCAAATTCAGGCCAGTGGCGCTATTACGCTGAGCCAGGCGGGCAAGAATGCTGACGGCAACGACCTGAACAGCTGCACTCTGTGAGGAAGATGATGACAACTGCAAAAGGCTTCAGCCTGATCGAAGTACTTGTGGCGCTACTGCTCACCACCATCGGTGTGCTTGGCATGGTCGCACTGCAAGGCCGCAGCATTCAGTACACCCAAGACTCGGTACAACGTAACACTGCGGTGGAACTGGCCAACGACCTGATCGAGATCGTCCGCGCCAACCCTCAACTGATGTTCAATAACGTGCCGCCAACGTTCCCTATGAACAGCGGCATGCGCAGCTCCTCAGCCTTCTATAAGGCCAAGACCGAAGATTTCAGCAACCGCGAAGATTGCGTCGTCAGCGCCACCGAACTCGCAAAAACAGCCCTGGAGCAACGCGATTGCTGGGCTGATCGTGTCGAACAAATGCTTCCTGGCGGCAGCGAACTGTTTACCAGCGATATGTACGTCTGCCGCAGTGCCACACCGGGGCAATGCAACAACAACCAAGGTTCGATGCTTGAAATCCGCCTGGCCTGGCAAGTTCGTGCAGGCGCTTGCCTGGACGCCAGTGATCCCCAGGCCACCATTTGTACCTACACCGTGCGGGTTCAGCCATGAAGAGCAGCCAACGCCAGAACGGCCTGTCAATGATCGAGCTGCTGATCAGCCTCGCGATCAGCAGTTTCCTGATTCTCGGTATCACTCAGGTCTACATCGACAACAAGCGCAACCAGGTTTTCCAACTAAACCAGATGGGCAACCTTGAAGGCAGCCGTTTTGCAGCGCTGGTCATCGACCAGTATCTGGGCAAGGCCGGTTATCGGCGCAACCCCGCCGCCCTGATCGAGACCAGCTTCCCTAGCCGACCGGCCGGAGGCGACTGCCTTGAATTCAAGCTTGGACACACTGCAACAGGACTGGACCCCGACGTTGGGGAGGGGTTCTGCATCCGTTATCAACCTCAGGTAAGCGGTGAGCTGGATTGCCAAGGAAGCAGCAGCGGTGTCAATTACACCGAAGCCTTCCCCGGTAACTTCCCCAGCGCCGACCAGGTCATTCTTGCATTCAAGTATGAGTCTGGCGGTAACACCGACCTGCAGAAGGGACGGTTGCTGTGCAAGAACCTAAACGCCACCACCCCCCAATATAGTGAGCTCTTGAGTGGCATTGCCGATATCCGCCTGGAGTTCGGTGTAGGCAACAACGACGCGCTGGATAAGGAAGTGAGCACCTTCATTTCGCAGAAAGACTGGACAGCCGACTCCGGCGCCATTCGCAGCATTCGCTACAACCTGCTGCTGACCAGTGGCGCAAAACTGCGCGACAGCGATGACTCGCTGATACTGGACAAATGGCTGGAGGGCGCCCCTGAAGCGAGCAAGACGCGCCTGCAGAGCGCTGACAACCGCCGCATCTACCAGATCGCCAGTAGCACGCAAAACCTCAGGAATCTCATGCCATGACAGCTTTCCCTAGTCACCGCCAAAACGGCGCCGTTCTGCTCGTCGCCCTGGTCATGCTTCTGGTGCTGACGCTTCTGGCGGTCAGCAGCATGCGCAGCGTCACCCTGGAAACGCGCATCACCGCCAATCGCGCGCAAAGCGTGCAACTGGTCAATGTCGCCGAGGCTGGCCTGCGTGAAGCGGAATTCCGCTTTTACGGTCCAGGCAACCTGGCCGACAAGCTAAATGCCAACCCCGCCAACTGCAATACGAACAACACCTTGAAGACCAACGGCTTGAACAAACCCTGCCTGCTGGAAATTCTTGGTGACAAGTTGCAGGCGTTCGTGGAAGAACCTCAGGAAATAAACGACAGCTTCCTGGACGCCAACTCAAATGGCGGCCTGGCCTGGATGCCTTATCGGGGTACGGATCCAGCCAATTCCACCGAGCCCAGCGGCAGCCACACAGCCCAATGGAACAGCATGCTGGCAGGCGAAAGCGAGACAGCGGCAGTCAATGCCGAATACGGCATGGCTCTTGAAGGACAGGGCACCTACTTCTATCTGAACAACGCCAAGGCCACTCCGAAAGAGGGCCAGAGCGGCGGCGTTTCTTACGTACAGTCGAGCCACGCCAATATCTACCTCGGCCTCAATAACTGAGATCAGCCAACATGAACGCCATTCGTGACATTCGCGCCAAGACATTCGCCAGCACCCTGTCCGGCATCGTCCTGCTTAGCGCGGCGAACAGCTATGCCGACGTATCCCAGACACCGCTCAGTCTTACCATCGGCGTGCCGCCGAACATGCTGGTGACGCTGGATGACTCGGGCAGTATGCGCTGGGCTTTCGCCCCCGATAACGTCAACGATACTCATGCAACCCGCCGGGCCAAGTCGAGCGCCTTCAACCCGCTCTACTTCAACCCCAATATCACCTATCGCGCCCCGACTGTGTTCACCACTGCTGGCGTCGAGCAGCAGTTGTCCACCAGTTACACCAACGCGCTATTGAATGGCTTCAAGAGCACATACGGCGGCATCGACCTACGCAGCAACTACAGGTTCACTTGGAGTTACGACCTGCGAAGCACCCAGGCCACCGCCTATGGTTACAGCAATACGTCCAACCGCCTTGGGGAAAACCCTTCCGCTGATTTCCCTAATTGCTTCGTAACATCATTAAATAACGGCCAAACGAAGACCTGCACAAGCGCTGGTACAACAGTCAGCATCAGACGCAATAACAGTGGCAATGGATGTACCGTTTCAGCAAGCGGCTGGACAAACGGTACCTGTAGTTATAACAGTAATAATGGACGCTACACTGGCGGCTGGGCACAAGCAGGCGTTCCCGCGTACTACTATACGTACGACCCCACTCTGGCCAATAACTGCACCACAGCCAACGACGACTGCTACAGACTGAACTTCGTCAGCAATGACCAGCAGCAGAACTTCGCCAACTGGTATTCCTTCTATCGCAACCGCGCCCTGGCGACGGTTTCTGCAGCCTCCCTGGCATTCTATGGCCTTTCGTCGTCTGTACGCATGAGCTGGCAGGGGCTGGGCAACTGCACCACGTTCACCGGCAGCGATACCAGCGACTGCTACAACAACGCATTCAAGGAATACTCTCCCGCTCACAAGGGTCAACTTTATGCCTGGCTGCAGGATATCAATTTCAACCAGGGCACTCCCCTGCCAGCAGCGCTGAAACGTGCCGGCGAGTTCCTCACCACCGCCACCCCCTGGCAGAAGAACCCCAACGGCAGCGGCAATACCACGCAGAACACCTATTCCTGCCGGGCTAGTTACCACATCCTGATGACGGATGGGCAGTGGAACGCCACCACCAGCATGCCCAGCAATTTCCGTGACGATGCGGCCACCTTCAACCTGCCGGACGGTCGCGCCTACAGCCAACGTCGCCCTTACTACGACACGACTGCCGAAACCCTGGCCGACCTGGCCATGCATTACTGGGCCACGGACCTCAATCCCAACCTGACCAATCGCATCCCCGCCTACATTCCTTTCAAGAGCGGCGATGCGACCACTGATTACTGGGACCCGCGCAACGACCCGGCCACCTGGCAACACATGACCAACTTCGTCATGGGCCTGGGCCTGACCCAGTCGCTCAATAACGCCAATGTGCCCTGGGCTGGCAGCACCTTTGCCGGCACGGGTTACAGCAACCTTGTGTCCGGCACGGCCAACTGGCCGGCGGCCTCCAGCGGCAGCGCCAACAACGTCTACGACCTGTGGCATGCCGCGATCAACTCACGCGGTGAGTTCTTCAGCGTGGACAGCCCCGATGCCATGGTGCAGGCCTTCGATGACATCCTCAAACGAATTGCCGACCGCAAATCCACTGCGGCCCGCCCAGCAATCAATTCCGGTCAGGTCAGTGCAGACGAAAATGATGAAGGCAAGGTCATCACCGTTTCGTACCAGACCTCCTACGCCAGCGACGACAACTGGTCGGGTGATGTGAAGCGTTTCGAGAAGTCCTGGAACGCACAAAACAATGCCTTCGAAACCGCTCAAATCTGGAGCGCAGAGTCCCAGGTACCGCCGTGGGCCAGCCGCAATATCAAGATCGCCGGCGACAACAACAATGGCATGGTGAATTTCACCTGGGCCAACGCAGGCTCTGCCAGCACCGTAGGCACGCTCGCCTACTGGCTCAGTCGCGACCCGGAAAACAGCAACGTCGTCGACAATCGAGCGGAGCAGCGTCTGGAATACCTGCGTGGCAACCGCAGCGGCGAAGGCACCACCTTCCGCCAGCGCAGCGGTGTGCTGGGCGACTTCTTTTCTTCCACGCCTGCCGTGGTCAGTGGGGCGCGCTACCTGGTCAACGTGACCAATGCACTCGAAAACACCAATACTTACAGCGAGTTCGCCAAAGAAGCTGCCAAACGCACTCCCCGACTCTACGTCGGCGGCAACGACGGCATGCTGCATGCCTTCAATGCCAAAACCGGCGCGGAAGAGTTTGCCTTCATACCCAGCAGTGTGTTCAACAAACTGAATAAACTCACGGGTAGCAACTACAGCCATGAGTTCTATGTAGACGGCACTCCGGTGGTAGGCGATGTGTTTACCGGCACCGAATGGCGCACCATTCTGGTCGGTACGCTCAAGGCAGGGGGAAAGTCCATTTTCGCCCTCGACATCACGACGCCCGGCGAAGAAAAACTGCTGTGGGAATTTGACGACAGCAAGCTTAGCGAAGCGACCGTGAAGATGGGCTTCAGCTTCGCCCAGCCGACTATCGCACGCCTGCACACTGGCAAGTGGGCAGTAGTGATCGGCAATGGTTACGAAAGTGAGGGCAATACCAGCGGTAAGGCTGCGCTGTTCGTTATCGATGCCTTGGAAGGCAACCTGCTCAAGAGCCTTGAAGTGCAAGGCACCGTCGGCGTCGCCAATGGCCTGTCGTCAGCCAAGCTTGGCGACTTCAACGCTGACGGTGTAGCCGACTACGCCTATGCCGGTGACCTGCAGGGCAATGTATGGCGTTTCGATCTTCTGCGCAGCGGCCGTAGCGTAGACGCTCCCTTTACTCGCGATGATGACAGTGAAACGGCGATCTCCGACTTCAAGGTTGCCTATGGCGGTAATCCACTGTTCAGTGCCACCTTCAACAGCACTCCCCAACCTATTACCTCGGCGCCGAGCCTGGTACTGCACCCCACCGGCTCTGGCTATCTGGTGGTCTTCGGCACTGGCAAGTTCTTCGAAACGGGTGACAAGGAAGGTAACAAGAACATTGCACAGACGGTCTATGGCATCTGGGACAAACAAACCCGGGGTCAACCCTCCAGCAACCCGGGGATCAACCGCAGCAGCCTGCAACAGCAGAGCATCAGCGAGCAAACCACTGTAAGCGCCGCAGATGGCACCACTCGTCAGGGACGCGTTATCAGTAACAACACCATAGATTGGAATACGCAAAACGGTTGGTACCTGAACCTGGTGCAGAACGATGGTGAGATGGTCGTGGAGAACATGTCTCAGCTGGGCCGGACCATCTTCATGCAGTCTCTGGTACCCAATGACGATCCGTGCGGCGATGGTGCAGCCAACTGGACGTATGCACTCAACCCGTTCACCGGTGGCCGAACCCCTCAGAACTCTTTCAGCTACACGCCGACGGGTGATGCGGAGAGCACTAACATTTCTGCAATTCGTCAGGATGGCGAAGGTGGCGGTACCATTTCGCAGAACTCCGACGGCGGCTTCCAGTACTGCACTGGCCAGACCTGCGCGAATATCTATCCCGACCCGTCCAGCATCGGCCGCCAGACCTGGCGCCGTGTGGAGACTGAGGACTAAACATGAGCAAGCAGTTGAACCGACAGCAGGGTTTCACCCTGATAGAAGTGATGATCGTGGTACTGATTATCGGCGTATTGGCCGCCATCGCGTATCCGAACTACAGCGAATACGTTAAACGCGGTAACCGCAGTGAGGGCCAGGCATTTCTCAATGACGTCTCGGCACGCCAGGAGCGCTATTTTTCGCAGAATAACGCTTACGTCACCAGTGACGCCGACGTTGGCAAGCTCGCGTTGAAGAATGGAAATATGTCAGAGACTGGCAAATACGAATTAGCGCTTAGCAAAGTCGACGATGATGGCGGCTATACCCTGACCGCCAATCAGCAGTTCGACGATACCAAGTGCGGAAATCTGACCCTGAACGCCCGCGGAGTCAGGGGCAGCAGCGGAAGCGGCATGAGTACTGCTGACTGCTGGCGTTGACATAAGCTGGAAAAAAAATGCCCCGGTTTCTGTGGAAACCGGGGCATTTTTTATTTTGAATCGCTGACTTTATCGAAGCAGGAACGTGCAGCGCTCAGAGCGCTTTCACCCTCAACTCCTTCGGCATCGAAAAGGTAATGTTCTCCGGCCGGCCATCCAGTTCGGTCTCCCCTACCGCGCCCCAGGTGCGCAGTTGCTCGACCACGCCCCGCACCAGTACTTCCGGCGCGGAAGCGCCCGCAGTGATGCCGATGCCACTCACGCCATCGAACCACTCACGCTGGAGATCCTCAGCGCCGTCAATCAGATAGGCCGGAGTCCCCATGCGCTCGGCCAGTTCGCGCAGGCGGTTGGAGTTGGAGCTGTTCGGGCTACCGACCACCAACAGTACATCGCAGTCGCTGGCCAGCTGCTTGACCGCGTCCTGGCGGTTCTGTGTGGCGTAGCAGATGTCGTCCTTGCGCGGGCCGCCAATGGCGGGAAACTTGGTGCGCAGGGCGTCGATCACCTTGCTGGTGTCGTCCATCGACAAGGTGGTCTGGGTCACGAACGCCAGGTTTTCGGGGTTGCGCACCTGCAGCTCAGCGACGTCCGTCTCGTCTTCCACCAAATAGATGGCGCCACCATTGCTGGCGTCGTACTGGCCCATGGTGCCTTCGACTTCCGGATGGCCTTCGTGGCCAATGAGGATGCATTCGCGGCCTTCACGGCTGTAGCGCACCACTTCCATATGCACCTTGGTCACCAGCGGGCAGGTGGCGTCGAACACCTTGAGGCCACGACGCGCCGCTTCGTCGCGCACGGCCTTGGAGACGCCATGAGCACTGAAGATGACGATGACATCATCCGGCACCTGATCCAGCTCTTCGACGAACACCGCGCCACGGGCACGCAGGTCTTCGACCACGAATTTGTTGTGCACCACTTCATGGCGTACGTAGATCGGCGGGCCGAAGACTTCCAGCGCGCGGTTGACGATTTCGATGGCACGATCGACACCGGCGCAGAAGCCGCGAGGATTGGCGAGTTTGATATGCATGGAGATTCTCGGCACGCGGTCATTCAGATGGGGCAGTGTAACGCGGGATCGACCAGGGTTCCCGCTTCACGTGGCCCGGATGAAGTCCGGGAAACGATGGTCACGCTTTCCCGGATTTCATCCGGACTACAGACTGCAACAAGAGCCTCGCGGCTGAAGCCGCTCCTACAAGAGCGGCTGCACGGGCTAGAGCGCCTTGACGTCGATGATTTCCACATCGAAGTCCAGCACCTTGCCGGCCAGCGGATGGTTGAAGTCGATGGTGACCTGCTTGTCATCGAACGCCTTGACCACGCCCGGCAACTCGGTATTGGCGGCGTCGTTGAAGATCACCAGCAGCCCTTCGGAGAGCTCCATGCCGTCGAACTGACTACGCGGCATGATCTGCACATTCTGAGGGTTCGGCTGGCCGAAACCCTGCTCTGGCTGCACCTGTACGCTACGTTTATCGCCGGCCTTGAAGCCATATAGCGCCTGCTCGAAGCCTGGCAGCAGATTGCCGTCGCCGACCTTGAAGGTCGCCGGCTGCTTGTCGAATGTGCTGTCGACCACGTCGCCGTTTTCCAGCTTGAGGGCGAAGTGCAGGGTCACTTCCCTGTCCGGCCCGATGCGTACGTCTGTCATTGCGCAGCCTCCTTCGCGGACTTGTCGCTCTTGAACATATCCAGCGCCAACAGGATGGCGCCGATGGTGATGAAGGTGTCGGCCAGGTTGAACGCCGGGAAGAACCAGCGGCTCTGCCAGTGCACCAGGATGAAGTCGACCACATGGCCGAGCACCACACGGTCATACAGGTTGCCCAGCGCGCCGCCCAGGACCATGGCCAGTGCCACAGCCAGCAGGGTTTCGTGACGCTTGAGGCGCTTGAGCCAGATCACCAGCACGACGCTGACAACGATGGCGATGGCCGCGAAGAACCAGCGTTGCCAGCCGGCTGCATCGGCCAGGAAGCTGAATGCCGCGCCGGTGTTGTAGGCCAGGGTCCAATCGAAGTAGCCCGGAATGACTTCGATGCGCTGATACATGCTCAGCGTGCCCTCGAAGATGTCCTTGGTCACCCGGTCGGCGACCAGGATCAGCACGCTCAGCAGCAGCCAGGGCAGATGCCCGAAACGCGAGGACTCAGGCATGCTTGCGCACCTCACCGATGCCTTCGATGTTGCTCACGCAGCGACCGCACAACTCCGGATGCGCAGCATGACTGCCGACGTCGGCGCGGAAGTGCCAGCAGCGGCCGCACTTGGCATGGGCAGATTTGAGGATCTTCAGCTTCAGGCCTTCGACCTCGGTCACCACCGCATCACTCGGCGCATCGGCCAGTGGCGCGGTCTGCGCCGCCGAGGTGATCAGGGCGAAACGCAGCTCGTCGCCGAGCTTGGCCAGGTCGGCCTGCTTGACCTCGTCGCAGAACAGGGTCACTTCCGCCTGCAGGCTGGCACCAATGGCCTTGGCCGTGCGCAGGTTCTCCAGCTCCTTGTTGACCGCAGCCTTGACCTGCATGACGCGGTCCCAATAGGCACGATCCAGTTCGAAGCCTTCCGGCAGGCGCTCCAGACCGGCATACCAGGTATTGAGCATCACCGACTCGTTGCGCTCGCCCGGCAGGAACTGCCAGATTTCCTCGGCGGTGAACGCCAGGATCGGCGCGATCCAGCGCACCAGCGCCTCGCTGATGTGGAACAGCGCGCTCTGGCAGGAGCGACGCGCCACGCTGTCGACAGCGGTGGTGTACTGACGATCCTTGATGATGTCCAGGTAGAAACCGCCCAGCTCCTGCACGCAGAAGTTGTGCACCTTGGAATAGACGTTCCAGAAGCGGTAGTCGGCGTAGGCCTCGATGATCTCTTCCTGCAGGCGCAGGGCAGCGTCCACGGCCCAGCGGTCGAGGTCGAGCATCTGCTCGGGCTGCAGCAGGTCCCTGGCCGGGTCGAAGCCATTGAGGTTGGCCAGCATGAAGCGCGCAGTGTTACGGATACGCCGGTACGCGTCGGCGCTGCGCTGCAGGATCTGGTCGGAGACGGCCATTTCACCGGAGTAGTCGGTGGAGGCGACCCACAGGCGCAGGATGTCGGCACCCATGCTGTCGATCACCTTCTGCGGTGCGACCACATTGCCGAGCGACTTGGACTGCTTGCGGCCCTGCTCGTCGACGGTGAAACCGTGTGTCAGCAGCTCCTTGTAGGGGGCATGGCCGTCGATGGCACAACCGGTCAGCAAGGATGAATGGAACCAGCCACGGTGCTGGTCGGAGCCCTCCAGATAGAGGTCGGCAGCCGGGCCATCGACATGCGCCAGCTCAGCGTGGGAACCGCGCAGTACGTGCCAGTGGGTGGTGCCGGAGTCGAACCACACGTCCAGGGTGTCGCGGCTCTTGTCGTACTGGTCGGCCTCGGCGCCCAGCAACTCGGTGGCGTCCAGTTTGAACCAGGCCTCGATGCCTTCCTGCTCGACACGCTTGGCGACCTCTTCCATCAGCTCGACGGTGCGCGGATGCAGCTCGCCGCTTTCCTTATGGGTGAAGAACGGGATCGGCACGCCCCAGTTGCGCTGACGCGAGATGCACCAGTCCGGGCGGCCGGCGATCATGCTGTGCAGACGCGCCTGACCCCAGGCCGGGACGAACTTGGTGTCTTCGATGGCGGCCAGCGAACGCTCACGCAAGGTGGCGCCGTCTTTCGGCTTGGTATCCATGCCGACGAACCACTGCGCGGTGGCGCGGTAGATCAGCGGCGTCTTGTGGCGCCAGCAGTGCATGTAGCTGTGGCTGATGGTGGCGTGCTTGAGCAACGCACCGACTTCGGCGAGTTTCTCGACGATGGCCGGGTTGGCCTTCCAGATGAACTGGCCGCCGAAGAACGGCAGCGAGTCGACGTACACACCGTTGCTCTGCACCGGATTGAGGATCTCGTCGTTACTCATGCCGTAGGCTTTGCAGGTGCGGAAGTCGTCCTCGCCATAGGCCGGCGACGAGTGGACGATACCGGTACCCGCGCCCAGCTCGACGTATTCGGCCAGGTAGACCGGCGAGAAGCGCTCGTAGAACGGGTGGCGGAAGCGGATCAGCTCCAGCGCCGAACCGGGGGCAGTGGCGATCACCGTGCCTTGCAGGTCGTAGCGCTGCAGGCAGCTTGCAACCATTTCCTCGGCCAGCAGCAGGATGCGCTCGCCGGTGTCGACCAGAGCGTACGTAAATTCCGGGTGTGCGTTGAGCGCCTGGTTGGCCGGGATGGTCCAGGGCGTGGTCGTCCAGATGACGATGGCGGTCGGTTTGCTCAACTCGCTCAAGCCGAAGGCAGCGGCCAGTTTGTCGGCATCTTCGACCGGGAAGGCGACGTCGATAGCTTCGGATTTCTTGTCCTGATACTCAACTTCGGCCTCAGCCAGCGCCGAGCCGCAGTCGAAGCAGAAGTTGACCGGCTTGAGCCCCTTGAACACGAAGCCGTTCTTGACCATCTCCGCCAGCGCGCGGATCTCGCCGGCCTCGTTGGCGAAGTTCATGGTCAGGTACGGGTTGTCCCAGTCACCCAGCACACCGAGACGGATGAAGTTGGCTTTCTGCTCTTCGACCTGCTCGGCCGCATAGGTGCGGCAGCGCTCACGGGTCAGGTCCGCCGGCTGGTTCTTGCCGAAGGTGGTTTCGACCTTGTGCTCGATCGGCAGGCCATGGCAGTCCCAGCCCGGTACATAGGGCGCATCGAAGCCGGCCATGGTCTTGGAACGGGTGATGATGTCCTTGAGGATCTTGTTCAGCGCATGACCGATGTGGATGCTGCCATTGGCATAGGGCGGGCCGTCGTGCAGGACGAACTTCGGCCGATCTTCGCCAATCTTGCGCAGCTTGCTATACAGACCAATCTCGTTCCAGCGCTGCAGGGTCTGCGGCTCACGTTGCGGCAGGCCGGCCTTCATCGGGAACTGGGTATCGGGCAGGTTCAGCGTAGCTTTGTAGTCGGTCATTTCGGGCTCTTCATCAGCGGGTGGCTCTGCCAATAATCACGGGCAGCGGCGATATCGGCGGCAATCGCCGCCTTCAAGGCCTCCAGCGAGGCGAAACGCTGCTCATCACGCAGCTTGTGGTGGAAAGCCACCGAGAGACGCCGGCCATACAGATCGCCGGCAAAATCCAGAAGGTGAACTTCCAGATGGGCGCTGCCGTCACCGGCAACGCTGGGTCGCACGCCAATATTGGCGACGCCCGGTTGAATCACGCCATCGACTTCGCAGCTCACCAAGTAAACACCGGTCAGCGGCACCTTGCGCCGCTTGAGCTGGATATTGGCAGTCGGCGCATCGAGCTGGCGGCCGAGTTTCTGTCCGTGCAGGACGCGCCCGGCGATACGGAACGGTCGACCGAGCAGGGCTTCGGCCAGCTCGAAATCGCCATCGGCCAGTGCCTGGCGTACACGCGTGCTGCTGACCCGGCCACCCAGCACTTCGACGGTGGTAGAAGCATCGACGCTGAAACCGTGGCGCAGGCCTGCGGCCTTGAGAAATTCGAAATCGCCGGCACGGTCACAACCGAAACGGAAATCGTCGCCGATCTCCAGATCCTTGACCTTGAGCCCATCGACCAGTACGCGCTGGACGAACTCGGCAGCCGACAGTTCGCGCAGGCGGCGATTGAAGGCCAGGCACAGCACCATGTCGACGCCTTCTGCAGCCAGCAGGGCGAGCTTGTCACGCAGGCGAGTCAGGCGTGCCGGCGCGGTGTCCGGGCCGAAGAATTCACGCGGCTGCGGCTCGAAGATCACCACGCAGCTGGGCACGGCCAATTCCGCGGCACGCTCGCGCAGACGCGCCAGGATGGCCTGGTGCCCACGATGAACGCCGTCGAAATTACCGATGGTGACCACACAGCCCCGCGCCTGGGGCTGCAGGTTATGAAGACCTCGAACCAGCTGCATAGCACGCTTCTTGTTCACAAAGTGGCCGATTATACGCACAGCAGGCCACGCACAACAGGCATCGCGACGCCTTGAATCGCAAGGTGCGCCATGCGCACCACTCCTGCGCCGACCCGACGGTGCGCACGGCGCACGGCGCACCCAGCAACGGCTACAGCGACCGCCGGGCGAAATCGCGCAGGCGAAAACCCAGTACCAGCAACATGCCGAAGTAGGCGATCAGACCAGCAAACACCAGCGCGCCCAAACGCAACAGGCGCACGAGCATCTCGCCTTCAGCCCAGGCTGGCATGAGCTGCAGCAGCCCCAGCAGCACTGCGACCATCACCGCCACTGCGACCACCAGTTTGAGCAGGAACAGGCCCCAGCCAGGCAGCGGCTGGAAGATATCGGCACGGCGCAGCTGCCAGTACAGCAGGCCGGCGTTCAGGCAGGCCGCCAGGCTGATCGCAAGCGCCAGGCCGACATGCGCCATATCCAGGCCGAACACGAACAGCGCGTTCATCGCCTGAGTCGCCAGCAGGCTGACGATGGCAATGCGCACCGGCGTCTTGATGTTCTGCTGGGCGTAGAAGCCAGGCGCGAGGATCTTGATCAGAATCAGCGCAAGCAGGCCGACCGAATAAGCCACCAGCGCCCGCTGGGTCATCAGCGCGTCCTCTGCACCGAACTTGCCGTACTGGAACAGCGAGACCACCAGCGGCTCGGCGAGAATTGCCAGCGCCAGGGTGCAGGGCAGCACCAGCAGAAAGCACAGACGCAGCCCCCAGTCGAGCAGACGGCGGTACTCGTCGCGATTCTTGCTCGCATAGGTCTTGGAGAGTGCTGGTAGCAGGATGGTCCCCAGCGCCACGCCCAGCACACCCGAGGGCAGCTCCATCAGGCGGTCGGCGTAGTACATCCAGGACACCGAGCCAGCCACCAGGAAGGAAGCGAAAATGGTGTTGATGATCAGCGAAATCTGGCTCACCGAGACGCCGAAGATCGCCGGCCCCATCTGTTTGAGCACGCGCCAGACACCGAGATCACCGAAACTCAGGCGCGGTAGCACCAGCATGCCGATCTTCCTCAGATGCGGCAGTTGCCAGAGCAGTTGCGCCAGCCCCCCGACCAGTACCGCCCAGCCCAGCGCCATGATCGGCGGGTCGAAATAGGGCGTCAGAAACAGCGAGAAGACGATCATGCTGACGTTGAGCAAGGTCGGCACGAACGCCGGTACCGAAAAACGGTTCCAGGTATTGAGCACGGCCCCGGCCAGCGATGACAGGGAGATCAGCAATATATAAGGAAAAGTCACCCGCAGCAGATCGACAGTCAGCTCGAAACGCTCGGCCTCATCGGCAAAACCCGGTGCCGTGGCCCAGACGATCCAGGGTGCAGCGAGCACGCCGATGGCCGTGACCAGCGCCAGCACCAGGGTCAGCAAACCAGAGACGTAGGCCACGAAGGTGCGCGTGGCCTCCTCGCCCTGCTGCATCTTGTACTCCGCCAGAATCGGCACGAAGGCCTGCGAGAACGCCCCTTCGGCAAAAATACGGCGCAGCAGGTTGGGCAGCTTGAAGGCCACCACGAAGGCATCCGACGCCACCCCGGCACCGAAGGTACGGGCGATGATGGTGTCGCGCACGAACCCCAGCACGCGCGAAACCATGGTCAGTGAACTGACGGCAGCCAGGGACTTGAGCAGATTCATGGGGTGTTTCGGCTTCCATAAAAAGGTGCAGTAGCGGACAATCCGCCGCTCAACGAAGGCGTCGAGTGTAGCGAGCCACCACTGGTCAGGCCAGCACAGGAAAGCGTCATCAGACTTGACAGCAGGCAGATGGATCGGCATGATTCGCGGCCTTATTTGTCGTAACCCCCCAGTTTTCGAGGAGCTTGACGGTGGCCAACTCACCTTCTGCCAAAAAACGCGCCAAACAGGCTGAGAAGCGCCGTAGCCATAACGCCAGCCTGCGCTCGATGGTTCGTACCTACATCAAGAACGTAGTCAAGGCTATTGCTGCCAAAGATCTCGAGCTTGCCAAAACCGCTTACACCGCAGCTGTTCCGGTCATCGACCGCATGGCTGACAAAGGCATCATCCACAAGAACAAAGCCGCTCGTCACAAGAGCCGCCTGAACGCGCACATCAAGGCGCTGGGCGAAGCTGCTGCCGCCTAAATCGCGACAGGTTCTTGAAAAACCGGCCCCAGAGGCCGGTTTTTTATTGCCCGCCATGCCTGGCGGCCACTCTACAGAGTCATGACTGGGCAGCGCTGAAAACGCATCCCGGCAATTTTCAGTTGTCAGCAATCTGCGCGCATAAAAAATGCCCGCCTTCTCAATGGAACGCGGGCATTTTTGTCCTGCGGACGAGAATCAGCCGCGAGCAGCCTTGATCACGTCGATATAGGGCTCGGCATTGCGCTGATCCTGAATCAGCGCGATGAAATCATTGCCTTGCGCATCGGTGGCCGAAAGATCGTAACCCTCGGCAACGAAGAAACCCACGAAACGCTCGAAGTCATCGATACGCAGGCCGCGATAAGCCTTGACCAGCTTGTGCAGCGAAGGCGGTGTGGCGTCCGCTGGTTCCACTGCAAGGAACAGCTTGATCGAGTCATCGCTGATTTCTTCGCCAATCACCTGCTTCTTGTCTTTACGCATCGCCCGCTCCCGCCAGCATTACAGAGGGCCGGCAGTGTAACGCCGAGCCGCGCGCGGCTCAACGCGCAGCCAGGCAGGCTAACACGCGAACAATCGACACGACAGCCGACCTAGGTCATGCCGCGCCCAGCGAACTGGCTCCTATAATGCGCCAAGCCATTAGGAAGCCAGCATGTCACGCTCATCGTTACCGCTGTTCGCCGCCTGGCGCCAGACCCTGCGTGCAGGCTACTCGTGGAAGGCCCTGCGCGGAGACTTGGGCGCCGGCCTGACAGTGGGCATCATCGCGATTCCGCTGGCCATGGCGTTGGCCATCGCCGTGGGCGTGGCGCCGCAGCACGGCCTCTACACCGTGTTGATCGCCGCACCACTGATCGCTTTATGCGGCGGCTCACGCTTCAATATTTCCGGCCCCACCGCGGCCTTCGTGGTGATTTTGTTGCCGATCACCCAGCAGTACGGCCTCGGTGGCTTGCTGCTGTGCACGCTGATGGCTGGCGTGATTCTGATTAGCCTGGGCCTGCTGCGCGCCGGACGCCTGATCGAGTTCGTACCCTATCCGGTGACACTAGGCTTTACCGCCGGCATCGGCATCGTCATCGCCGTTCTGCAGATCAAGGACCTGTTTGGCCTGCGTCTGGCCGGAGCGCCTCAACATCTGCTGGAACAGATCACTCTGCTGGTCCGTGCACTTCCCAGCCTGCAGCCCGGCGACAGCCTGGTAGGCGCCGCGTGCCTGGCGACACTGCTGATCTGGCCGCGCCTGATGCCGAAGATTCCTGCGCACCTGGTCGCCCTGGCGGTTGGCGCGCTGCTAGCGCTCGTACTGGAACGCCTGGGGCTGCCGGTGGCGACACTGGGCGAGCGCTTCAGCTATTCACTCGATGGCATTGAACATCCCGGCATCCCGCCTTTCCTGCCTGATCTGGCGCTACCCTGGAACCTGCCGGGTGCTGACGGCCAGCCACTGGTGCTGTCATTCGAACTGATTCGCCAACTGCTGGCACCTGCATTCGCCATCGCCATGCTCGGCGCCATCGAGTCACTGTTGTGCGCAGTGGTCGCCGACGGCATGACCGGTAGCAAGCATGACCCCAACGCCGAGCTGATCGGCCAGGGCCTGGGTAATCTGGCCGCGCCGTTCTTTGGTGGCATCACCGCCACCGCCGCCATCGCCCGCACCGCAGCCAACGTGCGGGCAGGCGCCTTTTCGCCGATAGCGGCACTGGTGCATGCAGGCGTGGTGCTGGCAGCGATTCTGCTGCTCGCGCCGCTGTTCGGTTATCTGCCCATGGCCGCTCTGGCGGCGCTGCTATTGATGGTGGCGTGGAACATGAGCGAGCCACAGCATGTCGCCCACACCCTGCGCATCGCACCGCGCAGTGATGTACTGGTACTGCTGACCTGTCTGATGCTGACGGTGCTGTTCGACATGGTACTGGCCGTTGGCGTCGGCCTGCTGCTGGCGGCAGGGCTGTTCATCAAGCGCATGAGCGAGCTGACCGATACGGCTGCGCTGAGCCGGCAGCAGCGTCAGGCCCTGCAGGATCTGCCGGAGCACGTGCTGGCTTACGCCATTCGCGGTCCGCTGTTTTTCGGCGCAGCGGAGAAGGCGCTGAGCGTGCTGCGCCGCTTTACCCCAGGGGTGCGCGTGGTGATCGTCGATATCAGCGCAGTGCCATTACTGGACATGACCGCCATCGCCGCACTGGACAACGTGCTGCGTGACTACCGTCAGCAGAACGTGGCGCTGATTCTGAGCGGGCCGACTGCGCAGGTGCGCTTGCAGCTGCGGCGCGCCGGAGTGCATCGCCGCGAAGGCGAGCTGGCGTATGCGCGGGACCTGCCACAAGCACGGGAAAAGGCGCTGCGCTGGCTGGATGACACGCAGAGGAAGGTGCCACCCGAGTAGGGTGCGCCATGCGCACCGGGGACCGCGGCATGAAAGCCGGTGCGCACGGCGCACACTACCGGGCTATTGTCCGAGCAGTGCTAACGCTACGTATGGATAAAGGGACTTACAGCCCTTTGACCGCAAAGATCCCAGCAGCGTTGCGCCAGTAGCCCTTGTAGTCCATGCCATAGCCGAAGATGTAGCGGTCGATGCACTGCAGGCCCACATAGTTGGCCTTCAGGTCCGGGCGCGCCTTACGATCATGTTCCTTATCGATCAGCACCGCAGTGTGCACGGCGCGCGCACCGGCGTGGCGACAGAAATCGATGATCGCGCCCAGGGTGTGCCCCTCATCGAGAATGTCGTCGATGATCAGTACATCGCGGTCGATGAACGAAACTTCCGGCTTGGCCTTCCAGAACAACTCACCGCCACTGGTTTCGTTGCGATAGCGCGTGGCATGCAGGTAGGACGCCTCCAGCGGGAAGTTCAGTTTGGTCAGCAGCTTGCCAGAGAAAATCAGCCCGCCGTTCATGACGCAGAACACCACAGGGTTGCGCTCGGCCAGCTCGGCGTTGATCTGACTGGCGACCTGGTCGATAGCCGCTTCCACCTCGGCTTCGGTGAACAGGCAGTCGGCTTCCGCCATGACTTGGCGAATGTGCACGAGATCGGCGGACATGATGTGTTCTCTCTTGATCGGGCTGATGAATGGCGGCGGACAGCTTGAAAGCTGATCGAACCGTCAAATAAAAGCGGGCAAAGGTACAGACCCGGGCAACGCTTGCCAAGTATCGACTGACCAGCGTAGCCGATGCGCGGCACGGGGCATCGTGACTCATCAGTCACTCACCACTTGGCACAAGCAATGCTTTAATCTAACGCGATTTTTTCCCAGAGCCCCGTTGGAGATCCCAGCCCATGCCCACTCGCGAGATCCGCCACCCGCTGATCCGTCACAAGATCGGCCTGATGCGCCGCGCCGATATCAGCACCAAGAATTTCCGTGAGCTGGCCCAGGAAGTGGGCGCCCTGCTGACTTATGAAGCCACCAACGACCTGCCGCTGGAAACCTATGATATCGAAGGCTGGGCGGGCACCGTGCAGGTCGAGAAGATCGCCGGCAAGAAAATCACCGTGGTTCCGATCCTGCGCGCCGGCATCGGCATGCTCGATGGCGTGCTCAGCCTGATCCCCGGTGCCAAGGTCAGCGCCGTGGGCGTGGCGCGCAATGAGGAAACCCTGGAAGCGCACACCTACCTGGAAAAGCTCGCGCCGGAAATCGACGAGCGCCTGGCGCTGATCATCGACCCGATGCTGGCCACCGGCGGCTCGATGGTCGCCACCATCGACTTGCTGAAGAAGGCCGGCTGCAAGGACATTCGCGCCATGGTCCTGGTCGCCGCTCCGGAAGGCATCAAGGCCGTCGAGCAGGCTCACCCGGACGTGACCATCTTCACCGCCTCCATCGATCAGCGCCTGAACGAACATGGCTACATCATCCCGGGCCTGGGCGATGCCGGTGACAAGATCTTCGGCACCAAGCAGAAGGACGCCTGACATGTCGCAGTCGGAATTCAACGATCCGCTGTGGCGCCAGGGCATTTCCGGCGCGCAGATGCTGTTCGTCGCCTTCGGCGCTCTGGTGCTGATGCCGCTGATCACCGGCATGGACCCCAACGTCGCGCTGTTCACCGCCGGTATCGGTACCCTGCTGTTCCAACTGGTGACCAAGCGCCAGGTGCCGGTGTTCCTGGCCTCCAGCTTCGCCTTCATCGCGCCGATTCTGGCGGCCAAGGGAGAGTTCGGCCTGCCTGCTGTGATGGGCGGCGTGATCGCTGCCGGTGTGGTCTACATCCTGCTTTCGGCGCTGGTGAAACTGCGCGGCCCCAGCTTCATCGACCGCCTGCTGCCGCCGGTGGTGATCGCTCCGGTGATCATCTCCATCGGCCTGGCGCTATCGCCCGTGGCGGTGAACATGGCCATGGGCAAGGCCGGTGATGGTAGCGTCGAACTGGTGCCGTACAGCACGGCGATGATGATCTCGATGCCAGCGCTGATCACCACCCTGCTGGTAGCCGTGCTGGGTCGTGGCATCTTCCGCCTGGTGCCGATCCTCTCAGGTATCGCCGTTGGCTGCGCCATCGCTGCGGTGCTCGGCGTGATCGATACCAGTGCCGTCGATCAAGCGGCCTGGCTCGCCGTACCCAACTTCATCACACCCGAGCTGCACTGGGGCGCCATTCTGTACATGGTGCCAGTGGCACTGGCGCCAGCCATCGAGCACATCGGCGGTGTGGTGGCGATCGGCAACGTCACCGGCAAGAACTTCGTCAAGAAACCGGGCCTGCACCGCACCCTGCTCGGTGACGGCCTCGCCACCTCGGCGGCCGGTCTGTTCGGAGGCCCACCCAACACGACCTACGCTGAAGTCACCGGCGCCGTGATGCTGACCAAGAGCTACAACCCGAAGATCATGACCTGGGCAGCCATCTTCGCCATTGCCCTGGCCTTCATCGGCAAGTTCGGCGTGGCCCTGCAGAGCATTCCGGTTCCGGTGATGGGCGGCATCCTGTGCCTGTTGTTCGGTTCGATCGCCGTGGTCGGCCTCAACACCCTGATTCGCCATCAAGTGGATCTTTCCGAAGCTCGCAACCTGATCATCGTTTCGGTGACCCTGGTGTTCGGCATCGGCGGCATGGTCATCGGTGGCAAGGAGTTCGCCCTGTCAGGGATATCCCTGTGCGCGATCACTGCCCTGCTGCTCAATCTGGTGCTGCCAGGTGGCGCCGGCTGGAAACAAAGGGAACAGGAAGAAGCCTGATTCCGTCGCCCAATGAAAAGCCCGCGAGCAGATCGCGGGCTTTTCGTTTGCGATGCTGGAACTTACCAGCCGACACCGAAGCCAAGGGTATAACGGGTTTCGTCCAGATCACCCTCGGCACCACTGACCATGTCCTTCTCGGCCTTCATGTTCAGCGACGCCCAGTCGGTCACTTTGTAGCGCAGCCCTACCTCGGCATCCAGGCTGTAATCCGCCGCCCCACTCAGCGGACGACCTAGCTCTCCGACACTGAACAGCTCGACAGTCTTGCCGATCAGATAGCGGTTGTAGTCCCACTTCACGCTCATGGCGTAGAAGCGATCCTGCTCACCGTTGCTGTAGCGGTAATCGCTACGGTTGGCCAGGGTAGCGATGGAGAACGCGCCCAGTTCGTCATCCCAGAACTGATAACCAGGACCTGTACCGAGCGTGCGCTGACGCTCCACCTCTTCGATACGGTCGCGCTTGTACTCGAAGCGCCCCTGCCAGAACCATTTTTCCGTGAGAAAGCGGTCGAGCGCGTACTCGGCGCTCCAGTTGTCGGTGCTGACGACATCGTCTTTCAGTTCGCGGTTGTAGTCGGCGAGCGCATTGTGCCGCCAGAGACCATGGCGGGCCTGGGTCTTGATGCCGACATCGTAGTCGTCGGAGTCGCGCTCACCGCGCTTGTAGTCCAGACCGAGGTCGATGTTGCCCTTCCAGGTGAAGTCTTCCACCAGGGGCTTGGGCTTCATGATCTGCTCGATCTGCGCCAGCTCGATGGTCTTCGGCGACTCGCCATTGGCCAGCGTGACCTTACCCGGCTCAGCGGCCAGCAGCGACTTGGCACGCTCGCCATCTACCGGCCCGAGCTTGATCAGCAGCTCGTGATCACTTTCCAGGGTGGCGATTTTCTTCCAGTCCAGCGGGATGGAGCCGCCGTAGTCGGTTTCCAGAAGCAGTTTGCTACCGTCGAAGAAGCGGATGGTGCCGGAGAGACGATCACCGTTCTTCAACCAGACGGTATCGGCGAAGGTGGCGGAACTGCACAGAGCGATGCTCAGGCCAAGCAGGGACAGCGATATAGGGCGCGACATAAGTTGGATAATGGCGTTGGTGGGCGAAAGCCGGGCATTATCCGCAACCCCGGCGCCAGAGCAACAGCAGACCGGGCCGAATCCGCAGAGTTCAGCTTTTTCCGTCGGGCGGCGATCCGTCGGGCGGCGGTCCGTCGGGCGGCGATCCGTCGAGCGGTATTCCGTCGGGCCGTACTCCGCCAGACGGCATCACCACCCGACGCCGACACCGATCAGATAATGCCGATCCGAAACCGTCTGCCCCGGAGCACGCAACTGATCCAGCTCGTACAAGAGCGATAAGCGCGCCCACTGGTTGAGGCGATAGCGCAGGCCGAATTCGCTATCGAGCACGTAGTCGATCTCGTCGATATGAGGAATCTGCAGCTGGGCGTTGGCATAGAACTCCAGGCGCGTGCCCCACAACAGGCGCTTGTAATCCAGTTCCAGTGACGTGGTGTTGAACGCGAGATCGGCAACGCCCGACTCCAGTCGCACGCGATTGAACTGGCCGATCAGGTCAAAACGCCCCAGCTCGTCATCCCAGAAGCGATAACCGGGGCCGGTGCCAACGATACGCTGACGGTCGACGGTTTCGAACTCATCCTCGGCCTGCTCCACACCCACCCGCCAGAACCAGTGTTCGGTGAGAAAGCGATCGAGGTCGTACTCCAGCTCCCAGTTGTCCTCGACCTTTCTGTCGTTCTTGGTTTCACGCTCCAGCTCGCCACTTAGCACGTGGCGCCAGCGCCCGTGCTCGACGCGGGTATTGCCCTTGAGCTTCCATTCGTCGACATCGTTCTGGTTACGCTTCATGTCCAGCTTGGCATCGAGATTGCCTTCCCAGAGACGATCCTCCAGCAGCGGCCGCGGCGGCACCAGGCGCTTGATCTGCGCCAGCGGCAAGGTGTACTCGCGTTCGCCTTGCACCCGTACCATGCCGCTACCGGCAGCCGACAACCTTTCGCTGCGTTCGTTGTCAAAGCCGCTACGGCGCACCAGCAGGGGCTTGTCCGAACTGAGGGTATCGATATCCTTCCAGTCGATCAGCACCTGGCCGGCATATTGGGTCTTGAGCGCCAGCTTGCCGCCGTCGAGCAGGATGATCTCACCGCTGAGGCGATCACCGTTGTCCAACCAAACGGTATCGGCACAGAGCGGGGCTGCCAGGGTAAAAAGGAATAAGGCGATCAGTACGCGCATGATAAGGACGAACCCTATGGGCAAGACGAAACCGTCAGAGTCTGCATGGCAGGCATCACCACCGGCAAGCGTCGAGGCACGCCGCGAAGCACTGTATCTGGTACTGGCTCAGGTGCCGGCAGGCAAGGTCGTCAGCTATGGCGAACTGGCGCAGTTGGCAGGTCTTGGCCGTGCCGCGCGCTGGGTCGGACGTACGCTGAGCCAGTTGCCCGACGGCACCACGCTGCCCTGGCATCGGGTGATCGCCGCTGGCGGCCACCTCAGCCTGACCGCCGGCAGCGCTTCCGGCGCCGAACAACGGGCGCGCTTGCGTGCAGAAGGCATCAGTATCCTGAATGAACGTGTGGATATGTGCCGCCACGGCTGGCGCCCGATGGAGTACAGCAGTTAGAGTGCGCGCTATTCATTTTCCACCCCAGATTCGAGCCTGATGCCACGCAAATCCTGGCGAGAAGCCCTCGCGACCTACGCCAACCCCGCCACACTAGCTTTGTTACTTCTGGGCTTCGCTGCCGGCCTGCCTTACATGCTGGTGTTCTCGACCCTTTCGGTATGGTTGCGCGAAGCCGGTGTGGCGCGCGAGACCATCGGCTTCGCCAGCCTCATCGGCCTGGCCTACGCCTTCAAATGGGTGTGGGCGCCCATGCTCGACCAATGGCGCCTGCCACTGCTCGGCAAACTTGGCCGGCGCCGCTCCTGGCTGGTGCTGTCGCAGGGTCTGGTTGCCATCGGCCTGATCGGCATGGCCAATTACGACCCGCAGACGCACCTGTCCTCCTTGATCGCCCTCGCCGTACTGGTGGCCTTCGCCTCGGCCACTCAGGACATCGCCGTCGATGCCTACCGCCTGGAAATTCTCGGCGACGAGCATCAGGCTGCGCTGGCTGCCGCCTACATGACCGGCTACCGGGTTGCCGCGCTGCTGGCCACCGCTGGCGCGCTGTATTTCGCCGAAGGCTTCGGCTCGACCGCCAAGGACTACCAGTTCGGCGCCTGGACCGGTACCTACATGCTCTTCGCCCTGCTGATGCTGCCGGGCCTGCTCACCTCCATCTGGATGCGCGAGCCACCGGCACCGCCGCACATCAATGTCGCACCACCCAAGCACGGTTTTTTCCACCAGTTGCTGGCGATCAGCGCGGTCATCATGCTGATCATCGCCGTGCCGACCATGTTCATCCAGTTCTATCAGAGCGATCTGGTGCCGATGCTGCTCGGCGACGTCAGCATGCAGGAGCTGCTCTACAACGACCGAGCCTTCCTGCGCGCCATGCTCTACAGCACCCTGGCCTGCCTCTGTGCATCCGGGCTGTTCTGGGGTGGGCTGGCACCGGTCCTGAAAACGGCTGCGGCGAGATACGGGTTCTTCCACCAGCTACTTTCCGTTCTGCTGCTGATCATTCTGCTGATCGCCATTCCGGCCATGGTCACCCAGTTCTACGAAAGTGACGTGATGCTGCTGTTCCGGGGTCAGATCAGCCTGCAGGAGTTGCTCTACTACGACCGCGCCTTCCTGCGTGCGCTGCTCTATACCCTGCTCACCAGCCTGTCGGTCTCCAGCCTGTTCTGGGGCGGCATGGCCCCGGTGCTCACGCCGATCAACGATTTCATCCTGCGCTACCGCTGGCAGGCCCTGCTGCTGCTGAGCCTGATCGCCACCTATCGGCTGTCGGATACCGTGATGGGCGTGATGGCCAACGTCTTCTACATCGACCAGGGCTTCACGAAAGAACAGATCGCCAGTGTCAGCAAAGTCTTCGGTCTGGTGATGACGTTGCTCGGCGCCGGGGTCGGTGGCCTGTTGATCGTACGTTTCGGCATCATGCCGATTCTGCTGATCGGTGCTACCGCATCGGCGGCCACCAACCTGATGTTCATGCTGCTGGTGGGCATGGGGCCGCACCTGAACATGCTGATCGTCACCATCAGTTGCGACAACTTCAGCGCTGGCCTGGCCACCTCAGCCTTCGTGGCCTACCTGTCGAGCCTGACCAACCTGAAATTCTCGGCCACCCAGTACGCCCTGCTCAGCTCCATCATGCTGCTGCTGCCGCGTCTGATCGGCGGGTATTCTGGCGTGATGGTGGAAAGCCTCGGCTACGCCCACTTCTTCCTCGCCACGGCGCTGATGGGTATACCGACACTGCTGCTCATCGTCATCCAGTGGCGCCGCGACAAACGCCAAGCGGTGCCTGAGACGACACCGCCCACAGTCGAAAACGCCTGATCACAGGCAGAAAAAAGCCCCGGATCGACCGGGGCTTTTTTTGTGGTGAGTGTCAATCGGCCTTGGCCAGATGCACCACCCGCTGCGGGAACGGAATACCAATACCCGCCTCGGTCAGACGCTCCTTGGCCAGTTCGGTGAACTCGAAGGTCACCGGCCAGAAATCACCGGTCGCCACCCATACGCGCAGCGAGATGTTCACGGCGCTGTCGCCCAGTCCGGTCACGAAGACTACCGGTGCGGGATCAATCTGAACACGCGGGTCCTTGGCGATATCAAGCAGTACTTCACGGGCACGCTTGATATCGCTGGAGTAGTCGATGCCGATATTGATGTCGGCACGCCGACGCGGCTCACGCGAGTAATTGGTGATATGGCCGTTGGACAGCGCGCCATTAGGTACGATCACCACCTTGTTGTCCGCCGTTTTCAGCGTGGTGTGGAAGATCTGGATGCTGTCGACGCTACCGGAAACGCCCTGCCCCTCGATCCAGTCGCCCGCGCGGAACGGGCGAAACAGCATGATCAGCACACCGCCCGCGAAGTTGGCCAGGCTGCCCTGCAGCGCCAGGCCAATGGCCAGCCCCGCTGCACCGATCATGGCGATGAACGAAGTGGTCTCCACACCGACCATCGACGCCACGCTGATCAGCAGCAGAATGCGCAGCACGATGCTGACCAGGCTGCTGATAAAACTGCTCAGCGCGCGATCGACCTTGCGCGCCTCGAGCATGCGCCCGATGCTGGAGGTGAGCCTGCTGATCAGCCACCAACCGATCAGCAGCGTGATCAGTGCCAGGGTCAGCTTGCCGCTGTACTCAAGCACCACAGGCAGCCAGGCCTCGGACAGCTTGACCAGTTCGTCGACGTTCATCTCCATAGGGGTACTCCCGTTTTCCTGTGCATGAAACGAAACCGCCATGGCATGCCATGGCGGTCAAAATGCTATCAACCTAGCCTGCGACGCCTCAGCGCCACAAAGGTTCAATCGCGAAAGTTGTTGTACTGCAGCGGCATGCCGAATTCGTGACCACGCAGCAGCGCGATAGCTTCCTGCAGATCGTCGCGCTTCTTGCCGGTGACGCGCACCTGCTCACCCTGGATGGCGGCCTGCACCTTGAGCTTGGCGTCCTTGATGTGGGCGACGATCTTCTTCGCCAGCTCCTTGTCGATACCTTCACGGAAGGTGACTTCCTGCTTCATCACCTTGCCCGAGGCATAGGGATCTTTGGTTTCCAGGCATTGGCAGTCGATCTTGCGCTTGACCAGGCTGCTGCGCACGATGTCGAGCATCTGCTCGAGCATGAACTCGGCTTCGGCGGTCAAGGTCAGCGCCTTGTCCTTGCTCTCGATGCTGCATTTACCACGCAGGTCAAAACGGCGGTCGAGCTCCTTGATGGCATTGTCGACCGCATTGGTCAGTTCGTGTTTGTCCAGTTCAGACACGATGTCGAACGAAGGCATGAGCGGGCTCCTGATGGACGGCGCGATCCTCTTCACGGAGTGAACGCGCCTGACTTGACGATAACTATGGCGGGCCCATTATATCCAGACTGATACACGCCGTTTGGCGTCCTTCCTCTCTGCCTGCGAGCCAGCCCCATGCCCAACCCCCATCTCAGCATCCTGGTGGTGGACGACGCCAAGTTCTCCAGTGCCATGATCGGTCGCGCACTGAGCCAGGCCGGCTATCAGGACGTGCGCTTCGCCAGCAGCGCCAGCGAAGCGCTGCAGCTGCTCGAACAGCGCCCCGCCAGCGTGCTTCTGGCAGACTGGCTGATGCCCGAGATCGACGGCCTGGAGCTGACCGCACGGGTACGCCAGTTGGACGAGACCGCCGACCACTACACCTACATCATCCTGCTGACCGGCAAGGAAGGCGAAAATGTCCTGGGCGAAGCCTTCGACCGTGGCGTCGATGACTTCATCAGCAAGGCGGCGATGAACGAACAGTTGGTGCCACGCGTGTACGCCGCTGATCGCCTGTGCAACACCCTGCAGCGCCTGCTGCACGAAAATCGCATGCTGACGCAGAACATCGCCAGCCTGGAGCGACGCAATCTGGTCGATCCACTCACCGGCCTGGGTAACCCGCGCTATCTGCGCCAGAAGCTCACCGACAGCCTGCGCCAGATCGAATCGCGAGGCGGCGCCGTGTGCTACCTGCTGATCGGCCTGCAGGACGCCGGTCAGCTGCGCAACCAGTACGGTGACCGCTTCTTCAACGAACTGCTGCATGGCGTCGCACGACGCCTGCAGCAGCTTGTCAGGCCACTGGACGTGCTGACGCGCCTGGATGACAACCACTTCGGCCTTATCACCCTGCTCGAAGACCTGCACGAATGCTCACCGAGCAGCTTCAAGCGCTTGCACGAAGGCCTCAACTTCAAAGCGTTCAAGACCAGCGAAGGTTTCATTACGCTGAAAGCCGGTATCAGCCTGGTCGGTCTGGACGCCAAGGTGCTGCCCACTGATCCCGAGCAACTGATTCAGCATGCGCAGAATCTGCTGCCAGAGTCTTACGCCAGCGGCCGGGTCGCAGCCATGCGCCTGCCTCTGCCGTGACCTGGCACATCCTCGGTGCCGGCAGCCTCGGCAGCCTCTGGGCTGCACGCCTGGCCCGCGCCGGCCTGCCAGTGAGGCTGATCCTGCGCAACCCGCAACGCCTCGAAGCCTATCGCCAGGCCGGCGGGCTAACGCTGGTCGAGGCAGGCCAGCCTCAGCAATACGCCATTGCCGCAGAGTTGCCGCAAGCGGATACGCCAATCCATCGCCTGCTGCTCGCCTGCAAGGCCTATGACGCACAAAGCGCGGTGGCGACCATCGCCGAACGCCTGGCCCCGGGTGCCGAGTTGCTGCTGTTGCAAAATGGCCTGGGCAGCCAGGATGAAGTCGCCCAACGCCTCCCCAGGCAGCGCTGCCTTTTCGTCTCCAGTACCGAAGGCGCTTTTCGCCCTAGCGACTTTCAGGTGGTGTTCGCCGGCAATGGCCACAACTGGCTGGGCGACCCGAGCGATCCCCAGCCACCAACCTGGCTGAACGAACTGCAGCGCGCGGGCATCGCTCACCAGTGGAGCCCGGATATCCTCACGCGCCTGTGGCGCAAGCTGGCGCTGAACTGCGCGATCAACCCGCTCACCGTACTGCACGACTGCCGCAATGGCGGCCTGACCGAGCACCCTGCTGAAGTTGCTACACTGTGCGCCGAACTCGACGAGTTGCTGCAACGCTGCGGCCAACCGGCGGCTGCGGAGAATCTGCACGAGGAAGTCCAGCGCGTGATCCTCGCCACCGCAGCGAACTATTCGTCCATGCATCAGGACGTCACTCAGGGACGTCGCACCGAGATCAGCTATCTGCTTGGCTACGCCTGCGCATCGGCGCAGCGTCATCAACTGCATGTGCCGCACCTGCAGCATCTGCAGCAGCGCCTGCTGAGCCACCTGCGTGAACGGGGTTTGCCCCTCGATTGAGTACGCAGGCCGGGTGTAACCCATCACTCGCAGCTTGGCGGGTTGCACCCGCCCTGCACAGGCAGTAGGCAATGGCCTGACAGCCGCGCTAACCTGCCGCCTTCACTCACCACAACGATAACCTCATGAGACTGCGTCAGCGCCTCGAAAATCTGCCAGTGGGCCGCAAACTGCTCGCCGCGCTGCTGGTGTTGCTCGCTGCTGTGATGCTGGTAGCCAATCTGGCTTTCATCAGCGCAGCCTACTGGATCACCCAGGAGAGCATGGCACCGCAGGCCCTGCACACCCTCGGTCGCCTGATCGCCAGCCCGACGCTGAGCAAGGAGGCCTTGCACTCGTCAGCATCGGCCGAGGCCGTGCTCAAACGCCTGGATGACTATGCCCCCCTGCGCGCAGCGGTTATCTACGACAGCAATGGCAACAGCCTGGCACAACTGCAGCGAGGGGAAAAATTGCAGCTGCCGCAGCAACTGGGCCAGTTGCAGAACTGGCGCGAAACAGCCTTTCGCACCAACCTGCTGGTCGACCTGCCGCACCCCAGTGGTCGTCCCGGCGCCTTGCTGCTGGTGGCTTCCAGCGAATTGCCTGGCGCTTTCTATACCGGCACCCTGACCGCCAGCCTGGTCATTCTGGCGTTCAGCGTGCTGCTGTGGATGCTGGTGGCCAGGCAGATCAAACGCCTGGTGACCAAACCCATTCGCCGCCTGGAAGAATTGTCGCGCCAAGTCACCCGCGAAGAGAACTATGCGCTGCGTGCCAATCGCGGCAATCAGGACGAGATCGGTAGCCTGGCCGATGCGTTCAACACCATGCTGATGCGCATGGAGGCCCGCGAGCAGCAGCTCAAGCGTGCCCGCGACGACGCCCAGCAGGCCTTCGATCAGGCGCAGAGCCTGGCCGAAGAAACCCGCCACTCCAACCGCAAGTTGGAGCTGGAAGTGCAGGTGCGCAGCAAGATCGAGAAGAAACTCACCGGTTTTCAGAATTACCTCAACAGCATCATCGACTCCATGCCTTCGGCGCTGATCGCTCTCGACGAACAGCTCTACGTGACGCAGTGGAACCAGGAGGCCAGCGCCCTGTCCGGTACGCGCCTGGAAGAGGCGCTGAATCAGCCGGTATTTCTCGCCTTCCCGCCACTCAAACCCTTTCTCGCACAGCTCAAACGCACCGCCGAGCAACATCGCGTGGAGAAGATCGAGCGCGTTACCTGGCACAAGGATGAAGAGCCCCACCACTACGCCCTGACCTTCTACCCGCTTATGGGCAGTGCCGGCCGGGGCGTGGTGATCCGTATCGACGACATCACCCAGCGCCTGGCACTGGAAGAAATGATGGTGCAGTCGGAAAAGATGCTTTCAGTCGGCGGACTGGCGGCAGGCATGGCGCATGAAATCAATAACCCGCTCGGCGCCATCCTGCACAACGTGCAGAACATCCGTCGGCGGCTGTCGCCCGGCCTGGAAAAGAACATCGAACAGGCCGAGCAAGCCGGCGTCAGCCTGCCTGCCATTGAGCACTATATGGAGGCCCGTGAGGTACCGCGCCTGCTCGACGGCATCCAGCAGGCCGGCCAGCGCGCCGCCAAGATCGTCAGCCACATGCTCAGTTTCAGCCGGCGTAGCGACCGCCAGCTAGCCCCCTGCGATCTGCCGGCGCTGATCGACCAGGCTCTGGAGATCGCCGGCAATGACTTCGACCTGACCGACAGTTTCGACTTCAAGGCCCTGGAAATCGTGCGCCAGTTCGATCCGCTGCTGGGTTCGGTAGCCGGCACCGCCAACGAACTTGAGCAGGTACTGCTCAACCTGCTGAAGAACGCCGCCCAGGCCATTCACCAGCGCGACCAGGACACCGAGCCCGGCCGCATCATCCTGCGCACTCGGCAGACCGGTAGTTGGGCGGAGGTTCAGGTGGAAGACAACGGCACCGGCATGAGCGAGGCGGTGCGCAAACGCATCTTCGAACCCTTCTTCACCACCAAGGAGGTCGGCCAGGGCACCGGACTCGGCCTGGCGGTCTCCTACTTCATCATTACCAACAATCACAAAGGGCAGATGGAGGTCCACTCGACGCCAGGCCAGGGCACCTGTTTCACCCTGCGCTTGCCGCTGGCCTCCCTGCCCGAGCACACAGGACTCTGAGCCATGGGCTTTCGACTCTCGAAGATCTATACCCGTACCGGCGACAAGGGGGAGACCGGCCTGGCCGACGGCCGCCGGGTCGGCAAGGACCACCCACGAATCGAGGCCATCGGCGAGCTGGATACGCTCAACAGCCAGCTCGGCCTGCTACTGGCTGAACTGGATGATGCCGCCACGACCTGGCCGGCACTCAAGGAGATCAGCGAGGTGCTGAGCCCCTGCCAGCATCGCCTGTTTGATCTAGGTGGTGAACTGGCGATGCCCGAGTATCAGGCTCTGCAACAGGTGGAGGTGGAACGCCTTGAAGTGGCCATCGACAGCTGGAACGAGGAGGTCGGGCCACTGGAAAACTTCATTCTGCCGGGCGGCTCCAGGCTGATCGCACAGGCCCACGTCTGCCGCAGCTTCGCGCGCAGCAGCGAACGTCGCTGCCAGCACCTCAATGCCGTCGAGCCATTGCGCGGTGAGGGCCTGGCCTACGTCAACCGCCTCTCCGACCTGCTGTTCGTCGTTGCCCGCCTGATCGCCAAGCGCCAGGGCATCGCTGAAGTGCTGTGGAAGGCGGCCAACAAACCGTAAGGCTAAAAGCTGTGCGTAGGGTGCGCCGTGCGCACCCGCAATGCTGCGATTACCGCTCGGTACGCACAGCGCCCCCTACCCCGGCCAGCTCGGTGCCCGCGGCGCCCCTACTGCGGCCAGAACGCGCGGATACCGGCCACACCTTGGGCGCCAACCTGCCAGGCGCGCTCGATATCCGTCGGGCCTACGCCGCCCAGCAGATAAGCCGGCAGGTTGAAATGGGTCAGCATCTCGCGCGCGGCGTCCCAGCCGAGCGGCTGCGCCTCGGGATGAGTCGCGGTCGCCTGCACCGGCGACAAGGTGACGAAGTCCACGCCCATCTCCATGGCCAGCGCCAGCTCCTCGGCATTGTGGCAGGACGCAGCCAACCAGCGATCCTCAGGGAACGGGCGGCCACCAGCGGCGTACTTGCGCAGTTGCTCGGCGGTCAGGTGCCAGCCGGCCGCAGGAAAGTCTCCCAGCCACTCCAGCGGCCCTTTGAGCATCAGTTGTGCCTTACCGGCACACAGGCCCTGCACATCGACAGCGAGGTCGCGGTATTGCGGGTCGAACATGTTCGGCGCACGCAGTTGGATCAGTCGCACGCCCTGCGCCAGGGCGTTGCGGATGCCGGCGAGCAGCTCACTCGGCTGCAGGCCATCCGGGGTGATCAGGTAGCGCTCGGGCAGGCGCGCGGCGGCGACTATGGGTTTGTTCGCGGCAGGAAATTCGTACTCCAGCAATTGCCGCTCGCTGACCCAGGCCAATGGTTGGCCTTCTGCGCCATGCGGCTCGCCACTGAACCCCGAGACTTCCCAGACGTCCAGCAACACCTGCTTGTCCGGATAATCGTGGCGAATCTGGATCAGCGGGCGCGCAGCCTGCGGACGAATACCCAGTTCCTCCTCCAGCTCGCGATCGAGGGCGACGCGCACGGCCTCGCCCTCTTCCACCTTGCCGCCGGGAAATTCCCACAGACCGCCCTGGTGCTTGTCCTGCGGGCGCCTGGCGATCAGGATGCGTTCATCGGCACCCCGAATCACCGCTGCTGCGACATGAACGCGTTTCACCCCTTTACCTCCTGCAATGCCGCCTGATACCAGCGTTGGAATGCCGGCCAGCGATAGATGGTTTCGACATAGGCCGCTGCCGCTGTCGGCAGCGCCACATGATAACTGCGCAGACGCGCGGCGACAGGCGCATAGAAGGCATCGGCAATGCAGGCCTGACCGAACAGATAGTTGCCGGTGCTGGCGAAGCGCTCGCGGCAACCGGCCCAGATTGCGCAAATGCGATCGATATCGGCCTGCGCCGCATCCGGTAGCTCGAGCAACGCCTTGTCACGCGCCAGGTCCATCGGCAGGTGGCTACGCAGAGCGCTGAAGCCGCTGTGCATCTCCGCACAGACGCTACGCGCCAAGGCGCGGGCCTGACGATCCTGCGGCCACAGCTGCGCTTCGGGATAGCACTCGGCCAGATACTCGGCTATCGCCAGGGAATCCCACACCGGCCCTTGCTCAGTCAGCAGAACCGGCACCTTGCCAGTAGGCGAATGACACAGCAGTTGCGCACGACTATCGGGCTGATACAGACGCACCAGCACCTCGTCACATTCCACGCCAGCCAGCTCGACTGCCAGAGCGGCGCGCAACGACCAGGAGGAATAGTTCTTGTCGCCAATTACCAGTTTCAGGGCCATCTCGCGCGTCCTCGGGAATGAAGTCGCTCGACGTTAAAAGCCTGCACCCCGAATAGCAAATTCCCGCGCGTCATGGGGTCATGAGGCGCGGGAATACGGACGAGCAGGACGCGATCAGGTGCGGTATTCGGCGTTGATCTTGACGTACTCGTGGGACAGGTCGGTGGTCCAGATGGTCTCGCTGCAGCTGCCGCGGCCAAGCTCGATGCGAATGGTGATTTCCTCACGGGCCATCACCGCCGCGCCCTGTTCTTCGGTGTATGAGGTCGCACGGCAGCCCTTGCTGGCGATGCAGACTTCGCCGAGAAACACGTCGATCTTGCTCACGTCCAGCTGCGGCACTCCGGCATAGCCCACGGCGGCCAGGATGCGCCCCCAGTTCGGATCGGAGGCGAACAGCGCGGTCTTGATCAGCGGTGAATGGGCCACGCCGTAGGCCACGTCCAGGCACTCCTGATGCGTGCCACCGCCGTTGACCTGTACGGTAACGAACTTGGTCGCACCCTCGCCGTCACGGACGATGGCCTGAGCCACTTCCATGAATACCTCGAACACAGCCTGCTTGAGCTTGGCGAACAACTCACCGGAGGCCTCGGTGATTTCCGCCAATGCAGCCTGGCCGGTAGCGATCAGCATGCAGCAGTCATTGGTGGAAGTGTCACCATCGATGGTGATGCGATTGAACGACTTGTTCGCCGCGTCGCGCACCAGATCCTGCAGCACGCCCCGGGCCACCTTGGCGTCAGTGGCGATGTAGCCGAGCATGGTGGCCATGTTCGGACGGATCATGCCGGCGCCCTTGGAGATACCGGTGACGGTGATGGTCACACCATCGTGCTGGAACTGCCGGCTTGCGCCCTTGGGCAGAGTGTCGGTGGTCATGATGCCGGTGGCCGCTGCTTCCCAGTTGTCGGCCTTGAGATCATCCAGCGCCGCCTGCAGCGCAGACTCGATCTTCTCGACCGGCAGCGGCTCTCCGATCACACCGGTGGAGAACGGCAGCACGGCGTTTTCGGTCACACCGGTCAACTCGGCCAGCCGCGCACAGGCACGGCGCGCACGGGCCAGACCATCGGCGCCGGTGCCGGCATTGGCATTGCCGGTGTTGGTCAGCAGGTAACGCACTTCACCACCCAGACGCTCGCGAGTGATCAGCACTGGGGCCGCGCAGAAGGCGTTGGTGGTGGTCACACCGGCGATGCGCGAACCTTCTGCACAACGCATCACCACCACATCCTTGCGCCCGGGACGCTTGATACCGGCTGAGGCGATGCCCAACTCGAAACCAGGAACCGGGTGCAGGGTAGACAGCGGGCCAAGACCAACAGCCATAAGGTGAGCTCCTTGTGAGACGTTGCCGACCGCCAGGCGGTCTGAAAGATGGTAAAACGCCGCGAGCGGCAGAGCCGTCGCGGCGTCATCGAGGGCGGCGACAGCATAGCCGAAGCCCTCTCTACTGCAAGCGCCTTGGCAGGCCGTTGAAAAGCGTAGGCGAGGCAGCCAGTGCAAGGCAAAAACAGGCGAAAAAGCGCAGTTTACGTGTTGTAAATGAGCATTTTGAGCCTGTTTTTAACGCAGCAATGGCAACGCAGGTAGTTTTTCAACAGCCTGTTAGCGGCGCGCACCTGCCATGATCAGCCGATCTGACCGTGGCAGTGCTTGTACTTCTTGCCCGAACCGCAAGGGCACGGCTCGTTGCGGCCGACCTTCTGCTCGGCGCGTACTGGTGCTGCGGCCACGGCGACGTCGCCCTCTTCGCCATTGCTCTCTTCAGCTGCCAGGGCCGAAGCATCGGCGTGCTGGAACTGCATGCGCTCGGCCATGGCTTCGGCTTCGCGACGCAGTCGGGCTTCTTCTTCGGCCGGGTCTTCGCGACGCACCTGAACGTGACTGAGCACGCGGATGGCGTCGCGCTTGATCGACTCCAGCAGTTCCTGGAACAGGGCGAAGGACTCGCGCTTGTATTCCTGCTTCGGGTTCTTCTGTGCATAACCACGCAGGTGGATGCCGTGACGCAGGTGATCCATGGTCGACAGGTGGTCTTTCCACAGGTCGTCCAGCACGCGCAGCAGAATCTGCTTCTCGAAGGTACGCAGGGCCTCGGCGCTGGCCTGGGTTTCCTTCTCGTTGTATGCGCTCAGCAGCTCGGCAAGGATGCGCTCACGCAGGGTTTCTTCGTACAGTTTGTCATCTTCATCCAGCCACTGCTGGATCGGCAGCTTGATGCCGAAGTCGCTTTGCAGCGTCGACTCCAGGCCCGACACGTCCCACTGTTCTGGCATCGACTGCGGCGGAATATGGTTGTTGACCGCTGCGGTCAGCACTTCCTCGCGGAACTCGGCGATGGTGTCGCCAACGCTCTCGGCAGCCAGCAGGCTGTTGCGCATGTGATAGATCACTTTGCGCTGCTCGTTGGCCACGTCGTCGAACTCGAGCAGTTGCTTACGCATGTCGAAGTTACGCCCTTCGACCTTGCGCTGAGCCTTCTCGATGGCGTTGGTGACCATACGGTGCTCGATGGCCTCGCCGGACTGCATGCCGAGGGCCTTCATGAAGTTCTTCACCCGATCCGAGGCGAAGATACGCATCAGGTTGTCTTCCAGCGACAGGTAGAAGCGGCTGGAACCCGGATCGCCCTGACGGCCGGCACGACCACGCAGCTGGTTGTCGATACGACGCGACTCGTGGCGCTCGGAGGCGATCACGTGCAGGCCACCCGCTTCGATCACCTGCTGGTGACGCTTCTGCCACTCGGTCTTGATCTGCGCGATCTGCTCGTCGGTGGGGTTTTCCAGCGCCGCGACTTCCACTTCCCAGTTGCCACCGAGGAGGATGTCGGTACCACGGCCCGCCATGTTGGTGGCGATGGTCAGCGCCCCCGGACGACCGGCCTGGGCGATGATCTCGGCTTCCTTGTCGTGGAACTTGGCGTTGAGCACCTTGTGCTCGATGCCTTCCTTGTCCAGCAACTGGCTGACGTACTCGGACGTTTCGATGGTGGCGGTACCGACCAGAATCGGACGGCCCTGGGCCTGGCAATCCTTGATGTCGGCGATGATCGCCTGGTACTTCTCTTCCTGGGTCAGATAGACCAGATCGTTGAAGTCCTTGCGCGCGACCGGCTTGTTGGTCGGGATCACCATCACGTCCAGACCATAAATCTGCCGGAATTCGAACGCCTCGGTATCGGCGGTACCGGTCATGCCGGACAGCTTGTTGTAGAGGCGGAAGTAGTTCTGGAAGGTAGTCGAGGCCAGGGTCTGGCTCTCGGCCTGGATATTCACGCCCTCCTTCGCCTCGATGGCCTGGTGCAGGCCCTCGGAGAGGCGACGCCCCGGCATGGTACGGCCGGTATGCTCGTCGATCAGGATCACCTGGCCGTTCTGCACGATGTACTCGACATTGCGGTTGAACAGCTTGTGCGCACGCAGGCCGGCATACACGTGGGTCAGCAGGCCGAGGTTGTGCGCGGAGTAGAGGCTTTCACCTTCGGCCAGCAGACCGGCAGTGGTGAGCATCTCCTCGACGTACTGGTGGCCGGCCTCGTTGAGTTCGACCTGGCGCGTTTTCTCGTCGACCTTGTAGTGACCTTCCTGAGTCACCACGCCTTCCTCTTCCTCGATGTGCTGCTTGAGGCGCGGGATCAGCTTGTTGATCTCGATGTACAGCTTGGAGCTGTCTTCGGCCTGACCGGAGATGATCAGCGGAGTACGGGCTTCGTCGATGAGGATGGAGTCGACTTCGTCGATCACGGCAAAATTCAGCTCACGCTGGAATTTGTCTTCCAGGCTGAAGGCCATGTTGTCGCGCAGGTAGTCGAAACCGAATTCGTTGTTGGTGCCGTAGGTGATGTCGGCGGCGTAAGCGGCGCGCTTCTCTTCCGGGGGCTGGAAAGGGGTGACGATACCGACGGACAGGCCAAGGAACTCGTACAGCGGACGCATCCAGTTGGCGTCGCGGCGGGCCAGGTATTCGTTGACCGTGACCACGTGCACGCCCTTGCCGGACAGTGCGTTGAGATAGACCGCCAGGGTACCTACGAGCGTCTTGCCCTCACCGGTACGCATCTCGGCGATCTTGCCTTCGTGCAGGGTCATGCCACCGATCAACTGCACATCGAAGTGGCGCATGCCCATCACGCGCTTGCCGGCCTCACGGGCCACAGCGAAGGCTTCGGGAAGCAGCTTGTCGAGGGTTTCGCCCTGAGCCAGACGGCCCTTGAACTCTTCGGTCTTGCCACGCAGTTGCTCGTCCGAAAGGGCAATCATCTGCTCTTCGAGAACGTTGACGGACTGCACCGCCTTGAGCAAGCGTTTGACTTCACGCTCATTCTTACTTCCGAAAAGTTTTCTAAACAGAGGCGCAAACATATCGACAGGATCTTCCGGCGAATGGATGGAGGTCGGCGCAAATCGCGACCTGGCAGCCAGCATGGCTGCAGGCGAAGGGGGCATTCTACCCGGAAAACTCAGGGAGGAAAGTGACGTTGTCAGCCCGTTGCTGCCGTGTGATGGCGCAGGCCACGCATTCCCGGTCGACCAGGGGCGCGGCGTGAAACGTTATATGGGGATGAATGCTGGCAATTCAAGGCCAGTCAGCGACCCAGAGTTACTCGACGCCGTTGGCGCGCGCGATGTAAAGAGCCGGATTGACCTGCCGGCCATCCTTGCTGACTTCGAAATGCACGTGATAACCGGTGGAGCGACCACTGCGACCGACCTTGGCGATGACCTGGCCGCGCTGCACCAGATCACCGATCTGCACAGTGTTGCTCTGATTGTGAGCGTAGAGCGTGACGTAGCCATCGGCGTGGCTGATTTCCACGGTATTGCCGTAACCATTCTTCCTGCCGGAAAAGGTCACTACGCCAGCAGCAACCGAAACCACGTCACTGCCGGGCTTGGCTGCGAAATCGATGCCCTTGTGGACGCTGGCGCGGCCGGTCAGCGGATGCACGCGACGGCCGAAAGGTGACGACACATAACCGTGCAAAACCGGGCGACCGGACAGGGTTTCGGCCTCGCTCAGGCGGCGCTCGCCAAGCAGTTGCTCCAGCACTTCCAGCTGCTGTTCACGGCTTTCGACACGCAGCGCCAGCTCATCCAGGGCGTTCATGAAAGGTGGCGGTGCATAAGCCGAAGCACCTAGCGCATCTTCGGCACCGCCCTGACCGACACTGAGGGAGAAGTCGAACTCTCCAGCGTCAAGCTCAGCCAGTTCGGTGAGACGCTCACCGAGCGCATCGAGACGGGTGAGGCGCGCCTGCAAATCCGCAACGTGTACGGCGAATGCGTCGAGCTGACGTTGCGCGTCCTGGCGCACGGCGCCGACCTGCTCACGCTGCTGGTCGAGCGCTTCGACCAGCGAGGTGTCGACCACTGGTTCGGCGGTCAACCACTTGGCGCCCATTGCAGCACCGGCGGCAAGGCTCAGGACCAGCAGCAGGACAACCGACAACAGCAACCAGCGCAGGTCCAGATGGATCGTTCGCGCCGAACCGTGACGGCTATTTAACAAGATGATATGCATGGCTTCCCCTTTTCGCAGAACACAGGCCGACAGCACGCTCTGCTACCATGACGACTCTGCAACTTAAGGCTTCCTGCCATGACGTTTCGTCCCTTGCCGGCCCAGGCACCCGCTAAGCTGTTACGCGAAGCCAAGCCCCTGAAAGCGCTGTTCGGTCAGGCGCAGCGCCTGACTCACCTGCAGCGTCTTGTCGATAGCCAGCTACAGCCCGCTGCCCGGGAACACTGTCACGTAGCGTCCTGGCGCGAGGGCTGTTTGCTATTGATAGTGACCGATGGCCACTGGGCAACACGCCTGCGTTATCAGCAAAGAAGACTGCAACGACAACTACAGGCACTCGAAGAATTCGCGACCTTAACGAAAATCATGTTCAAGGTGCAACCTCAAGGCGGTCAGAATCGTGGAACCGGTCGCACCTTGCACTTGTCAGATAGCGCCGCGCAAAGCATCCAGGCGACAGCCGAAGGCATCAGCGATCCCAGGCTGCGCGCGGCACTTGAGCGTCTGGCCAGTCATACGCAGAAAGGCGAATAACACCCTCGCTCCGTTCGTCGCCGTGCTTCTCTTCGCCGCACTCGCCAGACAAATGGCGCCATATTTTCTTACAGCAAAAGCCACTCCACTGAGCGACCAACCATAAAAAAGGCCACCCGAAGGTGGCCTTAATTGAAGCGGGAAAGAGAGTGCGTTTACACAGCCGCAACCGGGCGCATGTAAGAGATCGGTGCGAGCTTGGCGTCCTCGAAGGTCACCATTTCCCAGGCATCGGTCTGCTCGATCAACGTACGCAGCAAACGATTGTTCAGTGCGTGACCAGACTTGAAGCCCTTGAACTCGCCGATCAGGCTGTTACCCAGCAGGTACAGGTCGCCGATGGCATCGAGAATCTTGTGTTTGACGAACTCGTCCTCGTAGCGCAGGCCGTCTTCGTTGAGCACACGATATTCGTCGACCACGATGGCGTTTTCCACACTGCCACCGAGTGCCAGGTTCTGCGAACGCAGGAACTCGATGTCACGCATGAAGCCGAAGGTGCGGGCCCGGCTGACTTCCTTGACGAAAGACGTGCTGGAGAAATCCACACTGGCGCTCTGCGTGCGATTGCGGAACACGGGGTGATCGAAGTCGATTTCGAAGCTTACCTTGAAACCATCGAAAGGCACGAAGGTGGCGCGCTTGTCGCCCTCCTCCACCGTCACCTCACGCAGGATGCGGATGAACTTCTTCGGCGCTTCCTGCTCCTGCAGGCCAGCGGATTGAATCAGGAATACAAAGGGACCCGCACTGCCATCCATGATCGGCACTTCGGACGCGGAGAGCTCGACGTAGGCGTTATCGATGCCCAGGCCTGCCATGGCCGAAAGCAAGTGCTCTACCGTATCCACCTTGACATCACCATTGATCAACGTAGTCGACATGGTGGTTTCACCGACATTCCCGGCCAGCGCGCGGATTTCCACGACGGGGTCGAGGTCGGTACGACGAAACACGATACCGGTGTCCACCGGAGCCGGCTTCAGGGTCAGGTAAACCTTCTCCCCCGAATGCAGGCCAACGCCGGTGGCACGGATGATGTTCTTCAGGGTGCGTTGTCTGATCATGGCTTGGCCGCTATATCGCTAGTTGCGAACTGTTTTCAACAATGGTCGGGAATGATAGCAGAACCGACCTTTGCTGAACACCAATCACCCATATACTCCTGATAAACTCCATCAATCAGCCTGGCGACGCAGGAAAGCCGGAATATCCAGGTAATCGAGGTCATCCTGGGTATTGAGCTTGGCTGCAGTGGCCGCACCGCCATGGCTCTGGCGCTGTACGGTCGGACGCTCGTAGTCCTTGTAGTTGACCGACTGCTCGCTGCGCGGCTGCGCGGCAGGCTGCTGGGCAACCGGCTGGCTGACGGCGACCTGAACGGTGTTGTCGACCACCTTCACCGGCTTCTCCATGCGCGCGCCAAGGCCGGTAGCGACCACGGTGACGTGCAGTTCGTCGCGCATGTCGGCATCGATCACGGTGCCGACCTTGACGGTGGCGTGCTCGGAAGCGAACTGTTCGATGATGTTGCCGACGTCGGAGTACTCACCCAGCGACAGGTCAGGACCGGCAGTGATGTTCACCAGGATGCCGCGCGCGCCCTGCAGGTTGACGTCTTCCAGCAGCGGGTTGCGGATCGCCGCCTCGGTCGCTTCACGCGCACGGTTCGGACCGCTGGCGCAGCCGGTGCCCATCATGGCCATGCCCATTTCGCTCATCACGGTCTTCACGTCGGCGAAGTCGACGTTGATCATGCCCGGACGCTTGATGATGTCGGAGATACCGCGCACCGCACCTGCCAGCACGTCGTCAGCCTTGGCGAAGGCGGACAGCAGGCTGGCGTCCTTACCGAGGATGGTCAGCAGTTTTTCGTTGGGGATGGTGATCAGCGAGTCGACGCTCTCGGACAGCGCGCGGATGCCTTCATCGGCGATGACCATGCGCTTCTTGCCCTCGAACGGGAACGGACGGGTCACCACGGCCACGGTGAGAATGCCCAGTTCCTTGGCCACCTCGGCGATCACCGGCGCAGCGCCGGTACCAGTACCACCACCCATGCCGGTAGTGATGAACACCATGTCTGTGCCAGCAAGCACTTCGGCGATGCGCTCGCGATCTTCCAGCGCGGCCTGACGACCGACCTCCGGATTGGCGCCAGCACCCAGGCCCTTGGTCACGCCCGGGCCGAGCTGCAGCACGGTGCGCGCGCCGATGTTCTTCAGCGCTTGCGCGTCGGTGTTGGCGCAGATGAACTCGACGCCCTCAATGTTGCTGACCGCCATGTGATTGACTGCGTTGCCGCCGCCACCACCGACACCGATTACTTTGATAACCGCGCTTTGCGGAATGTTATCTACTAGTTCGAACATGATCCCTCTCCTTCCTTTCTAGTTGTAACGCCTACTGCAAATTTAGAAATTGCCTTGCACCCAACGCTTGATACGTTCGAGTACCGGGGTTTTGCTTTCGTCCTGGTAAGGACTGCCCACCGACATGGAAATGCCGTCGTTCTGCTTCTGCAGCCCGTACAACAGCAAGCCCACACCGGTGGAATAAATCGGGTTGCGCACTACGTCGCCCATGCCCTTGACGCTGTGCGGTACGCCCAGTCGAACCGGCATGTGGAAAATTTCCTCGGCCAGCTCGACCGCGCCTTCCATCTTCGCCGTGCCGCCGGTCATGACGATGCCGGCCGGGATCAGGTCCTCGTAGCCGCTGCGACGCAGCTCGGCCTGAACCAGGGTGAACAGCTCGTCGTAACGCGGCTCGACCACTTCGGCCAGGGATTGGCGCGACAGGTCGCGCGGCGGACGGTCACCAACGCTAGGCACCTTGATGGTTTCGCCAGCACCGGCCAGTTTGGCCAGGGCGCAGGCGTAGCGAATCTTGATTTCCTCGGCGTACTGGGTCGGCGTACGCAGGGCCATGGCGATGTCGTTGGTGACCTGGTCACCCGCAATCGGGATCACCGCGGTGTGGCGAATGGCGCCTTCGGTGAAGATCGCGATATCAGTGGTGCCGCCGCCGATGTCCACCAGGCAAACGCCCAGTTCCTTCTCGTCCTCGGTCAGCACCGAGTAAGCCGAAGCCAGTTGCTCGAGGATGATGTCGTCGACTTCCAGACCGCAGCGGCGCACGCACTTCTCGATGTTCTGCGCCGCGTTCACGGCGCAGGTCACCACGTGCACCTTGGCCTCCAGACGCACGCCGGACATGCCCAGCGGCTCGCGCACGCCCTCCTGGTTGTCGATCACGTAGTCCTGCGCCAGGGTGTGCAGCACGCGCTGGTCAGCCGGGATAGCGACAGCCTGCGCGGCATCGAGCACACGCTCGATGTCGGCCGGGCTCACTTCGCGATCACGAATGGCAACGATACCGTGGCTGTTCAGGCTGCGGATGTGATTGCCGGCCACACCGACGAACGCCGAGTGAATGCGGCAGCCAGCCATCAGTTGCGCTTCTTCCACAGCACGCTGAATCGAGGCCACGGTGGATTCGATATTGACCACCACGCCCTTCTTCAGCCCGCGCGACGGATGAGTGCCGATACCGACGATTTCCAGCTGGCCGTCGGCCGTCACCTCGCCCACCAGCGCCACCACCTTGGAGGTGCCGATGTCCAGGCCAACGATCATCTTGCCGCTCTGCGCGCTATTCATTTAGTCCTGCCTCTCCTCAATTCACTTTCTGCTCGGCCGTAGCCGGCTCCACCGGCTCACGCCAGGCCACGGCCAGGCCGTTGGCATAACGCAGGTCGATGCGCGCGATGTTCGCGCTTTGTTCTTTCAACTCCCGCTCATAGATGGCGGCGAAACGACGCATTTTTTCCACCACATGATCACGTCCCAGCAGGATGTCGATGCGCTGACCGCTGGCATTCTCGGTGGCCGAGAGGAACCAGCTGCCGCGCTCGCGCAACTGCAGCCCGACCACGGTGAAGCCCATCGGCCGCAGCAGCTGACTGAGCATCTGATACTGCTGCATCACCTTTGGCTGCGCCCGCTTCGGGCCGGACAGCTGCGGCAGATGCTGATAGTTGTCCAGTTCCTGTGGCGCGAACGCCTGCCCCTGGTTGTTGAGCAGCGCCTCGTCACCCCAACGGGCGATGGGCAGCTGTTCTTCCAGGCGCACGTCGATCTGATCCGGCCAGACGCGACGCACTTCGGCGTGGGCGATCCAGGGCATGCGCTCGAGCTCCTCGCGCATACCGCGCAGGTCAGCGCTGAAGAAGCTCGCCTCGATGTACGGCGCGATCCGCCGCTGCACCGCCTGCTGACTGACATAAGCCAGATCACCCTGCACGCTGATGCGCGCGATCGGGCGGTCTGCGTAAGGCAGCAGGCGCAGCGCCCCCTCGTATGCGCCAAAACCCAGACCGACCAGCACCAGCGGCCAGAGCAGCCGTCCCACCCAGGAGAAATCCGCCTTGGGCATGCGCAGACGCATCGGCTCCTTGGCCACCAGACGGCTGGCGCCACGCGGCGCGGGCTTGCCGCGTGGCGGAGCCCTCAGCGAGTCCTGATGGCGCAGGGCGATGCTCATCGCTTAACCCCTCGCCTCGACGCTGTCAGCCAGGATCGCCAGCACCAGTTGCTGGAAATCCAGACCGGCAGCACGCGCGGCCATCGGTACCAGGCTGTGATCGGTCATGCCCGGTACGGTGTTCACTTCCAACAGCCAGAACTGGCCACTGGCATCCTGCATCACGTCGGCACGCGCCCAACCCTGAGTACCCACGGCCTCGCAGGCACGCGCAGTCAGCTCCTTGAGCTCGACTTCCTTCTCGGCGGACAGGCCGCAGGGAATGCGATACTGGGTGTCATCGGCCAGGTACTTGGCGTCGTAGTCGTAGAAGGTGTGCGGCGTGCCGAGCCCGATGGGCGGCAGCACCTCGCCACGCAGCACGGCGATGGTGTATTCGGGGCCGGCGATCCACTGCTCGACCAGCACCTGGCTGTCGTAGCGCGCGGCGTCCTGCCAGGCAGCAATCAGCGCCTCGACGCTTTCGACCTTGGCCATGCCGATGCTGGAACCTTCATGCGCCGGTTTGACGATCAGCGGGAAGCCCAGCTCAGTGGCAGCAGCCTCGCAGTCAGCACGCGAGGTCAGCACGGCATGGCGCGGCGTCGGCAGGCCGAGGCTGTGCCAAACCTGTTTGGTGCGCAGCTTGTCCATTGCCAGCGCAGAGGCCAGGATGCCGCTGCCGGTGTAGGGAATGCCGGCGCACTCGAGCAGGCCCTGCATGGAGCCATCTTCGCCACCACGGCCGTGCAGCACGATAAAGGCGCGGTCGATCTTCTCGCTGTTCAGGCGCTGCAGAAAATCATCACCCACGTCGATGCCGAAGGCGTCCACACCACCGGCCTGCAGGGCGCTGAGCACGGCGTTGCCGGATTTCAGCGACACCTCGCGCTCGGCGCTCTTGCCGCCAAACAACACGGCGACGCGACCGAAGGCCTTGGGATCGAGGGTACTGTGCAAACTCATTTCGACTCCCCTACGAACAGCGGGTGTTTGATCAGTTGCGGTGCCACTGCGCCGATATCGCCCGCGCCCTGGCACAGCAGGATGTCGCCGGCACGCAGCAGCGGTTTGAGCAGCGGAGCCAGGTCGGCACCGCGTTCGACATAGATCGGATCGAGTTGGCCACGCTGACGGATGCTGTGGCACAGCTGGCGGCTGTCAGCGCCCGGGATCGGCTCTTCGCCAGCCGGATAGACTTCCACCAGCAGCAGCACATTGGCCTCACCGAGCACCTGCACGAAGTCGTCGTACAGATCACGGGTGCGGCTGTAACGGTGCGGCTGATAGACCATCACCAGGCGACGCTCCGGCCAGCCGCCACGCACGGCCTTGATCACGGCGGCCACTTCACGCGGGTGATGGCCGTAGTCGTCGACCAGCATCACGCCGCCACCGTCCACCGGCAGTTCGCCGTAGACCTGGAAGCGCCGGCCGACACCCTGGAAGCCCGACAGCCCGGCGACGATGGCGGCATCGTCGATGCCTTCGTCGGAAGCGATGGCGATGGTCGCCAGGGCATTGAGGACGTTGTGGTTGCCCGGCATGTTCACCGACACGTCGAGCGGCTCGCAGTCCGGGCGCAGTACGGTGAAGTAGGTGCGCATGCCTTCCTGGCGCACGTTGATCGCGCGCACGTCGGCATCTTCGGCAAAGCCGTAGGTCACGGTCGGACGACCAACCTGCGGCAGCAGCTCGCGCACCACCGGGTCATCCACGCAGAGCACGGCCAGGCCATAGAACGGCAGGTTGTGCAGGAACTCGATGAAGGTCTTCTTCAGCCTGTTGAAGTCGCCGCCGTAGGTGCTCATGTGATCGGCGTCGATATTGGTGACCACCGAGACCATGGGCTGCAGATGCAGGAAGCTGGCATCGCTCTCATCGGCTTCGGCGATCAGGAAGCGGCTGGAGCCAAGCTGGGCATTGGTGCCGGCCGCATTCAGCCGCCCACCGATGACGAAGGTCGGGTCAAGACCACCGGCGGCGAACACCGACGCCAGCAGACTGGTGGTGGTGGTCTTGCCATGGGTGCCGGCCACGGCGATGCCATGACGGTAGCGCATCAGCTCGGCGAGCATCTCGGCACGCGGCACCACCGGAATACGCCGTTCCAGCGCGGTGGCGACTTCCGGGTTGCTGGTGTTGACGGCGCTGGATACCACCAGCACGTCGGCTTGCTCGGCGTTCTCGGCAGCATGACCGATGAAGATCTGTGCGCCGAAACTCTTCAGGCGCTCAGTGACGGCCGAGGCCTTGAGGTCGGAGCCGGACACTTCGTAACCCAGGTTCAGCAGCACCTCGGCGATACCGCACATGCCCACACCGCCGATACCGACGAAATGGATGCGGCGGATACGGCGCATGCGCCGAACTTCGGCCTTGACCGCAGCGGGAGACTTAGCCACGCATCACCTCCTGGCAGATGTCGACCACCGTGCGGGTGGCATTGGGCTTGGCCAGGCGACGCGCGGTGGCGCCCATGACATTGAGTTTTTCCAGGTGCATCAGAACCTCGGTGAGCTGCGCGGCAAGCGTGTCCGCGTCAGTGGCATGTTGCGCAAGAAGGACAGCGGCGCCCTCCTTCGCCAGATATTCGGCATTGCGGCTCTGGTGGTCGTCGATGGCATGCGGCAGGGGCACGAGAAACGACGGCAGACCAGCTGCGGCCAGTTCGCTGACGGTCAGCGCACCGGCGCGGCAAACCACCAGATCGGCCCAGCCATAAGCACGCGCCATGTCCTTGATGAAAGGCGCGACCTCGGCTTCGACCGCGGCATCGCGATAACGCTCCGCAGTGATTTCGGCATGTTGCTTACCGGCCTGGTGGAACACCTGCGGACGTACGTCGGCAGAGATTTTCCCCAGCGCGGCAGGCAGTAACTTGTTCAGCGGCTCGGCACCCAGGCTGCCGCCCAGCACCAGCAGTTTCGGCTTGCGACCGGCCAGCGGCTCGCGCGGCGTTTCCAGGAACAGCTCCTCACGCACCGGGTTGCCAGTGGTGCGGCGCTTGTCGGAAACCGCGAAGGTGTTCGGGAACGCCTCGCAGATGCGCGTGGCGATGCGCGACAGCAGACGATTGGCAGTACCGGCCACGGCGTTCTGTTCATGAATCACCAGCGGCACACCGGCCATGCGCGCGGCCAGACCGCCGGGACCGGTGACATAACCGCCCATACCGAGCACGCACACTGGCTGCAGTTCACGCACGATGCGACGTGCCTGAAGCAACGAACGCAGCAGCTGGAACGGCGCCTTGAGCAAGGACAGCTTGCCCTTGCCACGCAGGCCGCTGACGTTGATCAGGTGCAGCGGCAGGTCTGCCTGCGGGACCAGTTCGTTCTCGATGCCACGCGGCGTGCCAAGCCAATGCACGGCGTAACCGCGCGCCTGGAACTCGCGCGCGCAGGCCAGCGCCGGGAATACGTGACCACCGGTGCCGCCGGCCATGATCAGCACATTACCGCGCATGGCTGAGCTCCTCGGCAAAATCCGCTTCGGTGAAGTCCACGTCCTCGTTACCCAGAATGTTGCGCCGCTCCCACTCGATACGCAGCAGCAGCGCCAGACTCACGCAGCAGATCACCAGCGACGAGCCGCCGTAGCTGAGGAACGGCAGGGTCAGGCCCTTGGTCGGCAACAGACCGGTGTTCACGCCGATATTGATCAGGAACTGACCGATCCACAGAAACGCCAGACCGTAGGCGACATAGGCGGAGAAGAATTGCTTGGCCTTCTCGGCCCACAGACCGACGTAGAGCGCACGCACGCTGACGAAGACGAACAGCCCCAGGGTGGCCAGCGCGCCAACCAGGCCGAGCTCCTCGGCCAGCACCGAGAAGACGAAGTCGGTGTGGGCTTCCGGCAGGTAGAACTGCTTCTGAATACTGTTGCCCAGACCAACACCGAACCACTCGCCGCGGCCGAAGGCGATCAGTGCCTGGGTCAGCTGGTAGCCTGCGCCGTACTGGTCGGCCCAGGGATCGGTGAAGGTGATCAGGCGCTGCAGACGGTATTCCTGGGTCTGCACCAGGACGAACACCGCGCCGACCGCCAGGGCCACCATCAGGCCGAAGCGCAGCAGGCCGACGCCACCGAGGAACAGCATGGCCATGGCCGAGCCCATCATCACCACGGTGGCACCGAAGTCAGGCTCCAGCAGCAACAGGCCGGCCATTGGCAGCAGCACGACGAAAGGTTTGAAGAAACCGGCCCAGCTCTCGCGCACCTCTTCCTGGCGGCGCACCAGGTAGCCGGCCAGGTAGACCACCACGAACACCTTGGCGATTTCCGACGGCTGCACGTTGAATGCACCGAAGCCGATCCAGCGCCGCGCGCCGTTGACCTCACGGCCGATTCCCGGCACCAGCACCAGCACCAGCAGGGCGAATGCCGCCAGCAGCATGATCCAGCCGTAACGCTGCCAGATGCTCATCGGTACCATCAGCACCACGCCAGCGGCGCCGAGGCCGATCACCAGGTAAATCAGATGGCGAATCATGTGATAGAGCGGGCTACCGGTCTGGGCTGCAGCCACTTCCGAAGACGCCGAAGCGATCATCACCAGGCCGAGGCCGAGCAGGCCCAGGCAACCGGCCAGCAGCGGGAAGTCCAGATCGAGGCCGCGGCCCAGCAGCGGCGAGGGACGAATCTGCAGGAAGGACAACATCATTCGAGCCCCTCCACAGCCAGGGCGAACAGCCGCCCGCGCTCTTCGAAGTTCTTGAACATGTCCAGGCTGGCGCAGGCCGGCGACAGCAGCACGGCGTCGCCGGCCTCGGCCAGCTCGCTGCACCGCTGCACCGCTTCCTCCAGACTCGCTACCCGCACCTGCGGTATGGCGTCGCCCAGGGTGTCGGCCAGGCGCTGAGCATCACGCCCCAGGAGCACCACCGCACGGCAGAAACGTGCGACCGGATTCTTCAGCGCGGTGAAATCTGCGCCCTTGCCATCGCCACCAGCGATCAACACCAGCTTGCCGGCGATATCCGCGCCCAAGCCTTCGATGGCTGCCAATGCCGCTCCGACGTTGGTGGCCTTGGAGTCATCGTAATAATTCACCCCGGCGCGCTCACCGACCCACTGGCAGCGATGCGGCAAACCGGTGAACTGACGCAGGGTGGCGAGCATGGCCTCCATCGGCAGGCCAACGGCATGACCGAGCGCCAGCGCCGCCAGGGCGTTGGACTGGTTGTGCGCACCACGGATCTTCAGTTCGCTCACCGGCAGCAGCGCGTCGAAACGAAACGCCAGGCACTTCTCGCCGTTGTCCTCAAGCAAACCGAAGCGCTTGAAGTCCGGTTTGCCCAGGCCGAATTCCCAGCAGGTGACTTGGTCGGCGATCAGCGGGCGTGACAGCGCGTCGTCGCGGTTGATCACCACCTGACGGGCGCCACGAAAGATCCGGTGCTTGGCCAGGTGATAGGCCGGCAGGCCGCTATAGCGGTCCATGTGGTCTTCGCTGATGTTCAGGCAGGTGGCCACTTCGGCGTTGAGCTGATCGGTGGTTTCCAGTTGGAAGCTGGACAACTCCAGCACGTACAGCTCGATATCGTCGGCCAGCAGATCCAATGCCGGCGTACCCAGGTTGCCACCCACGGCGACACGCTTACCGGCAGCGGCCGCCATCTCGCCGACCAGGGTGGTGACGGTGCTCTTGGCGTTGGAGCCGGTGATGGCGACGATCGGTGCCTTGGCGTGGCGGGCGAACAGGTCGATATCGCCGGACAGCTTGACCCCACGCGCAGCGGCTTCGGCCAGCGCTGGAGTCGCCACGGCCAGGCCGGGGCTTACGTACAGTTCCGAGGCGCGGCAGAGGAAATCCACGTCCAACTCGCCGCAACGCACTTCCACCTGCGGGTAGTCACGCTTGAGCGTCTCCAGCTCCGGCGGGTTCGCGCGCGTATCGGCCACGGCAAAGCGCACGCCCTGCTGCGCCAGGAAGCGCACCAGGGACATGCCGCTCTTGCCGAGGCCGACAACGATGCGGAACTGGTCGGAAGCGATCAATGACACGCTCTATTACCTCAGTTTCAGGGTGGCCAGGCCGATCAGCACGAGAATCACGGTGATGATCCAGAAACGGACGATCACGCGTGGCTCAGGCCAGCCCTTGAGTTCGAAATGGTGGTGAATCGGTGCCATGCGGAATACGCGCTTGCCGGTCAGCTTGAAGCTGGCGACCTGGATGATCACCGACAGGGTTTCCATGACGAACACCCCGCCCATGATGAACAGCACGACTTCCTGGCGAACGATCACGGCGATGGTGCCCAACGCGGCGCCGAGCGCCAGCGCGCCGACGTCACCCATGAACACCTGAGCCGGGTAGGTGTTGAACCACAGAAAGCCCAGGCCGGCACCAACCAGCGCGGCGCAGAACACGATCAGCTCACCGGCGCCCGGCACATAAGGAATCAGCAGGTACTCGGCGAAGTTCACGTTGCCCGACAGGTAGCAGAAGATCGCCAGCGCACCGGCCACCATCACGGTGGGCAGGATGGCCAGGCCGTCGAGGCCGTCGGTGAGGTTCACCGCATTACTGGTACCGACGATGACGAAGTAGGTCAGCACCACGAAGCCTGCGCCCAGGGGAATGGCGACATCCTTGAGCAGCGGAAGGATCAGGGTGGTCTCCACCGGGCTCTGCGCAGTCATATAAAGGAAGACGGCGGCGGCGAGGCCAAACACCGACTGCCAGAAATACTTCCAGCGGCTCGGCAAGCCACGCGAGTTCTTCTCGATCACCTTGCGGTAGTCATCGACCCAACCGATGGCGCCGAACGCCAAGGTCACGGCCAGCACCACCCAGACGTAACGATTGGACAGGTCGGCCCAGAGCAACGTGCTCACGGTGATGGCACTGAGGATCAGCGCACCGCCCATGGTCGGCGTGCCTTTCTTCGACAGATGCGACTGCGGGCCATCGTGGCGCACCGCCTGACCGATCTGACGTATCTGCAGGGTACGGATCATCCACGGGCCGAGCCACAGCGACAGCGCCAGGGCGGTGAGCACGCCGAGGATGCCGCGCAGGGTCAGGTACTGAAAGACCGCGAAGCCCTTGTGGAACTGTTGCAGGTACTCCGCCAGCAGCAGCAGCATTTAGTGAATCTCCCCAGATACGCCACACAGCGCCGCCACGACCTTGTCCATGGCAGCGCTGCGTGAACCCTTGATTAGTAGTGTGCTGCCGGCCTGTTCGGCACGCAGTGCTTCGATAAGCTCAGCCTGATCGACGAAGTGACGGCCTTTTGAGCCGAACTCCTCGACCGCATGCCGCATCAGCGGGCCAACGGCATACAGTGCATCGACCTTGCCGGACGCATGGCGGCCGACATCGCGATGGCCCTGTTCGGCCCATTCGCCCAGCTCGCCCATGTCTCCCAGCACCAGAACGGTGCGACCGGAGAAGCCGGCGAGTATATCCACCGCCGCACACATGGACACCGGGTTGGCGTTGTAACTGTCATCGATGACTCGCACGCCGTTCGGCGCCAGCTGCGCTACGGCGCGGCCCTTGACCGGTTGCAGGCTTTCCAGTCCTTCGACCATGGCGACCAACGGCATGCCCAGGGCATGAGCGGCAGCACAGGCCGCCAGCGCATTGGCCACGTTGTGCTCGCCCAGCAGGTTGAGCTGAATGCGCGCGCTGCCGACCGGGCTACGCAGGGTGAAACCCTGACAGCCACGCTCGTCGCGGGCCAGATCGCTGCCGTGGAAGTCAGCGCGGGTGTCGCGCAAGGCAAAGCTCAGCACCTTGCGCCCGGCAGCGCGGCGCTGCCAGGTGATGAAAGCCTTGTCATCCAGGTTGAGCACGGCCACGCCATCGTTCGGCAGGCCTTCGAGGATCTCGCCCTTGGCCTCGACGATCTTTTCCGGACCGCCGAACTCGCCCACATGGGCATTGCCGGCATTGGTGATGATCGCTACCTGCGGTCGGGTCAGGCTGACGGTATAGGCGATCTCACCAACATGGTTGGCGCCCAGCTCGATCATCCCGGCGCGATGCTCCGGGGCCAGCTCCAGCAGGGTCAGTGGCGCACCGAGGTCGTTATTGAGATTGCCACGCGTGGCCAGTACCGCGCCGCCGAGGCCGGCACGCAGAATGGACGCGAGCATTTCCTTGACGCTGGTCTTGCCGCTGGAACCGGTCACCGCAGCCAGCGGGCCAGTGAAGGCCTGGCGATTCAGCGCGCCCAGCTGACCGAGCGCCATGCGAGTATCGGCCACCAGCAATTGTGGCAACGGTGCATTCGCCACCTCACGCTCGACCAGCGCGGCGACCGCGCCCTTGGCGGCAACCTCGGCCAGATAGTCATGGCCGTCGAAGCGCGGCCCGCTCAGCGCTACGAACAGTTGGCCCGCAGCGATGGTGCGGCTATCAGTGCCCACGGCCGAGAAAGCGACATCGGCGCCAATCACGCGCGCGTTCAAGTCAGCGGCGACTTCGCTGAGCAGCCAGGGCTTAAGCATGCGCGGCCTCCCAGGCCGCCAGGGCCTTGTTCGCTTCGATAAGGTCGGAGAACGGCTGACGCACGCCCATGATTTCCTGGTAATCCTCGTGACCCTTGCCCGCCAGCACCACTACATCGGCGGCTTCGGCCTGGGCGATCAGTCGGGCGATGGCATCGCCACGACCGTGAATGAACTGCACCTGCTCCGGCACCGCAAAACCTGCGCGGATATCGGCAACGATCTGCGCCGGCGCTTCCGTACGCGGGTTGTCATCGGTCACCCACACCGTATCGGCCAGGCGCTCGGCAACTGCTGCCATCAGCGGACGCTTGCCACGGTCACGATCGCCGCCGCAACCGAACAGGCACACCAGACGCCCTTCGACATGCGGACGCATGGCTTCGAGAACCTTCTCCAGTGCATCGGGGGTGTGCGCGTAGTCGACCACCACCAGCGGCTTGTCGCCGCCACCGAGGCGTTGCATGCGACCTGCAGGCCCCTGCAGTTGCGGCAGGACCTTGAGAATCTCGTCGAGGGCGTAGTCCAGGCCCAACAGCGCACCGACCACCGCCAGCAGGTTACTGAGATTGAAGCGGCCGAGCAGATTGCTGCGCAGCACACCTTCGCCACGCGGAGTCACCAGACGAGCACGCACACCGTGATCATCGAAGTGCGCTTCGCTGCAATAAAGGAAGGCGCTGGCATCGTTCAGGCTGTAACCGATCAGACGCGACTCGTGCGCCTGCACAGCCAGTTCACGACCAAAGGCGTCATCCAGGTTGATCACCCGGCAACGCAGATTCGGCCAGGAGAACAGCTTGGCCTTGGCAGCACCATAGGCTTGCATGCTGCCGTGGTAATCGAGGTGATCACGCGACAGGTTGGTGAACACCGCCACGTCGAACTCCAGCGCGGAAACACGCCCCTGGTCCAGACCATGGGAAGATACCTCCATGGCCACAGCACGAGCACCGGCCTGCTTGAGCGAAGCCAGGGTGGCCTGCACGCCGACCGGATCGGGCGTGGTGTGCTTGCCCTGCTCCAGCGCGCCATGGAAGCCGGTACCCAGGGTACCGACGATGCCACAGCGCTGACCAAGCAGATCCAGTGCCTGGGCCAGCAACTGGCTGACGCTGGTCTTGCCGTTGGTACCCGTAACACCGATCAGGTGCAACGCGCGGCTCGGCTCACCGTAGAAGCGCCCGGCAATGGCCGAAAGCTGGCCAGCCAGCCCCTTGACCGGCACCAGCACAGCACTATCGGCATGCATGGGTGCAGCACCTTCGGCCTCGAAGGCCACTGCTGCAGCGCCGCGCGCGATGGCATCGGCGATATGTACGCGGCCATCCTGCTGGGTACCCGGCACCGCCAGGAACAGATCCCCCGGACGCACCTTGCGACTGTCCAGGGTCAGTTCACGAATCAGCACATTGCTCCCGGCAGCTGGCAACAATTGATTGAGCGACATGGGCATCAGTTGCGCCCTCCCTGGCCAACGGCGGCCATTTTCTGCTCGGGCGGAGGCAGATTGTCTGGCGCGATGTTCATCAAACGCAGCGAACCTGCCATCACCCGACTGAACACCGGTGCAGAGATCAGGCCGCCGTAATAAGCGCCCTTGCCAGGTTCGTCGATCACCACGACCAGCGCGATACGCGGGTCCTGTGCCGGGGCGAAGCCAGCGAACAGGGAACGGTAGGAATTGGTCTGGTAGCCCTTGGCGCCAGAGTTGGTCTTGCGCGCGGTGCCACTCTTGCCCGCGACGTGGTAACCCGGCACCTGGGCGCGGAACACGCCACGCGGTGCTTCGATGACCTGCTGCAGCATGCCTTGCACGGTCTTGGCCACGTCAGTCGGAACCACCTGCATCGCACTGGGTTTCTCATCCACGCGGATCATCGACAGCGGCGTCATCCCACCGCCATTGGCCAGCGCTGCATACGCATGGGCCAGTTGCACAGCCGTGACTGACAGACCATAGCCGTAGGACAACGTGGCCGTTTCGGCCTCGCGCCACTTGCGATGATTGGGCAGGTTACCCACCCGCTCGCCGGGGAAACCCAGTCCGGTATCACGACCGAAACCCAGGTTGCTGAACACCTGATGCAACTGTTCACCGCCAACATCGAAGGCAATCTTGCTCATGCCGACGTTGCTGGAGTTGATCAGAATGCCGGTCAGGTCCAGCGCCGGCCCCTGAGTGCGGGACACGTCACGAATGGTGTAACGACCGATCTGCAGCGTGCCGTTACCGACCTGAACGATGTCACTGGGCTTCCAGCGCCCCGTTTCCAGCGCGGCAGCCATCGACAGCGGCTTGATGGTCGAGCCGGGCTCGAATACGTCGATCATGGCACGGTTGCGCATGGCGGCCGGGGTCAGGTTGCGGCGATTGTTCGGGTTGTAGGTGGGATGGTTGACCATCGCCAGCACTTCACCGGTCTTCACGTCGACCATCACCAGACTGCCGGCCTTGGCATCGTTTTCCAGCAGCGCATTGCGCAGCTCGCGATGAGCCAGGTACTGCAGGCGCAGGTCAATGGACAACGCCAAGGCCTTGCCAGCCTTGGCGTTCTGCGCGACCTGCACATCCTTGATCAACTTGCCACGCCGATCCTTGAGCACCTGACGCTTGCCCGGCACACCAGCCAGCCAGTCTTCGTAAGCCAGCTCCATGCCTTCACGCCCACGGTCGTCGATGTCGGTGAAGCCGACGACATGGGCAGCCACCTCACCCGCGGGGTAGAAACGGCGGAACTCTTCGATGGCATAAACGCCCGGCACTTTCAAATCCAGCACACGCTGACCGTTCTCCGGGGTCAGGCCACGCACCAGATACATGAACTCGCGTTCCTTGTTCTGCTCAAGACGCGCGGCGAAGCTGACAGCATCCTGCCCGAGTGCGGCAGCCAGCGCCGGCCACTGTTCACGACCGGCCTGCAATTCCTTGCCATTGGCCCACAGCGTGGTGACAGGGGTACTGACGGCCAGTGGCTCGCCATTACGGTCGGTGATCAAACCACGGTGCGCAGGAATCGGGATGTGTCGCACGCTGCGGGCATCACCATGCGCCTTGAGGAAGTCATGGTCGAGCACCTGCAGGTCGAGCATGCGCCACGCGATGGCGCAGACCATCAGCGCCAGCAGCACCAGCACCAGGCGGAAGCGCCAGGGATAGAGTGCGCCTTCAAGCCCGATCATGGACGCACCATGCGCACGGCGGCAGGGTCAGGAATGTGCATGTTCAGCTGTTCGCTGGCCAGCGCCTCGATGCGATTGTGCGCGGTCCAGGTACTTTGCTCGAGAATCAGCCGTCCCCACTCGGCCTGCGACTTGTCGCGCACGCTCAGCTCGCCATACAGCTCATTGAGCAGCAGACGATTCCAGTGCGCGCTGTAAGACACCGCCACAGCGGAAACCAGGACGGCGATGAACAGCAGCAGCATCAGGAAGCTGCCGCTGGGCATGGACTTGATCAGCCGGCGGCTCACCGCAACTTCTCCGCGATGCGCATCACCGCGCTGCGCGAGCGCGGATTGGCTTTGAGTTCGGCCTCAGCGGCGTATACCGGCTTGCCGATCAGCTTCAGACGCGGCTCGAAGGCCTTGGGAATGATCGGCAGGTCACGCGGCAGCTTGTCCGCTTCGCCCTTGGCCTGACGCTTCATGAACTGTTTGACGATGCGGTCTTCCAGCGAGTGGAAGCTGATCACCACCAGACGGCCACCCACCTCGAGCGTTTCCAGCGCCGCTTCGAGGCCACGTTCGAGATCACCGAGCTCATTGTTGACGTGAATGCGAATGCCCTGGAAGGCACGAGTCGCCGGATTCTTGCCCTTTTCCCAGGCCGGATTGGCCACGGTCAGCACCTGCGCCAGATCGGCAGTACGGGTGAACGGCTGCTCGGCGCGGCGCTGCACCACGGCGCGCGCCATACGCTTGGCGAAACGCTCTTCGCCATAATCCTTGAGCACACGGGCGATTTCGTCTTCGGCCGCCGTGGCGATCCAGTCTGCCGCGCTGACGCCGATGTCCGGGTTCATGCGCATGTCCAGCGGGCCGTCGTTGAGAAAGCTGAAGCCACGCTCGGGATCGTCCAGCTGCGGCGAAGACACGCCGAGATCGAGCAGGATGCCGGAGACCTGACCGCAAATGCCGCGGACAACAGCTTCATCGCCAAGTTCCGCAAAACTGCGCTGCACAACGACAAAGCGGCCGTCTTCGGCCGCCAATGCTTCCCCGGTGGCTATCGCCAGGGGATCCTTGTCGAACCCCAAGAGCCGCCCATCTGGCCCGAGCTTCTGCAGAATCAGCCGGCTGTGCCCGCCACGCCCGAAGGTGCCGTCCATATAACGACCATCACCGCGCACAGCCAGCCCCTCGACGGCCTCGTCGAGTAGCACGGTGATATGGCGGAAATTGCTATCGGTCATGGTCACAGGATCAGGTCACGCAGGTCATCGGAAAGGGCGCCCGGCTGCTTGATGGCAGCGAGGTCGGCTTCGGCTACGGCATTCCAGGAATCTTCATCCCAGAGTTGAAACTTGTTCAGCTGACCGACGAGCATCGCTCGCTTGTCCAGCTTGGCGTATTCGCGCAAGCGCGGAGGGACCAGGAAACGGCCACTGGCGTCCAGCTCGAGGTCGACGGCATTACCGATCAACAGACGCTGCAGGCGACGGTTCTCTTCACGAAAGGAGGCCAGCTCACGCAGCTTGTTCTCGATCAGCTCCCACTCGGCCAGTGGATAAACGCAAAGACAGGGATCGACGGCGTCGATGGTCACGATGAGCTGGCCACTGCAACGCGCAACGAGCTCGTCACGATACCGACTCGGCATCGCGAGGCGCCCTTTGGCGTCGAGACTGATGGCGTTAGCTCCGCGAAACACGGCTGCGCTTCCCCTGTAATTAGCTTTCCATGCCCAAAAAAACCCACTTCATGCCACTTCTTACCACTTGCGCACACTATAGGAACGCGCACGCCCCACCGTCAAGGCGCGCCAGAAGGGAAAAATCCTTACAGGACGGAGATTTAGCGAACAAAAGCGAGGGGAAAAGGGATGCCGGAACCGGCTTTTGACAGATAAAACTCAACCATTCCAGCCAGCTGAAATTCGAACTTAAAGTAATTTGTTAAGAGTAAGATTTTTTTGGTATCAGACGAGCGGGGAATAGAAGCGTGAAACGAGAGAGAAAGGAGGAGAGTCGATCTGTAAGCCGGGTTCTGTCGAGGACAGCCATTCCTCTACGACGTACATCACTGCACGCCTTTAGCAACCTACCCGGTTCCAGCGCGGGCCACGCCAATGGAACCCTATTTGGTCTTGCTCCGAGTGGGGTTTACCTAGCCACGGACTGTTGCCAGCCGCGCGGTGCGCTCTTACCGCACCTTTTCACCCTTACCGGCGCCGAAACGCTTAGGCGGTTATTTTCTGTGGCACTTTCCGTAGGCTCACGCCTCCCAGGCGTTACCTGGCACTCCGCCCTATGGAGCCCGGACTTTCCTCCCCCTTCTTGCGAAGGCAGCGACTGCCCGATCGACTCTCCGCCGGCAAGGGTACCGGGCGTGATGGCAAGCTGCAAGCTGGACGGACAGCGCGAGACCTAGTTCTTGCGCTCCAAAGCAACCTGATAAAGCAGATTCTTGCGCACCCCGGTGATCTCCGCCGCCAGCGCTGCCGCGCGCTTGAGCGGCATTTCCGCCATCAGCAGATCAAGTACGCGCAGGGCTTCGGCGCTGACTGCCTCCTCGCCATCTGGTGCCTGCCAACCCGCCACCAGCACCACGCACTCGCCGCGCTGTTGATTGCTGTCTGCGGCCACCCATGCGCACAAGTCATCCAGCGGCAAGCCCTTGAGAGTCTCGAAGGTCTTGGTCAGCTCACGCGCCAGTACTGCCGGGCGATCACCACCAAAGACTTCGCGCATGTCCTCCAGGCACTCGAGGATACGGTGCGGCGCCTCATAGAAGATCAGCGTGCGCGGCTCCTCCCGCACCTGCTCCAGGCGCGCACGGCGCCCCACCGCCTTGGCCGGCAGAAAACCTTCGAAGATGAAACGATCCGAGGGCAGCCCGGCCGCCGACAGCGCGGCGATCAAGGCGCAGGCGCCGGGCACCGGCACCACCGCGACCCCAGCAGCGCGCGCCTGGCGCACCAGGTGGTACCCCGGATCGGAAATCAGCGGCGTCCCCGCATCGGAAATCAACGCGACATCCTCGCCAGCCTGAAGGCGCGCCAGAAAACGCCCACCCTGATCGCGCTCGTTGTGTTCGTGACAGGCAGCCAATGGCGTCTCGATACCAAAATGCTGCAGCAGGCGCACCGAATGCCGCGTGTCTTCAGCGGCGATCAGCGTCACTTCGCGCAAGATCCGCAACGCCCGCGCGCTGATGTCATCCAGGTTGCCAATGGGCGTGGCGACCACATACAGGCTGCCTGGCTGGACGCTTGAGACTGCGGGCTGACTCACTGGAAACACCTCGTTAATTGAAAGAGCGCTCATTCTAGCCGGTTCCGCCCCAGCGGCATCGCACGGATGTCGCCCCTTGGGTACAATCGCCGCTCGTTTTGCTCAAGTATCAGGATGACCCGATGATCGCTAGCCTGCGCCCTCTTTCTGCTCTTTTCCTGGCCGGCCTGCTCGCCGCCTGCGCCAGCTCGCCCTCCAATAACCTGGGCCAGTTGCCTCGCACGCCACAAGCCAGCATCGAGCAGATGCTTCAGCAAGCTGCCGAGAGCAAACCCGAGCAGGCCGCCCTGCTGCGCCTGTCCGCTGCCGACCAGAGCTACCAGCAAAACGACGTGGCCCGCGCCACCCGCATTCTCGAGCAGATCAACATAGCCAGCCTGCAGCCTGCCCAGCAGATCTTCGCCAGCACCCTGAAGGCCGAGCTGGCAATGGCCCGCAAGCAACCCAAGAGCGCCCTTGCAGCCTTGCAGCACCCCAGCTTCGAGCGCTTGGGTGAGCTGCCGGTCGAGCAACAGATTCGCACCCAACTGGTCCGCGCGCGCGCTCTGGAAGCCGACGGCCAGACCCTGGCCGCCGCCCGCGAGCGGGTGTTCATCGCGCCGCTACTGAGTGGCCAGGCCGCCAACGACAACCACGAAAACATCTGGGAGCTGGTATCGAGCCTGCCACCACAAACCTCTGCCGGCGCAGATAGCGACCTGGCAGGTTGGCTGGAATTGGTTCGCGCGACCAAAAGCGGCGCCACGCTCGAACAGCAGCAAGCAGCCATCGACCAGTGGGTCGCACAGAACCCGCAGCACCCGGCGGCCGAACAACTGCCCGAGGCATTGAGCAAACTGCGCGAACTGGCCAGCCAGCCCCTGACCCGCATCGCGCTGCTGCTGCCACAGGAAGGCCAACTGGCCAATGTTGCCCGCGCCCTGCGTGACGGCTTCCTCGCCGCGCATTACGAAGCCCAGCAAGCCGGACAGAACCCACCGCAAATCAAGCTCTACGACAGCTCCCGCATTGGCTCGCTGGACGCTTTCTACCAACAGGCGCAAGCCGATGGCGTGCAACTGGTGGTCGGTCCACTGGAAAAACCGCTGGTCAAGCAGCTCAGCGATCGCGAACAACTGCCCATCACCACCCTCGCCCTGAACTACAGCGACGCAGGCCAGGAAGGCCCGGCGCAACTATTCCAGTTCGGCCTGGCCGCCGAGGACGAAGCACGCGAAGTAGCGCGCCGCGCCTGGAATGATGGCATGCGCCGCGCCGTAGCACTGGTGCCGCGTGGCGACTGGGGCGACCGCGTACTGGACGCCTTCCGCCAGAGCTGGCAAGCCCAGGGCGGCACCCTGATCGCCGCCGAGCACGTCGACCAGCCCGTGGAGCTGGCTCGTCAGATCGCCGACCTGTTCCAATTGCGCGAAAGCGAAGCCCGCGCACGCCGCCTGCAGAACACCCTGGGCACCAGCCTGGATGCACAACCGGCGCGCCGCCAGGACATCGACTTCATCTTCCTCGCCGCCACGCCACAACAGGCGCAGCAGATCAAGCCGACCCTGGCCTTCCAGTACGCCGGCGACGTGCCGGTCTACGCCACCTCGCACCTGTTCACCGGCGCCCATAGCCAGGCCCAGTACCAGGACCTGGAAGGCATTCGCTTCTGCGAAACACCCTGGCTGCTCGATACTCACGCACCGCTGCGTCAGGAAGTCAGCAATCAGTGGCCGCAAGCCGGTGGCAGCCTCGGCCGCCTGTATGCCATGGGTGTCGACGCCTACCGCCTGGCGCCGCGCCTGGGCCAGCTCCAGGCCCTGCCGGACTCGCGCATCGACGGCCTGTCAGGCAGCCTCAGCCTCAACGCCACGCAGCGCATCGAGCGCCAGCTGCCCTGGGCCGAGTTCCGTGGCGGCCAGATCCAGCGCCTTCCCGACAGCATCAATTGAGCGCACACAACGATCTGGGGCGAGCCGCCGAACAGGCGGCTCGCCAGCATCTGGAACGCAGCGGCCTGAAACTGATCGAACAGAACTGGAGCTGTCGCCGTGGCGAGCTCGATCTGGTCATGCTCGACGGCGATACAGTAGTATTCGTCGAGGTCCGCGCCCGCCGCCACAGTGCCTGGGGCGGCGCCCTGGAGAGCATCGATGCGCGCAAGCGTGGCAAGTTGGTCATCGCCGCGGAGCTCTTCCTTCAGCAACACTCACGCTGGGCCCGCTACCCCTGCCGCTTCGATGTGGTCGCCATCAGTACCGACGGTGCCACTCGCCTCGACTGGATCAAAAACGCCTTCGATGCCTGACGGCCGTAAATTCAAGGTTTAACCGATGGACATGCAATCCCGAATCCGCCAGCTCTTCCAAGCCAGCATCGATACCAAGCAACAGGCCATGGACGTTCTGACTCCATACATCGAGCACGCCAGCCTGGTCATGGTTCAGGCCCTGCTCAACGAGGGCAAGATTCTTTCTTGCGGCAATGGCGGCTCCGCCGGCGATGCCCAGCATTTCTCCTCCGAGCTGCTCAACCGTTTCGAGCGCGAGCGCCCGAGCCTGCCGGCCATCGCCCTGACCACCGACAGCTCGACCATCACCTCCATCGCCAACGACTACAGCTACAACGAGATCTTCTCCAAGCAGATCCGCGCACTCGGCCAACCGGGCGATGTACTGTTGGCGATTTCCACCAGCGGCAACTCTGCGAATGTCATCCAGGCCATTCAAGCTGCACATGATCGTGAGATGACCGTTGTCGCCCTCACCGGCCGCGACGGCGGCGGCATGGCCTCGCTGCTGCTGCCGGAAGACGTCGAAATCCGCGTTCCAGCCAAAGTCACCGCACGCATCCAGGAAGTCCACCTGCTGACTATCCACTGCCTCTGCGACCTGATCGACAGTCAATTGTTTGGGAGTGAAGAATGAAGCGTTCCGCCCTGATTCTGGCCGCCCTGGCCGTTACCCTGAGCCTGGCAGGCTGTGGCAGCCGCAGCATCGGCAACAAGATCGATGACCAGTTCCTCGGCCCGGAAGTCGCGTCACGCATCAGCAATGCCCATGCCGACCTGGCCAGCCCGACCTCGCGTATCGTGGTTACCAGCTATAACGGCGTAATTCTGCTTGCAGGGCAAACCCCACGCAGCGAGCTCAAGGATCGCGCCGCTCAGACCGCCCGCAGCGTACAGGGCGTGAAGAAGATCTATAACGAGCTGCAGGTACAGCAACCAGCATCCCTGCTGGCACGTAGCAACGACTCGCTGCTGACCACCAAGATCAAGGCGCAGATGCTGACCGACAGCAGCGTACCGAGCGCGCGCATCAAGGTCGTGACCGAGAACGGCATCGTCTATTTGCTCGGCCTGGTCACGCGCGAGGAAGCCAACGCCGCCACTCGCGTGGTGCAGAGTGTATCGGGGGTGCAACGGGTCGTGCGCCTGTTCGAATACACCAACTGATTCGAACGCAGAAACGACAAGGGCGCCCACGGGCGCCCTTTTTATTGCTCACTTGACCACTTTCAGACTTGGCCGGCCGCCAGGACGCGGCGGCTCGCCACCGGAAGGCCCACCATCATCCGGCTCAGGCTCCTCCGGACCACCCGCAACCGACGGCTCCATATCGAAGACCATGCCTTGACCGTTCTCCCGCGCGTAGATCGCCAGGATCGCCGCTGCCGGGATGTACAGGCTGTGCGCCACACCACCGAAGCGCCCTTCGAAGCTCACCGCCTGATTATCCATATGCAGATGACGCACAGCGCTGGGCGAAGCATTCAGCACGATCTGGCCATCACTGGCGAAGCCTGGTGGCACCTGCACGCCCGGATACTCGGCGCTGACCAGTAGATGTGGTGTGCAATCGTTATCGACGATCCATTCATAGAGGGCGCGCACCAGATAGGGACGACTGGAATTCATGGTTTCCTCCTTCTCAGCGCATCGCGCGCTCGGCAGCGGAAAGACTGGCCTGAAAGGCCTCACGAGCAAACTGGCGCTCCATATAGTCAAGCAAGGGCTTGGCCGGACGCGGCAGTTCGATACCCAGGACAGGCAGACGCCAGAGAATGGGCAGCAGACAGCAATCCACCAGGCTCAGCTCGTCACTGAGGAAGAATGCCTTGTCCGCGAACAGCGGCGATACACCGGTCAGACTCTCGCGCAGCTCCTTGCGCGCCAGCTGGCGCTCAGCCTCCTTGCTGCGTTTGTCGAGAATACGGTCGACCAGCACACACCAGTCACGCTGGATGCGGTGCATCAGCAGACGGCTGTTGGCGCGAGCAACCGGATAGACAGGCAGCAAAGGGGGATGCGGGTAGCGCTCATCCAGATACTCCATCACCACGGACGATTCGTACAGCGCCAGGTCACGATCGACCAGCGTCGGCACACTGCCATAGGGATTGACCTCGGCAAGCCTGGGCGGACAACGGCCCTGCTCGACATCGATGATCTCGACGCTGACACCTTTCTCGGCGAGCACCAGACGCACGCGATGGGAATAGTGGTCGGCGGGGTCGGAGTAGCAGGTCAACCTATTGGTCACCGCCATGGCGATCCTCCTCGCTTGTTTTGATTTTGCAGAAACACGAAAAATTGCCCAGGGCAATTCTTGAAGTTGCAAGTGACGACACCGCAAGGCGGTCACTCGGAATGGCATGCCACAAAAACCTGCGCGCCCATAGGGGCGCGCAGGTATATGCAGGGAACTGCGACGCTTTAATGCACGTCCTTCCAGTACTCACGCTTGAGCAGGTAGGCGAACACGAAGAAGAACGCCAAGTACAGCAGCACGTAAGTACCGATGCGCTGGGACTTCAGCTTGACCGGGTTGGCCGAATAAGCCAGGAAGGTCACCAGGTTCTTGATCTTCTCGTCGAACTCGGCCTCGCTCAGCGCGCCGGTCTTCTCCTCGACGGTCAGCTGATCACAGGCCTCGTGCGTGATCGGCGCACCGGTCAGCGGGTCGAATTGCTTCTTGCCGTCGGTGACGACCTGAACCTGCTTGCAGCCGATGACCTGGTTGCCCTGTAGACCCACCAGCACGTTGGGCATACCCACGTTCGGGAACACCTTGTTGTTGGCGCCCAGCGGACGACTCGGATCTGCGTAGAAGGTGCGCAGGTAGGTGTACAGCCAGTCGTTGCCACGCACACGAGCGACCAGGGTCAGATCAGGTGGCGCTGCACCGAACCAGGCCTTGGCGTCGTCCGGCTTCATGCCGATCTTCATGTGGTCACCGATCTTGGCGTCGTTGAACACCAGGTTGTCCAGCATGATTTCGTGCGGAATACCGAGGTCATCGGCAACACGCTCGTAACGCTGATACTGAGCCGAGTGGCAACCCATGCAGTAGTTGGCGAAGGTACGCGCGCCGTCCTGCATGGCAGCCTTGTCGGTCAGGTCGATGTCGACCTTGTCCAGCGGGTAGTTGCTGGCAGCACCCATGGCCAGGGCCGGCAGCGCAGCGAAAACAAATGCAGCAAAGAGCTTTTTCATCAGCCAGTCACCCTTTCCGGAACCGGTTTGGTCTTCTCCATCCTGGTGTAGAACGGCATCAGGATGAAGTACGCGAAGTACAGGAAGGTGCACACCTGCGACAGCAGGGTACGACCCGGGGTCGGCGCCAGCACACCCAGCACACCCAGGATGACGAAGGAGATGCAGAACACCACCAGCCAGATCTTGCTCATCCAGCCTTTGTAGCGCATGGACTTGACCGGGCTACGGTCCAGCCAGGGCAGCACGAACAGAACGGCAATGGCTGCGCCCATGGCGATTACGCCGAGCAGCTTGTCCGGCACCGCACGCAGAATCGCGTAGAACGGCGTGAAGTACCAAACCGGGGCAATGTGCTCAGGGGTCTTGAACGGGTTGGCTGCTTCGAAGTTCGGCTTCTCGAGGAAGTAACCACCCATTTCCGGGAAGAAGAACACCACGAAGCAGAACACGAACAGGAACACTACTACGCCGACGATATCTTTCACGGTGTAGTAAGGGTGGAAGGCGATGCCATCGAGCGGCACACCGTTCTCGTCCTTGAGCTTCTTGATGTCGACGCCGTCAGGGTTGTTCGAACCTACTTCGTGCAGCGCCAGGATGTGCAGCACGACCAGGCCAAGCAGAACGATCGGCAGTGCAATCACGTGCAGGGCGAAGAAGCGGTTCAGGGTGATGCCGGAGATCAGGTAGTCACCACGAATCCACTGGGTCAGGTCGTCACCGATGACCGGAATGGCACCGAACAGCGAGATGATCACCTGGGCGCCCCAGTAGGACATCTGGCCCCACGGCAGCAGGTAGCCCATGAAGGCCTCGGCCATCAGTACCAGGTAGATCAGCATGCCGAAGATCCACACCAGCTCTCGCGGCTTCTGATAGGAGCCGTAGAGCAAACCGCGGAACATGTGCAGGTAGACCACCACGAAGAACGCAGAGGCGCCGGTGGAGTGCAGGTAACGCAGAATCCAGCCGTACTCGACGTCACGCATGATGTATTCGACGGAAGCGAAAGCGCCTTCAGCCGAGGGCTCGAAGCTCATGGTCAGCCAGATACCGGTAACGATCTGGTTGACCAGCACTAGCAGAGCCAGCGAGCCGAAGAAATAGAAGAAGTTGAAGTTCTTCGGGGCGTAGTACTTGGAGAGATGGTCTTCCCACATCTTGGTGGCGGGGAAGCGCGCATCCACCCATTCCATGAATTTGCTCATCACGCGTTCTCCTGGTCCACACCGATGATGATCACATCATCCGTTTCGTAGGTGTGCGGCGGCACTGGCAAGTTCAGCGGTGCAGGCTGCGACTTGTACACGCGACCGGCGAGGTCGTAACGCGAACCGTGGCAAGGGCAGAAATAGCCACCCACCCAGTCCGGCCCCAGGTCAGCCGGGGCTACTTCCGGGCGGAAGGACGGCGCACAACCCAGGTGAGTGCAAAGACCTACCAGAATCAGCAGCTCTGGTTTGATCGAGCGGGTTTTCTTGTCCACGTACTCCGGCTGCACGGAGGCAGCGGACTCGGGATCGGCGACGCTGCCTTCGATCTTGGTCAGATTGGCCAGGATCTCCTCGGTACGGCGCACGATGAACACCGGCTGACCGCGCCACTCAGCAACCATCTGCTGACCTGCCTCGATCTTGCTGACGTTCACCTTCACCGGTGCACCGGCCGCCTTGGCCTTGGCACTGGGGAACCATGACCCCACGAACGGAGTCGCAGCACCTACCGCTCCTGCTGCACCCACCACGGAGGTGGCTGCAACCAGGAAGCGACGCCGGCCTGCATTCACGCCGTCATTGCTCATTCAGTCGTCTCCCATCAGCTTTGTGGCCTGTTGTTCAGGCCTCTACTAAGTAAAAATCGGGCCGCGCAAAAAATTCGCCAAATGGTAAAGAAAAGCCCCTTTTCTGACAAGGTAATTACCCCCGAAGAGGCTGGCGAAAGCCTTGGAAGACGCGGCTTACGCGTATGCGGCACGTTGTCGCAGCAATTTGCCACGCCCATAAAAAACGCCCAGCTCCGTAAGGAAACTGGGCGCTTTGGGAAGCGTAGTCGCGATTAACGCTTCGAGTACTGCGGACGCTTACGCGCTTTACGCAGACCAACTTTCTTACGCTCGACTTCACGGGCGTCACGAGTAACGTAACCAGCTTTGCGCAGCGGGCTGCGCAGGGTTTCATCGTACTCGATCAGAGCGCGGGTGATACCGTGACGGATGGCACCAGCCTGACCACTGACACCACCACCGGCAACGGTGACGAAGATGTCGAACTTCTCGACGGTCTCGGTCAGCTCCAGCGGCTGACGCACGACCATGCGAGCGGTTTCGCGACCGAAGAATGTATCCAGGGCGCGATTGTTGATCGAGATGTTACCAGTACCCGGACGCAGGAAAACGCGCGCGGTTGCGGTCTTGCGACGGCCAGTGCCGTAATTTTGAGTCGCCGACATAATGAACTATTCCGTTAAATCTTCAGTTCTTGGGGCTGCTGAGCAGTGTGCGGGTGGACTGCACCCTTGTACACCTTCAGCTTACGGTACATGTCGCGACCCAGCGGGTTCTTCGGCAGCATGCCTTTGACCGCAGTCTCGATCACGCGCTCAGGAGCACGAGCGATCAGCTTCTCGAAGTTGATCTCTTTGATGCCGCCCGGGAAACCGGAGTGGGAGTAGTACTTCTTGTCGCTGGCTTTGGCACCAGTTACACGCACCTGCTCGGCATTGATCACGACGATGTAGTCGCCAGTATCAACGTGCGGGGTGTACTCAGGCTTGTGCTTGCCACGCAGACGGCTCGCGATTTCGGTGGCCAGACGACCCAGGGTCTTGCCAGCAGCATCAACGACGAACCAGTCGCGTTTTACTGTTTCCGGTTTAGCAGTAAAAGTTTTCATTCTTTATAGCCTCAGGGGCCGCCCAGCAAAAATAGACGGCGGATCTTACTGGATAGTGCGTACTTTGACAAGTCAAAGGCAGCCGCATACGGACGCTATCGGGGGCTCGGGTCAGCGCGTCCACAATACGGCAAGATTCTTCGGCAGGCGGCGCATCACTTCCACCGCAGAAAGAGGTGCCGAATTATCCTGATTGCGAAAAAAAATTCAACCTGCTTGTATGACTCTTTTGCCGAAGGAGTCAATCATGGAATACCGCAAGCTAGGCCGAACCGATCTCGATGTCAGCGCACTGTGCCTGGGCACCATGACCTGGGGCGAGCAGAACAGCGAGAGCGAAGGCCATGCGCAGATCGAGCGGGCCAAGGCCAGCGGCATCAATTTCATCGATACCGCAGAGATGTACCCGGTGCCACCGCGCGCCGAAACCTACAGCAAGACCGAGCAGATCATCGGCAGCTACTTCAGGCAGCGTGGCGACCGCGCCGACTGGATTCTGGCCAGCAAGATCGCCGGCCCCGGCAACGGCATCTCGCACATCCGTGACGGCCAACTGAAGTTCAACCGCCAACACATCGTCAACGCACTGGACGCCAGCCTCAAGCGCCTGCAGACCGACTGGATCGATCTGTACCAACTGCACTGGCCGGAGCGGCCGACCAACTTCTTCGGCCAACTGGACTACAAGCACAAGGACGTTGAGTTCACACCTCTGGAAGAAACCCTGGAAGTGCTCGATGAGCAGGTCAAGGCCGGCAAGATCCGCCATATTGGCCTGTCCAACGAAACCCCGTGGGGCACCATGAAGTTCCTGCAACTGGCCGAAAGCCGTGGCTGGCCGCGCGCCGTGTCGATCCAGAACCCTTACAACCTGCTCAACCGCAGCTTCGAGGTGGGTCTGGCGGAAGTGGCGATTCGCGAGCAGTGCGGCCTGCTGGCCTACTCACCACTGGCTTTCGGCATGCTCAGCGGCAAATACGAAGGCGGCGCTCGCCCGGCCGGCGCACGCATCAGCCTGTTCAGCCGCTTTGCCCGCTACACCAACCCGCAGTCGGAAGCAGCCTGCTCACGCTACGTGGCCCTGGCTCGCGAGCACAGCCTGGATCCGGCGCAGATGGCCCTGGCCTTCGTCACTGCGCAGCCCTTCGTGACTAGCAACATCATTGGCGCCACCAGCCTGGAGCAACTGGACAGCAACCTGGCCAGCGCCGAGCTGAAGCTCTCCGAAGAAGTGCTCGCCGGCATCGAGGCGATCCACAAGTCGCAACCCAACCCCGCGCCCTGACGCACCACGTAGGGTGTGCCGTGCGCACCGACAAGCACCTCAGCGTTGTAGGTGCGCACAGCGTCCCCTACGGATTTACACCAGTGAACGAGCGATGATTTCCTTCATGATCTCGTTGGTGCCAGCGTAGATGCGCTGTACCCGCGCGTCGGCCCAGGCGCGCGCCACCGGGTATTCCCACATGTAACCGTAGCCACCGTGCAGCTGCACGCACTCGTCGAGCACCTTGCACTGCAGATCGGTGGTCCAGTACTTGAGCATCGCCGCCGTCGGCACATCGAGCTTGCCCACCAGGTGCAGCTCCAGGCAGCGGTCGATGAACACCCGACCGACCTGAATCTCCGTCGCCATTTCGGCGAGCTTGAAGCGAGTGTTCTGGAAGTCCGCCACGGCCTTGCCGAAAGCCTTGCGCTCACGGGTGTAATCCAGCGTCCACTGCAGCGCCGCTTCCGCCGAAGCCAGGGCGCCGATGCCGACGGTCAGGCGCTCCTGCGGCAGCTCCTGCATGAGGTAGGCGAAGCCCATACCCGGCTGGCCCAGCAGATTTTCCTTGGGTACGCGCACGTCCTGGAAGAACAGTTCGGAGGTGTCCTGAGCCTTCATACCCACTTTCTCCAGGCGCTTGCCCTTGGAGAAGCCGGGCGTATTGGCTTCGACCAGAAACAAACTGGTGCCCTTGGCGCCGGCCTTGGGGTCGGTCTTGGCCACGACAATCACCAGATCGGCTAGCCAGCCATTGGTGATGAAGGTCTTCGAGCCGTTGATCACGTACTCGTCGCCATCGAGTACGGCAGTGGTCTTCACGCCCTGCAGGTCGGAACCCGCACCCGGTTCGGTCATGGCGATGGCCGTGATCATCTCGCCGCTGAACAGCTTGGGCAGGTAGTGCTGCTTCTGCGCCTCGCTGCCGTAATGCAGGATGTAGGGCGCGACAATGTCCGAATGCAGCGAGAAACCGATGCCGGTCAGTCCCAGGCGCCCGATCTCCTCGATCACCACGGTGCTGTAGAGGAAGTCGGCCGCCATGCCGCCGTACTCCTCCGGGATATGCGAACACAGCATCCCCGCCTCGCCCGCCTTGTTCCATAGCGCGCGGTCGACATGTCCGTCTTTCTCCCATTGGTGGTGATAAGGCACGGCTTCCTGCTCGAGAAACTTGCGCACGCTGTCGCGAAACAGTTCATGGTCGGAGCTGAATAGAGTTCTGGGGATCATGGCGCTACCTGTGTCTGAGGCGGGAGAAAAAGCATGGCCTCGACTTTAGCCAAGCAAACGCTTGGTCGCACTGGACACAAGCGCCAAAAAATAAGACGATCCAGCCGCTGCATGACCACTTAGCCTTGAACAAGAATAAATACTTATGGTTATTCCAGAGCCGCGTACGGCGTTACGCCGCGTCAGCATTCTCGCCACCGACGGCGTCTTCGCCTCCACCCTGATGCAAGCCAAGGACTTCTTCCACATGGCTGGCATTCGCTATGCCAAGCAGCAGGGCCTGGGCTTCGAACCGCCGTTCGACATCCATCTGGTCAGCCCGGATGGGTTGCCTGTGAACAGCTTCAGCAAGGTCAAGGTGCCGGTAGACGGCGGCCTGGACAGCTGCGACGTGATCATCCTTCCCGCCTTCTGGGACGATTTCGACGCACTCAGTCGTCGTTATCCACAGGTGCTGGACTGGCTCAAACGTCAGCATGCCAGCGGCACGGCGATCTGCGGCGAGGCCAGCGGGGTGTTCTGGATGGCCGAAGCCGGTCTGCTCGACGGCAAGGAAGCGACCACCTACTGGCGCTTCTTCCGCGAATTTTCCGAGCGTTTTCCCAAGGTACTGCTCAATCAGGACAAGCACCTGTCCGATGCCGACAATCTGTATTGCGCAGGCGGCGTCACCTCGGCCTGCGACCTCTATATCTATCTGATCGAGCGTTATTGCGGCGCCGGCGTGGCTCAGGGCGTGGCGCGCGACATTCTCTACGAGGTACAGCGCAGTTATACGCCAGGACGCATCGGCTTCGGCGGCCAGAAGCTGCACCAGGACGTCACCGTGCTGCAGATCCAGCATTGGCTGGAGGAGCACTATGCCGACAAGTTCCGCTTCGAGGACGTGGCCCGCGAGCACGGCATGAGCATCCGCAACTTCATGCGTCGTTTCCAGGGTGCCACCGGCGACAAGCCTCTGCACTACCTGCAACGCCTGCGCATCGAAACTGCCAAGAGTCTGCTTTCTTCCACCCGCAAGAGCATCAAGACCGTCAGCTACGAGATCGGCTACGACGATGCCAGCTTCTTCGCGCGCCTGTTTCGCCAGCACACGGGGCTGTCCCCCAACCACTATCGCCGCCAGTTTCAGCAGCAGCCCCAGTGAAATCGCGCAGGCGCCATTCGGCACGCCTGCGGCGATTCGGTAACGCCCTGCACTAGACAACCTGTCTACCGCTCCGCCACACCCACCAGAAGATTGGGTATCAGCCCAACCCGCTGCCAGTAGAGTGCTTACGTGGTCGGCCCGCTTGCGCGTGGCAGACACACAAGAACGTGCGCTGGATGCGCCCCTACAACAACAATAACGATGGAGAACGCCATGGGAGCCTCTCGTGCGCTGCGCCTGTGTGCGATTGCATCGCTGGTGCTACTGACAGCCTGCACCCCGATCAAACGCTTCGGTGCCGACCAATCGCTGCGCTTCATGGAAAACAACCTGGTCGGCCCCATGCTCGAAAGCCATGACGCCGACATGGCCTGTTATTCCGGCGCGTCCGTCGCCCCACTCATCCAGTCCACCAGCGGCATGGGTGCCGACAACCAACAGTTGCTGACCCTGCTCTACCTCACCGCCGCTACCTGTGCCGAGCAGACCGCCTTCGAGCAGGAGCTGCGCTACCTGCGCGCCTCACGCAGCAAGCAGGTCGAAGAGGCACAGGACGCACGTATCACCCAGAAGCGCTATGCCGAACTGGCGGCACGACGCCAATACCAGTCGTACCAGAACTTCGCCAGCTACTACGAGAAGCGCTTCGATATCCGCATCGGCGATAGCTGCCCGGCCTTCGACAAGGATCTCGACGAGCTGATCTACCTGCTAGGCCTGATCCAGGGACTGCAAGCCATCCAGAACGACATCAACTCGCAGAACGCCGTCGGCGTGCCCAAGGACATCGCGGCCAAGACCGAGCGCGCCATGGCGTGCCTGGACAATGAGAAGTGGTGGGGTGCCCCGATGGCGGCGCGCGCCCTGGTCTGGAACATGCTGCCAGGCAGCGGTGAGGGACAGAACCCCTGGCAGGTGCTCGAGCAGTCGCGACAGATCGGTGAGCGTCACGGCGTGCGCCTGGCCCACGCCCTCTATGCGATCTCCGCCACCGCGAAGAACGACGAGCAGCACTTGCGCAGCGCGCTGCGGGCCTTCGGCGCGACCGAAGCGGCGAACAGCAGCTTCAAGCTCAACGAACCCTATGCCCAGGTCGATGCCATCAGCAGCAGCACCGTCATGAACAATGCCGATCGCTACTGGACGACCAATGCCGGTACACGTACTCCAATCGGCGGCCTGCTGCGTTTCTGGGACGAGCAACAGCCGGTCGATACCGGCATCGAGATCGACGACCTGCTCTAGTCAGATCGTCACAAGCCTTCCCGCCTCAGCAGCACGATCCGGAGTATCCGCCATGAAGTGTTCCAACCTAGCCGCCCCCGCTCTGCTCTGTCTGGCACTGGGCGCCTCCCCCCAGGCCTTCGCTCAGAGGATCTGCGTGTTCGACATCCTCGGTGCCCAGGGCGACATCTACAGCCTGATGAAGGACTACCAACTGGCTGCCAACCATTTCGGCGCCAGCCTCGAACTCAAACCCTACACCGACGAGAAAATCGCTGCAGAAGACTTCAAGGCCGGGCAATGCGATGGCGTGATGATCATGGGCTTGCGCGCCCGTCAGTTCAACGGATTCACCGGCAGCCTGGAAGCACTGGGTGCCCTGCCCAGCTACCAGGCACTGGAAACTGTGATCACCACCTTGAGCTCAGCCAAGGCCAGCAAATTCATGCTCAACGGCCCCTACGAAGTGGCGGGTATCGTGCCCATGGGCGCGGCCTACCTGTTCGTCAACGACCGCACCATCGACAACATCAGCAAACTGTCGGGCAAGAAGTTCGCGATCATGGACTACGACAATGCACAGGCGAAGATGGTGCAGCGGATCGGCGCTCAGCCAGTCGCCTCCGATGTCACCAACTTCGCCGGCAAGTTCAATAACGGCTCGGTGGATGTGGTCGGTGCTCCGGCGGCGGCCTACAAACCGCTGGAACTGCAGAAGGGTATGGGTGAACGCGGCGGCGTGGCGCGCTTCCCGGTGCTGCAACTGACCTACCAGCTGGTCATCCGTCCTGACCGTTTCCCCGAAGGCTTCGGGCAGCAATCACGCGAGTTCGCCCTCAGCCAGTACAGCCGCGCCATGGACATCATCACGCAATCGGAAAGCGAGATCGACAGTCACTACTGGATCGACATTCCGCCCGAGGACATGGAGAAGTACAGCGTGATGCTGCGTGAGGCGCGTATTTCGCTGACCGAGGAAGGCATCTATGACAAACGCATGATGGCGGTGATGAAGCGCGTGCGCTGCCAGATCGACTCAGCCGATGCCGAGTGCGCCCAGAACCTCGAATAACAACAACGAAACGGGGGCACGCCCCCGGACTCCGCCTCGACCGTAGAGCCTGCCATGCCCATTGCCTCGACCATGATCAGCCATGACCAGCCTGCGCCAACCCAGACGTTCAAACGTCCTCTGTTTGGCCGATGGCTTTCCACCCTGCCGGTCTTCCTTCTGCTGACCCTCACCCTGGTCATAGGCACCGGGGAGATGCTCCATGGCCAACTTCTGCGCATGGGCGAGCGTCTGTTCGGTGACCCGGCTGCCGGTGTGCAATACTTCATGCTGCGCGCCGATCCGGTGACCCCGACCTGCGATCCCACCCCCGACCTCGAAGCTCTGCTGGCCAGGCAGCCCGCCCGGGCCAGCAGCGATATCGACGACCTGTTCGACGCTACCGAGGTCGACCCGCAAGCGCAACGCAGCGCCCTGCAACGTGCCGCCCAACTCTGCGCGCAGCAGCATACGCTGCACGCGGCCGTCGTCGCGCACACGACGCCTGAACTGAAACTGTTCCGCAGCCTGGAAACCTCGTTCTTCGGCATCTTTCGCTTCGGCACTGACAACCGCGCCCTGCTCCTGCTGCTGCTCATCGCCATCGCCGGCATCACCACCACCCTGCGCAACCACCACATCTCGCTGCGTCCCGCCAAGAGCCGGCTCGATCACCGTGTCTCGGCTGCCGGCATGGTCATTGCCAATGCCTTGCTGGTATTTTCCTGCAGCCACTACCTGCATACCTTGGTCCACGCCGACCTGCCGCTGAACAGGCCGTATCTCAATGGGCTGTGGATCGCGCTGTTCAGCTGCCTGTGCCTGATCAGCGTCTACAACTTGCTCAAACCACCGGCGGAAGCCGAACCTGGCGGCAATCTGGGACTGGCGCTGCTCTGCACGCCGCTGTACGCCATCATGGCGATCAGTTCCTTCACCTCGTTTTCGCTGCAAGGCCACCATGGCGGTATCGCCATCTACCTGGGTCAGCTCGTCGAGCTGTCAGGTATTTTCCTCAACCTGGCCCTGTTCATCTGGGCCGGCATGCTGCTCAAGCAAACCAACGTGGTCGACCGCTTCCTGGATCTGGTTCGCCCCTGGCGTCTGTCGCCGGAGCTTCTGACCTGGATTCTGCTGATCGGTGCCGCCGTGCCGACTGCCTACACCGGCGCCTCGGGCATCTTCGTCATCGCCGCCGGGGCCATCATCTACCGCGAAGTGCTGCTCTCCGGAGGCCGCCGGCAATTCGCCCTGGCCGTCTCGGCGATGTCCGGCTCGCTCGGCGTAGTACTGCGCCCCTGCCTGCTGATCGTGGTGGTCGCAGCATTGAACAAGCAGGTGACCACAGCCGAACTGTACAACTGGGGGATCGCCGTTTTCGTCCTGACCTCGTCGCTGTTCTTCATCGCCTCGCAGGTGCTGCGCCAGCAACGAATCAACATTGCCCATCCACGCGACGCCATGCCCGCCATGGCCCGCGCCCTGGTGCCGGTGGCACCCTACATCCTCATCGCCATCGTGGTGGTCTGGGTCTACAGCTACCTGCTCGATACCCGGCTGAACGAGTTCACCGCGCCGGTGATGTTGCCGGTCATCCTGCTGGTGGTGCTGATTTTCGACAAGCTGCGCGGCGAGTCACTGGTGGAAACACCGAGCGCTCGCGTCATAGAGAACGATCAGGGCAACAGCCAGCGCAACTTCACCCAGGCAGTGGGCGCCGCCACTTACGACACTGTCGGACATATCGGCGCGCTGACCTTGCTGATGGCCTTGTCGGTATCCACTGGCGGGGTGATCGAACGCTCCGGCCTCATGGAGCTGATCCCGCAGGACTTCCAGAGCATCTGGCTGGCACTGACCGCGTTGATGGTGGTGCTGTTCCTGATCGGCATGGTGATGGACGCCTTTGGCGTGGTGATCCTGGTGTCGGCCACCATTGCGCCGATCGCCTATGCCAACGGCATTCACCCGGTGCATTTCTGGATGATCGCCCTGACGGCCATGGAACTGGCCTACCTGTCACCGCCCGTGGCGCTGAACCACCTGCTGGCCAGACAGGTGGTGGGCGAGGCAGAAATCGCCGCCGCCAACGAGGAGGTGCGCGACAAGGGTTTCTACTACCGCTACGAGCGCTGGATTCTGCCGATGACGGTAATGGTCGTGGCGCTGCTGATCGTCACCTATGGCGGTGAACTGATCGTCGAGCACGGTGCGCAGACGCTGGAGCTGTGGCGCAGCTGGCTGCCACAGTGACCGGGCAACGCCCGCCCGATGCAGGGCGGGCGCCAGTTTTCAGGGCCGGTGTGGGCGCGAAAGGAACTCGTGCGACTGCATTTCCAGCAGACGGCTCAGCGTGCGCTGGAACTCGAAGCTCAGGCGGCCGCCGGTATAGAGATCCTTGAGCTCCACCTCGGCGGAGATGATCAGCTTGACGTTGCGGTCGTAGAACTCGTCCACCAGGTTGATGAAACGGCGCGCCATGTCGTCCTTGGCCACGCTCATCTGCTCGACATTGGCCAGGATCACCGCATGGAAGATCTTGCCCAGCTCGATATAGTCGTTCTGGCTGCGCGGGCCGTCGCACAGCTCGCGAAATTCGAACCAGGCCACGTCCTCGCACACCCGCACGGCGTGAATCGCGCGGTTCTCGATCATCAGCGCCTCGTTCTCCACCATATGGGTGCAGTCCGGCAGCAGGCTCTGGAAGCTCTTGCGCAGGCTCTCTTCCGCAGCCGGGCCGAGCGGGAAATGGAACAGCTCGGCCTGCTCCAGCGCACGCAGGCGATAGTCGACACCGCTGTCGACGTTGACGATATCGGTGTGCTCCTTGAGCAAGGCGATGGCCGGCAGGAAGCGCGCGCGCTGCAGGCCGTCCTTGTACAGGCCATCCGGCACGATATTGGAAGTGGCCACCAGGGAAACGCCGTTCTTGAACAGCTCTTCCATCAGCGTGGCGAGAATCATGGCATCGGTGATATCGCTGACGAAGAACTCATCGAAGCAGATCACCCGCGCCTCGTCGGCGAAACGCTTGCCGATGATGGTCAGCGGGTTCTTCTCGCCCTTGAGGGTCTTCATTTCCTCGTGCACACGCTTCATGAAGCGGTGGAAGTGAGTGCGCATCTTCTGCTCGAACGGCAGCGCATCGAAGAAGGTATCGACCAGGTAGGTCTTGCCGCGCCCTACACCACCCCAGAAATACAGGCCCTTGACCGGCCCCTGCGGCTTCTTGCCGAACAGCTTGCCCATCAGTCCGGACTTGCCCTGGTCGCGCGCGATCAGGTCGTCGTACAGACGCTGAAGATGGCGGACGGCATTTTCCTGGGCCGCATCATGGAAGAAGTCTGGCCGCTTGAGATCGGCCTGATAACGCTCTAAGGGGGTCATGATTCGTTAGCCGGGCAAGTAAAAACGGGGGCGTCACTTTAGCGACGCCCCCGTTGATTGGCAATCGGTGCAAGCTGGGCACACTCCCTCTCCCATTTATGGTAGAGGTTCGGGGAGAGGGCAGGCCGACGACGCGGTGCACCGGACAACCCTCTCCCCCAGCCCCCGCTCCGCGCCCTAGCCCTTCGCAGAGCTCAGGGCGCTCCAGCGGGCGAAGCCATGCTTCGCTCTTTCCGCTTACGCCCCGCAAGCGGGAGAGGGGAGCAAAAGCCTCTTCATTCCTGCGGTGCCAGCGCCTCACGCAGACGGACGATGGCATCTTCCAGCGCCTGACCGTCAGCGAACTCGGGACTGCTCGCCACGCGCTCACCGTCGATCCAGACCGAGAACACCTGACCTTCGGCACGCACATCCAGCGGATCGCCAGATTGCAGACGCTTGTTGATCATGCCGGCCGATTTGCCATCGGCGAAGGATTTCGACAGCAGCAATTGCTCGCCATCGGCATCGAGCAGACGGAAGCGGAAGCTGCCGTCGTCGTCACGGAAGCTGACGAAGCGTGCGCTCTTGGCGGCTTTCTTCTTCTCGCCAGTAGCAACCTGCACCTGTTCACGGAACGAGCGCAAGCCCACGGCCTCGCGCAACTCGCCGAGGAACGGCGTGGCAATCTTGCGCGCCTTGACTGCACCAGCGAGGAGAATGTCTTCCAGGTCGGTCGGCCGAGCGATCAGCGCGTTGTAACGCTCGCGCGCCTCGCCCAAGGTGTCTTCGAGCAGCTGGTACAGACGGTTTTTCGCCTCGCCCCAGGCCAGGCCGCCTTCCAGCTCGGCACGGAACTCGGCCTGCTGCGTGTGGCTGGCGAAGGCCTGGTACAGGGTGAACAGGTGCGAACCCTCGGCATCCTTGGGCTCACCCGGCAGCCTGGAGTCGGTGACGATGCGCGCCACGGCGTCCTTGAGCTGCTTGGCGCTGCCGAACAGCGGGATGGTGTTGTCGTAGCTCTTGCTCATCTTGCGCCCATCGAGGCCCGGCAGCGTGGCCACTTCTTCCTCGATCACCACCTCAGGCAGGACGAACAGATCCTTGCCCTTGCCGAACAGATGGTTGAAGCGCTGACCGATATCGCGCGCCATCTCCACGTGCTGGATCTGGTCACGACCGACCGGCACCTTCTGCGCGTTGAACATCAGGATGTCCGCTGCCATCAGCACCGGATAGCTGAACAGCCCCATGGTCACGCCGGCATCCGGGTCTTCGCCCTGTTCGACGTTTTTGTCCACCGAAGCCTTGTAGGCATGGGCACGGTTGAGCAGGCCCTTGCCGGCGACGCAGGTGAGCAGCCAGCACAGCTCGGGAATCTCGGGGATGTCGGACTGGCGGTAGAAGGTCGCCTTGTCGGTATCCAGGCCCAGCGCCAGCCAGGTGGCTGCGATTTCCAGGCGCGAACGCTGGATGCGCGCCGGATCATCGCACTTGATCAGCGCGTGGTAGTCGGCGAGGAAGTAGAAGGAATCCATCTGCGGATCGCGGCTGGCAACGATGGCCGGACGGATGGCGCCGGCGTAGTTGCCCAGGTGCGGCGTGCCGGTGGTGGTGATACCAGTAAGGATACGGGTGGTCATGATCAGATTCGCTTTGCTTGAACTATTTCGCTGATCGCGCGAGCCGAGGCCGCGGGACGCCTTGAATACCAGATTGATCGCAGGGTGCGCATGGCGCACCCTGCGCCACGTTCACAGACGCGGCAGAAGGAGTTCCTTCAGATCCGTCAGCTTGCCGTGAAAAAAGTGACCGCATTCTGCCACTTTCAGCATCTCATGGGCACGCCCGAGATGGGTCGACCAGTCGTACACGGTCTGCGGCTCGACCACTTCGTCGCTATCGGGCTGGATCACCACCAGCGGACACTGGCTGGCAGGTGGCGTCTCGGCGGTCAGCCGATGCACCGCCGGCGCCACCATGAACAGCTTTCTCGGCACCTGCCCCTGCGCCTCCAGGCGCGCACCCAGCGCAGCAGCGACGAAGCCACCGAAGGAAAAGCCCAGCAGCGTGACGGGCAGGTTCGGATATTCCTCCTGCAGCCAGGCGGCGACGGTTTCGGCATCGTCCACCTCGCCGGTGCCCATGTCGTGGCTGCCGGCACTGGCGCCAACGCCGCGATAATTGAAACGCAATGTGTGATATCCACAGTCACGTGCGGTGCGTTGCAAGGTGCTCACCACCTTGTTGAGCATGGTGCCGCCCTGCACCGGGTTGGGATGGCAGATCAGCGCCACGCCTCGGGCGTCGGGTACTTCCAGCAGAAGGGCTTCGAGTTGACCCACCGGGCCTTGAATGAAAAGAGGGGTTTCGCGACTGAGCAACACTGAACTCCGTGACCCCGCAACGGGTCGACTCGTCTAGCAAACTGCCTGTGCGGCAAATGAACCTGTTCAGCGTCTCGAGAGCTCGCGCAATGCAAGGCAAGAACAGGAGAGGAAGCGCAGTGTACTGTTGTACATGAGCATTCCGAACCTGTTTTTAACCCAGCAGTGTCGACGCGCAGTAGACTCTGAGCAGGATCTGGTCGTATACAGCACAGGCTCGAGCCGCTAACGTAAAGCAAAGCCGTTTTGAGAGGAAGGACTCGTGGAACAGACCGTTACAGCCTGGTTGATACCCGCCCTGACCCTGGTGGTCGGCATCGCCGTGGGCTTTGTGCTCGCCCGCCTGGCCCCCAATGCTGCACCGGGCCGTACGCAGCGGCAGATGGATGAAATGCAGGCACGCTTCGAGGCCTACCAGAACGAAGTGGTGACCCACTTCAACACCACCGCCAGCCTGGTGAAGAAACTCACCCAGAGCTACCAGGACGTGCAGGAGCACCTGTCCGACGGCGCCAACCGCCTGGCCCTGGACGAGCTGACCCGCCAGCGTCTGCTGGCCACCCTGAACAGCACCGAAGCAGGCGAAAAGCGCGAGCGCCTGACCCCGCCGAAAAACCATGAAATGCCCAAGGACTACGCGCCGAAAAGCGACGGCCCAGGCATGCTGGACGAGAGCTACGGGCTGAAGAAGTAACCCGCCGGCCAGAAATACCGAGCCCCGCGATTGCGGGGCTTTTTTATGCTTCGGAGAACGTGCGGGTGGACACACCGGACTGGCAATTACGTGTGAGCTTTCGATGACTTGGCACTCTCCATTCACACGCCGCCTGGCCTGATGGGTTTACCCCTTACGGGCGCAACCCAAACGCTCAGACGATGCAGTAATGGATAGTGCTAAGTCAGTAAATGATGCGCACACAAACTTGCCAGCCCGGTGTCAAGCGTATCCTCGTCGCGAAAATGCGAAGAACCATTTTATTAGGTAAATATCGTCGGCTCCGCGCGTGGCCGGTAATGAAAAAGCCCCGCTAATAGGCGGGGCTCATCATGCTGCAACGCGAGTTTTAGATCGCGCCGCGGCTACGCAGCAGATCCAGCACCGCCTTGACGCCCTCCTCGACCGACTGCGTCTGGGTGTCGATCACCAGATCAGCATCCAGCGGCACATCGTAGGGGAAGCCTTCGCCTGGAATGTTGTCGCCACCGGCAGCGTACAGGCCCTGAGGATCACGCTCGGCGCAGATCTGCGGCGAAGCCTGGACGTAAACGGTGATGACGCGCTCACTGCCGATCAGCGCCTTGGCCTGCTCGCGTCCTTCGGCATCCGGTGCCACGAACGCAGCCAGGGCGATCAAACCGGCCTCGTTGAACTGACGTGCCACGTGCGCGGCACGACGCCAGTTTTCGGCGCGACCGGCGCGATCCTGCGGCAGGCCCTTGTTCAGGTCGTGGCGCAGGTTCTGGCCATCCAGTACGTACACAGCGCGGCCCATATCGAACAGCTTGCGCTCGACCGCATAGGCCAGGGTGCTCTTGCCTGCTCCAGACAAACCGCTGAACAGCACGGTGGCTGGCTGCTGACCGAAGCGCGAAGCACGCTCCTCGGTCGACACATGCGCCAGACGACCATGCTGACCGCCGCCATGAGCGACCGGATCGGCGATGATCATGCCAGCACCGACGGTACCGTTGGTCAGGCGGTCGACGATAATGAAAGCGCCGGTGGTGCGGTTGTACTCGTAACCATCCAGGGCAATCGGGGCGTCCAGCGCGACCTTGACCCGGCCGATCTCGTTGAGCTTCAGCTCGCTGGCCGCCCCCTGCTCCAGGGTATTCACGTCAACGCGATGAACGATACTCGGGATAGAGCCCTGCACGTAGCTGGTGGCGCGCTTGATGTCGTACTTCTTGCCCGGCAGCATCGGCTCTTCGCCCATCCAGACCAACATGGCCTCGAAGCTGTCGGTGACCAGCGGACGGTTGTCGGCATGCACCAGCATGTCGCCGCGGGAGACGTCGATCTCGTCTTCCAGGGTCAGGGTGATCGCCTGGCCCGGGCCGGCCTGCTCCAACTCGCCCTCGTACGTGACGATGGACTTGACCTTGCTGGTCTTGCCCGACGGCAGCGCCATGATCTCATCGCCCTTGCGCACGATGCCGCTGGCCAGGGTGCCGGCGAAACCGCGGAAGTTCAGGTTCGGGCGATTGACGTACTGCACCGGGAAGCGCAGGTCGTCGAAGTTGCGGTCGCCAGCGACCTCGACGGTCTCGAGAATCTCCATCAGCGACTGGCCGGTGTACCAGGGCGAGCGCTCGGACTTGTTGACCACGTTGTCGCCCTTGAGCGCCGACATCGGCACGAACTCGAGGGTGGTCGGGCGCAGGTTGATCTTCTCGGCGAAGGCCAGATAGTCGGCCTTGATCTGCTCGAACACGCCCTGATCGAAGTCCTTGAGGTCCATCTTGTTGACGGCGACGACGATGTGCTTGATGCCCAACAGGGAGGCGATGAAGCTATGGCGCTTGGTCTGGGTCTGCACGCCGTAACGGGCGTCGATCAGGATGATCGCCAGGTCGCAGGTCGAAGCGCCGGTGGCCATGTTGCGCGTGTACTGCTCATGGCCGGGGGTGTCGGCGATGATGAACTTGCGCTTGGCGGTGGAGAAGTAGCGGTAGGCCACGTCGATGGTGATGCCCTGCTCGCGCTCAGCCTGCAGACCGTCGACCAGCAGTGCCAGGTCGATGTCATCGCCGGTGGTGCCGACTTTCTTCGAATCCTTGGTGATGGCTTCTAGGTGATCCTCGTAGATCATCTTGGAATCGTGCAGCAGACGGCCGATCAGCGTGCTCTTGCCGTCGTCGACGTTGCCGCAGGTAAGAAAGCGCAGCAGTTCCTTGCGCTCGTGCTGGGCCAGGTAAGCGAGAATGTCCTGGCCGATCAAATCGGATTGGTGACTCATGGTGCGCGATCCTCAGAAATAGCCCTGACGTTTCTTTTCTTCCATCGACCCTGCGGCATCGTGATCGATCACGCGGCCCTGGCGCTCGGAAGTACGGGTCAGGAGCATCTCCTGGATGATTTCGGGCAAAGTCAGTGCCGTGGACTCCACCGCACCGGTCAGCGGGTAGCAGCCGAGGGTACGGAAACGCACCATCTTCTTGGTGATGCGCGCCTTCTCTTCATCGGACAGGTGCTCGAGGATGCGCTCGTCGTCGATCATGATCAGCGTGCCGTTCTTCTCGATCACTTCGCGTTCGGCGGCGAAGTACAGCGGCACGATTGGAATCTGCTCCAGGTAGATGTACTGCCAGATGTCCAGCTCGGTCCAGTTCGACAGCGGGAAGACGCGGATCGACTCGCCCTTCTTGACCTTGCCGTTGTACACGTTCCACAGCTCGGGGCGCTGGTTCTTCGGATCCCAGCGGTGCTTGCTGTCGCGGAAGGAATACACGCGCTCCTTGGCGCGCGACTTCTCTTCGTCGCGACGCGCGCCACCGAAGGCGGCATCGAAGCCGTACTTGTCCAGCGCCTGCTTGAGGCCTTCGGTCTTCATCACGTCGGTGTGCTTGGCACTGCCGTAGGTGAAGGGGTTCATGTCCTGCGCCACACCATCAGGGTTGATGTGGGTAATCAGATCCAGGCCCATCTCGCTGACCATCTTGTCGCGGAAGCGGTACATCTCCTGGAATTTCCAGCGGGTATCGACGTGCATCACCGGAAACGGCAGCTTGCCAGGGAAGAACGCCTTGCGGGCCAGGTGCAGCATCACGGCTGAATCCTTGCCGATGGAATAGAGCATCACCGGGTTGTCGAATTCGGCGGCCACTTCACGAATGATGTGGATGCTTTCCGCCTCCAGCTGCTTCAGATGGGTCAATTTGTCGAGCATGGCTACTCACGGTTTGCTGTTGTGGGGCCGGCGGGCCGTGGACGAGCGCGCACTCTATCACAGCGTCTGCTTATACTCAGGACGCCAGTTAGACCGAAACGATCTAGCGTTATACCTGCCCGTACGGGCGATTCAGATCGGGTTGGGGCAGTCGATAAACAGGTGTTCGAGGGCGAAACGCCGCGCCAGATAGTCCCCCAGAGCCTGCACACCGTAGCGTTCGGTGGCGTGATGGCCGGCGGCGATGAAGCTCACGCCATTTTCGCGTGCGCTGTGGAAGGTCTGCTCGGAAGCTTCGCCAGTCAGGTAGAGGTCGACTCCTGCGGCAATCGCCTGGTCGATATAGCCCTGGCCGCCGCCCGTGCACCAGCCGACTCGACGAATCAGGCCATCGCCCTCGACCAGCAGCGGCGCACGCCCCAGCGTTTGCTGCACGTGCCTGGCGAAGTCGGCCGCGCTCATCGGCTCTCGCAGCGAGCCGACGAGGCCAACGGTGCGCGGATTTTCCGGCTCCAGCGGGCCCTCGACGACGATGCCTAACTGCCGCGCGAGCTGCACGTTGTTACCCACCTCGGGATGCACGTCCAGCGGCAGGTGATAGGCCAGCAGGCTGATGTCATTGGCCAGCAGCGCTTTCAGACGGCGCTGCCTCATGCCGATGACACAGGGGTTCTCGCCCTTCCAGAAATAGCCATGATGCACCAGTAGCACATCGGCCTCAGCCTCGATGGCCGCGTCGATCAGTGCCTGGCTGGCGGTCACGCCGCTGACGATGCGACGGACCTGCGGACGCCCCTCGACCTGCAGGCCATTGGGGCAGTAATCATTGATACGCGACGCGTTAAGAAAAGCGTCAGCTTCTTCCACTAGCGTGGTCAGGGCAATGGCCATGAAGATTCCTCACAAGCTGTTGCGGGCCGCTGCCTAATTGGCGAGCACCTCACTATAATGCGCCACCTTAAGGGCCGGATTTGGCCCCCGCAACCCTCAGGATTGTCTCGATGCCCCAGGCACTGCGTTTTCTCGGTTGGCCCCTGCTGGTCGGTGTGCTGTTCGCACTGCTGCTGATTCAGCGCTACCCGCAATGGGTCGGCTTGCCAAGCCAGGAAGTGCAGCTGGTGCAAGCACCGCTCTACAGCCGCCTGCAGGAAGGCCCGGTGTCCTACTCCGAAGCAGTCGATACCGCATCGCCAGCAGTGGCCAACCTGTACACCACCAAACTGGTGAGCAAACCGGCCCATCCGCTGTTCGAAGATCCGACGTTCCGCCGCTTCTTCGGCGACAACCTGCCACGCCAGCAGCGCATGGAGTCGAGCCTCGGCTCGGCCGTGCTGTTGAGCCGTGAAGGCTATCTACTGACCAATAATCATGTGGTCAGCGGCGCCGACCAGATCGTCGTTGCCCTCAAGGACGGCCGCGAAACCCTGGCGCGGGTGATTGGCAACGATCCGGAAACCGACCTGGCCGTATTGAAGATCGACCTGCCCAATCTCCCGGCAATCACTCTGGGACGCTCCGACAGTATTCGCATCGGCGACGTCACCCTGGCCATCGGCAACCCCTTCGGCGTCGGTCAGACCGTGACCATGGGCATCATCAGCGCCACCGGGCGCAACCAGCTGGGCCTCAACACCTACGAAGACTTCATCCAGACCGATGCGGCGATCAACCCCGGCAATTCCGGCGGTGCGCTGATCGATGCACACGGCAACCTGGTGGGCATCAACACCGCGATTTTCTCCAAGTCCGGCGGCTCGCAGGGCATCGGCTTCGCCATTCCTGTGAAACTGGCCATGGAGGTGATGCAGGCAATCATCGAACATGGCCAGGTGATTCGCGGCTACCTCGGCGTCGAGGTGCAACCACTGACGCCGGAGCTGGCCGAGTCCTTCGGTCTCGATGGCCGTCCTGGCATCGTCGTCGCTGGTGTCTATCGCGACGGCCCGGCACAGAAGGCCGGCCTGCAGCCTGGCGACCTGATTCTCAGCATCGATGGCGAACCGGCCAGTGACGGTCGCCGCTCGATGAATCAGGTCGCACGCACCACGCCTGGCGATAATATCCGCATCGACGTGCTGCGCAACGGCAAGCCGCTGCAGCTGACCGCCGAGGTCGGTATTCGCCCTCCCGTTAACGGGAACTGATCGGCGCTCATTTTCAAGTGGGAACTTTTCTCGATTGAGGTTATTGTAATGTTATTACATAAACCACAATCATCCGGAGACCCTCCCCTTGCGCGTCACTTCCGCCTTGCTTGCCGGCAGCCTGTTAACACCCTGCGCTCTTGCCGCTGAATCTCCGGCCAAACTGGCCGACAGCATCATCAGCGCCCCCAGTGAACAAGCCGATGGGCCGGTGCAGGGCTACCGCGCCAAACGCTCATCCAGTGCCACTCGCACCAACACACCGATCAGCGAAATTCCCCAGGCCATCAGCGTGGTCCCCGCCCAGGTGCTGGACGATCTCGGCAGCAGTCGTATCGACCGCGCCCTGGATTTCGCTGGCGGCGTCTCGCGGCAGAACAATTTCGGCGGCCTGACCTTCCTCAACTACAGCGTGCGCGGTTTCACCACCGGCGAGCTGTATCGCAACGGTTTTGCCATCAACCGCGGCAGCTACAGCTCGCCGGACGCATCGGCTATCGAGCGCCTGGAAGTACTCAAGGGGCCGGCGGCGGCTCTCTACGGCCGTGGCGACCCCGGCGGTCTGGTCAATATCGTCACCAAGCGCCCGCAACTGGAGCCCTTCACCCAGTTCAAGGCCAGCGCCGGACGCTGGGATCGCTACCGCAGCAGCCTCGATGTCAACACACCACTGAACGAGGACGGCACCCTGCTTTCGCGGGTAAATCTGGCAGTGGAAGACAACGGCAGCTTCCGTGATCACGTCGGCAACCAGCGGCAGATCATCAACCCGACCTTCAGCTGGCAGCTGTCGCCCGACACCCTGCTGATGATCGACAGCGAGTTTTCCCGCACCGACTCGGTGTTCGACCGTGGCATTCCCGCCGTCAACGGCAAGATGGGCGCGGTCAAACGCTCGACCTTTCTCGGCGAACCCAATGACGGCAAGATCCGTAACGACAACCAGTTGCTACAGGTCAGCCTCGAGCACTATTTGAACGATGCCTGGAAGCTACGCCTGGCCAGCCATTACAGCCAGGGCACGCTGGACGGCAACAGCTCCGAACCTTCGCGCCTGATTGGCGATCAGGTCACGCGCTTCTACCGCGAGCGCAGCTTCGAATGGAACGACAGCATTACCCAGGCCGAACTGCATGGACAATTCGAGCTGGCCGGCTGGCAACATCAGGTGCTGCTGGGGCTGGAGTACGAGAACTATCGCAACAGCCAGAAGTACCCGCAAAGCGTTACCGGTCTGGGCTATGGCCAGGACATCTACAAGCCGATCTATGGGCAACCGAAACCCTCCATCGTCAATCCCAACGACTTCCACGAACACACCGAAAGCTACGCCCTCAACCTGCAGGATCAGATCAGCTTCAACGAACGCTGGAGCGGCCTGCTCGGCGTGCGCCTGGAGCGCTTCGAACAGACCGCACTGAACCGCAGCACCCGCGTCAGTAATGAGCAGAGCAAGGATGTCGCCACACCGCGCGCGGGCGTGCTCTATCAGCTGACGCCAGAGGTCGGTGTGTTCGCCAACGCCTCGATGTCGTTCAAACCCAACGCCATCGGTGCTCAGGGTCAGGTGTTCAGGCCGGAGAAGGGTCTCGGCTACGAAACCGGCCTCAAGCTCGACCTGCTCGACAGTCGCATCGGCGCCACCGTGGCGCTGTTTCATATCGACAAGGAAAACGTGCTGACTGCCGACCCGAACAACCCCGGCGACAGCATCGCCGCCGGCAAGGCGCGCAGCCAGGGCCTGGATCTGCAGATCACCGGCCAACTCAGCGAGGCCGTGAGGGTCATCGGTGCCTATGCCTATATCGACGCCGAAGTAACCAGGGACAACAGCATCCCTGAAGGTAGCGACCTGCTCGGCATCGCCCGCAACAGCGCCAGCCTGATGAGCGTTTACCAGTTCCAGAGCGGCGCACTGCAAGGTTCCGAACTGGGCGCCGCGATCACCTACGTTGGCGACCGTTCCGGGCAAACCGGCAGCGATTTCGAGTTGCCGGCCTACACCACGGTCGACCTGCTCGCACGCTGGCAGGCCAGCAAGGACCTGAGCCTGGGGCTGAATCTCAACAACCTGTTCGACCGCAAGTACTACGAGCGCTCGTTCAATAACGTCTGGGTAATGCCCGGCGACCCTCGCAATCTCAGCGTCAGCCTGACCCTCAACCTTTGAATCGGAGATTCACATGCGTATTCCTGCCTACCTGCTGCTCGCCGGCCTGTTCGCCAGCAACAGTGCACTCGCCCACGGCCTCTGGACCGAAGAGCGTCGTGGCAATATCGAAGTCGTCTATGGCCATGGCGCCGAGGACAATGCCTTCAAGGCACAAAAGATCAGCGGCGCCTGGGCCTATGACGCAGCAGGCCGAATGATTCCGGTGACCGTCGAGCGCCTTGCCGATCACGCCCGCCTGCAACCCTTGAAGAAACCCGCCGTGCTCGGCGTGGCCCTGGACAATGGTGCCTGGTCAAAGACCCCGGAAGGCCAATGGATCAACCAGGGCCGCAGCCAGGTGCCGAACTCGACCCAGTCGCTGCACACCTACAAGTACAGCCTGGCGATCTACAGCGAGGGCGCCAAGCTGCCCGACCTCAAACCGCTGAAACTGGTCATCGTTCCGCAAGTCGATCCGCTCAAGGTCGGCCCCGGCAAACCTCTGCCCGTGCGCGTGCTGGCCGACGGCAAGCCGCTGGCGGGCGTCGAGCTGGTCGGCGATTACCGCGGCGCGCCACATCAGGTCAGCGCCAAGACCGATGCCGAGGGCCGCGCTCAGGTGATGGTGCGCAACGAAGGGCTGAACATCATCAGCGCGGCGGTCTACCTGCCGGTAGAGAACGACCCCAATATCGAAAGCCGCGGTCTGTTCACCTCGCTGACTTTCCTCGGCGAGCCGCATCACGAGTAAGCCCCCTCTGTGCCATGAAAAAAGCCGGTGGCGCTGATGCGCCACCGGCTCTCTTCAGATTCGCCTGGATCAAAGGCCTTGCAGGGCGTCCAGCAGGGCCTGGTTCTGCTCCGGGGTGCCGATGGTGATGCGCAGGAACTGGGCGATGCGCTGTTGCTTGAAGTGGCGCACGATTACCCCCTGCTCACGCAGCCCGGCTGCCAGAGTCGCGGCATCCTTGTCCGAATGACGGGCGAAGACGAAGTTCGCCGCCGAAGGCAGCACCTGGAAACCCAGTCCCTGTAGACCGGTGACCACCGCCTCACGGCTCTCGATCACCTGTTGGCAGGTTCTCTCGAAATAAGCGCGGTCCTCGAACGCCGCCGCAGCACCGGCGATGGCCATGCGATCGAGCGGATAGGAGTTGAAGCTGTTCTTGATCCGTTCCAGCGCCTCGATCAGGTCCGGATGACCAACCGCGATGCCCACGCGCAAGCCCGCCAGAGAGCGCGACTTGGACAGGGTCTGGGTGACCAGCAGGTTCGGATACTTGTCGACCAGGGCGATGGCCGTCTGGCCGCCGAAGTCGATATACGCCTCATCTACCAACACCACGCTGTCCGGGCTGTTCTGCAGCAGACGCTCGATGGCTTCGAGCGGCAGCAGGCAGCCGGTCGGCGCATTGGGGTTAGGGAAGATAATGCCGCCATTGCGCCGGGCATAGTCCTCGACACGAATCTGGAACTGTTCGTCCAGCGCCATCTGCTGGTAATCGATACCGTACAAGCCGCAATAGACCGGATAGAAGCTGTAACTGATATCCGGGAACAGCAGCGGCGCATCATGCTGGAACAAGCCATGGAAGGCGTGTGCCAGCACTTCGTCGGAACCGTTGCCGACGAACACCTGAGCGGGCTGCACGCCGTAATAGGCAGCCACCGCGTGTTTCAGGCGATCCCCATTGGGATCCGGGTACAGGCGCAGGTCATCATTCAACTCGGCCTGCATCGCTGCAATGGCCTTGGGCGACGGGCCGTACGGGTTCTCGTTGGTGTTGAGCTTGACCAGCTTGCTCAGTTTGGGCTGCTCACCCGGTACATAGGGCACCAGGTCCTTGACGAAGGGGCTCCAGAATTTGCTCATCTGCCCTTCTCTCCTCGAATGCGTTGCATGGGCGATGGATATCGCTTCGCTCAACCGGCGAAGCGCGATCCCGTAGGGTGCGCCATGCGCACCAGTACATTCACAAGGTGCGCACGGCGCACCCAACCTCACTTGATCCGGTATTCGGCGCTGCGCGCATGCGCAGTCAGCGACTCGCCACGGGCCAGCACGGAAGCGCTCTTGCCCAACTCCGACGCGCCGTCCGGCGAGCAGAAGATGATCGACGAGCGCTTCTGGAAGTCGTACACCCCCAGCGGCGAAGAAAAACGCGCGGTACCGGACGTCGGCAACACGTGATTCGGGCCAGCCACGTAATCACCCAGAGCTTCTGCGGTGTAACGGCCCATGAAGATCGCACCGGCGTGGCGAATCTGCGACAACCAGGCCTCCGGATCGGCCACGGATAGCTCCAGGTGCTCCGGCGCAATGTGGTTGGCAACGCTAATGGCCTGCGCCATGTCCGCCACCTGGATCAGCGCACCACGGCCTTCCAGCGAAGTACGAATGATCTCGGCGCGCTCCATGGTCGGCAGCAACTTGGCGATACTCTCGGCGACGCGGTCGAGGAAGGCAGCATCCGGGCTGACCAGAATCGACTGTGCGTCCTCGTCGTGCTCAGCCTGGGAGAACAGGTCCATGGCGATCCAGTCCGGGTCGGTATGGCCGTCGCAGACCACGAGAATCTCCGACGGGCCGGCGATCATGTCGATGCCAACCTTGCCGAACACGTGGCGCTTGGCGGTGGCCACATAGATGTTGCCGGGCCCGACGATCTTGTCCACCGGCGGCACGCTCTCGGTGCCATAGGCCAGCGCGGCGACAGCCTGGGCACCCCCGATGGTGAACACGCGGTCGACACCGGCGATGGCGGCAGCAGCCAGCACGAGTTCGTTGATCTCGCCGCGCGGGGTCGGCACCACCATCACCACCTCGGGTACGCCGGCGACCTTGGCCGGAATCGCGTTCATCAGCACCGAAGACGGATAGGACGCCTTGCCACCCGGTACGTAAAGGCCGGCACGATCCAGCGGGGTGACCTTCTGCCCCAGCACCGTGCCATCGGCCTCGGTGTAGCGCCAGGAATCCTGCTTCTGTTTTTCGTGGTAGCTGCGCACGCGCTCGGCGGCAATCTCCAGCGCCTCGCGCTGAGCTGGGCTGATGCGGGTCAGGGCCAGTTCCAGACGCTCACGCGGCAGGATCAGGTCAGCCATGGAGGCGACCTCCAGGCCGTCGAAACGCTGGGTGTATTCGACCAGGGCGGCATCGCCACGCTCACGCACGGCCTGGATGATTTCCAGCACGCGCTGGTTGACGCCATCGTCGGACACACTCTCCCAGCTCAGCAGATGATCCAGGTGTCGGGCGAAATCCTGGTCAGCAGCGTTGAGTCGGCGAACAGCAATGGGAGCGGTCATGGCAAAGCCTCGTGTAAGGGTAAATCTCAGGCGCCGCAAGCGGACGGTTGAAAACTACCTGCGTTGCCGGTGCGTCGTTAAAAACAGGCTCGAAATGCTCATTTACAGCTCGTAAACTCCGCTTCCTCGCCTGTTTTTGCCTAGCATCGACCGCCTCGGCTACGTTTTCCAACGGTCCGCTAGAGTAGCAAGCCCACCGTGCGGGCACCTGAGAATTTGGCTATGACACGGATAGGCTGCCGCGACCAGACGTCGCGGTGAGGAATCAGCCTTGGTGTCGCGCCTCGATGGCGCCACGCAGGGTATCGATCAAGGACTGGATGCGCGCGTGCTGCATCTTCATCGAGGCCTTGTTGACGATCAGGCGCGAGCTGATGGTGGCGATCAGTTCCTGCGGTTCCAGTCCATTGGCACGCAGGGTGTTGCCGGTGTCGACCACGTCGATGATCTTGTCAGCCAGGCCCACCAACGGCGCCAACTCCATCGAGCCGTAGAGCTTGATGATATCGACCTGACGGCCCTGCTCTGCGTAGTAACGCTTGGCGACGTTGACGAATTTGGTGGCCACGCGCAGACGACCTTTCGGCTCCGGCGCGCCGACCTTGCCGGCGGTCATCAGCTTGCACTTGGCGATCTGCAGGTCCAGCGGCTCGTAGATGCCCTGGCCGCCGTACTCCATCAGCACGTCCTTGCCGGCTACGCCCAGGTCGGCGGCGCCATGCTCGACATAGGTCGGCACGTCGGTGGCCCGCACGATCAGCAGGCGCACGTCATCCTGAGTGGTCGGGATGATCAGCTTGCGGCTCTTGTCCGGGTTCTCGGTCGGTTCGATGCCCGCTGCGGCCAGTAACGGCAGGGTGTCATCGAGAATGCGGCCTTTGGACAGGGCGATGGTCAGCATGAAACGTTTCCTTGAACGGAAGCGGCCGCCCCATATGGAGCGGCCGTACAACGATAGAGGCTCAGCCCGGAACGCGGCGGATTTTAGCGCCCAACAGCTGCAGTTTTTCCTCGATGCACTCGTAACCACGATCAATGTGGTAGATGCGGTCGATCAGCGTATCGCCGTCGGCCACCAGCGCGGCCAGCACCAGGCTCGCCGATGCGCGCAGGTCGGTCGCCATCACAGGCGCGCCCTTGAGCTTGTCGACTCCGGTGACCACGGCCGTATTGCCTTCGACCAGGATGTTGGCGCCCATGCGCAGCATCTCGTAGACGTGCATGAAACGGTTTTCGAACACGGTTTCGATGATGGTCCCGGTGCCTTCAGCCACGGCATTCAGGGCAATGAACTGCGCCTGCATGTCGGTGGGAAACGCCGGATAGGGCGCGGTACGCAGGTTGACGGCTTTCGGACGTTTGCCCTTCATGTCCAGCTCGATCCAGTCCGCACCGGTGGTGATCTCGGCACCTGCTTCCTGCAGCTTGGCCAGCACGGCCTCCAGGGTAGAAGGATCGGCATCCTTGACCTTGACCCGACCACCGGTAACGGCAGCCGCAACCAGGTAGGTACCGGTTTCGATACGGTCGGGCATGACGTTGAAGCGCGCACCGTGCAGGCGCTCGACGCCGTCGATGATGATGGTGTCGGTGCCGGCACCCTGGATCTTCGCGCCCATGGCGATCAGGCAGTTGGCCAGGTCGACCACCTCAGGCTCGCGCGCGGCGTTTTCCAGCACGCTGCGGCCCTTGGCCAGGGTCGCGGCCATCATGATGTTCTCGGTACCGGTCACGCTGACCACATCGAAGAAGAAGTGCGCGCCACGCAGGCCGCCTTCCGGCGCCTTGGCCTTGATGTAGCCACCCTCGACATCGATGATCGCGCCCATAGCCTCGAGACCACGGATGTGCAGGTCGACCGGACGCGAGCCGATGGCGCAACCGCCCGGCAGTGCCACTTCGGCCTCACCGAAGCGAGCGACCATGGGGCCGAGCACCAGAATCGAGGCGCGCATGGTTTTTACCAGCTCGTAAGGCGCGACCAGGGTCTTGATCGCCCGCGCATCGACTTCCACCGACAGCTTCTCGTCGATCACCGGCTCGATGCCCATACGACCGAACAGCTCGATCATGGTAGTGATGTCGTGCAGATGCGGCAGGTTGCAGATGGTGACAGGCTCATCGCCCAGCAGGGTCGCTGCCAGAATCGGCAGAGCAGAGTTCTTCGCACCGGAAATGCGGATTTCGCCATCGAGGCGAGCGCCGCCGGTAATGATCAGTTTATCCATAGGAATCTCGTCGCCCGCAGGCTCAGGAACGCGCGGCCCAATCGGCCTGGCTGAAGAATTTCATGGTCACGGCGTGGATGCTGCCATCAGCGATCCAGGCATTGAGGTGGGCATAGATCTGCTGCTGACGTTTGACCGGGCTGAGGGCGGCCAGTTCGTCGCTGATCAGGTTGAGCTGGAAGTTGCAGCCTTCGCCTTCGACTTCCACCTGGGTATTCGGGAGTTTTTCCTCTAGGAGGCTTTTTACTTCTGCAGCCTGCATGCTCGACCTCGACTGACGCATTCGGGCACCTGAGCCCGCGGGTCGGCCATCATACAAAAAAGCCTCCCGCCTGCGAACCCCGCCAGCAACGGCGCTGACGGAACGACGGGAAGCGCTTCACGATTGCAGCGGCAGCAATTCCAGCAAGCCACTGACCTGAGCGATCTCGCGCATGTCGTCGGGCAGCGCGCTGATCGTCAGCTCACGCCCGGCCTTGCGCGCATCGCGCATGAACGCCAGCAGCAACGCCAGACCGACGCTGCTGGACTTTCCCACCGCGCTGCAGTCGAGCGCCACGCACGCTGCGCTGCTGGCGGCGATCAGGCTCGCGCCCTGCTCACGCAGCAGTGGCCCGGTGCTGTAATCGAGCACACCGCTGAGCTGCAATTGCCCTGCAGCGCGCTCGCTGATGCTCGCCTGACTCACGATTCGCCTCGAGCCTGACGCGCCCTGGCCACGGTATCGGCCCAGGTGTCGATGACCTTGTCGAGATCGTTACGGTTGTTCTGCATGGACTGGGCGAACTGATCGCGGAACAGTTTGCCGACGTTGATGCCGTTGATCACCACGTTACGCAGCTTCCAGCCACCGTCCATCGACACCATGGTGTAGGACAATGGATAGACTACGCCCTTGCCATCGCGAATTTCCATACCGACCGAGGTGCGCTCGCCCTCGGCCCTGTCATTGCCTGGCAGCACACGAATGTCCTGATTGTTGTACTCGAGCAGGGCATTGCCGTAGAACTGCATCAGGCTGCGCTTGAAGTTCTCCTCAAAGCGGCTCATCTGCTCAGGCGATGCCTGGCGCGAGTAGCGCACGGTCATCACGCCACGGGCGATACCTTCGACATCCACCACCGGGCCGAGAATCTCGTTGAGCGAGTCGTAGAAGGCATTGGGATTGTTGCGGTACTGCTCCTTGTTGGCTTTCAGATCTGCCAGCAGGGTTTCGGTGGTCTGCTGCACCACTTCATGAGCGCTTGGCGCAGCGATGGCCAGCAGCGGCATGGTAGCCAGCAACACCAGCAGGGAATTACGCACAGTTTTGAACATGTCAGGAGCCCTCATCAATTGGCTTCATCTTTATTGACCGAATTGAGCAGGAATTTGCCAATCAGGTCTTCCAGCACCAGCGAGGACTGCGTGTCGTGGATGGTGCTGCCGTCCTTGAGCACCTCCTCGTCACCACCAACGCTGATGCCGATGTATTTCTCGCCGAGCAGCCCAGCGGTCAGGATCGACGCTGTGGAATCCTCAGGCAGGTTATTGACGCCGCCATCGAGCTCCAGGGTCACCCGGCCCATGTAACTGTCACGATCCAGATCAATGGCAGTGACCTTGCCAATGCTCACGCCAGCCATAGTGACCTTGGCGCGCACGGTCAGTCCGGCGATGTTGTCGAAGTAGGCGTAGACCTTGTAGGTATCGCCAGCGCTACCGACGCTCAGGCCGCTGACGCGCAGGGCCAGCAGCAGCAGGGCCAGCACACCGGCCATGAGGAACAGGCCGACACCAATCTCCAGCGTGCGGTTTTGCATCAGAAATCTCCAAACATCAAAGCAGTCAGAATGAAATCCAGGCCAAGTACGGCCAGCGAGGCGTACACCACGGTGCGCGTAGTCGCGCGGCTGATGCCTTCGGAAGTGGGCTCGCAGTCGTAACCCTGGAACACGGCGATCCAGGTCACCACGAAGGCGAAGACGATGCTCTTGATCACGCCATTGAGCACGTCGTCATAAAAGGAAACACTGTTCTGCATATTGGCCCAGAACGAGCCCTCGTAAACGCCCAGCCAATCCACGGCGACCATCGCCGCACCCCAGATGCCGACCACGCAAAAGATCATCGCCAGCAGTGGCATGGAAATGAAGCCGGCCCATAGCCGCGGCGCGACGATGTATTTGAGCGGATCGACGCCAATCATCTCCAGACTGGACAGTTGCTCGGTGGACTTCATGTTGCCGATTTCGGCGGTCAACGCGGAACCGGCGCGACCGGCGAACAGCAGTGCGGTGACCACCGGTCCCAGTTCACGCAGCAGGGTCAGCGCGACCATCTGCCCCACGGCCTGCTCGGAGCCATAGCTGACCAGGATGTTGTAACCCTGCAGGGCCAGCACCATGCCGATGAAAATGCCGGAGACGACGATGATCGCCAGCGACATCACGCCAACCGCGAACAGCTGCTTGATCAACAGTTGCAAAGGCTTGCCGGCACGGCTGCGGCCGCACAGCGCGCTGACCAGAAACAGCACCGAACGCCCCAGCGTCGCGACCACATCGATACCCGCACGACCGAACAGCCGCAGGCGTTCGAGCGTTGAAATTCTGCGCATCAACCTCTCCCCAACAGATCTTCGCGGTAGTCAGGCGCTGGAAAATGAAACGGCACCGGACCATCCGGAATGCCCTTCATGAACTGACGAATACGTGGATTATCCGACTCCATCAGCTCGGCCGGAGTGCCCTGCCCCAGCACCTGCGCATCACCGACGACATAGATGTAGTCGGCGATACTGGCGGTTTCTGCAAGGTCGTGAGAAACCACCACGCTAGTGATCCCCAGCGCGTCATTGAGCAGGCGGATCAGGCGCACCAGAACGCCCATGGCGATGGGGTCCTGACCGACGAACGGCTCGTCATACAGCAGAATCTGCGGATCGAGCGCAATGGCACGGGCCAGCGCGACACGGCGCTTCATACCCCCAGACAACTCGTCCGGCATCAGCTCCAGCGCTCCGCGCAGGCCAACGGCCTGCAACTTCATCAGGACGATGTCGCGGATCATTTCTTCCGGCAGCTGGGTATGCACACGCAACGGAAAGGCCACGTTCTCGAACACATCGAGGTCGGTGAATAGCGCACCGCTCTGAAACAGCACGCCCATCTGCTTGCGCATGTCGAACAACTCGTCGCGTGACAGCTTCGGCAGGCTGACGCCTGCTACACGAACATCACCGGCCGAAGGACGCAGCTCAGCGGCGATCAGGCGCAGCAGCGTGGTCTTGCCGCAGCCGGATGGCCCCATTATGCCGGTCACCTTGCCGCGCGGTATGCGGATATCGACCCTGTCGAAAATCGACCGCGCGCCACGCTGAAAACTGACGCCCTGCAACTCGATCGCGTACTCGTGCTCGGCGCTCATCTGAACTCCTTGAAAATCAGGCCTTCCTGGCAGACGCCGCCTCCAGAAGCAAGGACACGCGCCAGCCAGAGAGGGCCAAAATGGCCGCGAACTATAGCATTTGCCGAACAGGCCACCCAATAGCACCCCGAAGCGGCGTTCAGACTTGCGACAGTTTCGACACTGCCTCATTGCAGCAAGGGTGAGCGCGGAAAGCTTTTCCCGCTATAATCCTCATCTTTTTTCGCCCGACAGCCTTGCCCAGCATGAACCAGACCCGCGACCTGATTGACTCCGCGCAGCGCACCATCCGCCTCGAGCTTGAAGCGGTGCAGGAGCTATTGCCCCGCATCGATGCCGATTTCATCAAGGCCTGCGAGCTGATTCTCAGTTGCAAGGGCCGCGTGGTCGTGGTCGGCATGGGCAAGTCCGGGCATATCGGCAACAAGATCGCTGCAACCCTGGCCAGCACCGGTACAACGTCTTTCTTCGTTCACCCGGCAGAAGCCAGCCATGGCGACATGGGCATGATCACCAGGGACGACATCGTCCTGGCGCTCTCGAACTCGGGATCGACCGCCGAGATCGTCACCCTGTTGCCGCTGATCAAACGTCTCGGTATCCGCCTGATCAGCATGACCGGCAACCCGGACTCTCCATTGGCCAAGGCTGCCGAAGTCAACCTGGATGCACGCGTCTCGCAGGAAGCCTGTCCGCTGAACCTGGCGCCGACCTCCTCGACCACCGCCAGCCTGGTACTGGGTGACGCACTGGCTATCGCCCTGCTCGAAGCGCGCGGCTTCACCGCCGAAGACTTCGCCTTCTCCCATCCGGGTGGCGCCCTTGGCCGGCGCCTGCTGCTCAAGGTAGAGAACGTTATGCACGCAGGCGACGCCCTGCCACGCGTACGCCGCGGTACCAGCCTGCGCGATGCCCTGCTGGAAATGACCCAGAAAGGCCTGGGCATGACCGTGGTTCTGGAGGAAGACGGCCGCCTCGCCGGCATCTTCACCGACGGTGATCTGCGCCGCACCCTGGACAAGGGCATCGATGTGCGCCAGGCATTGATCGACGAGGTCATGACGCCGCACGGCAAGACCGCTCGCGCCGAGATGCTCGCGGCCGAAGCCCTGAAGATCATGGAAGACCACAAGATCAACGCACTGGTAGTGGTCGACGACATGGACAACCCGGTCGGCGCCCTCAACATGCATGACCTGCTGCGTGCCGGAGTAATGTGATGAACGACCTGCAGCAACGCGCCCGCGCCATCAAACTGGCGATCTTCGACGTCGACGGCGTGCTTACCGACGGCCGCCTGTACTTCCTCGAAGACGGCAGCGAGTTCAAGACCTTCAACACACTCGACGGCCACGGCATCAAGATGCTGATCAACTCGGGCGTGCGTACCGCCATCATCAGCGGGCGCAAGACCCCGGTGGTCGAGCGCCGCGCCAACAACCTGGGCATCCAGCACCTGTTCCAGGGCCGCGAGGACAAACTCGTGGTACTCGACGGCCTGCTCGCCGAACTCGGCCTAAGCTATGAACAGGTTGCTTATCTTGGCGACGACCTGCCGGACCTTCCAGTCATTCGCCGTGTCGGACTGGGCATGGCCGTGGCCAGCGCCGACAGCTTCGTCCGCCAGCACGCCCATGGCGTAACCGAGGCACGCGGCGGCGACGGTGCGGCACGGGAATTCTGCGAACTGATCATGCGTGCCCAAGGCACACTGGATGCGGCCCAAGCCGCCTACCTGTAGAGAACAGCATGCCGCGTAAAATCCTCAACACCCTGATCTTTGCTCTGATTGCAGTCGTCGTGGCCGCACTCGGTTACTGGAACCTTGCCCCGGACAGCGCACGCCAAACCCAGCGGACCAGCGACGACAACGTCGTTGACTTCTATGCAGTGGGCGCGCGCACCGTGCAGTTCCAGGATGACGGCAAACTGCACTACCGCATGACTGCGGACAAACTCGAGCACATCAAAAGCACTGACATCACCCTGATCGACACCCCCAAGCTGAAGCTCTATCGCGGTACCGAGCTCCCCTGGGAAGTCACCAGTCAGCGTGCCGAAGTCTCGCCTGGCGGCGTCGAGGTAGAACTGATCGACGACGTGCGCATCGCCCGCACCGACGCAAAGAACCGCCCCACCGTGATCACCAGCAGCCGCATGACCGTTATTCCTGACAAGGAATATGCGCAGACCGAGCAAGCCGTTAGAATCGTTGCGGCCAACGGGGTGACCACGGCACAAGGAATGAAAGCGTACTTGAATGACGGCAGGATGATCCTGCAGTCCAACGTAAGAGGCCAGCATGAGGTTCGTTAATACCCTCCCCCTTATTCTCAGCCTCGGCGCCGCATTGGGAAGCGCGGCTGCCTGGGCACTGCCATCGGATCGCGATCAACCGATCCGCATCCAGGCCGACAGCGCCGAACTGGATGACAAGCAAGGTGTAGCCGTTTATCGCGGCGACGTGATCATCACCCAGGGCACCCTGAAGATCACGGGTGACACCGTAACCATCACTCAGACCGCCAGTGGCGATATCGATGTATTCACCTCGGTCGGCAACCTGGCCTACTACGAGCAGAAGCCGGCCGTGGACAAGGACATCGTCAAGGCCTACGGCAAGACCATCCAGTATTTCGCCAGCAATGAGCGCATCGTACTGATCGACCAGGCCAGGGTAATTCAGGAAGGCAATACCTTCGAAGGCGAGAAAATCGTCTACGACACCCGCCGCCAGATCGTCAACGCCGGCCGCGCGACAGGCGGCAACGTCAGCACGCCGCGCCCACGTATCGACATGGTCATCCAACCGAAGAACAAACCCGCGGATCAGCAGCAGTAATGGCCATTCTCAAAGCCCAACACCTGGCGAAAAGCTACAAGAGCCGCCAGGTCGTGCGTGACGTCAGCCTGAGCATCGAAAGCGGTCAGATCGTTGGCCTGCTAGGCCCCAACGGCGCAGGCAAGACCACCTGCTTCTACATGATCGTCGGCCTGGTGCGCTCCGACCAGGGCCGCGTACTGATCGACGACCTCGACGTCAGTCATCAGCCCATGCACGGCCGCGCACGCGCAGGCATCGGCTACCTGCCGCAGGAAGCCTCGATCTTCCGCAAGCTGTCGGTAACCGACAACATCATGGCCATTCTCGAAACGCGCAAGGACCTGGACCGCGCCGGACGTCAGGCGGAACTGGAAAGCCTGCTGCAGGAATTCCATATCCACCATATCGCCGACAATCTCGGCATGAGCCTGTCCGGCGGTGAACGACGCCGCGTGGAGATTGCCCGAGCCCTGGCGACCAACCCCAAGTTCATCCTGCTCGACGAACCCTTTGCCGGGGTAGATCCGATCTCGGTGGGCGATATCAAACAGATCATCCATCACCTCAAGGCCAAGGGCATCGGCATCCTGATCACCGATCACAACGTGCGTGAAACCCTGGACATCTGCGAGACCGCCTACATCGTCAACGATGGACAGCTGATCGCCGAGGGTAACGCCGAGACCATCCTCGCCAACCAGACGGTGAAAGAGGTATATCTGGGCCATGAATTCCGCCTGTAACAGGCTGCGTGAAAACCACTGTGCTCGGCGCTGCTGCGTCAAAAACAGCCTGTAGGTTGCCCACTATTTCGCTACAGAAATATTGCACCCCCTAGGCAAAAACGAGAAGTTCAGGCATATAATTTGCTTCCTGCGGCGCTTCGGCGCCCTGATGTGGAAGGCGTAACTCGCCAGTAAATTAAGGTCTGCAATGAAACCATCGCTAGTCCTCAAGATGGGCCAGCAGCTGACGATGACCCCGCAGCTGCAACAGGCTATCCGCCTCCTCCAACTGTCCACCCTGGACCTGCAACAGGAAATCCAGGAGGCGCTGGAATCCAATCCCATGCTCGAGCGCCAGGAAGACGGCGACGACTTCGACAACAGCGATCCAATGGCTGATGGCGCCGAAAGCGCCACGCCGACCCCGAGCAAGGAAGAGAGCTACCAGGAAACCACCCCCACGGTGGATAACCTGGAAGAGGGCGAGTGGGGCGAGCGCATTCCCAACGAGTTGCCGGTCGATACCGCCTGGGAAGACATCTACCAGACCAGCGCCAGTAGCCTGCCCAGCAACGATGATGACGAGTGGGACTTCACCACCCGCACTTCCAGCGGCGAGAGCCTGCACAGTCACCTGCTCTGGCAGCTGAACCTGGCGCCCATGTCGGACAAGGATCGCCTGATCGCGGCCACCCTGATCGACTGCATCAACAACGACGGTTACCTCGAAGAAACGCTAGAGGAAGTCACCGAATCCTTCGACCCCGAGCTGGATGTCGAACTGGACGAAGTGGAAGTGGTGCTGCATCGCATCCAGCAGTTCGAACCGGCCGGTATCGGCGCCCGCGATCTGCGCGAATGCCTGCTGCTGCAACTGCGCCAACTGCCTGCCGGCACGCCTTGGCTGAGCGAGACACAACGCGTGGTCGGTGACTACCTGGAACTGCTCGGTAGCCGCGATTATGCCCAGCTGATGCGCCGCACCAAGCTCAAGGAAGACGAGCTGCGCCAGGTCATCGACCTGATCCAGCGCCTGAATCCGCGTCCAGGTTCGCAAATCGAATCCAGCGAACCGGAATACGTCGTGCCCGACGTCATCGTGCGCAAGCACAACGAACGCTGGCTGGTGGAACTGAACCAGGAGGCCATGCCACGCCTGCGGGTCAATCCGCAATATGCCGGCTTCGTCAAACGCGCCGACTCCAGTGCCGACAACACCTTCATGCGCAACCAGCTGCAGGAAGCACGCTGGTTCATCAAGAGCCTGCAGAGTCGTAACGAAACGCTGATGAAGGTGGCCACGCAGATCGTCGAGCACCAGCGTGGTTTCCTCGACTACGGCGACGAGGCGATGAAACCCCTGGTGCTGCACGACATCGCCGAAGCGGTGGGTATGCATGAGTCGACGATCTCACGCGTTACCACGCAGAAATTCATGCACACACCGCGCGGTATTTACGAGCTGAAATATTTCTTCTCCAGCCACGTCAGCACCTCTGAAGGCGGAGAATGCTCGTCCACCGCGATCCGCGCGATCATCAAAAAACTGGTTGCAGCAGAAAACGCGAAAAAGCCGTTGAGCGACAGCAAGATCGCTGGTTTACTGGAAGCACAAGGCATCCAAGTCGCCCGTCGGACGGTCGCCAAGTATCGCGAGTCCCTCGGTATAGCGCCCTCCAGTGAGCGCAAGCGACTGATGTAGGCCAGATCGACTGAAGGCCTCAGGCCTTCAGGCCAAAGTGTTCCGGCGGCGGGTCGAACCAGACCCGTCTCTTACACAAGGCAACAAGGAGAAAGCGGTATGCAAGTCAACATCAGTGGACATCAGCTGGATGTGACCGACGCCCTGCGTGACTATATCGGCGAGAAACTAGGCCGACTGGAACGCCACTTCGACAAGATCACCAACGTACAGGTGACCATGGAGGTCGAAAAACTCAAGCAGAAGATCGAAGCCACCCTGCACATCGCTGGCGGCGAAGTCGTCGCCAACGCCGAGCATCAGGACATGTACGCTGCCATCGACCTGTTGGCCGATAAACTCGACCGTCAACTCATCAAGCACAAGGAAAAGCAGCTAGAACGCCTGCAAGGCGCCACGGCCCGCTGACATTCCCTATCCATGATCCGACTTGAAAATATCCTGACCCCCGGCCGTTCCCTGGTGAACGTGCCGGGCGGCAGCAAGAAACGCGTGCTCGAACAGATCGCCAATGTGGTTGCGCGCGATCTGCCCGACCTGGATGCCCAGGACATCTTCGAAAGCCTCATCGCCCGCGAGAAGCTTGGCTCTACCGGCTTCGGCAACGGCATTGCCATTCCCCACTGCCGCCTGGCCGGCTGCAGTGCCCCGATCAGTGCTGTCCTGCACCTGGAGACGGCAGTCGACTTCGACGCCATCGACGGCGTGCCCGTCGATCTGCTGTTCGTGCTTCTGGTGCCGGAGGCGGCAACCGATGCGCATCTCGAACTGCTGCGCCAGATAGCCAGCATGCTCGATCGCCAGGATGTACGTGAACGTCTGCGCCAGGCCAACAGCGGCGAAGATCTCTACCAGGTCGTCGTGGACATTCAGAACGGTCAATAAACATGCGCCTGATCATCGTCAGCGGTCGCTCGGGCTCGGGCAAGAGCACCGCCCTCGATGTACTTGAGGACAACGGTTTCTACTGCATCGACAACCTGCCGGCCGGCCTTCTGCCGGATCTTGCCGAGCGCTTCCTGCCGCATAGCGATATGCTGCTGCCGCAGGTAGCCGTATCCATTGATGCGCGCAACCTGCTGAGCCAACTCAAGCGCTTCCCGGAACTGCTCGACGAAGTTCGCAAGCGCAGTATCCATTGCGACGTGCTGTATCTCGATGCCGAAGACGAAACGCTGCTCAAGCGTTTTTCCGAAACGCGCAGACGACACCCGCTGACCAACGACAATCGTTCGCTGGCCGAGGCCATTGCCTACGAAAGCCAACTGCTGGCACCGATCACCGATCGTGCCGATCTGAAGATCGATACCACCCGACTGAATCTCTACCAGCTGCGCGATACGCTCAAGCTACGCCTGCTGGGCCAGACGCAGACTGGCACCGCCTTTCTGGTCGAGTCCTTCGGTTTCAAACGTGGCATGCCAGTGGATGCTGACCTGGTGTTCGATGCGCGCTGCTTGCCCAATCCGTACTGGAAACCGGAACTGCGCGATCATTCCGGGCTGGATCAACCGGTGATCGACTATCTGGCCGCGCAACCGGAGGTCGAAGAGATGTATCAGGACATCCTCGTCTACCTGGAAAAATGGCTGCCACGCTTCGCCGCCAGCAACCGCGCCTATGTCACCATCGCCATTGGCTGCACGGGCGGCCACCACCGCTCGGTGTACCTGGCCAACCGCCTGAGCCAGGCACTCAAAGACTCGCTGAAGAATGTCCAGGTGCGTCACCGCGACCTCAGCTAAGGAATCCTGCCGCGATGCCAGCACGTGAAATCACCATCATCAACAAACTTGGTCTGCATGCCCGTGCTGCAGCGAAGTTCGTCGGTGTAGCGAGCACCTATCCCTGCCAGGTGCGCATCGGCCGCAGCGCCGAAAGCCTGGTAGACGGCAAGAGCATCATGGCGGTGATGATGCTGGCCGCCGGCAAGGGCACCAACGTGCACCTGCTGACCGAAGGCGAACAGGATCACGAGGCTCTCGATGCACTGGTTGCGTTGATCGAGAACTACTTCGACGAAGGCGAGTAGCATCACCCCACGAACGAAAAGGCCACCCGCGGGTGGCCTTTTCGTTTCTAGCAGCCTCAGCTACCGGCGACCATCATCTTCTCGATCAGCACCGAGCCGGTGCAGATATTGCCGCGCCGTTCCAGATCACACCCGACCGCGACGATCTGGCGGAACATGTCACGCAGGTTGCCGGCAATGGTCACCTCCTGCACCGGGAACTGGATTTCACCGTTCTCCACCCAGAAGCCCGCTGCGCCACGGGAATAGTCGCCGGTAACCAGGTTCAAGCCCTGCCCCATCAGTTCGGTGACCAGCAGGCCACGGCCCATGCGGCGAATCAGCGCCTGCTGATCCTCATCGCCATGGCTGACGAACAGGTTGTGCACGCCACCGGAGTTGGCGGTGCTCGGCAAACCCAGCTTGCGCCCGGAATAGGTGCCGAGCACGTAGGACACCAGTTCGCCCTTCTCCACGAACGGCTTGGCGTAGGTGGCCAGACCATCACCGTCGAAGGTGGCACTGCCGAGTGCGCGCGGCAGGTGCGGACGCTCGTCGAGGCTCAGCCATTCGGGGAACAGCCGCTGGCCGAGCGCACCTTCGAGGAACGAGGACTGGCGATACAGGTTGCCACCCGAAATCGCCGCCAGCAAATGGCTGAACAACCCACCGGCCAGCTCGGCGGCGAACAGCACCGGCACTTCGCAGGTCGGCACCGGGCGCGCACCAAGACGGCTGACCGCACGCTCGGCGGCGCGCTGGCCGATACCCTTGGCATCGGCCAGCAGTTCACCCTGACGATTGACGTCGTACCAGTAGTCGCGCTGCATCTGCCCTTCACCCTCGGCGATCATCACGCAGCTCAGGCTATGGCGGGTGCTGGCATAACCGCCGACAAAACCGTGGCTATTGCCATACACGCGACACCCCTGGTGGGTATTGAGGCTGGTGCCATCGGCGTTCCTGATCCGCGTGTCAGCCGCGAAGGCCGCAGCTTCACAGGCCAGCGCCTGCTCCACCGCCTGCTCCGGGGTAATCGACCAGGGGTGGTAGAGATCCAGCTCAGGCAACTCACGGGCCATCAGCGCAGCATCGGCCAGGCCGGCGCACTCGTCCTCGCTGGTATGTTTGGCAATCGCCAGGGCTGCCGCCACGGTCTCGCGAATGGCCTCGCTACCGGTGGCCGAGGTGCTGGCCGAGCCCTTGCGCTGACCAACGTACAACGTAATGCCAAAACCCTGGTCGCGATTGAACTCGACGGTTTCCACCTCGCCCTGACGCACCGTGGTGGACAGCCCCTGACCAGCCGAGACCGCGACCTCGCAGGCACTAGCGCCCTGGCGCCTGGCCTCGGCGAGAATGGCCTCCACCTGCTCTTGCAGTGCTGGCAAGGCCTGCGGCCCGATGCGTTCTACTTCACTCATAACCACTCCCGATTCTCTTGGCGCAGGCACTTTCTGTACGAAATCCTGGGCCTGCTCTCGACTGCCCGCTGCGGGCCGGCAGTCACGGTTACTGCTATCATGGCGGCGTTTCCCTCTGGACCCACCCCATGTCTGATTCCTACGACGACTTCTCCCTGGAGAAGAGTAAATCCCAGGTCAAACGCGAACTGCATGCCCTGCAGGAGCTTGGCGAGCGACTGACCACGCTCAAGGCGGATTTGCTGGCCAAGATGCCACTGACCGATGCCCTACGCCGCGCGCTCGCCGAAGCGCCAAAACATACCGCCAATGCCGCGCGCAAACGCCACATCCAGTTCATCGGCAAGCTGATGCGCGAACAGGATGTCGACGCGATCGTCGCCATGCTCGACCAGGTGGACAGCTCCACCCGCGAGTACAACGAACGCTTCCACGCTCTCGAGCGCTGGCGTGACCGCCTGATCGCCGAAGGCGACAGCGCGCTGGAGAGCTTCGTCGAGCTCTATCCCGACGCTGACGTCCAGCACTTGCGCGGCCTGGTTCGTCATGCTCAGCACGAAGCCGCGCGCAACAAGCCGCCGGCTGCGGCGCGCAAGGTGTTCAAGTACATCCGCGAGCTCGACGAAATCCACCGCGGATTGCGCTGACCCTAGGGTGCGCCATGCGCACCGACTCTTCGCCAGCCGCTGGTGCGCACGGCGCACCCGACTATTGTCGGCTCTACGCACCAGTGCCGCCGACGGTGATCGCGTCGATCTTCAGCGTCGGCTGACCGACGCCGACCGGCACCGACTGGCCATCCTTGCCGCACGTACCGACGCCACTGTCCAGCGCCAGATCGTTGCCGACCATGGACACGCGACTCATGGCTTCCGGGCCATTGCCAATCAGGGTGGCACCTTTGACCGGCGCCGTGATCTTGCCGTCCTCGATCAGGTAGGCCTCACTGGTGGAGAACACGAACTTGCCGCTGGTGATATCCACCTGGCCGCCGCCAAGGTTGGCGCAGTAGATGCCCTTCTTCACCGAACGGATGATTTCCTCCGGATCGCTCTCGCCAGCCAGCATGTAGGTGTTGGTCATGCGCGGCATCGGCAGGTGTGCATAGGACTCGCGGCGCCCGTTGCCGGTGGCGGCCATGCCCATCAGGCGGGCATTGAGTTTGTCCTGCATGTAACCCTTGAGCACACCGTTCTCGATCAACGTGGTGCATTGGGTCGGCGTGCCTTCGTCGTCGACGCTGAGCGAACCACGCCGCCCGGCCAGGGTGCCGTCGTCGACGATGGTGCACAGGCTGGACGCGACCTTCTGCCCGACCTGGCCGCTATAGGCTGAACTGCCTTTGCGGTTGAAGTCTCCTTCCAGGCCGTGGCCGACCGCTTCGTGCAGCAGCACGCCGGACCAGCCGGCGCCCATCACTACCGGCATGCTGCCGGCGGGTGCTGCGATGGCTTCAAGGTTGACCAGCGCCTGGCGCAGCGCCTCGCGGGCATAGCCCATGGCGCGGTCTTCATCGAGAAAATAGCGATAGTCGGTACGTCCGCCACCGCCATGGCCACCGCGCTCGCGGCGCCCGTTCTGTTCGACGATGACGCTGACATTGAAGCGCACCAGCGGGCGGATATCGGCGCTGAGGCTGCCGTCGTGGGCCGCCACAAGAATGCGGTCCCAAACCCCGGCCAGGCTCACGGTAACCTGCTTGATGCGCGGATCCAGCGCGCGCGTGGCACGGTCGATACGCTGCAGCAATTCAACCTTCTCGGCGCGGCCCATGACGTCCAGTGGGTTGCCTTCGGCATACAACTGGGTCACCTGCGGACTGACGAAGGCCTGCACACGGCCCTGCTGGCCAGCGCGCGAGATCGAACGTGCGGCCCGGGCAGCTTGCGTCAGGGCATCGAGGCTGATGGCGTTGCTGTAAGCGAAACCGGTTTTCTCGCCAGACTGGGCGCGCACACCGACACCCTGATCGAGGTTGAAGCTGCCTTCCTTGACGATGCCGTCCTCCAGCACCCAGGTTTCCGAAACCTGGCTTTGAAAGTACAGATCGGCGGCATCGATTCCCGGCCCAGCGACTTCGCCCAGCACGCTGCCGAGGCTATCGAGCGTCAGGTTACCGGGGGCAAGCAGATGCTCGCTGACGGATTGCAACATCGTATTCATGGTCACTCCACAACAATCGGACGGGGTACGTCCGATGAAAAGAATCGGCGGTGCTGCTGCACCGGCATGCGTTGGCGAATGTTCGCCTGCTCGGCGGCATCGCGGGGAGCCAGCAAGGCCCCTTCACCCTGATCCTGCTCGGCCAGCACCTGACCCCATGGATCGATGATCGCCGAGTGGCCGAACGTCAGACGCTGACCGGGGTGCTCACCGCCCTGCCCGGCCGCCAGTACATAGCATTGAGTTTCGATGGCACGGGCGCGGGTCAAGACCTGCCAATGCGCGGCACCGGTCACCGCAGTGAACGCTGCCGGCACGCTGATCAGCTCGGCGCCAGCTTCGCGCAGCGCACCGAACAGCTCAGGGAAGCGCAGGTCGTAACACACCGTCAGCCCCAGGCGCCCTACGGGGGTATCGGCCACCACGACGCGCTGGCCATGGGCGAAATCGTCGGACTCGCGATAACGACCACGGTTGTCGGCGACATCGACATCGAACAGGTGCAGCTTGTCGTAACGGGCCACACGCTCACCCTGATCATCGATCAGCAGTGAGCAGGCGTGCGGTTTGCCGTCGGCATCATCGTCCGAAGGCAGCGGCAAAGTGCCAGCCACTATCCATAAACTGAGGTCACGAGCAGCGCGTTTCAACCAGGGCAGGATCGGCCCCTCGCCCAATGCTTCGGCGCGACCGATGGCAGCCAGGTCGCGACGGCCCATGGCAGCGAAGTTTTCGGGCAGCACGGCGAGGCGCGCACCGCCCTGCGCGGCACGCTCCAGCATACGGCGAGCCAGACGCAGGTTGGTTTGCACGTCGTCCTGGCTAACCATCTGGATTACAGCGAGATTCATGGCGACACTCTTTGCGGCTTGGTGTAACAGCGTACGCCAAGAGACCACGTCATTGCGGTTTTTCGAAGGGCTTGTCGAAGCTGATCTGCGGGTCCTGCATCGGGCCCTTGACGTCGTACTGCACACTGGCGAAGCGGGCGACCTTGTCGCCGAGCAATTTGTCCACGACAAACAGCGCCCCGCCAATCGCCGGGGCGCCGACGATCAGCGCCGCCAGCGGCAGGTTGTTGGTCACCGGTAGGGTCACTAACAACTTGGCGTCTATGCGCTCGTTGTTCATGTCGAGATTGCCATTGAGTTCCAGATTGCTCGAAGGTCCGCTCAGGGTGATCGGTTCATGCGTCACGAACAGGCCATTGGTCGCCTGCAGGTTGCCCTTGACCCGGTCGTAACTCAGCCCCTTGCCCAGCAGGTCGGAGAAGTCCAGACGCAGGCGGCGACCAATGGAGTTGAAGTTGAGCAGGCCGAACACGCGCAGCGCCTGGGCCGAGCCCTGCACTTCGACGAACTGACCTTTGCGCAGCGAGGCGTCGAGATTGCCGGAGAAGCGTTTGAGCGAGAACCAGGCCGGTGAACCGGGCCAGCTGCCGTCGGCGTCCACACGAAAACTCTGACTGGTGACGCTCGGGGCGAAGTTCCAGGCCAGCAACACCTTGCTCAGGTCTTCGCCCTGCAGGCGCCCCTTGTACCAACTGCTGGTGTTGCCCGGCGTACCACGCCAACCGGCGCTGCCCCCAATCTTCAGCCCCTGCAGGTCGAGGTCGAGCTCCTCGAAGCGCACACCCTGTGCTTCGGGCCTGACCTTGAGCGACCAGGCGCCCAGCACCTTGTCACCGCGCTGCACGCGCTCAATGGCGATATCAAGCGCCGGAATCTGCCGAGGGTCGATATCGGCCAGAGGATCGGGCGCATCGCTGACTTTCGTCGCCTCAGGATCTGGCGCCGGCAACCGCAAGTGCTGCAGATCGATACGAATAGGCACACCCTCGGCATCGGCCAGCAGCACACGCCCGGCTGCCAACTCGCTGTCGAGTTGCAAGGCCCAGTCCCGGCCCTCTCGTGCCAGACCAAGCGTCAGCTGCTTGATCTCTTGACCAAAACCACGGAACCGTCCGATATCCAGTCGCGCGCTGCGAAACAGGCGCTGGCTGTCAGCATCCACCTTCACCGGATGTTGGCTGCCGAGCTGTTTCCAGGCATCCAGGTCCAGCTCATCCAGACGCCCACGCACTCGCAGCCCCTGGGCGGGCGGCAACCCCGCAGCACCGCCACCGAGCACCACCTCACCGCGTCCGTCAGCCAGCGCCCCCGGGGGCGCAGCCAGACTCAGGCTGGCCAGCTCGCCATAGTTCGCCCAGTAACGACGCTCGCGCCCGGAAAGGGTCATGCGCCAGTCGGCATCACGCTCCTGCTGCGCCGTCTTGCCGAAGGGCGCAGGCAGATTGATCGCCACACCGCGCAGATTGGAATCGACGCGCAGCTTGCTGTCATCGCCATCCAGGGTCAGGCGCAGCCGATAAGGCAGCAGTCCAGTGGCCGGCAACTTCTGCGGCCCGCCCAGCCACTGACTGAGGGTATCGACCTGGACCTGTCCACGCAGATCGAACACCGTACGCGCCTGCCCACGCGCGCCCTCGGCGCGGATAGTGCCGCGCACCTGACGCCCGAGGACCTCGCCGCGAACGTCCGGCGCGCTCAACCCGGCTGCGCTATCGAAGCGAAACGCACCCTGTACATTGCTCAGTTGCAAGGCGGGATTGGCCAGCTTGAGGCTCGCACCCTCGGTGGCGAAGTCCACCACCACACCGGGCGGCTGCCCCTTCTGCAACGGAATATCCAGCTTCAGACGCCCGGCCAGAGGCCCTTCACCTTGCCAACCGGCAAAGATCCCCGCAGTGCCCAGAGGCGCTTCCTGCAGCAGTTTGATGGCGTCACTCAGGCTGCTCTGCACCTCGCCATCGAGCTCCAGGCGCGGTGGCTTGCCATCATGCCGCAAGGGGATATTGGCTGTGACGTCATTGACCTGACTCTCCAGCAAACGCCCGCTCTGCAGGCGCACGCGCACTGCATCATCCTCGATCAGCACCTCGCCCACACCCTCACGCAGCGACGGCCAGCCGGGCTGGAACGCCAGCTCGGCATCCTTGACCTTGAAGAATAGGCTGAGGCTGCGCGCGCCCAATGGTGCGCCCTTGTTAAGCGAACCCTGATACTGGAAGTAACCCTCTTCGACGTGCCCCGCGCGGATCGCCGTCTTCAACCAATGATCGAGCTCAGCGCTCATGCCCGGCGCGCGGCTCGGCAGGTACTTCTCGGTGTAGGCCGCATCGCCGTCGCGCATGCCGACACGCAGGTCCATGTAGTCTTCAGCCTCGGGATCGCGCAACAGGCGGATCAGCATGTCACCGGCGACCTGCCCTTCCTCGCCATCCACGCGCATATAGGGGCTATACAGGGTCAGGCCGGTTTCACTCCAGTCCCAGCTCAACCGCGCCTGGGCATGGCGATATCGCCAGGGTTCGGGGAACAGTTGATCCAGATGCAGGGCGAAATTCTCGCTGTTCAGGCGCAGTTCGCCCCGGAACATATTGCCCGAGGCACTGCCACTGACGTTCTCGGCCGCCGGCGCACCGCGATAGGCCTGAATGCCCACGTTGTCCAGGTTCGCGGCGAACTGCAGGCGCTCAGCACCTTCACGCTGCGGGTAATAGTCGAGCAACAAGTTGTTGACCGCCCCCACCGGAGCCAGCGCGACCAGCACATCGCGCGCTGCATCGGGCAGCGGCACCAGCGCGTGAACCAACGGAGACCAGGCAGCGAGATCAAGCCGATCAGCCGTCAGCGCCCAGCGCTCGTCGGCTTCGCCCGTATCCTGCTGCTTCAGGTTCAGGTGCAGCTCGCCGATGCGCTGCTCACCATGGGTCAAGGCCAGGGAGTCGATCTGCGCCCGCACGCCCTGCTTGTCTTGCGTGAAGAAGGCGTTGAAGGCCAGGTCCTTGAGAGTCACGGCCTTGTGTTTGGCCTGGCCGCCGGCCAGCTCGGGTGCATGCAGACGCAAGGCGCCCTTGTCCAGGGCCAGACCATGGCCCTCCAACCAAAGCTCACCGCCGGCCTGCAAGCGCTGCACCTGCCAGTCGCCAAGCAGCGATTTGGGCAGCCAGGTGGCCCAGTCGCTCTGCGGCAGGCTCAGATAGAGCTCGGACTGTGCCTCGCGCCAGGTCTTGGGCTGCATGCGCGTCCGCAGCCGCAGCGCCACAGGCTGGCCATCGGGCAGCAGCAGGCGGCCGTCAAGGCGCTGACTGTTGCTGCCGTAACGCAGGCTCAGGTTGACGTAGCTGAGCAGCAGCGGCTCCTGATCGAGCGGCTGCAGCACCACGCGACTGTCGAGCAGACTGATGCGGTGCACGATCTGCAACTGTTGCAGTAGCTGTTCGACATTCAGCTCGGGGCCGCTGCGCTGTGGCAACCCTTGCAACTGCCAGCCACCCTCAGCGTTCTGCTGCACGTTCAATTGCAGGCCGTCGAATTGCAGGTGGGCGATGCGCGGCTGGCGTACCAGCAGGCTAGCGCCCACATCCGGCACCAATTGCACACGCTCCAGGCTCAGGCCTTGCTCTTCGTCACCCAGGTGCACGTCATGCGCCACCAGCACCGGGGCAAAACCCTGCCAACGACCTTCGAGGCGACCAATTCGTACCGGTACTCCCAGCTGCGCCGTGGCACGATCTTCCAGTTCGAGCCGGTATTCGGCCACCAGCGGCACCAGCTCACGGCCCAGGCTGACGTACAGCGCAGCCAGCACCAGAATGGCGGCGCAAAGACCCAGCCCCCAGCGCAGCAGCGCCGAAAACAGGCGCGCCAGGGCGTTCACCTCGACAGCTGGCGTGCTCAGAGCAGCACCACGTCGTACTGTTCCTGGGAATACATGGTTTCCACCTGGAACTTGATGGTACGTCCGATGAAGGCTTCCAGATCGGCGACGTTGCCCGACTCTTCATCGAGCAGGCGATCGACCACCTTCTGATTGGCCAGCACCCGATAGCTTTCCGCCTGGTAGGCGCGGGCTTCGCGCAGAATCTCGCGGAAGATCTCGTAGCAGATGGTCTCCGGCGTCTTCAGCTTGCCGCGCCCCTGACAGGCAGTGCAGGGCTCGCAGAGAATCTGTTCGAGACTTTCGCGGGTACGCTTGCGGGTCATCTGCACCAGGCCGAGCTCGGTGATGCCGATGATGTTGGTCTTGGCATGATCACGCTCGAGTTGCTTCTCCAGGGTGCGCAGCACCTGGCGCTGATGCTCCTCGTCTTCCATGTCGATGAAGTCGATGATGATGATGCCGCCCAGGTTGCGCAGACGCAGCTGACGGGCAATGGCCGTGGCCGCCTCGAGGTTGGTCTTGAAGATGGTTTCTTCGAGGGTGCGATGGCCGACGAAGGCGCCGGTGTTGACGTCGATGGTGCTCATTGCCTCGGCGGGGTCGACCACCAGGTAGCCGCCGGACTTCAGCGGCACCTTGCGCTCCAGTGCGCGCTGGATTTCATCCTCGACACCGTAGAGGTCGAAGATCGGCCGTTCGCCAGGATAGTGCTCGAGACGATCGGCAATCTCCGGCATCAATTCGGCAACGAACTGGGTGATTTTCTGGAAGGTTTCCCGCGAATCCACGCGAATCTTCTCGGTGCGTGGGCTGACCAGGTCTCGCAGGGTACGTAGCGCCAGGGACAGATCCTCGTAGATCACCGTGGGTGCCTTGCAGTTCTGGATCTGCGCACCGATCTGGTCCCAGAGACGGCGCAGGTAGCGGATGTCGATCAGAATTTCATCAGCCCCGGCCCCTTCGGCAGCGGTTCGCAGGATGAAACCACCGGCTTCCTCGATGCCCTCGGCGGCGACGCAATCGGCGACCACCTGCTTGAGGCGCTCGCGCTCTGCTTCGTCTTCGATCTTCAGGGAAATACCGACATGACTGGTGCGTGGCATGTACACCAGATAACGCGAAGGGATCGACAACTGAGTGGTCAGACGCGCCCCCTTGCTGCCGATGGGATCCTTGGTGACCTGCACCACCAGGCTCTGCCCTTCGTGCACCAGAGCGCTGATCGGCTCTACCGCAGTTCCCTCGCGGGTGGAAATCTCGGAAGCATGAATGAAGGCCGCACGCTCCAGGCCGATATCGACGAAAGCCGCCTGCATGCCAGGTAGTACGCGCACCACCTTGCCCTTGTAGATGTTGCCGACGATGCCGCGCTTCTGCGTGCGCTCGACGTGCACTTCCTGCAGCACGCCGTTTTCCACCACCGCCACGCGCGACTCCATCGGCGTGATATTGATCAGAATCTCTTCGCTCATGCATCCATCCTGGTGATCATGCCGGCCGGGCTACTGCACCGCCCCGCGGACTCTAGCTTTCGGGCACGCCAAAAAACTACCTATGCTGCCACCGCCAGGGTTCTTAGCGCGGCCCTTTCGCCGGCAACTGCCAGCAGGCGATGCCGAACTCGCCAAGCAACTCGGCAGTTTCGCACAGCGGCAGACCGACCACTGCCGAATAGCTGCCCTGCAATTGGCTGACGAACACGGCTGCCAACCCCTGGATACCATAACTGCCCGCCTTGTCGCAGGGTTCGCCGCTGGCCCAGTACGCTTCGATTTCCGCCTCGCCTATAGGACGAAAGCTCACTTCGCTGCTGACCACTCGCGCCGCCTCGCGGCCATCACCGACCAACGCCACAGCCGTCAGCACCTGATGACTGCGCCCCGACAGGGCCTGAAGCATCGCGCGTGACTCGGCGAAGTCCGCCGGTTTGCCGAGAATACGTCCATCGAGCACCACAGCGGTATCGGCGCCCAACACCACGGCGTCGTCACGCCCGCCCAAGGCGAGCAGACCGGCGCGCGCTTTTTCACGCGCCAGGCGTTCTACATAGGCTGCCGCCGGTTCGGCTGGCAATGGATTTTCATCTATCGAGGCGATTTGCGTGACGCAAGGCACAGCGATCTGAGCCAGCAATTCACGGCGACGGGGCGAGGCGGAGGCCAGAAACAGCTCGGCCATGCGGGTATCTCCCTTGGCGAACCGCAGCCAGCCGCACGACAGGCTGCGTTCAGTTGACGTTGAGGCGTAGGTGCAGACCACGCAGGATGGCGCAGATCCAGGGCCACAGCAGGGCACTGACCAGTGCCGGCAAGACGAAGGCCAGGGTTGGAGGGCGGCTACCCGTCAGGGCATTGAGCCACAGCTGAACCAGCTGGGCGAGGCCGAACACCACCATCAGCACCATGCTCTGCTGCCACATGGGGAACATGCGCAGGCGCTGATGCAGGCTCAGCACCAGGAAGGTGATCAGTGTAAGGATCAAGGCGTTCTGCCCGAGCAGGGTACCGAACAGCACGTCCTGCGCCAGGCCAAGAATCCAGGCAGTGGTCATGCCGACGCGATGCGGCAGGGCCAGCACCCAGTAGGTGAGGATCAATGCGACCCAAAGCGGGCGGCCGATCTGCATGAACTCGGGGAGCGGCGAAACGCTGAGCAACAACCCGAGCGCCAGGCTCAGCCAGATCACCCAGCCATTACGGGGCAGTACGCCAGCCATCAGTCTGTCTCCTGTGCTGGGGCGTCTTCGGCCGATGCATCACTCTGCGCCGGCACCTGCTCGCCATTGCGTGCCTGCTCGGCTTCGCGGTCAGCGGCTTCCTGGGCCTCGGCGGAATCGTTGGCACGCTGCTCGGGAGTGCGCCGGTCGGAGAAGACCAGCAGCAGGTAACGGCTGCGATTGAGTGCGGCAGTGGGTACGGCGCGGACGATGGCGAAGGGCTGGCCAGAGTCGTGAATCACTTCCTTGACCGTGGCCACCGGGTAACCGGCTGGGAAGCGCTGGCCCATGCCGGAACTGACCAGCAGATCACCCTCCTTGACATCAGCGGTGTCGGCAACGTGGCGCAACTCCAAGCGCTCCGGGTTGCCAGTGCCAACGGCGATGGCACGCAGACCGTTACGATTGACCTGCACCGGGATGCTGTGAGTGTTGTCGGTAAGCAACAGCACGCGCGAGGTGTAGGGCATGATCTCGACCACCTGGCCCATCAGGCCTCGCGCATCGAGCACCGGCTGACCGAGGAACACGCCATCCTTCTCGCCCTTGTCGATGAGAATGCGGTGGGTATAGGGGTTGGGATCGACGCCGATCAGCTCGCCGACCAGCACCTCCTCGTCCACCAGCGCGGCGGAGTTGAGCAGTTCGCGCAGACGCACGTTCTGTTCGGTCAGCGCTGCCAGCTTTTGCAGGCGACGCTGCAGCAGCAGAGCCTCGGCCTTGAGCTTCTCGTTCTCGGCCATCAGCTCGCTGCGCGAGGAAATCTGCTGAGTCGCACCATCCCAGACACGCACAGGCACATCGGCCAGCCAATAGAAAGGAGTGAGCACCAGTCCCATCTGACTGCGCATCGGCTTGAGGGTCTCGAAGCGGGCATCGACCACCATCAGCACCGCCGACAACACGGCAAATACCAACAGACGAATGCCCAGCGAGGGACCTTTGGCGAAGAGCGGCTTAATGACCTGCTCCTCGTGCGCCACATGGGCGGAAAGCGCGCGAATTCATGCGAAAGGCAAACCGGTCAGGCGAAGGTTGGGCCGAGTGTACTGCAATGCTCGAATATGCGCGTGCCGCCCGAAGGCGGCACGGCAAGCACGCGGAGTGAACCTTACTCGGTGGAGAGCAGATCCATGGCGTGGCGGTCCATCATTTCCAGGGCCTTGCCGCCGCCACGAGCGACGCAGGTCAGCGGGTCTTCGGCAACGATTACCGGCAGACCGGTTTCCTGGCTCAGCAGCTTGTCCAGATCACGCAGCAGTGCACCACCACCGGTCAGCACCAGGCCACGCTCGGCGATGTCCGAGGCCAGTTCGGGCGGCGACTGCTCCAGCGCGCTCTTGACCGCCTGGACGATGGTCGCCAGAGATTCCTGCAGCGCTTCGAGCACTTCGTTGGAGTTCAGGGTGAAGCTGCGCGGTACGCCCTCGGCCAGGTTACGGCCGCGTACGTCGACTTCACGAATCTCGCCGCCCGGATAGGCGGTGCCGATTTCCTGCTTGATACGTTCAGCGGTGCCTTCACCGATCAGCGAACCGTAGTTGCGGCGCACGTAGGTGATGATGGCTTCGTCGAAGCGGTCGCCGCCGACACGGACGGATTCGGCGTAAACCACACCATTCAGGGAAATCAGGGCGATCTCGGTGGTACCGCCGCCGATATCGACGACCATCGAACCGCGCGCCTCTTCGACCGGCAGGCCGGCACCGATGGCAGCGGCCATCGGCTCTTCGATCAGGAACACTTCGCGGGCACCGGCGCCGAGGGCCGATTCACGAATGGCGCGGCGCTCGACCTGGGTCGATTTGCACGGCACACAGATCAGCACGCGCGGCGACGGCTGCAGGAAGCTGTTCTCATGAACCTTGTTGATGAAGTACTGCAGCATCTTCTCGCAGACGCTGAAGTCGGCGATCACGCCGTCTTTCATCGGGCGAATCGCGGAGATGTTGCCAGGCGTACGGCCGAGCATGCGCTTGGCCTCGGTGCCGACGGCCACGACGCTCTTCTGGTTGCCGTGGGTACGGATGGCGACCACGGACGGCTCATTCAGGACGATACCGCGCTCGCGCACATAAATAAGGGTATTGGCAGTGCCCAGGTCGATCGACAGATCGCTGGAAAACATGCCACGCAGTTTCTTGAACATTAGGAAGGGACCCTAGGCAACGCGTGGGTGAAGGCCAGGCGCGGAAAACGCGCAGGTAAAAAGTGCGGCAAACTCTAACAACGGCAGGGATTTTGAGCAAGGCGGCAATATGGTAGATTGCCTGTTTTTCCGGGCCTTGTAGCTGCACATCGCGGCCTTTGACCGCTGGCTCGCGACATACGTTCCCTGCAGCCGCTCAGCGATGCCCCTCTGTCATACTTCCACTGGAGAACCCCCGATGGCGCTTGAACGCTCCGAGGTGGAAAAAATCGCCCACCTGGCCCGCCTGGGTCTGAATGAAGGCGATATTCCGCAAACTACCGAGACCCTGAACAGCATTCTCGGCCTGATCGACCAGATGCAGGCCGTCGACACCCAGGGCATCGAACCCCTGGCCCACCCGCTGGAAGCTACCCAGCGCCTGCGTGCCGACGTGGTCACCGAGAGCAACCAGCGCGCCGCCTACCAGGCCATCGCCCCGGCTGTGGAAAGCGGCCTGTACCTCGTGCCGAAAGTCATCGAATAAAGGAAAGGGCTCGACATGCATCAATTGACCCTGGCCGAGATCGCCCGCGGCCTCGCCGACAAGCAATTCTCCGCCGAAGAGCTGAGCCGCAGCCTGCTGGCGCGTATCGCGCAGCTCGACCCGCAGCTCAACAGCTTCATCACCGTCACCGAAGACCTTGCGCTGGAACAAGCCAAAGCCGCCGACGCCCGTCGCGCTGCCGGCGAAAACAGCCTGCTGCTCGGCGCGCCGATCGCCCACAAGGATCTGTTCTGCACCAACGGCGTGCTGACCTCCTGCGGCTCGAAGATCCTCACCGGCTTCAAGGCGCCCTATGACGCCACCGTGGTGGAGAAACTCAAGGCCGCCGGCACCGTCACCCTGGGCAAGCTGAACATGGACGAATTCGCCATGGGCTCGGCCAACGAATCCAGCCACTACGGCCCGGTGAAGAACCCTTGGGACACCAGTCGTGTACCGGGCGGTTCTTCGGGCGGCTCGGCTGCCGCCGTGGCCGCGCGCCTACTGCCGGCTGCCACCGGCACCGATACCGGCGGCTCGATCCGCCAGCCGGCTGCGCTGACCAACCTCACCGGCATCAAACCCACCTACGGCCGCGTCTCGCGCTGGGGCATGATCGCCTACGCCTCCAGCCTCGATCAGGGCGGCCCGCTGGCCCGTACCGCCGAGGACTGCGCCCTGCTGCTCGGCGCCATGGCCGGTTTCGACAGCAAGGATTCCACCAGCGTCGACCAGCCGGTCGATGACTACCTGGCCGCCCTCGCCCAGCCACTGGCAGGCCTGCGTATCGGCCTGCCGAAGGAATACTTCGGTGCAGGTCTGGACGCGCGTATCGGCGAGAAGGTCATGGCCGTGGTCGAAGAGCTGAAAAAGCTCGGGGCCACCGTCAAGGACATCAGCCTGCCGAACATGCAGCACGCGATCCCCGCCTACTACGTGATCGCGCCGGCCGAGGCCAGCTCCAACCTGTCGCGTTTCGACGGCGTACGCTTCGGCTACCGCTGCGAGAACCCGAAAGACCTGCAGGATCTGTACAAGCGCTCGCGCGCTGAAGGCTTCGGTGCCGAGGTCAAACGGCGCATCATGGTCGGCACCTACGCGCTGTCAGCCGGCTACTACGACGCTTACTACATCAAGGCCCAGCAGATTCGCCGACTGATCAAGAACGACTTCGTCGCAGCCTTCAAGGACGTCGACGTGATCCTCGGTCCGACCACGCCGAACCTGGCCTGGAAACTCGGCGAGAAGAACGCAGACCCGGTGTCTGCCTACCTGGAAGATATCTACACCATCACCGCCAACCTCGCCGGCATTCCCGGCCTGTCGATGCCAGCCGGCTTCGTCGATGGCCTGCCGGTGGGCGTGCAGTTGCTCGGCAACTATTTCCAGGAAGGTCGCCTGCTGAATGTCGCGCACCAGTACCAACAGGTCAGCGACTGGCATAACCACGCACCCAAAGGCTTCTGAGTCATGGCGCAGCCATGCGACCCATACCCCTCTCCCCTCGGGAGAGGGTGGCGCGAAGCGCCGGGTGAGGGCCGCACAGACCGCACGCCATACAGGATTGAGGAACACTAGAGATGCAATGGGAAACCGTGATCGGGCTTGAGATCCACGCTCAGCTCAGCACCCAATCGAAGATTTTCTCGGCCAGCGCCACCACCTTTGGCGCCGAGCCCAACACCCAGGCCAGCCTGGTCGACCTCGGCATGCCCGGCACCCTGCCGGTACTGAACGCCGAAGCCGTGCGCATGGCCTGCCAGTTCGGCCTGGCCATCGACGCCGAGATCGCCGAACGTAACGTCTTCGCGCGCAAGAACTACTTTTACCCGGACCTGCCCAAGGGCTACCAGACCAGCCAGATGGACCAACCCATCGTTGGCAAGGGCTTCCTCGACATCACCCTGGAAGACGGCACCGTCAAGCGCATCGGCATCACCCGCGCGCACCTGGAAGAAGACGCCGGCAAGAGCCTGCACGAAGACTTCCACGGCATGAGCGGCATCGACCTGAACCGCGCCGGCACACCGCTGCTGGAGATCGTCTCCGAACCAGACATTCGTTCGGCCAAGGAAGCCGTGGCCTACGTGAAGGCGATCCATGCGCTGGTGCGTTACCTCGGCATCTGCGACGGCAACATGGCCGAAGGCTCGCTGCGCTGCGACTGCAACGTCTCCGTGCGCCCAGTCGGCCAAGCGGAATTCGGCACCCGCGCCGAGATCAAGAACGTCAACTCCTTCCGCTTCATCGAAAAGGCCATCAATCACGAAGTGCAGCGCCAGATCGAGCTGATCGAGGACGGCGGCAAGGTGGTGCAGGAAACCCGCCTGTACGATCCGAACAAGGATCAGACCCGCTCCATGCGCAGCAAGGAAGAAGCCAACGACTACCGTTACTTCCCCTGCCCGGACCTGCTGCCGGTGGTGATCGAACGCAGCTTCCTCGACGAACTGCGCGCCGGCCTGCCCGAACTGCCGCCGCAGAAACGCGAGCGCTTCGAGAGCCAGTTCGGCCTGTCCACCTATGACGCCAGCGTGCTGAGTGCCAGCCGCGAGCTGGCCGACTACTTCGAAGTGGTCGAGAAGACCTGTGGCGATGCCAAGCTGTCGGCCAACTGGGTGATGGGCGAGCTGTCCAGCCTGCTCAACAAGGAAGGCCTGGAGATCGAGCAGTCGCCAGTGTCCGCCGAGCAACTGGGCGGCCTGATCCTGCGCATCAAGGACAACACCATCAGCGGCAAGATCGCCAAGATGGTCTTCGAGGCCTTGGCTGCCGGTGAAGGCGCCAGCGCTGACGAGATCATCGAGAAGAAGGGCCTCAAACAGGTTACCGACTCCGGCGCCATCGAAGCCATGCTCGATGAAGTACTGGCTGCCAACGCAGAGCAGGTCGAGCAATACCGCGCCAGCGATGAAGCCAAGCGCGGCAAGATGTTCGGTTTCTTCGTTGGTCAGGCCATGAAAGCCTCCAAGGGCAAGGCCAACCCGGGGCAAGTGAACGAACTGCTGAAGAAGAAGCTCGAAGGCTGAGCCAGGCCGGCGCGCTTACGCCAGCTGCAATGACGCCGGGCTCGCCCGGCGTTTTTCATGGAGACCACGAACATGACGATGCGTAGCCCGGATGCAATCCGGGAACCTTTGCTACCCCGGATTGCATCCGGGCTACAGGCCTGCGTTCTACTCGGTGCACTCGCCCTGCTCGGCGGCTGCTCCACCTTAGGCGGCGGCTCTGGCAGCAGCGAAACCGGCAAAGCCTCCTATTACGGTGACCGTCACCACGGCCTGCGCACTGCCAGCGGCGAACGCTTCGATCAGAACGCGCTGACCGCTGCTCATCGCACCCTGCCATTCGGCACCCGGGTACGGGTCACCAACCTGAACAACGAGCGCAGCGTGGTGCTGCGCATCAACGACCGCGGCCCCTTCGTGCGCGGTCGGGTCATCGATGTTTCCCGCGCCGCTGCAGTGCGCCTCGACATGCTGCGCGCAGGCGTGGTGCCGGTCAGGGTCGAGACGCTGGACTGAGGAACAATTGGCAACAAAATCTTTCTGCCGCCCCTGGCGGCCAAAAACGCCATCGCTACACTAGCCGCACTTTTTTCGGAGTTACCCTGCAATGACCCTGATGACCTATGTCTACCTGATCGCCGGCCTGGTGCTGCTGGTTGCCGGCGCCGAGGTATTGGTACGCGGCGCCGCCAAGCTGGCCGCACAGTTCGGCATCCCGCCACTGGTAATTGGCCTGACCGTGGTGGCCTTCGGCACCAGTGCGCCGGAAACGGCGGTCAGCGTGCAATCGGCCTTCAACGGCAGCGGCGACCTGGCCATCGGTAACGTGATCGGCAGCAACATCGCCAACGTGCTGTTGATTCTGGGCGTGACCGCCCTGGTCGCACCGCTGGTCGTCTCGCGCCAGCTCATTCGCCTCGATGTGCCCATCATGATCGGCGCCAGCCTGCTCACCTTCGGCCTGGCCTGGGATGGTGAACTGAGCCGTTTCGATGGCACCTTGCTGTTCGCCGGCGTGCTGGCTTACACCGGTTTCCTGATCTATAGCGCGCGCAAGGACAAGGGCGGCGACGATGACGAATTCGCCAAGGAATTCGGCCTCGACGAGGCGCCCAAGCCCTATGCCTGGGTGATCAACCTCGGCCTGATCATCGCCGGCCTGGTGCTGCTGGTGGTGGGTTCCAACTTCCTGGTCGAAGGCGCCGTGCAACTGGCGCGCGCGCTGGGCCTTTCCGAGCTGGTGATCGGCCTGACCGTGATCGCCATCGGCACCTCACTACCAGAGCTGGCCACCTCGATCATCGCGGCGTTCAAGGGCGAGCGCGACATTGCCGTGGGCAATATCGTCGGCAGCAACATCTTCAACCTGCTCTGCGTACTGGGCCTGGCCTCGCTGGTCTCGCCCGCCGCCATCGCAGTATCGCCCAATGCCCTGGCCTTCGATTTCCCGGTGATGATCGCCGTGGCCGTCGCCTGCCTGCCGATCTTCTTCAGCGGCTATCGCATCAATCGCTGGGAAGGCCTGCTGTTCCTGGGCTACTACGTGGCCTACACCCTCTATCTGGTGATGTTCAGCACGGGCCGCCCGCTGGCTCAAACCTTTGGTGACGCGATGATCGGCTACGCACTGCCGCTTACCGCCATCACCCTGGTGATCATCGCCGGGCGCGCCTGGCACAAACAACGCGGCGAGCAGGTGTGACCATGAGCGACAACCATGATCGTGGCGTGCAGGTACGCCGTGAGGTGATGGGCGACGCCTTCGTCGACCGCGCCCTGGGCAACGCCACCGAATTCACCCAGCCGCTGCAGGATTTCGTCAACGAGCATGCCTGGGGCGGCGTGTGGACGCGCAGCGGTCTGCCGCGCGCGACCCGCAGCCTGATCACTCTGGCGGCCTTGACCGCACTGAAATGCCCGCAGGAACTCAAGGGCCACGTGCGCGGCGCGCTGAACAATGGCTGTACCGTCGAGGAAATTCGCGAAACCCTGCTGCACTGCGCGGTGTATGCCGGCGTACCGGCCAGCATCGATGCTTTCCGTGCGGCACAGGAAGTGATCGACGAGTATCAGAGCAATACCGGTTCGTAGGGTGATGCCGTGCGCGCCATCGGTGCGCACGACACCACCCTACGGCGCCCTTCCCTAGATCCAGCCCCCCCACTGCAGTATCAGCAGACCGATATTGGTGGTGACCACCGCCGCCAGGGTGGTGATGACGATGATCGCCGCTGCCAGCTCATGGTTGGCGCCCACCGCGCGGGCCATGACGAAGCTGGCCGCCGCCGTCGGGCTGGCGAAGTAGAGAAACAGGATCGCCAGATCCGCCCCGCGAAAGCCCAGCAGCCAGGCGCCGAAGGTGCTCAGCAGCGGCAGCCAGACCATCTTCATCATGCCTGAACCGATGGCCGTGCCGCTGCTGCGGCGCAACGACGCCAGACTCAGGGTGCCGCCAATGCAGATCAGCGCCAGCGGCAGGGTCATCTGCGCGAAGTACTCGGCCGAGGTCAGGAACCACTGCGGCAGCGGGATTTTCCAGTAGGCAATCGGTACCGCCAGCAGCACGCCAATGATCATCGGGTTGGTCACGATGCTGCGCGCGATGGCCTTGGCGCCGGGTTTCACGCCTGGGCTGTAGATGGCCAGAACCACCGCCGAGAGCGCGTTATAGCAAAGGATCACCAGTGCGGCGAGCAGCGAACCGACCGACAGGCCATAGTCGCCATACATACTGGTGGCCAGCGCCAGACCGACGATACCGTTGTTGCCACGGAAGGCGCCCTGGGTGTAGATGCCACGATCCTCGAACGGCACTCGCCAGATCGCCCAGGCCCAGGCGACGAAGAACGACGCAGTAGTGGCCAGAAAGAAGTAGCTCAGCAACTGCGGCTGCATGGCCGTATCCAGGTCGGCCTTGACTACACCAAGAAACAGCAGGGTCGGCATGGTGCCGCGAAACACCAGACTCGAAGCGGTGTCGATGAAGGGCGTATCGATCCAGCGCAGGCGTTTGAGCGCCACGCCGAGAAACAGCATGGCGAACACGGGCGCGGTGATGGCAAGGGTTTGTGCAGCGGCGGCGAGCATGACGACACCAGCAGGTTGTCTGACGACCTATGTTAGCTGGCTAAGCATCTTCCTGCCATGGGCAAAAGCTGCGCAGTTGCAGGGTGGGCCGGGCGGCGATCCGCTTTAGCCCACGCGAACCCGCGTTGGTGAGCTCAAGCCCATCCTACGGCCTAAGCCCACCCTACGCCCTAAGGCGTCTGGATGTGCGAAGGCTTAGCGTCGTACCGGACGTTTCTGCAACTTGCGCTGCAGGGTGCGGCGATGCATGCCCAGGGCACGGGCGGTGGCGGAGATATTGCCTTCATGCTCGGCCAGCACGCGCTGGATGTGTTCCCACTGCAGACGGTCCACCGACATCGGGTTTTCCGGCACCAGGCTGTCGAGGTCGGCATGCTCGGAAAGCAGTGCAGTGAGGACATCGTCGGCATCAGCCGGTTTGCACAGGTAGTTGGCCGCGCCGCGCTTGATCGCCTCCACCGCGGTGGCGATGCTCGAGTAACCGGTGAGGATCACCACACGCATCTCGGCGTCCAGCTCCAGCAGCTTGGGCAGCAGCACCAAGCCGGAGTCACCTTCCATCTTCAGGTCGACCACGGCGTAATCCGGCAGGTCATCCTTGGCCAGAGCCAGGCCTTCTTCGGCGCTGGAGGCGGTAGACACGCGCAGGCCGCGGCGGCTCATGGCGCGCGCCATCACGCGGGTAAAGGTGGGATCGTCATCGACCAGTAGCAGATGGGGCTGCTCTTCGCCTTCGAACAGGGATTCTTCGCTCATGCTGGGGTTTTCCTTGTCAGGCCACGCCATAGGCTCGCGGCAACTTCAATTCGGTGAGGGTGCCGCCTTCTTCATGGTTATACAACTTAACCGTGCCACCAGCACGGGTCACGCTGGCCTGGCTGAGAAACAGTCCCAGGCCGAAGCCCTTGCCCTTGGTGGTGAAGAAGGGCCGCCCAAGCTGCTCGGCGATGGCCAGCGGCACACCTGCACCGTGGTCGCGGATGCTCAGGCGCAGCCACTGGTGGTCCCAGTCCAGGCGAATGTCGAGTTTGTCCGGGCAGGCGTCGGCAGCGTTGTTGAGAAGATTGAGCAGGGCCTGGGTGAGGTCGGCCGGCGGCATGATGCGCGGCGGCGTGCCACGACCCAGGCATTGATAGCGGTAGCTGGCCTCAGGACGCATCAAGTGCCAGCGATTGAGGGTCGTTTCCAACCATTCGACGCAGGACTGCTCCACCACCGCCTGGCGCCGGTCATTCTCGGCGGCACGCACCAGTTGCTGCAGGGTGTACTTGCACAGCTTGACCTGCTCCTGCAGCAGGGCCAGATCATCCTGCAGCGCCGGCTTGTCGCGATACTCCTGGCGCAGCTCCTTGAGCAACACGCTCATGGTGGCCAGTGGCGTACCCAGTTCATGGGCGGCGCCGGCAGCCTGAGTGGCCACGGCCAGCAGTTGCTGGTCACGCAGGCCTTCCTCGCGGCGTTCGGCGCGCAGCTCGTCCTGACGGCGCAGCTCCTCGGCCATCTTGGCAACGAAGAAGGTGATCAGCGCAGCAGACAGGGCAAAGCTCAGCCACATGCCGTAGACCAACAGGCTCTCACGCGCGGCCGGCAGCTCGAGCGGATGGGTCCACACCAGCAGCAGTGTGTAACCGGCCAGCGCCAGGCCGGCCAGGACGATGGTGAACATCCAGGGTAGCGTTGCCGCGGCAATGGTCAACGGCACCAGATAATAGGACACAAAGGGGTTGGTCGAACCGCCCGAGTAATACAGCAGCACGCTGTGGATGATCAGATCGCAGCCCAGCTGCACGGCATACTCGACTTCGGTCACCGGCCAGGGACCGCGCAGGCGCATGGCCGTACCCAGGCACAACAGCAGAGAAACGCCAAGGGTGACCGATAATTGCAACCAGGGTAGCGGTAGCATGCCCGACTTGTAGGCGAGACCGACCGAGCCAGCCTGAGCGGCCAGCACCAGAATACGGATAAGGGTCAGCCGCCAGAGGTTCTGGCGGCTGGCGGAGAGTAATTGCACGGGTTCGAGCATGGCGACTCCATTGGTTGCACTGAGTATAACCAAGCCTGGCGCGGCTCTCCGCCGCTGCGGCAACCGGACGCACATTTCATCAAAGCCAGATTGGTGGGCAGGATGAAAAAAATGCTGCGGCATTAACCCGGATCGCGACTCGTCTTCGTCTAACCTCGGGAAACGGCCACAAGGCCATCGAAAAAGGAACAGCACCATGCGCACCATGACCCGTATCGCCACCGCCCTCGCCCTCACCGCCGCCAGCCTGGCCAGCAGCGGCCTGCTGGCCGCCGAGGCGCGCTACAACCAGATCGCCCTGCGCGCCGAGGTCAACCAGGAAGTGGCACACGATCTGATGCACGTCACCCTCTATACCGAAGCGCAGCACAGCGACCCGGCCAAACTGGCCGCCGAGATCACCACTACCCTCAACAAGACGCTGGAGCAGATCCGCCAGGTCAAGGGCGTGGCAGTCAAACTCGGCAGCCGCAACAGCTACCCGGTGTATGACGACAAGGGCCAGAAGATCACCGCCTGGCGCGAGCGCGCCGAGGTGCGTCTGGAAAGCGCTGACTTCGCCCGCTTGTCCACCCTCACCGGTGAATTGCTGCAATCGATGAAGATGGCCGGCATGGATTTCAGCATCGCCACCGACACCCGCAAGACCCGTGAAGATGCCATGCTCAAAGACGCCGTGAATGCCTTCAAGGCACGCGCGCAACTGGCCACCGAAGCGCTTGGCGGCAAGGGCTACAAGCTGGTCAGCCTGAACCTCAACACCGGTGGTTTCCAGCCGCCAATGGCCATGCGCAACTTCGAAGCCAAGGGCATGGCGATGATGGATTCTGCCCCCACACCGCAAATCGAAGCCGGTACCAGCCAGGTCACGGTCAGTGCCGACGGCGTCATCGAAGTGCAGATGCCCTGAACCCCGCTCCGCAACAAAGCAGCGCCGTTATCGTCAGATAACGGCGTTTCGCCATCTTTTCCCTGCAACATTTTCATAAATGCGACAGCAAATTACAGCGCTGTAGCGCTAACCATTTTCCGCGCGGCAACCCCCTTGCCTCGGGCACAAGGCCTGCATAGTTTCGGCGGTGGTCTCCACAAGAGGCTCCTCAAGGACCACAACCACAACAACGATGAGGTCAAGATGCGCAAGAACGCCATTCTCCAGGCTCTACTCACCGCTGGACTGATCGCCAGCGCTCCCCTCGCCAGCGCCGCCAACCTGGTGTTCTGCTCCGAAGGCAGCCCTGCCGGTTTCGACCCAGGCCTGTACACCACTGGCACCGACTTCGACGCCGCCGCAGAAACCATCTTCAACCGCCTGACCCAGTTCGAGCGCGGCGGCACCAAGGTCGAGCCCGGCCTGGCAGAAAGTTGGGAGGTGTCCGACGACGGTCTGATCTACACCTTCAAGCTGCGCCCCGGGGTGAAGTTCCACACCACCGAATACTTCAAGCCCAGCCGCGAACTCAATGCCGACGACGTGCTATTCACCTTCAGCCGCATGCTCGACAAGGAGCATCCGTTTCGCAAGGCGTACCCCACCGAGTTCCCCTACTTCACCGACATGGGCATGGACAGCAACATCGCCAAGCTGGAGAAGCTCGATGACATGACCGTGCGTTTCACCCTCAACGACGTGGACGCCGCCTTCGTGCAGAACCTGGCGATGAGCTTCGCCTCGATCCAGTCCGCCGAGTACGCCGACCAGCTGCTCAAGGCTGGCAAGGCCGCCGACATCAACCAGAAACCCATCGGCACCGGCCCCTTCGTGTTCAGTCGTTACCAGAAGGACGCGGTGATCCGCTACAAAGGCAACCAGGACTACTGGAAGCCCGATGACGTGAAGATCGACAACCTGATTTTCGCCATCAACACCGACTCGTCCGTGCGCATGCAGAAACTCAGGGCAGGCGAATGCCACGTCACCCTGTTCCCACGTCCGGCCGACATCGAGGCACTGCAGAAAGATCCCAAACTGCAGATGCCCGAACAGGCCGGCTTCAACGTCGGCTATATCGCCTACAACGTCACCCACCCACCGTTCGACAAGCTGGAAGTGCGTCAGGCGCTGGACATGGCGGTGAACAAACAGGCCATCCTCAATGCGGTCTACCAGAACGCCGGGCAACTGGCGGTCAACGGCATGCCGCCAACTCAGTGGTCGTATAACGAGGACATCAAGGACCCGGCCTTCGACCCGGAAAAGGCCAAGGAGCTACTCAAGGCCGCCGGCGTCAAGGAAGGTACCGAGGTCACCTTGTGGGCCATGCCGGTGCAGCGCCCGTACAACCCCAATGCCAAGCAGATCGCCGAAATGCTGCAGGCCGACTGGGCCAAAATCGGCATCAAGGCACGCATCGTCAGCTACGAATGGGGCGAGTACCTCAAGCGCGCCAAGGCCGGCGAACACGACGCCATGCTGATCGGCTGGAGCGGCGACAACGGTGACCCGGACAACTGGCTCGGCACCCTCTATGGTTGCGACGCGGTCGACGGCAACAACTTCTCCAAATGGTGCTTCGAGGACTACGACAAACTGGTCAAGGCCGCCAAGCGCACCACCGACGTGGCCGAACGCACCGAGCTGTACAAGCAGGCACAGGTGATCCTCAAGCGTGAGGTACCGATCACTCCGCTGGCACACTCCACCGTGTACCAGCCGATGCGCAAGGAAGTGCAGGACTTCCGCATCAGCCCGTTCGGCATCAACTCGTTCTATGGTGTAGGTGTCGGCAAGTAACACGCTGCAATCGACGCCCTGAAAGGGGCGCCGATTGCAGGACGTTCAACCAGGAGTCACCATGCCCACCTTTCCCCTACTGCGCAGCGCTCTGCTGGTTGCCGCGCTGCTTGCTGTTCAGGCCCAGGCGACCAACCTGGTGGTGTGCAGCGAAGCCAGCCCGGAAGGGTTCGACATCGTTCAATACACCGCTGCCACTACCGCCGACGCCACGGCGGAAACTCTGTTCGAACGTCTGGTGGCCTTCGCCCCCGGCAGCACCGAAATCGTGCCGGCATTGGCAGCAAGCTGGGAAATAGCCGATGACGGCCGGAGCTACACCTTCACGCTACGCAAAGGAGTTAAATTCCACGCCAACCAGGATTTCAGCCCCAGCCGCGAATTCAATGCCGATGACGTGCTGTGGAGCTTCCAGCGCCAGCTTGACCCGGCGCATCCCTGGCACGCACTGTCGCTGCGCGGCTTCCCCTACGCAGAGGCCATGGGCCTGGCACAGCTGATCGAGCGCATCGACACGCTCGACCAGCACCGCGTGCGCTTCGTCCTCAAACACCCGGAGGCGCCCTTCCTGGCCAACCTGGCCATGGGTTTCGCCTCCATCTACTCGGCCGAATACGCCGATTACCTGCTCGCCACTAACCAACCCGAACGCCTGAACAATGCCCCCATCGGCACCGGGCCTTTCGTTTTCGAGCGCTACGCCAAGGACGCTCAGATACGCTTTCGCGGCAACCCCGATTACTGGAATGGCGCACCCAAGGTCGAGCGCCTGGTGCTGGCCATCACCCCCGAGCCCAACGTGCGCCAGCAAAGGCTCAAGGCCGGCGATTGCCAGATCGCCCTCTACCCGCGTCCAGTGGATATACCGGCGCTGAAGGCCGACCCGAAACTGCAGGTACTGGAACTGGATTCGCTGCTAAGCGCCTATATCGGCATCAACACCCGCCACCCGCCGCTGGACGATGTGCGTGTGCGCCAGGCGTTGAATCTGGCGTTCGACAAGGCCACCTACATTCGCGCGCAGTATGGCGAAGGTAACGCCACACCGGCCGTGGCACCTTACCCGGCAACGCTCTGGGGGCATGATCCCACGCTCACCGACTGGCCGCACGATCCCGAGCGAGCCCGCCAACTGCTGGCCGAGGCTGGTCACGCTGATGGCTTCGCCCTGTCGATCTGGACCCGCCCCGGCGGCGGGCCAACCAACCCCAACCCCGGGATCGGCGCGCAGATGCTGCAGGCCGATCTCGCTGCCATCGGCATTCGCAGCGACATTCGCGTGTTCGAGTGGGGTGAGCTGATCAAGCGTGCCAAGAACGGCGAGCACGACCTGGTGTTCATGGGCTGGGCCGGCGACAACGGCGATCCGGACAACTTCCTCACCCCCAACCTCTCCTGCGCAGCCGCCGAGAGTGGCGAGAACCAGGCGGGTTGGTGCGACAAGGCCTTCGATGCCCTGATCACCCAGGCACGCCGCGAGCCCGAGCAGAGCAAACGCGCCGCGCTGTATCGTCAGGCACTGGCAATCTTCCATGAACAAGCGCCGTGGATAGCCCTGGCCCACCCGAAGCAGTTCGCAGCCCTGCGCAAGGGCGTCGAGGGCTTCGTGCTCAGCCCGATGGGCTCGAACAACTTTTCCAGGGTGAGCGTGCCATGAGCGGCCATGGCTCGGTCCCGATGAAAAGAGCTTACGGGCCGGCCCAGGCCTGGGCCGGTTAAACGCCCAGACCGAAGGGGTCGTCCACCGAATGGCTGGGCTGGGTAAACCAGCGCGGGCCGTCGGCGGCCATATAGAAGTGATCCTCGAGACGGATGCCAAACTCGCCCGGCACGCAGATCATCGGCTCGTTGCTGAAGCACATGCCTTCTGCCAGCGGGGTCTCATCGCCGCCGACCAGATACGGCCCTTCGTGAATGTCCAGGCCGATGCCGTGCCCCGTGCGGTGCGGCAGGCCTGGCAAGCTGTAGCCGGGCCCAAGCCCTGCCGCTTCCAGGCTACGCCGGGCCGCCGCGTCCACCGACGAACAGGGCGCTCCCAGGGTGGCCGCCTCGAACGCCGCCTGCTGAGCGGCTTTCTCCTTGTTCCAGAATTCGCGCTGACGCGCGCTGGGCGTGCCGAAAACGTAGCTGCGGGTGATGTCCGACAGGTAGCTGTGCACCTTGCAGCCGGTGTCGATCAGCACCATGTCGCCGTCCTTGAGCCGTTGCGCATGCTTGACCCCATGCGGAAAGGCACTGGCAGCACCGAACAGCACGATGCAGAAGATCGAGCCAGGCGCACCGACACGGCGGTGCGCCTGGTGGATGAACTCGGCGACCTCGGTGGTGCTGATACCTTCATGGAGGATGCTCGCAGCCGCCTTGTGCACTTCCAGGGTCATGTCCTTGGCGCGTTGCATCAGGGCGATTTCGGCTGGCGATTTGGATTGGCGGCAGGCCGTGGTGATGCCGCCGGCATCGACGAAACGATAACCGCTGGTCAGTTGGCGAATGCCCTCGAACATGAAAAAAGGCAAAGAAGAACAAAGACCTACCTTCGGCTGCGCACCATCATTGGGCAATATCCCCAGGCGCTTCAGGCAGTTCAGAAGTAACACGTAGGGGCTTTCGTGCTCCTGCCAGGTATTGATTACGCCGGGCACCACCTGAAAGTCTCGCACCGTGCCTTCCTCGAACGCAGGCGCCAGGTACTCCAGTGCGCCGCTGGCCGGCAGAATCGCACCGACCATGCGTTCGCTGGCATGCCACTGCACGCCGGTGAAGTACTGCAGGTTGCTACCGGCAGCCAGAAACAGCGCGGCGATATCCTGCTCGCGCATCAGCGCCTGAGCGCGGGCGATGCGTACCTGGTACTCCGCCTCGCTGATCGGCTCCGCGCCGTCCATCATGTTCTGCAGGCGCGCCAAGGCCTGCTCCGGCGTGCTGCCGCCCACTCCCAGTGTCATCTGCGCATCCTCGTCTGGCGCCCACGACGAACATCGTCACCGGGCAATTCGTTGCGGCAAAATTTAAGTGGAACTTAAATTTTGGTCAAAGTTTTTTTCAGCCAGACTTAAAAAGCTCCCCGGTATCAGGCTGAAGTCCCAGTAGCTCATGGGTATACTGCGCTGATCCGAACAGCGAGCCACCTCCATGACCGCAGATCGCATTGGCGAACGCTTGCGCCGCTACCGGCGGGCCGCCGGCAAGACCCTCAATCAGGTAGCGGCAGACGCCGGTCTGACCGCCAGCTTCCTGTCCCAGGCAGAACGCAACCTGACCGGCGTATCGCTATCCTCGCTGGCGAGCATCGCCAAGTCACTCGATGTACCGCTCAACGTGCTGTTCGACCAGCCCACCCAGGCGCAGCCGGATTCTCACGTCAACGAACGGGTGCGCTACACCGTAGGCGGCCAGTTGCTGGCCTATGAGCGCCTGTCCAGTTCATTTCCCGGCAACTCGATCAACGCGGTGAAGATGAACATTCCGGTGGGCTATCGGTCTGAATTGATCGCGCATGAAGGCGTGGAATTCTCCTACGTACTCAGCGGGCAGATCGTCTACACCATCGAGGGTCGCGACTACCCCCTCGGCCCCGGCGACTCGGTGCATTTCGATGCCGGCAAGCTGCATCGCCTGGCCAATACTGGCGATGCCCCGGCCGAAGTGCTGACCATGACCACCATGGCGCTTTTCGGCGATCACCCCGCCAACGAGTGACCTTTTGCCCCAATTCAGGGCAAATATGCGCAATGTTAGTGCTGCTTAATTTTTGTTGACCACAATTTCAGCATGACTTAATCTCGAGCTCGACCCGGTGGGCTATCCGCCTTCACCGCATTACGAGCTCGCGCTGCACCCAGGCGCGAACAAAAAGAAAAAAGAGGTTCGCATGCGTATGCCCCCCCTGTGCACGGCCCTGCTCACCGCAGGACTGCTCACCAGCGCTTCGTTCACCCACGCCAACAACCTGGTGTATTGCTCCGAAGGCAGTCCGGGTGGTTTCGACCCCGGCCAGTACACCACCGGCACCGACTTCGATGCAGCCTCGGAAACCATCTTCAACCGCCTCGCCGAATTCGAGCGCGGCGGCACCAAGGCACAACCGGCCCTCGCCACCTCCTGGGACGTCAGCGAAGACGGCCTGACCTATACCTTCCATTTGCGCGAAGGGGTCAAGTTCCACACCACCGATTACTTCAAGCCGACACGCGACTTCAACGCCGACGATGTGCTGTTCACCTACCAGCGCATGCTCGATCGCAACCACCCGTTCCGCCAGGCATACCCCAGCGAGTTCCCCTACTTCACCGATATGGGCCTGGACAAGAACATCGCCAGCATCGAGAAGACCGACGACATGACCGTGGTCTTCACCCTCAACGCCGTGGATGCGGCTTTCGTGCAGAACCTGGCGATGAACTTCGCCGCCGTGCATTCGGCCGAGTACGCGGACCAGTTGCTCAAGGTGGGCAAGGCCGCCGAGATCAACCAGAAACCCATCGGTACTGGCCCATTCGTGTTCAGCCGTTATCAGAAGGACGCGGTTATCCGTTTCAAGGGCAACACGCAGTACTGGGCACCCGAACAGGTGAAGATCGATAACCTGATCTTCTCCATCAATACCGACGCCTCGGTACGCGCACAGAAGCTGCGCGCCGGTGAATGCCACATCACCCTCAACCCGCGCCCTGCCGACCTCCAGGGCCTGCAGGCCGACAAGAACCTCAAAGTACCGACCGAGCCTGGCTACAACCTCGGCTACATCGCCTACAACGTCACCCGTGCGCCGTTCGACAAGCGCGAAGTGCGTCAGGCGCTGGACATGGCCGTGAACAAGGCGGCGATCATCGACGCCGTGTACCAGGGCGCCGGCCAGCTGGCCGTGAACGGCATGCCACCGACCCAGTGGTCCTACGACGAGTCGATCAAGGATGCCGCCTACGACCCGGAGAAAGCCAAGGCGTTGCTCAAGGCCGCCGGCGTGAAAGAAGGTACCGAGATCACCCTGTGGGCCATGCCGGTACAGCGTCCCTACAACCCCAATGCGCGGCTGATGGCCGAGATGCTGCAAAACGACTGGGCCAAGATCGGCATCAAAGCCCGCATCGTCAGCTACGAGTGGGGCGAGTACATCAAGCGTGCCCATGCTGGTGAACACGACGCCATGCTGATCGGCTGGACCGGCGACAACGGTGACCCGGACAACTGGCTCGGTACCCTGTATGGCTGCGCCTCGGTAGACGGCAACAACTTCTCCAAGTGGTGCGACAGCGAATACGACAAGCTGGTGGTTGCCGCCAAGCGCGTGACCGATCAGGAACAACGCAGCGAGCTGTATCGTCAGGCCCAGGTGGTTCTCAAGCGCGAAGTGCCGATCACACCGATCGCTCACTCCACGGTCTACCAACCGATGCGCACCAGCGTCAAAGGCTTCCAGATCAGTCCCTTCGGTCGCAACAGCTTCATCGGTGTCAGCAACGACTGATAGCCGGCTGTGCGAGCGCCCCCGAACGACGCCCCGGGCAAACGCCCGGGTCACGTCGTGATCGAACAGCTAACCTGCAACGTGCTCGACGCAATCGCCAGAATTCCAGGCGGCTCGATACCGTTCTGATTAGGAGTTACCCACCGCCATGCTGAGCTTCATTGCACGCCGCCTGGGCTTGCTGATCCCCACCTTCTTCGGCGTCACCTTGCTGACCTTCGCGTTGATTCGCCTGATCCCCGGTGACCCGGTGGAAGTCATGATGGGCGAACGCCGCGTCGATCCGGAAATGCACGCTCAGGCCATGGAGCGCCTGGGGCTGAACAAGCCACTCTATGCGCAATATTTCGACTACATCGGCCAGCTCGCCAGCGGCAACCTCGGCGAATCGCTGCGCTCGCGCGAAAGCGTATGGAAAGAGTTCCTCACCCTGTTTCCCGCCACCGTCGAACTGGCATTGGCCGCCTTGCTGTTCGCCGGCACTCTGGGGGTGATCGCCGGTGTCATCGCGGCACTCAAGCGCGGTTCGCTGTTCGACCATGGCGTGATGGGTATCTCGCTGACCGGCTATTCGATGCCGATCTTCTGGTGGGGCTTGCTGCTGATCATGTTCTTCTCGGTGGGTCTGGGCTGGACGCCGGTGTCCGGGCGTATCGACCTGCTCTACGATATCCCGCCGATCACCGGCTTCATGCTGATCGACACGCTGCTGAGTGATGAACAAGGTGCCTTCGTCGACGCCCTGCACCACCTGATCCTGCCGGCCATCGTGCTCGGCACCATTCCGCTGGCGGTGATCGCACGAATGACTCGCTCAGCCATGCTCGAAGTACTGCGCGAGGACTACATCCGCACCGCGCGGGCCAAGGGCCTGTCGCCGACGCGCGTGGTGTTCGTCCATGGTCTGCGCAATGCCTTGATCCCGGTGCTGACCGTGTTCGGTCTGCAGGTCGGCGCCCTGCTCGCCGGCGCCGTACTGACCGAAACCATCTTCTCCTGGCCGGGTATCGGCAAATGGCTGATCGAAGCCATCGGTGCCCGCGACTATCCGGTGGTACAGAACGGCATCCTGCTGATCGCCTGCCTGGTGATCCTGGTCAACTTCACCGTGGACATCCTCTATGGCCTGGCCAATCCACGTATTCGCCATCAGAAATAGGGACGGCGCGATGAAGAATCATAAAGATTGCGTAGGGTGGACGACGCTTCACCCGTCCACCGCGGCCTCTTCACGGTGGATGAAAAAAGCGTCATCCACCCTACGCGAGGTGCGCCCATGAGCACCGTCACCAATCTCGACCAGAGCCTGCTCTACCCCTCGCCACTGAAAGAGTTCTGGCAAGCCTTCAGCCACAACAAAGGCGCCGTCTGTGGCCTCGGCTTCATGCTGCTGATGGTGTTCTGCGCACTGTTCGCGCCCTGGGTCGCGCCGCATAACCCCAGCGAACAGTACCGCGACTTCCTGCTCACTCCGCCGGTCTGGCTGGATGGTGGTCAGTGGCAGTTCCTGCTCGGCACCGATGAGCTGGGTCGCGACCTGCTCTCGCGCCTGATCCACGGAGCACGCCTGTCGCTGCTGATCGGCCTGGCTTCGGTGGTGCTGTCGCTGCTTCCCGGCATCCTGCTGGGTCTGGTCGCCGGTTTCTTCCCGCGCCTGCTCGGCCCCGGCATCATGCGCCTGATGGACATCATGCTGGCGCTGCCGTCGCTGCTGCTGGCAGTGGCCATCGTCGCGATCCTCGGCCCTGGGCTGATCAACACCATTTTCGCCATCGCCATCGTCTCGCTGCCCTCATACGTACGCCTGACCCGCGCGGCCGTGATGGGTGAACTGAACCGCGACTACGTCACCGCCGCACAACTGGCCGGCGCCAGCCTGCCACGGCTGATGTTCTTCACCGTGCTGCCCAACTGCATGGCGCCGCTGATCGTGCAGGCCACTCTGAGTTTTTCCTCGGCGATTCTCGACGCCGCCGCGCTGGGTTTTCTGGGCCTCGGCGTACAACCGCCGACACCCGAGTGGGGCACCATGCTCGCGTCGGCGCGCGACTACATCGAACGCGCCTGGTGGGTCGTAAGCCTGCCTGGCCTGGCGATTCTGCTCAGCGTGCTGGCAATCAACCTGATGGGCGACGGCCTGCGCGACGCCCTTGACCCGAAACTGAAGAACGCCATCTGAGGAGGCCCATATGCACAAGATGATCTCGATGCGCATGGCGCACCCTGCTGCACGGCCCCGTAGGGTGCGCCGCGCGCACCACAGCGGACTGGAGACCACACCATGAGCCTGCTGGATATCCGCAACCTGTCGGTGCGCTTTGGCGCGTCCGACGCCGTGCCGGTGGTCGACGGGCTCGACCTCAGTGTGGAAAAGGGCGAAGTGCTGGCCATCGTCGGCGAGTCCGGCTCCGGCAAGTCGGTGACCATGATGGCGCTGATGGGCCTGATCGACGCGCCCGGCATCGTCCAGGCCGATTGCATGCAGTTCGACAATACCGACATGCTGCGCCTGAAGGGCCGGCAGCGTCGGCGTATCGTCGGCAAGGACCTGTCCATGGTCTTCCAGGACCCGATGACCGCGCTCAACCCCAGTTACACCGTGGGTTTCCAGATCGAGGAAGTACTGCATCAGCACCTCGGCCTGAAAGGGAAAGCGGCGCGTGCTCGCGCCCTTGAGCTACTCGAGAGGGTCGAGATACCCGGTGCCGCCAGTCGCCTCGATGCCTACCCGCATCAGCTTTCCGGCGGCATGAGTCAGCGCGTGGCAATCGCCATGGCGATTGCCGCCGAACCCAAGCTGCTGATCGCTGACGAGCCCACGACTGCGCTGGACGTGACCATCCAGGCGCAGATCATGGAACTGCTGCTGGATCTGCAACGCGACCAGGGCATGGCCCTGGTGCTGATCACCCACGACCTTGCCGTGGTGGCCGAAACCGCCCAGCGCGTCTGCGTGATGTACGCCGGGCAAGCGGTGGAACTGGGCCAGGTGCCGACCCTGTTCGATGCCCCCAGCCATCCATACACCGAAGCGTTGCTCAAGGCGATCCCTGAACATAGCGCCGGCGCCCATCGCCTGGCGACCCTGCCCGGTATCGTCCCCGGCCGCTATGACCGCCCACAGGGCTGCCTGCTGTCACCGCGCTGCCCCTATGTGCAGCCACGTTGCCGCGACGAGCGCCCGACGCTGGACGCACACGAGCGAGGCGCCGCGCGCTGCTTCTTTCCTCTTGCACCCACGGCGGAGGTGGCCTGATGAGCACCGTACTTCAAGCCCGTGAGCTGACCCGTCACTACAGCGTTTCCCGTGGTCTGTTCAAACCGGCAGCTTTGGTGCAGGCGCTCAACGGCGTGTCCTTCAGTCTGCAGGCCGGCAAGACCCTGGCTGTGGTTGGCGAGTCCGGCTGCGGCAAGTCCACCCTGGCCCGCGCCCTGACGCTGATCGAAGAGCCCAGCTCCGGAAGCCTGCAGATCGCCGGGCACGAAGTGACCGGTGCCAACCATGCCGAGCGCAAACAGCTGCGCCGCGACGTGCAGATGGTGTTCCAGAACCCCTACGCCTCGCTCAATCCGCGACAGAAGATCGGTGACCAACTGGCCGAACCGCTGCTGATCAACACCCACCTTTCGCGCGCCGAGCGCCGTGAGAAGGTGCAGGCGATGATGCAGCAGGTGGGGCTGCGTCCGGAGCACTATCAGCGCTACCCGCACATGTTCTCCGGCGGCCAGCGCCAGCGTATCGCCCTGGCCCGCGCCATGATGCTGCAGCCCAAGGTGCTGGTAGCGGACGAACCGACCTCGGCGCTGGACGTGTCGATCCAGGCCCAGGTACTCAACCTGTTCATGGATCTACAGGAGCAGTACCAGACCGGCTACGTGTTCATCTCGCACAACCTCGCGGTGGTGCGTCATGTCGCCGACGACGTGCTGGTGATGTACCTCGGCCGCCCGGTAGAGATGGGCCCGGCCGTGGCGCTATACGCGCGCCCGCTGCATCCCTACACCCGCGCCCTGCTGTCGGCGACGCCGGCGATTCATCCGGACCCGGAAAAGCCACGGATGAAGATCAGCGGTGAGCTGCCCAATCCGCTGAACCCGCCGTCCGGCTGCGCCTTCCACAAGCGCTGCCCACATGCCGACGAGCGCTGCCGTAGCGAGCGCCCGGAGCTGCGTCTGATCGATACGCGGCAGGTGGCCTGCCACCATGTGGAGCGGATCGTCGACTAGCAGACATGGCGCGCCGCGCGGCAGGGTCTCGGGGTGCGCACGGCGCACCCGGCAAGTCAAATGCCGGCCGCCGGTCCCACCGACGCCGCGTCATGACGTCGGAGGCAGCGTCAACTCGATGTTTTCTGCCAGCGAGTCTTCCAGCCGCTGCAGCTCCACGCCGACCGCAGCGGCGTCGTCAGCCAGAGTTTCGGCGATATGCAGGAACTCCGCCGTGGCTTCGACGAAGGCCAACACCACCATGGGGTCGAAGCGCGTGCCGCTGGCCGCGCTGATCTGCGCCACCGCCTGCTCCAGGCTGATGGGTGGCCGGTAAGGATGCCGGCAGCTCAGCTCTTCGAAGTGACCTACCAGCGCCATCAGACGCGCCGAAAGCGGAATCTGCTCGCCTGACAACCCCTGCGGATAGCCTTTGCCGTCCCAACGCTCATGTTGGCCGTAGACGATGTCTTTGGCATCGGAAAGAAAATCGGTGACGCTGCCCAGCTTGCGCTCGGCTCGCTGCAACGCGTCCCGTCCGGCGATCACCCCCTCGCTCAGCAGGCGCAGGTCATTTTCATCCGGTTCGCCATGATTGAGCAGTACGCGATCCGGAAGGGTCAGCCGGTCGATCACATGCAACATGGCCGACTTGCCCAACTGGGCGATGCGCTCCTCGCTCAGAGACGCCGACAAGGCCGGCTGCTGCCGCGCGAATGCAGCGGTCAGGCAGGTCATGTAGCGCTCGATACGCTCCAGGCGACGACTGCTCGGGTTGTCACGCATGACGGCAACGCTGGCCATGGCCTCGATGGTGACATCCTGCAGGTTCTGGATATCGCGCGTGCGACGCTTGACCTCGAGTTCCAGATACTCGCTCTTGTCACGCAGGTAATCGGTGGCCGCCTTGACCTGCAACTGCGCTCGAACGCGCGCGAGCACGATGGGCGCGCTGACCGGTTTGGTGATGTAGTCGGCGGCGCCAAGGTCGAAACCCAACTGCTCGTCGGCGGCATCGCTGCGACCGGTGACCAGGATCAGCGGGATATGACAGGTCTGCGGGTCGGTTCTGAGCCCGCGACAGAGCGCGTAATCGTCCTGCCAGCCCAGCAGAATCAGGTCTGGCTGCGGCCGCGACCTGGCCGCGTGTAGCGCCTCCTTGCTGCCAACCAGCCGCACCTGATAACGGTCGACCAAAAGCGCGCCGAGGCGCTGGCGCGCATCGACTGCATCGTCCACAACCAGAATCAGCTCCTGCTCCAGCCTATCGAGCATCCCGCGCATGGCGATCTCCGTTGGCACCTGCTTATCCATCATTAAAGGCGCTGGGCTTCAGTTGCGCTCACGCCGTCGTACAAATGACCTCGGCAGAGCTTTGAAAGTGCAATGCGGATTGGCAGGACAGCTAACGCAGTCGACAATTATCAGCAAGATCGCTAGCAGAAGGGCTGCTCCATGCTCGACCAGGAACGCTGTTGGCAGGCCGTTTGCGAACGTGATGAGGCGTTCGACGGATGCTTCGTTTTCACCGTACGCAGCACCGGCATCTATTGCCGGCCGAACTGCCCTGCGCGGCGGCCACGGCGCGACAACGTGAGCTTCCATGCCGATGCCGCCAGTGCCGAGGCCGCCGGCTTTCGCCCGTGCAAGCGCTGCTCACCGCAGGGGCAAAGTCCGGCTCAGCAACTCGATACGCTGGTTGCGGCCGCCTGTGAGCTTCTGAATGGCGAGCAACGCCTGACGCTGCCACAGCTGGCAGCCCGCATCGGCCTGTCGCCATCGCACCTGGCCCGTACGTTCAAGGTGCGGACCGGGATGACCCCCAATGCCTGGGCGGCGGCGCAGCGGCGCCAGCGTCTGGAGGCGCAACTGGGTGCAGCGGATAGCGTGCTCGATGCCGCCCTGGCTGCCGGCTATTCCGGGACCCGCGCGCTGTATGAACAACCCCAGGCCATGAGCCCCGCTCAGCGCCGCCAACGTGGTGCCGGCGAGCGCCTGCGCTACAGCATCGCCCCTTGCCCGCTCGGGCAGGTGCTACTGGCCACCAGCGACAGAGGCGTTTGTGCCTTGTTGTTCGGCGACGAGCCGGCAGCGCTGCGTGATGAGCTGCAACAGCGCTTCGCCGCCGCCCAGCTCGAGGAAGATGAACAGGGTCTGCGCAACTGGCTGCAGCAAGTGCTGGCGCAATTGCAGGAGCCGGAGCGTGCCGCTCACCTGCCTCTGGACATTCGTGGTACGGCCTTCCAACAGCGCGTCTGGCAGGCGCTGCAGACCATCCCCAGAGGCGAGACGCGCAGCTACGCCGAGCTGGCCGGGCAGTTGCACAGTCACCCGCGGGCGGTTGCCCGGGCCTGCGCCAGCAACGCCATCGGCCTGCTGCTGCCCTGCCACCGCGTGGTGGCCAGCGATGGCAGCCTCAGCGGCTATCGCTGGGGGCTGCAGCGCAAACGGCGGTTGCTGGAGCAGGAGCAGTCGTAGCGCTGTCGGTGCACACGGCGCACCAGCCCTTTCACCGATCTCTAGGCCAGCATCGCCTTGGCCACCTCGGTGCATGTGCCGCGCCCGACCAGTTGCTCCACCAGGGTCAGGGCAAACGCCAACGCCGTTCCCGGACCCTGGCTGGTGATGCAGTTGCCATCGACCACTACCGCCTCATCCACGAACGTGCAGCCGCTCAGTCGATCGCTGAATGCCGGGTAGCAGGTCATGCGCCGCTGCCTGAGCACCCCGTAGCGCTGCAACGCCAAGGCGGGCGCGGCGCAGATGGCAGCGAACAGCTCGCCCGCCTTGGCCTGCTGGCGTACGCGCTCGGCCAGTGGTTCGAAGTCAGCCAAATGCTGCGCACCCGGCATGCCACCGGGCAGGACGATCAGGTCGAAATCCTGCGCCAGCACGTCCACCAGCATGGCATCGGCAGTCAGGCGGGTGCCACGGGCGCAGGTGATCATCCTGCGTTCTTCGATACTCGCTACCAGTACCTCGATATCGGCGCGGCGCAGCACGTCGATCAAGGTCACGCATTCGAGATCTTCGACACCATCGGCGACTGCAATCAGTGCTCGTTTGCTCATCTCACCACTCCTTGAGGCAGAAAATGAAACTGTCCACCTGGTCATAAAAAGACACGGCAGACCAGAAATTCACCCGGCAAAACCTTGCTGGTATGATGCGCGGCTTTTGCCAGATCGAGCAATTTTCCGGCCTGCACGGACGAATGTGCTTTGCTTTGTGCAGATCAATTTCGGCGCGCTCGCGCCTCGGGGAGCCACCATGCTGGAAAGACTGTTCCAACTCAAAGCCCACAACACCACGGTGCGCACCGAGGTACTGGCCGGGATCACCACCTTCCTGACCATGGCCTACATTCTCTTCGTCAACCCGGAAATGCTGGCCAAGACCGGCATGGACCACGGCGCGGTGTTCGTCGCCACCTGCCTGGCTGGCGCCATCGGCTCGCTGATCATGGGTCTGCTGGCCAACTACCCGATCGCCCTGGCGCCCGGTATGGGCCTCAACGCCTTCTTCACCTATACCGTGGTGATGACCATGGGCTACAGCTGGCAGACCGCCCTGGGCGCGGTGTTCCTCTCCGGCGCAATCTTCTTCCTGCTGTCGATCTTCAAGATCCGCGAGTGGATCATCAACAGCATCCCGCTGGCGCTGCGCGCCGGTATCGCCGCCGGTATCGGCCTGTTCCTGGCGATCATCGCACTGAAGAACGCCGGCATCGTGGTCGATCACCCGGCCACCCTGGTCGGCCTCGGCGACATGAGCAAGGGCGGCGCGCTGCTGGCCTGCCTGGGCTTCTTCGTCATCGCCGCACTGGCCTATCGCAAGGTCACCGGCGCGGTGATGATCGGCATCCTGCTGGTCACCGGCCTGTCCATTGCCCTGGGTCTGTCCGAACTGCAAGGCGTCGTGTCGATGCCACCGTCGCTGATGCCGACCCTGCTGCAACTGGATATTGCCGGTGCGCTGGATATCGGCCTGATCAGCGTGATCTTCGCCTTCCTCTTCGTCGACCTGTTCGACACCTCCGGTACCCTGGTCGGCGTCGCGCAGAAGGCCAACCTGCTGGACAAGGACGGCAAGATGCCGCGCCTGGGCCGTGCCCTGCTGGCCGACAGCAGCGCGACCATGGCCGGCGCCGCGCTGGGCACCAGCACCACCACCAGCTATATCGAATCCGCGGCAGGTATCAGCGCTGGCGGGCGTACCGGCCTGACCGCCTGCGTGGTGGCTGCGCTGTTCCTCCTGGCCCTGTTCTTCGCCCCGCTGGCTGGTGCCGTTCCAGCCTACGCCACCGCGCCAGCGCTGCTGTTCGTCGCCGTACTGATGATGAGCAGCCTGGCGCAGATCGATTGGGACGACCTGACCGTCGCCGCGCCGGTGGTGGTCGCCGCCCTGGCCATGCCGCTGACCTTCTCCATCGCCAACGGCATTGCTTTCGGCTTCATCGCCTGGACCGCGGTAAAGGTACTGGCCGGGCGCTGGCGCGAGCTGAACCCGGCAATGTGGGTGCTCTCGGCCCTGTTCGTCGTCAAGCTGGCCTACTTCGCCTGATCAGTGCACAAGGTGGATGACCAAAGAAGTAGGGTGGACATCGCTTTTCATGTCCACCAATGCCCTCCTTCCAGCTGCACAAACGGTGGATGAAAAAGGCGTCATCCACCCTACATATTCATCCATCCGCCCATGCCGACGAGCGACCCAAGGCACGCGACCATCGCCTCCGCTACAATGGCGCCCCGTTTTCCTGCCCCATGAGTGACCGATGAGCCGCCCCGCATTCGACCCCGCCACCTACGACGCCCAACTCGCCGAGAAGAAGGCACGCCTGGTCGAACTGCTGGCGCCCTTCGGCGCACCGGAGCCTGCGGTGTTCGACTCGCCGCGCGAGCACTACCGCATGCGCGCCGAGTTCCGCCTGTGGCGTGAAGACGGTCAGCGCCACTACGCGATGTTCGCACCGGGCGACAAGCACACGCCGATCCTGCTCGACGATTTCCCCATCGCCAGCCTGCGCATCAACGCGCTGATGCCGCGCCTGCGCGCCGCCTGGCAGGCCAGTGAGACGCTGTCGTTCAAACTGTTCCAGGTGGAGTTCCTCACCACCCTGGCCGGTGATGCACTGATCACCCTGGCCTACCACCGCCCGCTGGACGACGCCTGGCAAGCCGAGGCCGAACGCCTGGCCGCCGAGCTGAATGTCAGCCTGGTCGGCCGCTCCCGTGGCCAGCGTCTGGTGATCGGCCGCGACTATGTAGAAGAAGAACTGAGCGTGGCCGGACGCAGTTTCCGCTACCGCCAACCGGAAGGCGCCTTCACCCAGCCCAATGGCCGGGTGTGCGAGAAGATGCTGGGCTGGGCCTATGACGTGCTCGGCGAGCGTAACGACGACCTGCTGGAGCTGTACTGCGGCAACGGCAACTTCACCCTGCCGCTGGCCACCCGCGTACGTCGCGTGCTGGCCACCGAGATCAGCAAGACCTCGGTGAACGCCGCCCTGGCCAACCTGGACGGCAACGGCGTGAACAACGTCGAGCTGGTGCGCCTGTCCGCCGAGGAGCTGACCCAGGCGTTGAACGAGGTGCGCCCGTTCCGCCGCCTGGCCGGCATCGACCTCAAGAGTTATACGTTTGGCAGCGTATTCGTCGACCCGCCGCGCGCAGGCATGGACCCGGATACCTGCGAGCTGACCCGACGCTTCGAGCGCATTCTGTACATCTCCTGCAACCCGGAGACCCTGGCCGCCAACATCGCCCAGCTGAGCGACACCCACAAGGTGACGCGCAGCGCCCTGTTCGACCAGTTCCCTTACACCCACCATATGGAAGCGGGTGTGTTGCTGGAAAGGCGCTGAGATTCAGGTTGCTGGTTGCGTGCTATCCAACAGGGCAATGGCGTAGCCATTGAGCGATAGCACCAGCGCGTGACCTTTGGCGAGTACCACCTCTGCCTCGTTATCCTGAGCCAGCAGAACCTCGCGCAGCGTGTAGGGAATCTCGACAGGAACCCCATCGATCGTGGTGGTTTCAGAATTGGCGCCGCTCATGCTGTAGCGAACGACTTTGCCCTCGCCTTTCAAGCGATAAACTTCGTCAGTCAACGGTTCGTAAGAAGGCGCCATGGTGCCCAGATAGCCAAGCCCTTTGGCGAACTCGGCCAGGCTGTCACGCTCGTTCTGCTGCAAGGTACGATGAGATTTGCCATGCAGGCGCAGATCCTGAAGATTCATGCGCCCCGAGAGATGCTCGCCAAAGAAGCGGGTGGCATTGAATGCAAAGAAGGCAATCAAGCCAAGGCCGATCAGGCCCATAACGATGTCCATATCAAAGGTCCTTGTTCACGGAATATTGCACCGCGCATTTTCTTGCCAAGTGCCCCCTACAGCAAGCGTGCCGCGCCGTATCGTGCCGCACGTCTCTCGCGCTAGAGACCGCGCAACGCCCACCAGGCCAGCCCGGCCGACACCACCTCGAGCAGCAGCGCATAGAGGTTGAAGGTCTGCTGCGCACCACCATCCAGCCACAGCCCGGCAGCACGCGCCAGCGCCAGCACGCTGTACAGCAGCACCAGCAGAAGCAGCGCCGGGCGCAGCAGGTCCAGGCGCAGCAGCGCCATCGCCAGGTAAGCCGCCAGCCCCAGTTGCAGCCCGCCGTAATAGGCGCGCACTTCGGTTACCGCCGCGTTGCCCATCAGCAGTGCGCCGCTGAAACTGGCCATTTCCTCGGGACGAATGAAGTAGGCCAGCCCCAGCACGAGCAAGGCAGCGATCTGGATCGACAGGACGATTCGGGCGAAGAGCATCGGCAGGTTCCAGGCAATGGGTGACTGTCGCCAGCATAGGCCGCCACGGGTCGCGACGCATAGTCGCAATGGCTTGGGCCGTCGCGATACCGGCGCTATGCTGAGCACTCGATTATCTGGAGCCTTGCCATGCGCCGTTCTCTGCTCGCCCTCTGTCTGTTCACCAGCCTCGCTCATGCCAACGAGCCACTGACCATCGATGTACACCGCGATGCCAATTGTGGCTGCTGCAAGGCCTGGATCAGCCATCTGCAGGACAATGGCTTCACCGTCAACGACCATGTCGAGGCCGACATGGTCGCCGTCAAACAGCGACTCGGCGTTCCGCCTCGCCTGGCTTCCTGCCACACCGGCGTGATCGACGGCAAATTCGTCGAAGGCCACGTGCCGGCGGCCGACATTCTCAAACTGCGTGAGCGCGCGGACCTGATCGGCGCTGCCGTACCTGGCATGCCCATGGGCTCACCGGGCATGGAATATGGTGATCGCGCCGACGCCTATCAGGTCATCGGCCTGGATCGCGCGCGCCAGGATCAGCTGCTGAACGACTATCCCGCCAACTGAGTCGGCGCGCGCAGCTACACTGCTGCGATAACCAACCAGGGAGTGCGGCCATGCGCTGGCAACGCGGTAGACGTAGTGACAACGTGGTGGATGCGCGCGGCCGTTCCGGCAGGCGACTCGGCGGCGGCCTGAGCCTCGGCGGTGTGGCGGTGATCGTCATCGTCGGCCTGCTGATGGGCCAGGACCCGCTGCAGATTCTCGGTCAGATCGCCGGCCAGGCCACCCAGCCGCAGGTTACCCAGACGCAGAGTGCGCCAGCAGCGAACGGCGAGCAGAGCGAGTTCGTCCGCGCCATTCTCGGCGATACCGAAGACACCTGGCGCGAGCTGTTCCAGCAGGCCGGCCAGCAATATCGCGATCCGCAACTGGTGCTGTTCTCCGACGGCGTGAATTCTGCCTGTGGTTTTGCCAGCTCGGCAGTCGGCCCCTTCTACTGCCCAGGCGATCAGCGCGTGTATCTGGACATGGCGTTTTTCCGCGAGATGGAGCAGCGCTTCTCCGCAGCCGGCGATTTCGCCCAGGCCTACGTGATCGCCCATGAGATCGGCCACCACGTGCAAACCCTGCTGGGCGTCTCGGCCAAGGTCAATGCGGCGCGCCAACGTGGCGACCGCGTCGAGGGCGACGGCGGCCTCCTGGTGCGTCAGGAACTTCAGGCCGACTGCCTGGCCGGGGTCTGGGCGCATCACGCACAACGCCGGCATGACTGGCTGGAGGCCGGCGACCTCGAAGAAGCACTGAACGCAGCCAGCGCCATCGGTGATGACCGCCTGCAGAAGCAGTCGCGCGGTCAGGTGGTGCCGGATGCCTTCACCCATGGCACCTCGCAGCAGCGCGTGCGCTGGTTCAGCACCGGTTTCGAGAGTGGTCAGCCGGGGCGTTGCGACACCTTCAAGGCGGCGCGCCTGTAACGCCCCGGATCAAACCACGAAACGCTTGCTCCACCAGGCGAAGCCGCAGGCACCAGCGCCGCACAGGGCGATCACCAGCGCCATGGGCATGGCCGAACCATCGTGCAGGAAGGCCACCAACGCCGAAGCGCTGGCCGCCACGCTGAACTGCATGCTGCCCAGCAACCCGGATGCGCTGCCGGCATGACGGCCTTGCCCGGCCATGGCGCAAGCCGTGGCATTGGGCAACACGCAACCGAGGCTGGCCACGCAGATGAACAGCGGAATCAGCAGCGACCACAACTCGGCCGGTTGCCACAGCGCCAACGCCAGCAGGCACAAGCCACTGGCCAGGTACACCAGCACCATGCGTCGCAGCCACAGCGCCGGACCGCCGTGCAGCACCAGACGCGCATTGACCTGCGCCATGATCACGAAGCCTGCCGCGTTGCTGCCGAACAGCCAGCCGTAGTGTTCGGCCGGCACGCCGTACAGTTCGATGAATACGAAGGGCGAGCCGGCGATGTAGGCGAACATACCGGCCATCGCCACACCGCCGGCCAGGCTGTAGCCCATGAACGGCGCATTTTCCAGCAACGCTCGGTACTGGCCGAAGGCACCACTCAGCGGCGCCGGTTGCAGATGCTGCGGACGGGTCTCCGGCAACCACAGCAGCACGGCCAGCAGGCACAGCCCGGCAAAGATCGCCAGGCTGTGGAAGATCGACGGCCAGCCCAGCGTATTGAGCAGCAGCCCGCCCCCCAGGGGCGCGAGAATCGGCGCCAGGCCCATCACCAGCACCAGTTGCGAGAACACCTTGGCCGAAGCCAGCGGATCGCACAGGTCGCGCACTACCGCGCGGGTGATCACCATCCCGGCGCAGCCGCCGAGGGCCTGGACGAAGCGTGCCGTCACCAGCCATTCCAGGTTCGTCGCCAGGGCACAGGCCAGCGACGCCACGGTGAACAACGCCACTCCGACCAGCAGCGGCACACGGCGACCGAAGCGATCCGCCAATGGCCCGTAGAACAACTGACCAATGGCGATCCCGACGAAATAGGCCGCCAGCGACAGCTGAATATGTTCGACATCGGTGCCGAACTGCTGCGCCAGGGTGGGGAAGCTCGGCAGGTAGAAATCGATGGCCAAGGGGCCGAAGGCGCTCAGCGCGCCCAGGATCAGCAGGGTTCGCAGGTTCATGAATAGTCCGGAAAAATGTTAGCCGGCTAATCATCTCACCGACCAGTCCGCGGATGAAAGCGCGGATCGCCGAACGACGGTTCGCGCTCATCGATACGACGGCTGTTATTCCCGGGCCTTGCCGCGCTGGCTCACCCGTTGCGCCGCCGACTCCACCAGCAGGTAGAACATCGGGATGAGGAAAGTGGCCAACAGCGTGGCCGCGAGCATGCCGCCGATCACCCCGGTACCGATGGAATGACGACTGGCCGAGCCAGCGCCGGAGCTGATGGCCAGAGGCACGCAGCCGAGAATGAACGCCAGCGAGGTCATCACGATGGGGCGGAAACGCAGCTTGGCCGCCTCCAGTGCCGAGTCGAAGATGCTCTTGCCTTCGGCGCGCAGCAGCACGGCGAACTCGACGATGAGAATGGCGTTCTTCGCCGCCAGACCGATCAGGGTGACCAGGCCGACCTGGAAGTACACGTCATTCTGAATACCGCGCAGCCACACCGCGAGAATCGCCCCGAAGACCGCGAACGGCACAGCGGTAACCACCGCCAACGGCAGCGTCCAGCGCTCGTACTGCGCCGCGAGAATGAGGAATACCAGAATCAGGCCGAAGACAAAGGCCTGGGTTCCCGAGCCCTGAGTCGCCAGCTCCTGATAGGCCGAGCCGATCCAGCCCAGGCTGTAGTTCTCGCCCAGCACCTCATCGGCCACTTCCTGCATCGCCGCCAGCGCCTGCCCGGAGCTGTAGCCCGGCGCTGGGCCGCCGAGCACCTTGGCCGAGGGATAGACGTTGAAACGGTCATAGGAGTCCGGCCCGAGGATGCGCCGCACCCGCAGCAGGGTCGACAGCGGCACCAGATCGCCGCTGCTGGAGCGTACGTAGACCTGGCCAAGGTCTTCCGGCTTGCGGCGGAACTCCGACTCTGACTGCAGGCTGACCTGCCAGGTACGCCCGTAGAGGGTGAAGTCGTTGACGTAGTAACTGCCGAAGGTGGCCTGCATCGCGGTGAACACATCGCTGACGCTGACGCCAAGGGCGCGCGTCTTGGTGCGATCCAGGTCGATGTAATACTGCGGCACGTTGGCGCTGAAGGTGCTCTGGATACCGGCCAGTTCCGGCCGTTTGCTGGCGGCCTCGACGAAAGCCTGGACCTTCTCGCCGAGTTGCTCGACGCTGCCACCGGAGCGATCCTGAATGAAGGACTCGAAGCCGCCGGTGGTACTCATGCCGGTGATCGGCGGTGGGTTGAACGACAACACCAGACCATCCTTCTGCGCGGCGCCCATGCCCATGAACTCGCGCGTCAGGTTGCGCGCATCGAGCTCGGGCGTAGTACGCTCGCTCCAGTCCTTGAGCGGCACGAAGGACACCCCGGCGTTGCTGCGCACACCGAAGGTGAGCACGTCGAAACCGGCGAACGTCACCACATCCTGCACCGCCGGATGCTCCATCAGCTGCTGGCTCACCGCACCACTCAACGCCTCGGTGCGATTGAGCGAAGCGGCTGGCGGCAGGTAGTAGGCGTTGATCACATAGCCCTGATCCTCATCGGGCACCAGCGAGCCGGGCACCCGCGAGAACAGCAGCATGACCAGCGCGATCATCCCGCCGAACAGCAGCAGGCCGACCAGCGAACGCTTGAGGAAGAAGCGCACCCCGGCGCCGTAGCCCTCGGTGGCCTTGTCGAAGAAGCGGTTGAAGGCGCGAAACGGCGCTGCCGGTTCGTGATGGCCGGGCTTGAGCAGCAGCGCGCAGAGCGCGGGGGAAAGGGTCAGGGCGACGATGCCGGAAATCACCACCGACACCGCGATGGTGATCGCGAACTGCTTGTACATCTGTCCCGCCAGGCCGCCGAGGAAGCCCACCGGCACGAACACCGCACAGAGTACCAGGACGATCGCGATGATCGGCCCGGTCACCTCCTCCATCGCCTTGATCGAAGCCTCGCGCGCGTTCAGGTTTTCGGTTCGCATTACCCGTTCGACGTTCTCGATCACCACGATGGCGTCATCCACCACGATGCCAATGGCCAACACCATGCCGAACAGCGTCAGCAGGTTGATGGAGAAGCCCAGCATGTACATGCCGGCGAAGGTGCCAACCAGCGACACCGGAATGGCCAACACCGGAATCAGCGTGGCACGCCAATTCTGCAGGAACACGAACACCACCAGCACCACCAGCACCAGCGCTTCGAAGAAGGTGTGGATCACCTCTGTGATCGAGACCTGGACGAACTTGGTAGTGTCGTAGGGAATCTTGTAGGCGATGCCTTCGGGGAAGCGCTTGGCAAGACGCTGCATGGTGCGCTCGACCGCCTCGGCGGTATCCAGAGCATTGGCGCCGGGCTGCAGATAGATACCGAAGGCGGCGTTCTGCTGGCCATTGAGGGTGGTGACCAGCGAGTAATCCTGCGCACCCAGCTCGACCCGCGCCACGTCCTTGAGCAATAGGCTGGCACCGGTGTCGTCGGTGCGCAGGATGACGCTCTCGAATTCCTTCGGGTCGGTGAAACGCCCTTGCGTGGTGACCGTATAAGTGAAGTCCTGCGGTTCCTTCAGCGGCTGCTGGCCGAAGCTGCCGGCAGCGAACTGCGAGTTCTGCTCGCGGATGGCGTTCACCACATCAGTGGGCGTGAGGTTGTACTGCGCCAGCTTGTCCGGGCGCAGCCAGATGCGCATGGAATAGTCCTTGGAGCCGAACTGGCTGGCATCGCCAACGCCCTTGAGGCGCTTGAGCTCGTCGATGACATTGATCAACGCGTAGTTGCTGATGAAGATCGGGTCACGCGAATCATCCGGCGAGTAGAGGGTGATCACCTGGAGAATGTCGGAAGACTTCTTCTCCACCTTCACGCCCTGGCGGCGCACCTCCTCCGGCAGCTTGGCCAGTGCAGCCTGTACCTTGTTGTTGACGTTGATGGTGGCCTGGTCAGGGTCGGTGCCGACCTCGAAGTACACCGTCAGGCTCATCGCCCCGCTGCTGGAGGAGTTGGACAGCTGGTAGATCATGTTCTCGACGCCATTTATCTGCTGTTCCAGCGGCGCCGCCACGGTTTCGGCGATGACCTGCGAACTGGCACCAGGGTAAGAGGCGCTGACCGACACCTGCGGCGGCAGGATTTCCGGGTATTGGGCAATGGGCAACGCGCGCATCGCAGCCAGGCCGGCGAGCACGATGACGATGGAGATGACGGTGGCGAATACCGGACGGTCGATGAAGAAGCGCGAGATCATGGCCGTTACTCCTGCGCCGGGCTGGCTGGCGTGGCTGCCTTCGCCTCCTCGACCTGCACCGGGCTGTCCGGTCGCACCTTGGCCAGGCCGTCGACTATCACCCGCTCACCATCGCTGACGCCGGCCAGAATCACCCAGCGTCCGCCGGCCGTATCGCCCGTGGTGACCTGGCGCATGCGCGCGACGCTCTGTTCGTCCACCACGTAGACGAAGGTGCCACGCGGCCCCTGAGCGACAGCGCGCTCCGGTACGGTGATGGCGTTGGGGCGGGTCAGCCCCATGACCTGTACGCGCACGAACTGCCCGGGCAACAGCTTCTGCTCGGGGTTCGGCACCACGCCACGGGCGCTGACGGTGCCGGTGCCGCGGTCGATCAAGCTGTCGGTGAAGTCCACCTCGCCCTCAGTCGGATAGACCGAGCCGTCACCAAAATGTACTTCCACGCTGAGCTTGCCGCTGGCCGGCGGTACCAGACTGCCTTCGGACAGTTCGCGGCGCAGGCGCTCGGCCTCGGCGTCCGGGTAGGCGAAGTTGACGAAGATCGGGTCGAGCTGGGTGATCTGCGTCAGCAGGCTGGCACTGGGATCGCCGGCGACGATCAGACTGCCTTCGGAGACGCTTTCCTTGCTGGTGATGCCGGTGATCGGCGCCTTGACCGTGGTGTAGTCGAGATCGATCTGACGCGACTGCACCTCGGCCTGGGCCGCTTCGATATTGGCTTTGCTCTGCTCGAAATTGGAGACGGCATTGTCCAGCTCGCTCTCACTGGCGAAGCCTTTTTTCTGCAGTTCACGGATGCGCTTGAGGTCACGATCGGTCTGCCGAAAACGCGCCTGCTCCTGCGCCAGGGCACCCTTGGCACGGGCCAGAGCAGCCTCGTAGGGGCGAGGATCGATACGAAACAGCACCTGATCCTTCTGCACCCGACTACCCTCCTGATAGGTGCGTTCCTGCAGGATGCCACCGACCTGAGCCCGGACCTGCACCTCGCGGTAACCGGCGGTTCGCGCCGGATACTCCAGCACGATGGGCAGTTCGCCGGCCTTGACCTGCTCGACCGTCACCGCTGTAGGTGGCGCATCGGCGGCCTGGACGCTCGCGGCCAGCAAGACCAGGCTGAAGGGCAGGCAGATACCGACCAAACGAACGAAGGGCATGAGGCATTCCTCTCCTTGGCTAGACACGGGACAGAAGCAGGACAACCAAGCCCGCCACCAGCAGGCGGGGCAAAATCGGTAAACTCGGCACAATCTGAGCCTAGTTCCAATTAACCGGATCGCCATGCGTAGAACCAAAGAAGATGCGGAGAAAACCCGCTGCGCCATCCTCGCTGCTGCGGAACAGTTGTTCCTCGAGCGCGGGGTCGCCCATACCAGCCTCGAACATATCGCCAGACATGCTGGGGTTACGCGCGGTGCGGTTTATTGGCACTTCCAGAACAAGGCGCACCTGTTCCACGAGATGCTCAACCAGGTTCGCCTGCCGCTGGAGCCACTGGCCCAACAACTGGCGGCGGTCGATGGCCTGTCATCGCTGCAGTTGCTGCGCGATCTGTGCATAGAAGCCATGGCCAATCTGGTGCTCGACGAACAGCGCCGGCGCATCCTCACCGTGCTGCTGCGCCGCTGCGAGTTCACCGAGGAGCTGCGCGAGGCCGAGGAGCGTCACGAGACCTTCGTCAATCAGTTCATCGACCTGTGCGAACAGCAGTTCGCCCTGTCGACCGTGCAACCGCACCTGCAGCCGGGCATCACCCCGCGCCTGGCCTCGCGCACGCTGCACGCGCTGCTCGTTGGCCTGTTCAGTGACTGGCTGCGCGATCCCAATCTGTTCGATGCCCAGGCCGATACCCCGGCGATGATCGACAGCTGCTTTCGCGGCCTGATGCGGCAGTGGCCCTAGCAGACCTGAGTTCTACGCAGGCGCAACCTCGTAGCCCTCGTCGCGAATCGCTGTCTGTATCTGTGCGGCATCCAGGCCTGCCTCGACCCGCACCAGACCCGCAGCCAGATCGACCTCGACCCTGGCCGTCTGCTCCAGCGCCTGGATCGCCTGGGTGACGGCCCGCACGCAGTGACCGCACGACATTCCGCTAACCTTGAATTGCTGCATGACTGACTCCTTGAATCGGTGGTTGATGGGTGTAGTCTCGACCTTGCCACGATGGCAAGGTCAAGCCCTTGCTTCATGTCACCCGCCCCGGTTTCTGCATGAGGACCCTCGCCATGCGCCTGCTCTGCTCCGCCCTTGCCCTGCTGATGGTGCCTCTGGCTCAGGCAGAACCACTGGCACCGCTGCCCTCGACAAGTCAGGGCGAAGGCTACGCGGTGTTGATCGTCTCGCGCGAACGCCTTGAGGTGGCCACCACCTGCGAGGTCGCCCTGTATGTGCATGATCAGATGGCCGCACGCCTGCATCAGGGCCAGTCGGTGTCTTTCAACCTGCCGCCTGGCCGCGTCTCACTGCGCCTTGGCCTGACCGGTACCGGCCCCTGTCAGGACGGTATCAACCAGCTCGCAGGCCAATCGCTGGAACTGCAGGCCGGCGAAGTGCGCCGCTACCGCATCGCCATGGGCAGCGATGGCCTGCGACTGCATGCCGCGCCGATGCTGAACTGAAGACTTGACCTTGCCATGGGGGCAAGGTTGATCCTGTAGCCACGACGTTACGGGAGCCAAACCATGTCCACCTTCGACCTGCCCATTCAGGGTATGACCTGCGCCAGTTGCGCTGGCCGTATCGAGCGCGCGTTGCGCAAGCTGCCGCAGGTAAGCAGCGTGAGCGTCAACCTGTCCAGCGAGCAGGCTCGCATCGAAGCGCCTGACGATAGCCTTGCGCAGCTGATCACCACCATCGAGGGCGCCGGTTACAGCGTGCCCAGCCAGCCTCTGGAGCTGAGCATCGAAGGCATGACCTGCGCCAGTTGCGTCGGCCGCATCGAGCGCGCCCTTGGCAAACTGCCGGGCATCAGCCAGGTAGCCGTCAATCTTGCCGACGAGAAGGCGCGCCTGCAGGTGCTCGCCGGTTTCGACCCGCAACTGGCGTTGAAGGCCATAGCGGCTGCCGGATACAAGGCCAGCCTGTTGGACGAGCACCCGACCACGGATCAGGCGCAGCGCCGCTTGCAGCGGGAACGCCTGACCTTGATGGCGGCCATCGCCCTGACCCTGCCACTGGTAGTGCCGATGCTGGTCGAACCCTTCGGTCTGCACTGGATGCTGCCGGCCTGGACGCAGTTCCTGCTCGCCACGCCTGTGCAGTTCATCTTCGGTGCGCGTTTTTACCGCGCCGCCTGGCAGGCGCTGAAAGCCCGTGCCGGCAACATGGATCAACTGGTGGCCATCGGCACCAGCGCCGGTTACGGCCTGAGTCTGTACCAGTGGGCCGTGACGCCAGCTGGACAGATGCCGCACCTGTACTTCGAGGCCTCGGCGGTGATCATCAGCCTGATCCTGCTCGGCAAATACCTGGAGAGTCGCGCCAAGCGCCAGACCGCCGGTGCCATTCGTGCCTTGCAGGCATTGCGCCCGGATCACGCGGTGCGCCTGACCGATGGACGTGAAGAGCGCGTCGCCATCGACGCACTGGTGCTCGGCGACCGGATTCTGGTCAAGCCCGGCGAACGCTTCCCGGTCGACGGCCAGGTGCTGGAAGGCAACAGCCATGCGGACGAAGCGCTGATCAGCGGTGAAAGCCTGCCGGTGGCCAAGCAGCCGGGCGACAAGGTGACGGCCGGTGCCATCAACGGTGAAGGTCGCCTGCTGCTGGAAACCACTGCCCTCGGTGCCGAAACGGTGCTGTCACGGATCATCCGCCTGGTGGAAGACGCCCAGGCTGCCAAGGCGCCGATCCAGAAGCTGGTGGACAAGGTCAGCCAGGTATTCGTCCCGGCGGTGCTGCTGATCGCCCTGGCCACGCTGCTGGGCTGGCTGGCGTTTGGCGCCTCGCTGGAAAACGCCCTGCTCAACGCCGTCGCCGTGCTGGTGATTGCCTGCCCCTGCGCGCTGGGCCTGGCCACGCCGACCGCGATCATGGCCGGCACCGGCGTCGCCGCGCGCCACGGAATCCTGATCAAGGACGCAGAGGCACTGGAGGTGGCGCATGCCGTGCAACACATTGCCTTCGACAAGACCGGCACCCTCACCGAAGGCAAGCCACGCATCGTCCATATCGGCCTGGGCGAAGCCAGCGAAGAAGAACTGCTGCGCCTGGCCGGCGCTCTGCAACAGGGCAGCGAACACCCGCTTGCCAAGGCCGTGCTGCAGCGCTGCGCAGAACAGCACATCACCCTGCCGGCACTGAGCGACAGCCGAGCGCTGGCAGGCCGCGGCATCGCCGGTGATGTCGAGGGTCGCAGCCTGCAACTGGGCAGCAGCCGTCTGCTGGAGGAAAACCAGTTACAGGCCGGCGCGCTCGTCACATCGGCGCAAAGCTGGGAAGCCGAAGGCCGTACGCTGTCCTGGCTGATCGAAACCGGCAGCAGGCCACGCCTGCTCGGCCTGCTGGCCTTCGGTGATCAACTCAAGGAAGGCGCCGCCGACGCCATCGCCGAGCTGCGCGAACAGGGCATCACCAGCCACCTGATCAGTGGCGATAATCAAGGCAGCGTGGCGGCGGTGGCCAGCGTGCTGGGCATCGACGAACCCCACGCCCAGGTATTGCCGGCGGACAAGGCACGGCTGATCGGTGAACTGCGTCAGCACGGCACCGTGGCCATGGTCGGCGACGGCATCAACGACGCACCGGCGCTGGCCGCAGCGGACGTCGGCATCGCCATGGGTGGTGGCACCGATGCCGCCATGCATGCCGCCGGCATCACCCTGATGCGCGGCGACCCGCGCCTGGTGCCGGCCGCCCTGGATATCAGCCGGCGCACCTACGCCAAGATCCGCCAGAATCTGTTCTGGGCCTTCATCTATAACCTGATCGGCATTCCCCTGGCTGCGGCCGGCCTGCTCAACCCGATGTTCGCCGGCGCCGCCATGGCGCTATCCAGCGTCAGCGTGGTGAGCAACGCGCTGCTGCTCAATCGCTGGAAGCCGAAGGGAGATCAAATGCGATGAACATCGGCCAAGCCGCCAAGCACACCGGCCTCAGCGCCAAGATGATTCGTTACTACGAGTCCATCGACCTGCTGCCCCATGCCGGGCGCTCGGAGAGTGGCTATCGGCAGTACGGCACGGCCGACCTGCACCGCTTGGCGTTCATCAAGCGTGCGCGGGATCTGGGCTTTTCTCTGGAGGAGGTGGGAAAGCTGCTAGCCCTGTGGCAGGACAAGCGGCGCGCCAGTGCCGATGTGAAGGCGCTGGCCGAGGAACATATCGCGGAGTTGGAACGCAAGATCACCGAGATGAGTGCGCTGCGCGATACGCTGTTGGAGCTGGCGAACAGTTGCCAGGGTAACGACCGGCCGGACTGCCCGATATTGAGGGGGATCGAACAAGGCGTGGGCTGCGACGCTGCGAAATGCTCGCCTCGGAACGAAGGCGCTTCGTAGCCCGAATGCAATCCGGGGCAAGCGAGTGCCACGCCTGATCCTGACGCCCACCGCCCCCGGTGCGCACGGCGCACCCTACGAAGCCAAGCACGCTCAGCGCATATTAGAGAGGGACCGTTCTAGCGCATCCAGGGCGGGATCGGTTCGGCGTCCTTGGGCTCGTCGTCGGCGTTGAGCAGGGCTTGCTTCTTCGCTTCCTCGGCCAACGCAGCCTTGATCTCGCGCATCACTGCATCGATATCGGCGGCGTCCTCGGGCTCGGCGAACTCCCCCGTCAACTCCGTATCCGGTTGCAGCTTGCCAGCCTCGTAAAGCGCCCACATTTCCTTGGCATATTTGGTGTACTTGAGCTCGGGGGCAAACTGGCCGAAGTAATCGGCCATGTTGCGCACGTCGCGCTCGAGCATGCTGAAGGCGTGGTTGTTCGCGGCGGCGTCCACGGCCTGCGGCAGATCAATGATCACCGGCCCCTCAGGGCCGAGCAGCACGTTGAATTCCGACAGGTCGCCGTGCACCAGGCCTGCGCAGAGCATCTTGACGATTTCCTGGATCATGAAAGCGTGGAATTCACGCGCATCATCCGGATGCAGATCGACGTCATTGAGCCGCGGCGCAACATCGCCCTCGCCGTCGCCCACCAACTCCATCAGCAGCACACCATCGAGAAAGTCATAGGGCTTGGGTACCCGCACACCGGCACTGGCCAGGCGAAAGAGCGCCGCCACCTCGGCATTCTGCCAGGCCTGCTCCTGCTCCTTGCGCCCGTATTTGCTGCCCTTGGCCATGGCCCGCGCCTGACGGCTGCCACGGACCTTGCGGCCCTCCTGATACTCGGAAGCCTGGCGAAAACTGCGTTTGTTGGCTTCCTTGTAGACCTTGGCGCAGCGCAGCTCATCGCCGCAGCGCACCACATAAACCGCTGCTTCCTTACCGCTCATAAGCGGTCGCAGCACCTCGTCCACCAGGCCATCTTCGACCAGGGGTTCAATACGTTTGGGCGTCTTCATCGGTGTGGATCACGGGTCCTTTTTGGCCAGGGGCGGGACGTTCAGGGGCCATCCTCTCACAGCACGGGGCAGATGCCGACTCCCACCGCTCAGGCGCTGACCAGATGACGCCTGAGCGCCTCGATGGCATAGCGCACTTTGGCCGGTTGAGCCTCGCGCCTTGGCGTGACGATATACAGGCCGATAGGTTCGAGATGCCAATCCGGCAGTAATGGCAACAGCTCGCCGCGAGCCAGCAGTTCACGGACTTCCGGCTCCGGCTGCAACGACACGCCCATACCCGCCAGGGTGAACTGACGCGCGGCCAGAATGTTGTTACAGCTGATGCGCATCTCCAGCCGCAGCCGCTGCTGCACCCCACCGGGTCCATGCAGGGTCAGGTGCTGGCTGTTCTCCAGACACAGGCCGATCCAGTCGAGCCTGAGCAACTGCGACGGTTCGACCGGTAAACCGACGCGCGCCAGGTAGGCAGGAGCCGCGCACGGGATCATGCGCCAGTCGGTCACGTAGCGGGCCACCAGGCTGGAGTCCTCCTGACGGCCGACACGGATGGCGAGATCGATACGCGACTCGATCAGGTCGATCTGCTCATCGTGAAAGAACAGGCTCAGGCTCAGCCCCGGATGAGCACTGAGCAACGGTGCCAGTGCTTCGCTCAGCAGCGGCCCGGAGAACCCGACCGGCGCGGCAATACGCAGCTCGCCCACCGGCGCATCACGTTGCTCGGCCAGACGCTGCTCGGCTTGCTCGGCCAGTTCGACGATCTGTCGGCAGCTTTCATAGAACTGCGCTCCTGCCTCGGTCAGGGTCAGCTTACGCGTGGTGCGGTGCAGCAGCGTGACGCCAGTGGCTTCCTCCAGCCGGCGAACCTGCTGGCTGACTGCCGAAGCCGTCATGCCCATGGCTCCGGCAGCCGCCACCATCGATCCCCGCTCCACCACCATGGCGAAAAGCGCCATGCGTTTGAGCTGCTCCATTATAAAGCCCTGCTTAATTATCCAAGTTCATCAGGCCACTTTTTTCGGTGTTTATCCAGCAGTGATCATGTGTCCACTGCCACTCTTCGAGATTACCTCAATGAAAATCGCACTGATTGGTGCCACTGGTTATACCGGCACACCATTGTTGCAAGAGGCACTGGGCCGTGGTCATCAGGTCACCGCGCTGGTACGTCATCCGCAAAAGCTGAACGCACACCCGCAACTCAACGCCGTTCAGGCGGATGTCCACGACAGCGCCACGCTGGCTCAGCAGTTACGCGGCCACGACGCGGTGATCAGCGCCTTCAACCCAGGCTGGGGCATTGCGGATATTCGCGAGCAATTCGTCGCCGGCAGCCGCTCGATCATCGCGGCGAGCAAGCAGGCCGGCGTCAAGCGCCTGCTGGTGGTCGGTGGTGCCGGCAGCCTGTACATCGCTCCCGGCGTGCAACTGATCGACACCCCGGAGTTTCCTGCCGAGTACAAGGAAGGCGCCGAAGGTGCGCGCCAAGCACTGAACCTGCTGCGTGAAGATCCGGAGCTGGAGTGGACCTTTCTCTCGCCAGCCGCCCTGCTCGTTCCGGGGCCACGCACCGGCAAGTTCCGCCTGGGCCGTAACGAGTTGCTGATGAATGGCGAAGAGCCGGGCAGCATCTCGGTGGCCGACCTGGCCGTAGCAATGCTGGACGAAGTCGAGCAGCCGCAGCACGTTCGTCAACGCTTTACCCTGGCGTACTGAGCCGCGTCGCACTGTCGCAACACTGTAACCACCGGAAATACACAGCCCAAGAGGATTTTGCATGCCCCCCTTCAGCAGCAGCGCCTTCGTCACTACGGATACTCCGGCGCGCTACATCAGCCGTCTGTGCAAGCACTTCGCACACAAGATTCCGGTCAGCTTCGACGAGCAGCAGGGCCGCATCGAGTTCGACGCCGGACTCGCGACCTTGAAGGCAGAACACCAGGGCTTGCGCCTGCGGGTTGAAAGCGCCAGCAGTGAAGACCTGCAACGCCTGGAGGGCGTCGTCGGCAGCCACTTCGAGCGCTTTGCCTGGCAGGAAGAGCTGACCCTGGACTGGCAGCCCAACTGATCCCTCACAGCGCATCCAGCCGAGCGCGCAAGCGGCGCAACACCGCCAGCGACTCAGGATTGTCGCCATGCACGCACAGGCTATCGGCCCGCAGCCGCAGCGGTTTGCCATCGATATCGGCGAAAGAATCGCCGCTGGCGATGGCCAATGCCTGACCAAGGATGCGCTCGGGGTCCTGGTGCACTGCACCACTGAGCCGGCGCGGTGCCAATTGACCATCTGACAAGTAGGCGCGATCAGCGAATGCCTCGAACATGAGCGGTACATCGGCTTCGTCGGCCAGGCGCAACTCCCGTTCATTGTCAGCCAGCGCCAGCACCATCAGCGGCAGGCCCTTGCGGTAGCTGGCACAGGCATCGAGTACCGCCGTCAGCAGCGCGTCATCACGCACCAGATCGTTGTAAAGCGCGCCATGCGGTTTGACGTAAGCCAGCTGACAGCCGCCTGCCCGGCAAAAGGCATCCAGTGCCCCGACCTGATACAACACCAGTGCGCGGACCTCTTCCGGCGAGCACTGCAGATGACGTCGACCGAAGCCTTGCAGATCCGGATAGGAAGGGTGAGCGCCAATACGCACGCCGTGCGCCACAGCAAGCTCGACTGTGCGCGCCATGATCAATGGATCGCCGGCATGGAAGCCGCAAGCCAGGTTGGCCTGATCGATCAGCGGCATGGCCAGCGCGTCGTCGCCCATGCGCCAGGCGCCGAAGCCCTCGCCCATGTCGCAGTTCAGGAGAATACGGTTCATGCCGGCAGCTTAGGGCGCCAGGAACGCATGCGTAAAGCACGCGCCACATCCGAGAATTAATCGCATTTACAAAATTTACATCTGCCTGCAGGCCAATCGTTACGGCCTCTCCAGCCGGATGCCCTGTCCATCGGTATCATCCGCAATTGAACCTTATATGCAAATCACTATCATCCAGGCCGTCTGCAACCGTTCCGACTGCACCCTCTTACTGCCAGGAGTAGATCGATGTCCGCCCTCAATTCCCGCACCGCCCTGGCCAGCGCCATTGCGCTGGCCGCCAGTTTCGGCGCCCAGGCCAACGAGCCTATCGCCCTGGGCGATGTGGTCGTCAGTGCTTCCGGCTTCGAACAGAAGATCACCGAAGCCCCCGCCAGCATCAGTGTGATCAGCCGCGAGGAGTTGCAACAGAAGCGCTACAACAACCTGGCACAGGCATTGGGTGACGTCGAGGGTATCGACATAGGCCAGGGCACCGGAAAAACTGGCGGGCTGAACATCAGCATCCGTGGCATGCCCAGCCAATACACCCTGATCCTGATCGATGGCCGCCGACAGAACGCAGCCGGCAACGTCACCCCTAACGGTTTCAACGAGACGTCCACCAGCTTCATGCCGCCGCTGTCCGCCATCGAACGTATCGAAGTGATTCGTGGGCCCATGTCGACCCTTTATGGTTCCGATGCCATGGGCGGGGTGATCAACATCATCACCCGTAAAGTCGGCAAGGAGTGGACCGGCTCTTTGACCCAGGATTACACCTATCAGGAGAATCGCGATTTCGGCGATACCCGCAGCACCAGCATCTATGCCAGTGGCCCGCTGGTGGACGACCTGCTCGGCCTGCAGGTACGAGGCAGCGTGTTCAATCGTGAAGAGTCCGATCTGAGCTACGGCAATGGCGTTGAAGTCAGCAAGCGCGGCCCATCTCCAGTCGATGGCGGGACCAACAATCTGGGCGCACGCCTGACGCTCACCCCGCACGAGAATCACGACTTCGGCCTGGACATCGAGCGCAGCCGCCAGAAGTACAACAACGACGAGTGCCAGCTCGGCAGCCTGGATGGTTTGAACCGTAACTGCACGGCCAGCGCCACCACCGCCAACGGCTATGCCGACGAATTACGCTTCGAGCGTGAGCAGATTGCCCTGACCCACAGCGCAAGACTGGGCTTTGGCACTCTGGATTCCAGCCTGATGCACAACCGTACCGAAACCATCGGCCGCACCATTCCAGGTAACGTTATCGGCAACAGCTCCGGCATCCCGGGCACCCTCATCGGTGACGACCGAGATCTGGAAACCACCAATCTGGTTTTCGACACCAAACTCGTAGCGCCAATTGGCGAATCGCACGTTGCGACGCTCGGCGGTCAGTGGTGGAAAGCCGAAATGACCGACGGCATCGCCCTGGACGATTTCGAGCAGAAAACCTGGGCACTCTTCGCCGAGGATGAATGGCGCCTGCGTGATGATCTGGCACTGACACTGGGCGCTCGTTATGACGACCACGAAGCCTTCGGCGGCCACGTCAGCCCGCGCGCTTATCTGGTATGGAATACAACCGACAACTGGACGCTCAAGGGTGGTGTCAGCCGTGGCTATCGCACGCCGGATCTGAATGATCTACACAGCGGCATCAACGGCGTCACCGGCCAGGGCACCATCATCACCATCGGCAACCCGAACCTGGAGCCCGAAACCACCACCAGCACCGAATTCGGTGTGTACTTCGACAGCCTGGCCGGCTTCAATGCCAACGCCACCCTGTTCCATAACAAGTTCAAGGACAAGATCGCCACCGGTGACCCGGTTGCCGACCCGCTGTGTGCTGGCAACACCGGTGGTACCTGCGCCCAGCAGATCAACATCGACGAAGCCGTGACCCAGGGCCTGGAACTCGCCGCGAGCTGGAACTTCGCCCCGGCCTGGACACTTTCAGGCAACTACACCTACACCGACAGCGAGCAGAAAAGCGGCGACAATAAAGGCGAACCGCTGACCAATACGCCTGAGCACCTGGCCAATGCCAAGCTCGCCTGGCAGACCACTGATCGCCTCAACCTCTGGCTCAAGAGCGAGTACCGTGGTGAACGTGCCCGATTTACCTCCAGGTACGAAAATCTGGCCAATGCCAATGGCAGCTACTCCACCAACCAGTCGATCTACGACACGCTGGGCAAGAACACCAAGGCCTATACCTTGTTCCACCTGGGTGGCTCGTTCAAAGCCTCGGAAAACGTGACGCTCAACGCGGCAATCTACAACCTGCTCGACAAGGACTTCGTCAAAGGCAAGGCCTACACCACCTACGCCAACAGTGGTGCAGCCAACGGTACGGCCTACGGGACGGACTACATCCAGAGCACCCAGTCCACCACTGGCGTGATGGAAGAAGGGCGTCGCCTGTGGCTGTCGGCAGTCGTCGAATTCTGACCACAACCGTAAAAAGCAAAACGCCCACACGAGGTGGGCGTTATCACCCGTAAGGTGCGCTGCGCGCACCAGCACTATCAGGCGGTGCGCACGGTGCACCCTACGCGGCATGGACTCCAGGCTACGGTAGTAACCTAAGGTTTGCAGTGCCTTACAGGTAGTAGGACTTCAGCGGCGGGAAGCCATTGAACTCCACGGCGCTGTAGCTGGTGGTGTAGGCACCGGTGGACAGCCAGTACAGGCGGTCACCGCTGGCCAGGTTAAGCGGCAGGCCGTACTTGTAGTTCTCGTACATGATGTCGGCGCTGTCGCAGGTCGGCCCGGCAATCACCACCTCTTCCATCTCGCCCTTCTTCTCGGTCCAGATCGGGAACTTGATGGCTTCGTCCATGGTTTCGATCAGGCCGCTGAACTTGCCCACGTCGGCATAGACCCAGCGCTCGACCGCAGTACGCGACTTGCGTGCCACCAGCACCACCTCGGAAACCAGTACGCCGGCGTTGGCGATCAGCGAGCGTCCCGGCTCGAGGATGATTTCCGGCAGTTCGTCGCCGAAGTCTTCCTTGAGGAAGCGGGTGATTTCCTCGGCGTAGGTTTCCAGGTCATTGGTGCGCTGGATGTAGTTGGCAGGGAAGCCGCCACCCATGTTGATCATCTGCAGGGTGATGCCGTCTTCTTCCTTGAGGCGCTCGAAGATCACCTTGACCTTGGCGATGGCAGCATCCCAGACGTCGATATCACGCTGCTGGCTGCCGACGTGGAAGGAGATGCCATAAGGCACCAGGCCCAGCTGCTTGGCCAGGATCAACAGGTCCAGGGCCATGTCCGGCTGGCAGCCGAATTTGCGCGACAGCGGCCAGTCGGCGCTGGTGGAGCCTTCGGTGAGGATGCGCACGTAGATCTTCGAACCCGGCGCGGCCTTGGCGATGTTGCGCAGGTCGGCCTCGGAGTCGGTGGCGAACAGGCGCACGCCCTTGTCGAAGAAGTAGCGAATATCACGGGACTTCTTGATGGTGTTGCCGTAGCTGATGCGCTCCGGGCCAACGCCGGTGGCCATGACCTTGTCCAGCTCGTAGATCGAGGCGATGTCGAAGCTCGAGCCCTTGTCGCGCAGCAGCTCGATGATCTCGCTGGCCGGGTTGGCCTTGACCGCGTAGTAGATCTTGGCGAACGGGAAGCAGTTGCCCAGTTGATCGTAGGCATCGGCGATGATCTGTCTGTCGATCACCACGAACGGGGTTTCGTGCTGATCGGCGAACGCCTTCATGCGCTGGAAAGTGGCGGGTGCGTAGTAGTCTTCGACCTTGATCGACATGCTGGGGACTCCAATGGCAAAACCGGGAACACATTGATTCGGGCAGCAGAACCGCTTACAGGTTCCGCTACGTGTCGGGGCTGGCCGCGCTAAACGCTGGCCTGAACGTCTGACAGTTTCCCCACTTTGGTTCGCCTACTTCCCAAGGCATGTCGCCGAGCATCACCGGTACCGACCCTTCGCCGGCCGGCAACCTCTCGTCGTCAGTACTTGAGCCGGATGGATCGTTTCCAGCATGGACGTTCGGGCGCGGACTTTAAGACCATGCGCCCCTCAGATCAACCGGAAATTACCCCTAATTTCATCTCGTTCCGGATATCACACAAAACGTCCTGAAATGCTGAACAGGCGGGGCTTTCAGCCAGTTTGGCGCAGCTGTGTTTCAGCGCCATTGCAGTACCGATAACACCCCCGCTATTTCAGTACACGTCACGACGATAGCGACCTTCCTCGATCAGCGCCTGCACCGCCTCGTCGCCGAGCAGGTCGCGCAACGCCGCATCCACACCGCCGGCCATGCCCTGCAGGCTGCCGCATATGTAAAGGGCAGCCCCTTCGTCCAGCCAGGCACGCAGGCGCTCGTGTTGCTCGCGCAACAGATCCTGCACGTAGCGCTTCTCGGTCTGGTCACGGGAGAACGCCAGATCCAGATGCTGCAGCTCGCCTGCAGCCAGCGCCGTCTGCAGCTCGTCACCACAGAAGAAATCGCAGGCGCGGTTGCGCTCGCCGAACAGCAGCCAGTTGCGCCCCTGCCCCGCCAGCGCACGTGCCCGCAGCAGCGAACGCAGTCCGGCCAGGCCGGTGCCATTGCCGATCAGCACCAGCGGGCGATTGTCGTCCGGCAGGTGGAAGCCGCTGTTGCGCCGCACCCGTGCCAGTAGCTGCCCCCCTTCGGGCAGGTACTCGGTCAACCAGCCAGACCCCAGGCCGAGACTGCCATCAGCCTGCACCGCCTGGCGCACGATCAACTGCAGCACGCCATCGGCCGCCACCGAGGCGATGGAGTATTCACGCGTACCCAGCGGCACCAGTGCATCGACCAGCGCCTGGGCATGCAGGCCAACCAGATGAGCGAAGCTGTCCGGCAACTGGCGTTCGGCCAGGGCTTCACCCAGCCTCGTCGTCTGCCCATCGAGCGTCACCGGCTCGAGGCCTTCGAAACCGGAGTGCTGCAGCCAGGCCTGCACCCGCGCAGGCGCATGCCGTGGGCGAATTTCCAGGATGTCGCCGGCCTGCCAGGTGCTCTGTGCCGGCGGCGTCAGGCCAATGAAGAACACCGGTGCACCCTGGCTGCATGGGTTGAGCAGGCGCCGTTCGGCCAGCGTCCAGTTCTGCCAGGGCAGTTGTTCGAAACGAATCGGCGCGGCGCCGGTCAGCTCGCTCAACTGCTGTTGCCAGCGCTGCAGCGCGGCCTGATCGGCGCCATCGACTTCGATGCTGTCGAACAGCCGCTGCGCGCCCTGCAAGCCCAGCCAGTCGTTGATACGCCGGGCAAAGCCGCAGAAGTGCTGATACTGCCGGTCACCCAGCGCCAGCACGGCATAACTCAGTTGTTCGAGTGGCAGCGAGACGCCCAGCACCTTGCGCTCGAAGCCCTGCGCGGCATCCGGCGCCTCGCCGTCGCCAAAGGTGCTGACCACGAACAGCGCCTTCTGCGCCTGACGCAGGCTGTCGGCATCGACGCGCGACAGTGGCTCGACCCGCACCGGGATGCCGGCGGCCTGCAACTGCCCGGCGCTCTGCCAGGCCAACTGCTCGGCGAAGCCGCTCTGGCTGGCGAAGCCGACCAGCCAACCATCGCAGGCATCGTCGCCCTTCAACGCAGAGCGTGCCGCCAGCGCTGCACGCTTCTTGCGCCGGCGATCCAGATACAGCAGCCAACCGGTAATGAAGAACAGCGGCATGGCCGCCGTGGCCAGCATCATCAGAATGCGCCCCGGCATGCCGAAGTACTCGCCGACGTGCAGCGCGTAGATGCTGGCCAGCAGCTGCGCCTTGAAGCTCTTGTCGGCGTAGCGTTCATGACGGCTGACTTCGCCGCTTTTCGGATCGATCTGGAACTGGTTGAAGGCACGCACATGCTCGGCGCCATCGAGCATGTAGAAGACCGTCGCCGGCTGCCCGGCCACCGGCGGCAGGCGCAGGTTCCAGGCAACCAGCTTGGGCCCGGCAGTCTGCTGGATGCTCTGCCACACGGCATCGTAGTCGACTTCCGGCGCGTGGTCGCTGGGCGCCTGGCGGCCGCCACGGCCACGCTCGCCGCGTTGCTCGGGCGGGGTATCGGAGAGCATGCGTGTCAGCCCCTCGCGGTACCAGTCATAGGACCAGTAGAGACCGGTGAGACCGGCGCAGAGGTAGAACAGCAGCGCCCAGGTGCCCGCAACGGCGTGCAGGTCCCAGTTGAAGCTGCGACCTTTCTTCCTCCAGTCCAGAGTCAGCCAGGTGCGCCAGCTCAAGGCCTTGCGCGGCCAGCGCAGGTAAAGACCTGACAGGCAGAAGAACATCAGCGCAATCGTACTGGCAGCCGTGATCTGCTTGCCCAGTTCGCCCATGGACAGGAAGCGGTGCAGCATCAGCATCAGGTGGAAGAAGTCCTGGCCAACGGGCTCGGCCAGGACTTCACCAGTGTAGGGGTCGAACACGATGCGCGGCCCACGCCGCTCGCCCGGCGCAGGTACAAGAAAAGCGGTGCCAGGTCCGTCATGGCGACTATCGACCCACAACCCGGTGACGCGATCAGCGGTAGCGGCCTCGATCTTCGCCGCCAGTTCACCGGGTGTGAGATGCCCCTGTGCGCTGGGCTGGATCTGCCAGCGCTCGGCGTTGAGCGCCCGGGTTATCTCGCCCTCGAAGCTGTAGAGAGCACCGGTGATGCCCATGACGGCCAGCACCAGGCCGGCGCTGATGCCAAAGAACCAGTGCAACTGGAAGATGATTTTCTTGAACACGACGGAGCCACCCTTGCTCTGACCCACTGCGAAGGGCGGCCACTCTATATGGGAATAATTTTCATAACCATTCATTTACGCGTTATTTACGCATCTACGGTGCGGCCCGGCGGCATCACCTACCAGCCCATCTGAAAACCGATAGCCGCTCTCCGCCAGAGCTCGCAGTTATCGGTATAATCGCGCGTTTTACGGGTGCCAAGGCACCCTCAACGACTCCATCCAGGCACGTATTCATGACCACCCAGGCCGCAGAAGTCGCCAAGCGCCGCACCTTCGCCATCATTTCCCACCCGGACGCCGGTAAGACCACCATCACCGAGAAGTTGCTGCTGATGGGCAAGGCAATCGAGGTTGCCGGCACCGTGAAGTCGCGTAAATCCGACCGACATGCCACTTCCGACTGGATGGAGATGGAGAAGCAGCGCGGCATCTCCATCACCACCTCGGTGATGCAGTTCCCCTACCGCGAGCACATGATCAACCTGCTCGACACCCCCGGCCACGAAGACTTTTCCGAGGATACCTACCGCACCCTTACCGCCGTAGACAGCGCGCTGATGGTGCTCGACGGCGGTAAGGGCGTCGAGCCACGTACCATCGCCCTGATGGACGTGTGCCGCCTGCGCGATACGCCCATCGTCAGTTTCATCAACAAACTCGACCGCGACATCCGCGACCCCATCGAACTGCTCGACGAGATCGAGGCGGTGCTCAACATCAAGGCAGCGCCGATCACCTGGCCGATCGGCTGCTACAAGGATTTCAAGGGTGTCTACCACCTGACCGGCGACTACATCATCGTCTACACCCCGGGTCATGGCCACGAGCGCACCGCAGTCAAGATCATCGAGAAGCTGGATTCCGAAGAGGCTCGCAACCATCTCGGCGACATGTACGAGCGCTTCGTCGAAGAGCTGGAACTGGTGCAGGGCGCCTGCCACGCGTTCGAACCTGAAGCCTTCCTCAAAGGCACGATGACTCCGGTATTCTTCGGCACCGCACTGGGCAACTTCGGTGTCGATCATGTGCTCGACGCCGTGGTCGATTGGGCGCCGCGCCCACTGCCACGCGCGGCCAACGAGCGCACTGTGGAGCCGACCGAGGAGAAGTTCTCTGGCTTCGTGTTCAAGATACAGGCGAACATGGACCCGAAACACCGCGACCGCATCGCCTTCATGCGCATCTGCTCGGGCAAATACACACAGGGTATGAAGATGCGCCACGCGCGCCTGGGCAAGGACGTGCGCGTCGGCGACGCCCTGACCTTCTTCTCCAGCGAGCGCGAGCACCTGGAAGAGGCCTACGCCGGCGACATCATCGGCCTGCACAACCACGGCACCATCCAGATCGGCGACACCTTCACCGAAGGCGAAAACCTGGGTTTCACCGGCATCCCACACTTCGCCCCGGAACTGTTCCGCCGCGTGCGCCTGAAGGACCCGCTGAAATCCAAGCAGCTGCGCCAGGGCCTGCAGGAGCTGGCCGAGGAAGGCGCCACCCAGGTGTTCTTCCCCGAGCGCAACAACGACATCATCCTCGGTGCGGTCGGTGTGCTGCAGTTCGACGTGGTCGCCAGCCGTCTGAAGGAGGAATACAAGGTCGAGTGCGCCTACGAGGCGATCAACGTCTGGTCGGCCCGCTGGATCGAGTGCAGCGACGAGAAGAAGCTCAAGGAATTCAAGGACAAGGCCCATGAGAACCTCGCCGTTGACGGCGGCGGCCACCTCACCTACCTGGCCCCGACCCGCGTCAACCTCAGTCTGATGGAAGAGCGCTGGCCGGAAGTCAAATTCCGCGCAACGCGCGAGCATCACTGATCGTCGCACTGCACAGGGCCACAAACGCCAATCCGTAGGGTGGATGACGCTCTTTCATCCACCGATAAGATTGCAGATGGTGGATGGATGAAGCGTCATCCACCCTACGCGGCAGATGTGAGCCGGATGCTGACACCCGCGGCAAGCGTCCGATAGCCGAAATAGCGGTCACCAGCTACTCTCGCTTTCTCGACTACAGGAGTTCTCGATATGCGTGCTGCCCTTCTTTCTCTGCTCTTCACCGCTGGCATCGCCCAGGCTGGCGTGCTGGTCAACTCGACGGTATGGGTGGTTGCACTCAAGTGCAGCGGCTACCAACAGTGCTACGCGTCCAGCAACGGCTCCTACACCGGCAACCTCAATGGTGCGCGACGCTTTGACGATGCCGCTTCAGCCGAACGTTTTATCAGCAGCTTCACCAGCAGCATTCGCGACAAGAGCCCCCAGATTCAATCCATTGTTGAGCAGGTGTGCGTACAGCCAGCTGACAACCGCACCAACGGCAAGCCCTGCTGAAGCGCCGCACCTAATGGGATCTGCTTCGGAGCCAACATGTCCCATCCCAATATCGTCATCCTCACTGGCGCCGGTATCTCCGCCGAGAGCGGCATTCGCACCTTCCGCGCCGCCGACGGCCTCTGGGAAGACCACCGCATCGAAGAGGTGGCCACGCCCGAAGGCTTCGCGCGTAACCCGTCACTGGTGCAACGTTTCTACGACATGCGCCGTGCCCAGCTGCGCGACCCGGCCATAGCACCGAATGCCGGGCACCTGGCCCTGGCCGAGCTGGAGGCTGGTTGGCAGGGCGAGTTCCTGCTGGTCACGCAGAACGTCGACAACCTCCACGAACGCGCCGGTTCCAAACGCCTGCTGCACATGCACGGTGAGTTGCAATCGATGCTCTGCAGCAACAGCCAGCAGCGTTTTCCATTGCTGGAGGACATGCCTGTCACGCAGCCCTGCACATGCTGCGGGCTGGTCGGCACCTTGCGCCCGGATATCGTCTGGTTCGGCGAGATGCCCTATCACATGGAGCGCATCTGCGACGCGCTGGAGCAGTGCGAGCTGTTCGTCAGCATCGGTACCTCGGGCCACGTCTACCCGGCGGCGGGTTTCGTCGAACAGGCGCGTCGCGCGGGCGCGCATACGCTGGAGATCAATCTGGAGCCGAGCCAGGGCCATTCGCTGTTCGCGGAAAAACGCTACGGCCCGGCCACCGAGCAACTACCGCGCTGGGTGGCGGAGCTGTTGGCGGGTTGAGCGGGAACGTAGGGCGGGTGAAACCCGCCGATTATCGAGCCGGCGGGTTGCACCCGCCCTACGCTTATCAACTGACTGCCCCTCTCCCACAAGCGGGAGAGGGGAGACGAGCACCTACTGCGCAGCGGCGTCGACAGGCGCAGCCGCTTCGGCCGGCACCTCCGGCTCCGGGCTGAACACGCCATTGTTCCAGGCGTAGTACCCCACCCCCAGCGCCAGCAGCAACGCCAGTATCCAGGGCCACACCAGCGATTTGTTGGCATAGGGATCGCGCAATGCACGGTCGCTGCCCTTGGGCAGTTCCGCCATCTGCGTGAGCGCGGTGCCGAAGGGAATACTGATGCGCGCCTGGGCATTCACCGCCCAGCCGTTGCCATCGAGGATCGGCCCCAGGCTGCGGCGACGCAGCTTGAACCAGGCCAGCAGCATGGCCGGGCCGGAGATGGCCAGCAGCACGCAGAACAGCAGCAATGGAACCTGCCACAAGGCCAGCGACAGAATCCCTGTGACCACCGCCGCCAGCGCCGTGCCCAGGGCACCGACAGCCAGGCCGATGGCCGCGAAGATACCGGCGAACTTGGCGATATCGAAGGCCGGGGTAGGCGTGACGGCTGCCCCGGTTTCGCCGACCTTGGCTGCGGTCTTGCTGACCATGTCGGCGTCGCGACTGGCCGCGAGCTTCTGCACCTGATCGGAGACCAGCTTGGAAACACGTCGATACGGCGACCAGAACGCCTCGCGAATGCTGATCGCGTGCTGTACCACCTTGACCACGGTGGCATCCCAGTCGTTGCCCTCGCGGTCATAGAACAGGCCGTGGCGCCCCGCCTGCAGATCACCTTCGCCACCGGCAGTCACCGCCACCACGATATTCAGCGTCTCCTTGCCCCTCACCGGCTCACCGCGACGGGTGCAGGCGCAGTAGAGCAGGAAGCAGTCGCTGGCCGCCGCCACCTTGGCGTGGGCCTCGACGTTGTCGACCTCGACCACCAGCTCGCAGCTCTTGCCGTCGATGTAGAGCACGCCCGCCTGGAACACGGCCTTTTCCTGACGCGAATAGAACGCCTGGAAGGACACGAAGTTGCGCAGTAGCGTGACCAGTCCATGGCGCAGGCGAATCAGCTTGTCCAGCTCGACCAACCCGTCCGCCGCTTCGGCCACGGTCTTGTCCTTTTCCACCAGCGCCAGCAGGCGCGCTTCGGCGCCTTGCTCCACCAGCTCGAGAATACGTCCGCGCTCGAGCACCTCGGCAATCGCCACGTTCGGCGTCTCGGCGCGCCAGGCCAGGTAGTTGCCGCACAGTGCGACCAGATGCTGCCACTGCTCGCGCGAGAGGCTGTCCTGCTCGCCATACACCGGCACCACCACGCGCTGACGGAACGCGTCGATGGCGGGCTGCCAGGCAGGGTTGAGACTTTTGCTCAGCGGCAGCTCCTCGCCGTGCTGCACGGTTGCCAGGGGCAGATCGGCCACCTCACTGGCATCCGCCAGCGACAGCGAGGCCAGACGCACCAGTTCCTCTTCCCTGGCGTTCATCAGGGCGGCGGCGCGCGGATCGAACTCGGCCATGGCCACGCGGGTGAAGTAATCGTCGATCTTGGCGCGCACGGCACTCAGTGCCTCGACAGCGGCCACGGTACCCTCACCGAACGCATCCAGCCCCTGCTCGGCAGCACGCGCATGCCAGGCATGCAGCTGCCGCGCCTGATCGAAGAAGGCAGCGATCTGCTCGGCGCCGACGGCCGGCTCGCCACTGCGGTCGGTCTGCGCACCCAGGCAGGCGATGATGTCGGCGATGGCGGCCTTGAGTTCGGTATCGTCGGTAAAGGTCGCCGGTACCAGGCCGTCGCCGTTGGCCTGCTGCGGTGGGAACAGCTTCGCCAGATCAGCGGTATCGGCAGGCGTCAGGCTCTCGCCATCGGGCCGACCGAGCACGCCCAGCAGGCGCTGCGCAGCCAGACGCAAACGTGCACCCACGGCATCGTCGGTGAGCGACGACAGTTGCAGCGGACCGTCGTGGAACAGCGCGGCGGGGTCGGCCAGACGCGCCAGCGTCCAATCGACCACATCGAGCATTTCCGGGGCGCGGATGCGACCGTCATTGTTCTGGTCGATGTACTGCAGCATGCGCCGATCCAGCTCCAGGTTGTTCACCGGGCAAGCCAGGCTGGCCCAGAGTTTCTGGTCCAGGCCGCGCAAGGCAGCGAGGTCGGCGGGCGTTTCCAGTTGCACCTGATCGAAGCCGCCGGCACGGAAGAAGCGCCAGCGATGCGCGAGAGCTTGAGTCATCTACAGAAGGTCCTTTCTTTGTGAGGGCGACTGCGCCACGAAGCCTGCTGAGGACCGTCGCAGCGCATCGGCGCACCGCTCCCCTCAACAGACACCTACTTGCCCGGCGCTGTTCGACTCAGTGTAACCGAGGCAACGGACCCTGCGCTTATTGCGCGCCGACCGCCATCGGCTGTGCCTCGGGCTGTTTGATCAGCGCATAGAGCACCCCGGTCACCAGGCTGCCAGCGACGATGGCGAGCAGGTATAGCAGCGCGTGATTGATCGCGTTGGGAATCAGCAGCACGAACAGACCGCCGTGCGGCGCCATCAGCTTGCAGCCGAAGTACATCGACAGCGCGCCGGTCAGCGCACCACCGGCAATACTGGCCGGGATCACCCGCAGCGGGTCCTTGGCGGCGAAGGGAATCGCCCCTTCGGAGATGAAGCACAGCCCCAAAACTCCGGCTGCCTTGCCGGCCTGACGTTCGCTCTGGGCGAATTTGCGCCGCGCCAGCACAGTGGCGATGGCCATGCCGATGGGCGGCACCATGCCGGCTGCCATGGTCGCCGCCATCGGTGCATAACTGCTCGACGCCAGCAGGCCGACGGAGAAGGCATAGGCCGCCTTGTTGATCGGCCCGCCGAGATCGACGCACATCATGCCGCCGAGCAACACACCCAGCAGGATCGCATTGGTGCTGCCCATGCCGTCGAGAAAGGCGGTGAGTCCCGCCAGCATGCCCGCCACCGGACTGCCGACCAGATAGATCATCACCAACCCGGTGAACAGGCTGGCCACCAGCGGGATGATCAGAATCGGCTTGAGCGCCTCGACGCTGGCCGGCAGGCGCACCCAATGGGCGATGGCCTTGGCCGAATAGCCGGCAAGGAAACCGGCGATGATGCCGCCGATGAAACCGGCGCCCAGCGAACTGGCCAGCAGCCCGCCGATCATCCCCGGTGCCAGGCCCGGACGGTCGGCGATGGAATAGGCAATGTAGCCGGCCAGCAGTGGCACCATCAGTTGAAAGGCGCTCTCGCCGCCAATCTTCATCAGCGCGGCGGCCAGGGTGCCCTCCTCCTTGAATGCCTCGATACCGAAGACGAACGAGAGGGCGATCAGCAGACCACCCGCCACCACCATCGGCAGCATGTAGGACACGCCAGTGAGGAGGTGTTTGTAGGGGCCGGTTTTCTCGCCACTACTGGCGACGGCCTTGCCCTCGGCGGGTGCGGCTTCGCTCAGCGGCCGTGCCTCGTTCAAGGCCCGCTCCAGTGTCTGTTGCGGCTGTTTCAGTGCCACGCCGGTGCCGCAGCGGTAGACCTTCTTGGCGGTGAAACGGCTGGTATCCACCTCGATATCGGTGGCCAGCAGCACGGCATCGGCCGCTGCGATGGCGGCATCGTCGAGCAGGTTGCGCGCACCGACCGAGCCGCGGGTTTCCACCTGCAGCTCGATGCCCATGCGCAGCGCCGCCTGCTGCAGCGCCTCGGCAGCCATGAAGGTATGCGCCACACCGGTCGGGCAGGCGGTCACAGCGACCAGTCGGCGACGACTGCCCGCACCAGACTCGCGGCTTTCGCCATAGGGCTGAGCGCGCTCGGCGGCGTCACGCAGAAAACGCTGCGGGTCGGCCAGTGCCTCGGCTGGCGAAGCCTGCAGCAGGCGCTTGCCGGCAAAGCGCGCCAACGGCAGCTCACCGGTCTTGACCACCAGCACCCAGTCGGCAGCGGCGATTTCGGCTTCGCTCAGCGGGGAGCCAATGGCACGCGCGTCATGCACCTCGACACGGGTTTGCCAGCCCAGGCGCTCGGCCGCAGCCTGCAACAGGCGCGAACACAGCACGCTGGTGACCTGGCCATTGGGGCAGGCGGTGACGATCAGCAGATTCATGGTGGGTGCCTCTTATTGTTCTAAAGGCTGCAGTTGCACGGCCGCTTCGAGACGGGCCAACTGCTCGCGATCATGGATACCGAAGCCGATCTGGGTGACCGCCTGCGCCGCCACCGCCGTGGCCAGGCGCAAGGTGCGCGCGGCCGGCCAGCCTTCGAGCAGGCCATGCAGGCTGGCCGCCAGCAGCGAGTCGCCGGCACCGACCGTACTGGCGACTTCGACACGCGGCGGTACGGCTCGCAGGGCGATATCCGGCCCATGCCAGTCGACGCCATCTGCACCACGCGACAACAGCACGTGCTCGATGCCCTGCGCACGCAGCGTCTGCACGGCAGCAGACAGGTCGCTGCCGCACACCTCGGACAGTTCCTGTTCGTTGGGCTTGATCAGCCAGGGCGTGACGCCCAGGGCCGCCTGCAGGGCTGCACCACTGCTGTCCACTGCCAGCGCTACGCCGCTGGCCTTGATGCGCCGCAACAGACCGGCGAACCACTGCGGGGTGACGCCACGTGGCAGACTGCCGGCGACCACCACGGCGTCATGCCCGGCGAGCAGCGGTTCCAGCTCAGCCTCCAGGCGTTGCAGGTGTTTGTCCTCGACCTGCGGGCCAGGGCCGTTGAGGTCGGTGATGCAGCCATCGGCCTCGGCCAGCTTGATGTTACTGCGCGTCTCGCCCGGCACGCGGACGAACAGGTCGTGAAAACCGCGCTTGTGTATCAGGTTCTCGAACGGCGCGGCATTGGCGCGGCCGAGAAAGCCACCCACGCTCAAGGTATGGCCAAGATCGGCCAGCACCTGGGCGACGTTCAGGCCCTTGCCGGCGGCGTGGCTGCGCAGCTCATGGCAGCGGTTGATCGCGCCGGGCTGCAGGCGGTCGAGACGCAGGGTCAGGTCCAGCGCCGGGTTCAGGGTCAGGGTCAGGATTCGGGCCATCAGTGCATCTCCGCCACCAGCGCGCGAACGGCGCTGGCACTGTCCAGGGTCAGGGCGCGGTCGGCCAGGGTTCGCGCCTGGCGGCTGTCCAGCTCACGCACGCGCGCCTTGACCAACGCAATGGAACGCGGCGTCACGCTCAGTTCGTCCACGCCGAGACCAACCAGCAGCGGTACGGCCAGTCGGTCGCTGGCCAGTTCGCCGCAGATGCCGACCCACTTGCCTTGCGCATGGGCAGCGGTCACGGTCATCTCGATCAGGCGCAGCACGGCCGGGTGCAGGCCATCGGCCTGCGCCGACAGCTGCGGATGGCCACGGTCGATGGCCAGGCAGTACTGAGTCAGGTCATTGGTGCCGATGCTGAAGAAGTCCACCTCGCGCGCCAGCACCGGCGCCAGCAGCGCCGCCGAGGGCACTTCGATCATGATGCCGAGCTGCAAGTCGCGCACCTCGATCTCTTCGCGCAGGCGCTGCACCATGTCACGCGCCGCACGCCACTCCTCCACCGAACCGACCATGGGGAACATGATCCGCAGCGGGCGGCCATCGGCCGAGGCGAGCAAGGCGCGCAACTGGGTTTCCAGAATGTCCGGGCGCTGCAGGCTCAGGCGGATGCCGCGCACACCCAGGAAAGGATTTTCTTCGGCCGGCATCGGCCAGTACGGCAGCGGCTTGTCGCCGCCGACATCCAGCGTACGCACCACCAGCGGGCGCCCGTCCAGCGCATCGAGCACGCGCCGGTACTCGCGCTCCTGCGCAGCGTGATCCGGCGCCTGGGCATGCTCCATGAACACCAGCTCGGTGCGCAGCAGGCCAACGGCTTCCGCGCCCAGTTCCACAGCGTCGGCGGTTTCGCCGCTGGCCCCGATATTGGCTGCCACCTCGACACGCACGCCATCGCGAGTCTGCGCATCGTTGAAGCGCTCGGCATGCGCCTGCTCGCGACGCTGCTGCGCCGTCTCACGTTCATGCAGCGCCTGGTCGCGCTCTGCAGCATCCGGGGCAATACGCAGCAGACCGCTGTCGCCATCGAGCAGCAGCGGCGTGCCTTGCGCCAGCGCCAGCACGCCATCGCCAGCACCGACCACGGCGGGAATCCCCAGGGCGCGGGCGATGATCGCACTGTGCGCGGTGGCGCCACCCTGGGCGGTCAGGATGCCGGCCACACGCTGACGGTCGAGACCGGCGACGTCCGACGGCACGACTTCAGCCATCACCAGGATGTAAGGCTCGTTCGGCTCGCTGGGCAGCTCGACGCCACACAGGTGCGCCAGTACACGGTTGCCGATATCACGCAGGTCAGCAGCCCGCTCGGCCAGCAATGGGTCATGCAGCGCTTCCTGACGCTTGGCAGCTGCCTCGACTTCGACCTGCCAGGCTGCTTCGGCGCTTGCACCCTTGCCCAGGCGCGCCTCGACGTCTTCGCGCAGCGCCGGATCGGCGAGCATGGCCAGGTGGGCACTGAAGATTTCCCGGATGCTCGCCACACCGGCGCCATCGACCAGGCGCTGGATCTGCGCAGCGACAGCGGCCAGGGCTGCATCCAGGCGCGCGCGCTCCTGCTCGACACCCAGGCCTTGCTCAGCGAAATGAAACGCTGGCGGCGTGCGCACCAACGCCGGGCCGATGGCGATGCCGGGCGAGGCGCCGACCGCCTGCAGACGGCTACCGGCAACGGGAGCAACCGCTTCGACAGGTTCCAGCTGCGCAGCGACTTCGGGCAGCGCGTCGCTCAGCGGCTCGACCGTTTCACCCAGGCCACTTTCCAGCGCGGCGCGAATGGCCGGCAGTGCACGCTCGGCAATCGCCGGTTCGGCGCTGAATTCGAGCATCTGACCACGCCGCGCGCCCAGCGCCAGCAGGCGGCTGAGGCTCTTGGCCGAGACGCCGGCGCCCGTATCACCGAGCAGGCGCACGCGGGTCTCACCGGCGAAGCCCTGCGCCAGTTCGCTCAGCGCCTTGGCCGGGCGCGCATGCAGACCATGGGCATTGAGCAGCGGCACGCTGAGGCTGGGCCAGTCCGGTGGCACCTCACCGCCCAGCGCCTCGATTACCTGGCGGCTGTCGCTGGCTTCGCTGAACGCGGCCGCGCGACCACCGATCAGCACATCGCACAACCGCTCCAACGCCTGACGATGCGCCTCGCCCTGGCTGGCCAGGCAGAACAGACCGCGCAACGCCTCACCGCGAAAAGTCAGCGGCTGCGCTGGCGTGACGAACGCCAGGCCGGGCCGCTCGACGCTGGCCTCGCTGTGCAGCCACCACAGGCCATCGCCCAGCGGCAGCGGCTCGCCCCGCGCCAGCCCGAGAGCGAAGCCACTGCGCGCGCAGCCGGCCTGGCGCAACAGTCGCGCGCCCTGCCAGAGCAATTCGTCGAAGTCTTCAACCGGCTGCGCCAGCGCCACCAGTTGACCGTCCAGTGCCAGTGCCTGCGGTGCGCCCTGCAGCAGTTCGAGTATCTGCGCCGGCTCGCGGGCTTCGCGCAGCGCCTGGCCCAGATCGCCTTCACCCAGGGCACGGGTCAGCAGTTGCAGCAGGTGCAGGTGTTCATCGGATTGCGCGGCAATGGCAATGGCCAGGTAGACCTGCTGGCCATTACCCCAGTCCACACCGGCGGGGAACTGGATCAGGCTGACGCCGGTGCGCAGCACCTGATCGCGGGTCTGCGGTGTGCCATGGGGGATGGCGATGCCCTGGCCGAGAAAGGTCGAACCCTGAGCTTCGCGTGCCTGCAGGCCGTCGAGATAAGCCGCCGTGGCCAGGCCGGCACTGGCCAGCGCATCGCCGAGCATGGCCAGGGCTTCGCCCTTGTTCGCCGCCGCCCGGCCCATCTGGATTTGGCTGGCATCGAGTTCGAGCATGGGGGCCTCCGGCTTGGATTCTTGTTTTGATTAAGAAGGGTGTTCACGGGCTCGACGCTCACTTACGCCACCCAAACACTTTCAAGACTAGCTGATGAATTGCACTGCTGAAACGATTCATCAAGCGCTGGCACCTTATCCGATAATGGGTAATCCTTGAAGCCCGGTCGTCGTCGAGTCGGTGTAGACTCGCCGCGCTCGCACGCTCGAAACTTCTTCCCAGCATGGTGCTGCGCCCGTGAAACTCAGCGACATCGCCCGCCTGGCCCAGGTCTCCGTGACCACCGCCAGCTACGTAATCAACGGTCAGGCCGAACGTCGGCGCATCAGCCCTGCCACCGTGGCCAAAGTGCTGGCAGTGGTCGAGGAACATGGCTATCGCCCGGATCAGCAGGCCGCCAGCCTGCGCCGCGGGCAAAGCCGCTGCCTGGGTTTCATCCTGCCGGACCTGGAAAACCCCAGTTATGCGCGCCTGGCCAAACTGCTCGAACAGAAGGCGCGCGCCGCCGGCTACCAGCTGCTGATCGCCAGCTCCGACGATGACCCGAGCAGCGAGCGGCAGTTGCTCGAGCTGTTCCGCTCACGCCGCTGCGAGGCGCTGATCGTCGCCAGCTGCCTGCCTGCGGATGATCCGCTGTATCCGGCCATCGTCGCCGCCGGCCTACCGGTCGTGGCCGTGGACCGCGCGCTGTCGCCCACTCACATTCGCTCGGTGGTCAGTGATGACGAGCAGGCCGGGCACACCCTGACCGAAAGCCTGCTGACACCCAAACCCCGGCATATCGCCCTGCTCGGCGCGCGCGCGGAGCTGGTCATCAGTCAGGCGCGCGAACGTGGCTTCCGTTCGGCATTGAAAGGTTTCGACGGACGCATCAGCGTTTATCACGGCGAGCTGTTCAGTCGCGCTTGCGGCTACCGACAGATGCAAACACTGCTGGAGGAAGTCGGCTCGCCGGATGCGCTGCTGACCACCGCCTACGTGCTGCTCGAAGGGGTGTTCGATGCGCTACGCGAACAGGGCAGCGAACAATGGCCGTCAGTGCGCCTGGCCACCTTCGGCGATACCCAGTTGCTGGATTTTCTGCCGCTGCGAGTCAATGCCATGAGCCAGCAGCACGAATGCATCGCCGAACGCGCGCTGGCCTGGACACTGCGGGCGGTGGAACACAATGACTATCAGCCCGGCATCGAGGCCATCGGCCGCCGCTTCAAGGACCGAACCCAGAGGTAGGGAGCGCCATGCGCACCCTACACCTCGTTCTGATGCGCCTGCTAACCACCCTGAATCTTCTGCAGCAGTGGCGCGCACTGGCTCGGCTCGTCGCCAGCGCTGGGTGCCACCAGCGCCAGCAACCCGGCCGCTGGCGCCACAGCGACGCCCAGCGCCACCAGGCCAACACCACGCAGTGCCAGCGGCGTAGCCTGCACACCCGGCGACGGCTCCTTGAACGTACCGCGCACATAGAGCGGCGAGCGCAGGGAAAAGATGCGAAAACCCTTGGTCGATGGCGTGATGGTGAAATCCAGCCGCTCGTTGGCAAAGTTGGCGCTGCCGTCGACCTTGATCACCGCATTGTCGGTGTCGATGACGAACAGCCGCGTGCTCATCAACCCCTGCTTGATACCGAAATCAGCCGCCGCACAATGGATCCTCACATCCTCGTCGCCGAACAGCCTGCCGACCAGGTAATTGCCGACGTTCAACCCGGCGATCTCCATCAGCCCGCGACTCACCGCCCCATCATTGATCAGCATCTTCAGTTCGCCATCGGCGCTGCCGAGCAATGCGGCCACCGAGTTGCCGCGGCCGCTGATGCGCGCATCGCCGTTGAGCGCACCGAGGCTGGTCTGCATCGGCGCAAAGGTTGGAAACAACTGCTTGAGCTTGAGCTCGCGGGCACGCAGACGCATCTGCCCCTGCAACGGCGTGGTGGCGCCATTGAGGCGAATATGCGAATCGAGCTCGCCACCGGCCATGCCGAAACGCAGCGGTTCCAGACTCAGCGTGCCGTCATCGAGCACCACATGAGTGTCGAGATCGGTGATCGGCAACTGCTCGCTGTGCACGATGCGCTTGCCAACGAAACGCACATCGGCGTCCATCGCGCGCCAGCGGTCGGTACGAAACTCGGAGACGGGCAGCGCCTTGTTCGCCGGCTGCACGTCCTGCTCGCCACGCTCGCGCTTGTCTGCGCTGGAGTCGGCGCCGATCAGCGGTGCCAGATCACTGAACAGCAGTTGGTTGGAGGTCAGTCGGCCGGACAGCTTCGGTCGCGGCTCGCGAGCCACGAACGTCAGGTCGCCCTGGACATCGCTGTCGCCGATCTGGCCGTTGAAACCGAGGTAGCGAAAGATCGCCCCGTCGGCATCGCGCAAGTCGGCCTGCAGGCGACCATCGGTGCTGTACCGCGGGGTATCCGGCAAGGTCACGCCGGTCAGCGGATACAGCTGACCGAGGCTCGCGCCGGACAGTCGCAAACGCAGATCCAGTGCGCCCAGATTCTGCGGATCGGTCAGGCTGCCAGCCAGCACGATGCGGGTCGCGCCAATGCGCACATCGGCCTGCAACGGGAACGGCTGCGACGCGTCATGCAACGCCAGCAGGCCACCGACCTTGCCGTTACCGGTCAACGGCTGCCCGCGAAAATTGCCCTGGGTCTGCCAGGCGAAGGCGTAATCCTGGGCGCTGGCATTGCTCTCGGCCAGGCGCTCGGCCGCGCTATTGCCAACGATCTCGGCGAATGGGATCGGTTCGCCAAGCGGCTGGATAAGTACCTCCAGGCGAGTATTGCTGACCTTGTCGTCGAGCTTCACCTGCCCCTTGTCGAAAGCTATGGTGCCGATATCCAGCGTCCAGGCGCCGGGCTGACCAGTGTCGTCCGCCGCCTCTGTGCCCAAGTCGAACACCCAGTTGGCGCGGCCATCGGCCTTGCGCTGCAGATCGACGACCGGTGCGCCTAGCTCGATACTGGGGATGCTGACCGTCTTCCATAGCAGCGGCAGGGGCGACAGACGCAAACGCACGCTGTCGAGGCTGACGAAGGTATCGCCCGGCGCCCAGTCCGGGTTGCCCAGGCGCAACTGCTCGGCAGCAAAATGGGGCCAGGGTAGCCAGGCGCTCAACCCCTGCTGACCGGCTTCACGCTGCCAGACCACGCGCAGATCGCCCTCGATGGCGAACGGCCGATTCAGGGCCGCAGAAACCTGTTCATTGATCAGCGGCCGCGCCCGATTCCAATCGAACAGCACCAGAAACAGCATCAACGCCGCCAGTAACAACAGGAAAACGGCGAACGATGCGCCTACAAACTTGCGCAAATGACGCACCCAGCGACCTCCTTATTTCACTGCCCGAGTGAAAATCGTCCATGTCCATACGACTGAAAAGATTCGCCAACGCTCCCTTGTTCTGGCGTGAAAGGGGAAAATAGCTGATTCTGAATGCCCGCTGGTGAGCAGACCGATGCGCCTGATCGACACCCATACGCACCTGGACTTCCCCGACTTCGACGCCGACCGCGACGAAGTACTCGCGCGCAGCCGCGCGCTGGGTGTGCAGCGCATGGTGGTGCTGGGCGTCTACCAGGCCAACTGGCAGCGGCTGTGGCAGTTGGTCGAGGCCAACGAAAACCTGCATGCCGCGTTCGGCCTGCATCCGGTCTACCTGGACGATCATCACCCGCAGCATCTCCCTGAGCTGCGCGACTGGCTGGGAAAGCTGGCCGGGCATCGCCAGCTGTGCGCCGTCGGTGAGTTCGGTCTGGATTACTACCTGGAACACCTGGACCGGCAGCGCCAGCAGGCGCTGTTCGAAGCGCAGCTGCAACTGGCCGCCGAGTTCGAACTGCCGGCGCTGCTGCACGTGCGCCGTGCCCATGCAGCGACCATCGCCACACTCAAACGCTTTCGCCTGGCGCGCGGCGGCATCATCCACGCCTTTGCCGGCAGCCATGAGGAAGCTCGTGAGTACATCAAGCTGGGCTTTCGCCTCGGCCTCGGCGGCGCCGCCACCTGGCCGCAGGCCAATCGCCTGCACAAGGTGGTCGCACAACTACCACTGGAAGCCATCGTGCTTGAAACCGACGCCCCGGACATGGCCCCCGCTATGTATCCCAACCAGCGCAACAGCCCGGAATACCTGGCGGACATCTGCAGCGAACTGGCAACACTGCGCGGCGTGACGGCCGAAGAACTGGCAGCGGCCAGCAGCCGCAATGCGGATGAGTTGTTCGGCTGGAGGTAGAGCTTTCCAGATGGGGCGGCGGTAAAGCCCTGTAGGAGCGAATGTATTGGCTATGTCTGCGTTAGCTGTTGCCAAGCGGCCTAGGAAGGCTCGGAGCCTTGTAGGGTGGATCGGGCGGCGATCCGTTTTAGCCCACGCTGACCGCCAGTGGTGGGCTGAAGCCCACCCTACACACGGAATGCGCCGATCAACTGCTTGAGACGCGAAACCAGCTCGCTCAGCTCGCGGCTGGCCTGCTCGGTCTGGCTGGCACCGGCAGCGGTGCGCTCGCCCGCATGGTTGATCTCGACGATGTTCTGGTCGATATCGTGCGCCACCGCCGTCTGCTGCTCGGCCGCCGCAGCGATCTGCTGGTTCTGGTCGACGATCATGCCCACCGCACCGAGGATATTTTCCAGGGCCTGCTGCACCTTGGCCGACTGGCTGACCGTGCCATCCGCCATCTGGTGACTGGCGTTCATCGCCTTCACCGCCGCCCCCACACCGCCCTGCAGCTTGGCGATCATCGCCTCGATCTCTTCGGTGGACTGCTGCGTGCGCTTGGCCAGGTTGCGCACCTCGTCAGCCACCACAGCGAAACCGCGCCCCTGCTCACCCGCACGCGCCGCCTCGATGGCAGCATTGAGCGCCAGCAGATTGGTCTGCTCGGCGATCCCTTTGATCACATCGAGCACCTGGCTGATCGCCGCACTGTCACTGGCCAACTGATTGATCACCGCCACCGACTGGTCGATTTCACCGGCAAGACGCTGGATCGCACCGACCTGCTGCTCGACCAACGCGCGGCCGCTGACTGTTTCCTGATTCACGCTCTGCGCGCTACCGACCGCTGCGGCGGCGCTGCGCGCCACCTCCTGGGCAGTGGCGGACATCTGGTTCATCGCCGTGGCCACCTGCTCGATCTGCGCACGCTGACCGGCCACCGCCTGGTTACTCTCGCCTGAAACCAGCTCGACGCGATCCGCCTGGCCGCCGACCTCGCCCACCGTATGCCCGACGCGCTCGATCAGGTCATGGATGCGCAACACAGTCTGGTTGAATACCTGCCCCAGCTCGCCCAGCTCGTCTCGGCTCTGCGCCTGGAAGTTGGCCGTCATATCGCCTGCGGCAACCCTGTCCATCACCTTGCCCAGGTTTTTCAGGGTCGAGCGGGTGGACACGTAGAAGCCGCTGTAGAGGTAGACGATCAGCAGGAACACCACCACCAGCGCCACCACCAGCAACACCATCTGCGCACGGTTCTCGGCCAGCCGCTTGCTCAACTGGCTGTCGAGGAACGCCAGCAGGCCGTCGTTGAAGGCGTAGGTCTTGGCCATTTCCTGGCTGACCTGATCGTAGAACTGAGGCCAGGGCGTATCCAGACTGTCGGCGATGATCACCTGATCCTCGAACAGCACGCCGCTGTCCTTCAGACTCTGGCGACTGGCTTCGGCCAGACTGCCAAGCCCGTTCTGCGCAGCGACGTTACCGGCCAGTGCCTCCTGCAGATTCAGGCCGTACTCGGCGTGCAGCTTCTCCAGCTGCAGCAGCAGGTCATCGAACTGGGTGCTGGCTGCGGAATTGAGAAAACCCTGCCCCAGGGAATAGGCGCCGATGGCACGGCCTTGACTGAGCACATCGGTGATCTGCGGGGTGACGTTGGTGATCAGCTCGGTGATCTGCCGCACCTGGCGTTGCGGGTCCTGGCTCAACCCCGCCTGACTGGCCACCAGCTTGATGAAGACCTGGGAAGACCCCAGCAGCTTCTCGACGATGACGGTCTTGCTCTGCAAAGAGGTCTCGGCCTCTGCGCCTTTCAGCTCGGCCAGCAATTCGTCGCGCTTGGCGACGAACTCCGCTGCCTGCTCGGTATCGCTGGTCACCGGCTGCAGCCCTTGCAGGCCGGCATTGAGCGACTGCTGCAGTTGATCTATACGCCCCTCCAGATCCCCCGCCTGACCGGACTGACCGATCATCGAATTGATCTGCACCAGATCGTTGAGGCTTTCAAGATCACGGCGCAGCTGCAGGCTGCTGCCAAGTAGCTCGAGGCTTTCCAGGGCAGTCTGGGTGCCGACGAACTGACGATAGGAGTCGCGCACCAGATAGAAGTTGGTGACGAGCATGGGCAGGAAGAATAAAACGCTGATCAGGCTGAACTTCATGCCGAAGCTGAGGCGATTCATCAGCGCGATGGCCGGATACAACACGGTCTTCACTAGACGTCTCCAGTTGCCATTATTGTTATAGGTATCGCTTGGATCGCCGCCGAGCCTCTCACGGGCTGATCACGGCGTCCTGTGTCGACCGACCTGCGGCGCGCCGATCCATGCGGCGAATACAGGCAGATAAATGTGACGAAAATCACCAAACAGGGTCGACTACGGCCTCCTTATACCCCTTATCGACACGCGCCTCTGTAACTTAAGGTTAAACGCGCGCCCAGAGAGTCCAACCAAGGCCATGCAGGTGGGGCGAATGCTGTTTTCGCCATTCGCCGCAGGGCGCGGCTTCCACAAAGCCAGCACGTAGGGCGGGTGCAACCCGCCACTGTGCGTGACAGCAGGCTGCCCCCGCCTTGCATACCGCTTGGGCAGGATCTCTAGATGAACAGCACCCAGACCGCGTAACCGGCGTACCAGACCACTGCAGCACGTATCAGCAGTTGCCACAGCTGATCCAGGGTCTCGACGCCTTCCTCGCCCATCACCGGCGGCGGCATCTCACCGGCCGCACGCCCGGCCTTGATCACCAGCTGCGCAGCAGAAATATCCCAGCTGAGCAGCTCATGCAGCAAAGCGCGGCTGACGGCGACGAAGTTGCCGACCAGCGCGAAACTGGAAGCCAGTACCCGTGCCGGCAGCCAATCAAAGGCGTGGCGCAGTTGCACGGCGCGCTCACGTAAAGCCGCTTGCTCCGCATGCTCGGCACTCAAGGCCAACAGCCGATAAGCCAACGCCGCCATGGGCCCGAGCAGCAGATACCAGAAGATAACGGCGAAGAAGCTTTGATAGGCCTGCCATAGCAGATGCCCCTGAACCTGCTGCAGCAACTCGGTGCCCTCCTCCGGCTGCAGCGAAAGATCACGTTCAGCCACATGGTAAGCCGCCTGACCGTCACCACGGCGCCAGGCATCGCGAAACGGCCCCAACGCCGCAAGCAGATCGCCACGCCCCAGGCTGTAGATCAGCACCAGCAAATGCACGGGCAAAGCCAGCCAGCCGTAGGCCAGAGGCTTGAGGATCAGCAGCACCAGCCCCAACGCCAATACCGGCAACAGCACCAGAATGGCCAGGCACAGCCACGGAGCCTGCTGCAGACCGCCTTGTTGCAGGCGCTGCAGTTGCGCCAACCAGGGGCCGTCCTGCTGGATGCGCAGACGCCAGGCGGAAAATTTCTCGACCCACAGCACCAGCAGAATCACCAGAAAACTCATTGCTACCTCTCCTTCAATTCGGCGTGCAGACGCGACCAGTCGAACGCTGCCCCCGGGTCGGTCTTGCGCCCAGGTGCGATATCGCTGTGGCCACGGATACGTTGCGTCGATAGCGCCGGGTAGGCGTCCAGCAACTGTCGCGTCAGCTCGGCCAGCCTGGCGTACTGAGCGTCGGTGTAGGGCAGATCATCCGTCCCTTCCAGCTCCACGCCCAGGGAAAAATCATTGCAGTTGTCGCGCCCCTCGAACCAGGAAATCCCGGCGTGCCAGGCACGATCCAGACAGGAGACGAATTGCGTCAGCCCGCCATCACGCTCGATGAAGAAATGCGCGGAAACCTGCAGGGACGCGATCTCGGCGAAGAAAGGATGCTCATGCACGGGCAAGCGGTTCTGAAAGAACGCCTGCACCTTGCCGGTACCGAACTGCCCAGGCGGCAGACTGATGTTGTGCACCACCAGCAGGGAGATCTCGCCACCCGGGCGAGCGTTGAAATTCGGCGACGGGCAGTGAGGGATGCCCTGGAACCAGCCAGTTGAGGGGTCGAGCTGCATGTGGCACTCCTGAACGTGTCACCACTCTAGAGCAGGTGGCTACGGCGGCCAAGCGCGAGGCCGCAACAGGATGTGCAAAGACGGGAAATATCCAGGGAAACTCAGAAAAACCCATTTATCGTCACGCCCGCGAAGGCAGGAGCCCAGGAGCAGCGCAGATTCTGGATTATTTCCCTTCGGGCCAGCGCGAGCGCCGTTCAGCGATAAAGCTGCTGTTGCACCTGCGCAGCAATGACGTTTTTTCAGAACATCCCGAGGATCAAGCTCTGTAGGAGCCGCGCCCCGCGGCGAATCGATATCGAGCACGCCGCACCATCGAAAAGCTTCGCCCCGGGGCGGGGCTCCTACCGGCCAAGCCGCTGCCAGGAGCGAAGCGCTCCCAGGCCAGGATCAGCTGTGCTTCAACTTGCGCAGATTGCCGATGACCGACTCCAGAGCGCGGTCGAACAGCAGCGCATCGTCAAGCAGGCGCACAGCGTTGCGGCGGAACTCCACCGCCAGCGCGTTGCGTGTCTTCTCCAGCACCTTCATGCCGGTGCGATTGACGAACACATACTTGCCAGTGGGTTTGATGATGGCCGCCAGCTTGCAGCGCAGCTTGTGCTCCTCATCTTCCTGGATTTCCACCCAGCTACCCACGCGCAGGCTGTCCACCTGCAGCAACGCTTCGTCGTCGTCCGGGAGCACAACGTCCGGCTCCTGCGGACGGGTCTGGCCCGGCGCAAGCAGAATGATCTCTTCGACCACCTCGACCATCGCCGGGGCGTCCTCGATCTCTTCGGCCGCCGGCAGCTCCAGCAGTGGCAGCTCGATGCCGGCTTCGCTCGGATCGGTATGCGCAGCATCCTCGGCAACGGCCGGTTCGGCTTCAGGCGCCGCGCGTTTGAAGCGCTGGAAGGCCTGCACATGCAGCACTTCCAACTGACTGAAGAATTCGCTGGTAGAGAACGGATCGAACGCTGCACTGGCCATGCCTTCGCGCAGCGCCTTGAGCAAGCCGGGCACCAGGTCCAGCAAACGCAGACGCGCCTCGGGATCTTCGTGCGGGGCAACGCTCCAGACCAGGTCATCCATGGTCTGCAGCGCAGCCTGCCATTCTTCCGACTCCACGCCATGCTTGAGGCAGGTGAGCATCAGCACCTTGCTCCAGGCTTCCTGCAGCAGACGCACCACCACTTCCGGCAGCGTCTTGCCCAGCAGCCGCTCGTTCAGTGCATGCTCGACCTGGCGGCGGGCCAGTTCAGCCTTGGCGCTGCCTTCCTCGGCGTCGCGGGTACGCTGCTCGAGCAGTTCGCTGCGACGACGCTCATCGCCCGTGAACGCCATGAACTCGGCCAGCAGCTCGGAGAAGATCGCCGGATCATCGACGAAATCGTTCAGCAGGCGCTGAACCACCTGTTCGATCTTCTGATAGAGGCTGTCACGCTGCGCATCGTCCTGATCGACCCACCCCAGCGCGGCAGAGGCGATTTCGTTGAGCAAGCGGCGCGCCGGATGGCTGCCACGGCTGAAGAAGGTCTTGTCCAGCACCGCCACCTTGAGCATCGGGATCTGCAGGCGGCCAATCAGTGCCTTGAGCGAATCCGGCAGGGTGCGGTCATCGAGAATGAACTCGAACAGCATCGACACCAGATTGATCACATCTTCGTCGACCTCGCCCACCACCCGCGCCTTGCCACTCTTGGCACTGGCACGTTCGAGCAATCGCTCCAGCTGGTCGCGAAGATCGAAATCCTCGACGCTGACCTGCGCCGGAGCCCGCTGCTGCATATGCGATAACAGGCGCATCAGGTCGCTGCTGGTGATCGGCATTGCATCGGCGGCCTGAGCCCGGCGTGGCATCGCCGTGCCGCGCACTTGCGAGAGCAGATCCTGCAGCGCACCGAACACTTCCTGCACACCCTGATCGGCGCCTTCGAGCAAGGGAATGCCTTCTTCGCCGGACGACTGGACATAAGCGGAAGCTGCCGGGCGCTGCTGACGGCGCGGCGGTGCGGATTTCAGTTCAGGCAGCACACCCGCGCTGACCAGCGCCTGATTGGCCTCGGCGTAAAGACTGTCGCAACTGCCGAGCACGTACTTTTCGAACAGCTTGAGGATGATCAGCTTGACCTTGATCTCCACACCCAGACTACTGCAGGCATCGAGGAAGTATTCGCTGAGCAGGGTCGGGCCGAGCGGGTTGCTCTTGTCGTCCAGCTTCTTGCTGATCACTGCATTGAGGCGCGTGGTGAGATGGCCCAAGGCAACAGCATCTCGGCTCATCACCTTGGCCACCATGGCGTCCAGCGCCACGGTTTCTTCCAGCTCGTCGTTCTGCACCAGGCTCAGGCTGTCGAACGACACGGCATCCAGGGCTGGCTGAGGCTTGCCGATTTCGTACTGATTGAGATTGGCGAAGGACTCGAACACCTTCTGCAGAAAACCGCGCTCGATGTTCTTGCGTTTCAGACGCAGGTCACGCATGGCCTCGAAGAACGCGTTCTGCTCGGCATTGCTGGTCGCCCGATCCGCCATCTCGAAGAGGGTATCGTCCGCGTTGTCGAACAGGCTCTGCAGGTTCTGCTTGAGCTGTTGCGCCGCTTTGTCACGCACCTGAATCAGCGCCACGGGCAGTCTTCCTACCGGCGAAGTTGGCGATTGCTCTGCGGTGGCCTTGTTCAGGTGCACCACATTCGCGTCGGTCTTCATTCTAGTCTCCCGCAGACTGCCCGAACTCGAGCTTCCTGGTCTGCACAGCGTCAACCGAGCGTCGTCCGTAACGTCAAAGGCCTGGCGTCAATAATGAAAAAAGTAAAGCCATTATAGGGAGGCCGCGCGCCATACCAAGCCAATTTTTCCTACAGACATGACCCAGATCACAGATAGCCACACGCCACCTCCAGACGGTAGCCCATACACGACAGCCGTATCTTTACAGCGTAACGCTGACAGCCCTGTGACGCTGCCCCGCTGGTCGGGCCGCGCCCGCCTTTTCAGGCGCTGCGACCCGCAGAGAATCCTTTTGCCCCGCGGTGGTTCCGAGCACACTCCAACCCATTGCCCTCCCCCTGCCTGCCTCTATAATCGCCGCTCGCCTACTCCGGAGCCGATCATGCCCAACCTGACCCTCGCCGACCTCAGCAGCGAAATCGAAGCCAACGTCCGCCGCGCCCTGGCCGAAGACATTGGCAGCGGCGACATCACGGCCCAGCTGATTCCGGCCGAGCGCCTGGCCAGCGCCCGCGTGATCACGCGTGAAGAGGCGGTAATTTGCGGCACAGCGTGGGTCGATGCAGTATTTCGCCAGCTCGACCCGCGCGTCGCGGTGCATTGGCAGGTGCAGGATGGCGACAAGGTCAGCGCCGACCAGACCCTGTTCCGCCTCGAAGGCCCGGCGCGCGCCCTGCTCAGCGGCGAGCGCAGCGCACTGAACTTCCTGCAGAGCCTGTCTGCCGTCGCCACCCGTTGCCGCCACTATGCCGACCTGGTAGAAGGCACCCAGGTAAAGCTGCTGGACACCCGCAAAACCCTGCCGGGCCTGCGTCTGGCGCAGAAATACGCCGTGACCTGCGGCGGCTGCCATAACCACCGCATCGGTTTGTACGACGCTTTCCTTATAAAGGAAAACCACATCGCCGCCTGCGGCGGCATCGCACAGGCCATCAACGCCGCCCACCAGATCGCCCCGGGCAAGCCGGTGGAAGTCGAAGTGGAAAGCCTGGAAGAACTGCGCGAAGCGCTGGAAGCCGGCGCCGATATCGTCATGCTCGACGAACTGTCACTCGAGGATATGCGCGAAGCCGTAAGACTCACCGCCGGCCGCGCCAAGCTCGAAGCTTCGGGCGGCATCAATGACAGCACCTTGCGCGTGATCGCCGAGACGGGCGTGGACTATATCTCGCTGGGGACGTTGACCAAGGATGTGAAGGCGGTAGATTTGTCGATGCGGTTGGTGCTGTAAGCCACCGACTCATTGCAAGAGCCGCGCCTCTCGGCGAATAGCAGCCTCACCGAAATCACACTGAGCTACAAAAAGCTCGCCCCGGGGCTCCTACAATTTCAGGGCCGCTGAAGGCATCGCGCAGGATGATTTGGCGAAGCGTAATCCGTGTTGACGCAGCGCCCATGCACCTAACACCAGAGACAATTCTCAAACCATTGCGCAGAGCTCAGCTATCTGTACCGCCAGCAGCTTCGTGGCAAACGATGGCGATGGAAGTTGCTACGGCGATTCCACCTTACGAATCCACCGTGCTGCGATCATAAAAGAGCACCCCGACGCGAGCAATGTGGTCGAGTAACGCCGGGTTATCGATACGATCCTTGAGAGAAAGATCGACCATCCAGGGCAGCAACAACTCGTCGACCTGGCTCTCCATGGCCAATAACTGCGCCAGTGAAAGCCCTTCCCCCTCAACCGTCAGATCGATATCCGACCCAACTCGATAATTACCTTTGGCACGTGAGCCATACAGAATGACTCGCTCGACCTGCGGACACGCGCGAAAAACAGCGCATAACTTCTCGACCGCATGCAGCGGCAACCCGAACCGACTCTCACCCGTCATAGTTCGCTGGCCAGTCCTTGCATCCGCTGCTGAAATTGCACGAAAAGATTCTGATAACGCTCCAGAATGCGCTCGGCGATCTCAATAGCGATGGATTCGTTGTAGGTATGGGCCGTCTGATTACGACTCTTGATCATCTCCATCCAGCCCTCACCATCGACGACCAGCCCCTGCTTGAACGCCGTGCGAATCGCATCGCGAGACCCCGTAATAGCCGGATTGCCCTGATAAACAAAATAATCTTTCATCAGATTCCAGGCCAACTCGAAAACAAACTCGAATGCCTGGATCAGCCCCAGTCGCTCCAACTCGCTGAGCGGACGACTCTGCACCAACTCAACCGCCCTTGTCAGTTGCCCAAGGGCACGCTGATAGTTGCTCAGTCGCTGTAGCCAGCGGATATCTTGATCAGTCATAGCAAACCCTTGCTCCATACCTGGAGTTGAAAGCTGCACCATCATGTCGCTCGCAATTCGCCGCTGCGCCCATTTTGATGGTTGCCACAGCGACAAATGACGGTCACGCCTCTGGCGATTCCATTCTACGAATCCGCCGTACCGCGAGACGAACCCCATACACAGAAATATTCGACACCTTCCTGATCAAGGAAAAACACATCGCCCAGGCCATCAACGCCGCCCGCCAGATCGCCCCGGGCAAGCCGGTGGAAGTGGAAAGCCTGGAAGAACTGCGCGAAGCGCTGGAAGCCGGCGCCGATATAGTCATGCTCGACCAACTGTCACTGGACGACATGCACGAAGCCTTAAGACTCACCGCCGGCCGCGCCAGGCTCGAAGCTTCGGACTGCATCAATGACAGCACCTTGCGCGCGGTCGCCGAGACGGGCGTGGATTACATCTCGCTGGGGACGTTGACCAAGGATGTGAAGGCGGTGGATTTGTCGATGCGATTGGTACTGTAAGCCACCAAGTCATTGCAGGAGCCGCGCCTCGCGGTGAATCGACCTCTCAATAAAATATACGAATCAACAAAAAACTTCCCGGAGCAGGACCTACAACTCCAGAGCAACGGAAGGTCATAAGCGAAGCATAATCCGTCATTACGCATCGACTAGACACTGAGATATCGGCACCTGCCCGCTTAAGTAAAAGCTCACTACTGCCTACGCCGCTATCCTCAGGCTATCAGAGTTAGCTGCGCAACAGATTACAACAGATGAGTCGATGAATTAGAAAGTCTGGAAGCGCTGGAGGCGGGAGCAGAACGCTCATGCTCAAAGAACTGCCACCGCGAGATAAGTGCAAGGCAGTAACACTTACCACCAACGGGATTGAATATACATCAAATCGATTCAAAGAAAGCACTTTGCACTCGATCAAAGAAACGGTAACAAAGGATTTAAGAGCAGTGAATGTAAAGATGAAGTCGACGCCATATACAGGCCTCCTAGCTATGCTCGCCTCACCACCATACGAAAACGCCCCGCGCAATGGCGGGGCGTACCACTCTAGAAACCAAATTTCTGCTGAAGTTAACTTAGCACCACAACAGCAATATTAATGATTTCTAAATCAGACATTAAGGACGGCACGCGGCGGGGAGATACTTTGCATCAACGTCAGTACCATCGGCGCCGATTGCTGCCTGAGTGCCGCTCGGGTTAGCAGCATAGCCACAAACCCAAGCAATATCGCCTGCGGCAGAAACCGCCGGACGGATAGAGAGAACGTTACCAGCCAGGTTGGCAGCATTGGCCTTGTTACCGTAGGTTACGGTAATCACGCCGTTTGCAGAGGTAATACCGGAAACATAAGACCCCTCAATCGTGTCATTGATGCCAAGCGCAGCATTGTTTGCAGGCCAAGCACCGCGGTCTGCATAAAACTCGGCAATCGAGGTTTTCAAACCACTTGCAAGCGAAGGACCCTCAGATGCCTGACCGCGAATTGTGTAATCTTGATAAGCCGGCAGCGCAATAGCGGCCAAGATACCAATGATCGCAACCACGATCATCAGTTCGATAAGGGTAAAACCCTTCTGCATTTGAGCTTTCATTCGTTAACTCTCCTAGAAATGGACAGGTCCAGCGACCTAACCATCCAGATGCAGCCCGCGTGCCAACTTCCAAAACACGCTAGACGGGACCGATTCAGCAAGTATGTCTCGCGTCACAACAACCTGTCCGGACACAAACTGACCCTTTTTGTCACCTGACAAACCGCGGTTTGGCAGTCGCCAGCATCTAGGCTATAAGGCAGGCATTGTGTGTGGAGCTCCCGATGAACGAAAGCGTATCCCTCTCCGGCCTGGCCAAGCAGATGGTACTGGCCGAGCTGCTGGACGAAAAAGCCGCTCAACAGGCGCAACAGCAGGCCCAGCGCAACAAGCTGTCGCTGGTGACCTACCTGGTGCAGAACAAGCTGGTAAAGAGCCGCGCCCTGGCCGAACTGGCCTCGGAGCAGTTCGGCGTCTCCTTTCTCGACCTCAACACCCTCGACAAGGAAAGCCAGCCACGTGACCTGATCAGCGAGAAACTGGTACGGCAACACCGTGTGCTGCCGCTGTGGCGGCGCGGCAACAAGCTGTTCGTCGGCCTCTCCGACCCCTCCAACCACCAGGCCGTCACCGATGTGCAGTTCAGCACCGGCCTGACCACAGAAGCCATCCTGGTCGAGGACGACAAACTCGGCGATGCCATCGACAAGTTCTTCGACTCGGCCAATAGCGGCATGGAAGACCTGGCCGATGTCGACCTTGACAGCCTGGATGTCCAGGCCGTGGATGACGACAAGCCTGTGGGCGATGCAGGCGCTGACGCTGACGACGCTCCAGTGGTGCGTTTCGTCAACAAGATGCTATTGGACGCCATCAAGGGCGGCTCTTCGGACCTGCACTTCGAACCTTACGAAAAGAACTATCGCGTCCGTTTTCGTACCGACGGCATTCTGCATGAGGCGGCCCGCCCACCCATCCAGTTGGCGCCGCGAATTTCCGCACGCCTCAAGGTGATGGCCGCGCTGGATATCTCCGAGCGGCGCAAGCCGCAGGATGGCCGGATCAAGATGAAAATCTCCAAGACCAAGGCCATCGACTTTCGCGTCAACACGCTACCCACACTGTGGGGCGAAAAGATCGTGATGCGAATTCTCGACCCCACCAGCGCGCAGATGGGCATCGACGCACTGGGCTACGAGGAAGAGCAGAAAGAACTCTATATGGCTGCCCTCAAGCAGCCCCAGGGCATGATTCTGGTGACCGGCCCCACCGGCTCGGGCAAAACCGTATCGCTCTACACCGGCCTGAACATCCTCAATACGCCCGATGTGAATATTTCCACCGCCGAAGACCCGGTGGAGATCAACCTGGAGGGCATCAACCAGGTCAACGTCAACCCCAAGCAAGGCATGGATTTCACCCAGGCGCTGCGCGCCTTCCTGCGTCAGGACCCGGATATCATCATGGTCGGCGAGATCCGCGACCTGGACACGGCCTCCATCGCCGTCAAGGCCGCACAGACCGGGCATATGGTGATGTCCACCCTGCACACCAACAGCGCCGCGGAAACCCTGACCCGCCTGCGCAATATGGGCGTGCCTTCGTTCAATATCGCCACCTCGGTCAACCTGATCATCGCCCAGCGCCTGGCGCGCAAGCTGTGCAGCAGCTGCAAGAAGGAAGTCAACGTACCCCGTGAAACCCTGCTGGCCGAAGGCTTCCCCGAAGACAAGATCGGCACCTTCAAGATTTATGGCCCCGTGGGCTGTGAAAACTGCAAGGGCGGTTACAAAGGGCGTGTCGGTATTTATGAAGTGGTTAAAAACACGCCCAACCTGCAGCGGATTATCATGGAAGAAGGCAACTCCATCGATATTGCCGCGCAGATGCGTAAAGACGGCTTTAATGACCTGCGCACCTCCGCTTTGCTCAAGGCCATGCAAGGGGTTACCAGCCTTGAGGAAGTCAACCGCGTGACCAAGGATTAACCATGGCCGAAAAAGCTCTCAAAACCAGCGCATTCAAGTGGGAAGGCAAAGACAGACGCGGCGCGGTCGTCTCTGGTGTCATCAATGGGCAGAACCCTGCGCTGGTAAAGGCACAACTGCGCAAGCAAGGCATCAATCCCACCAAAGTCAACAAACAGCTCAATCTCTCGATTCTGAGCGCAGGCAAAAAAATCAAACCCATGGATATCGCTCTGTTTACTCGACAGATGGCAACCATGATGAAGGCCGGGGTACCGCTGCTACAATCTTTCGATATTATCGGCGAGGGTTTTGATAACCCCAACATGCGCAAGCTCATCGAGGATGTGAAGCAAAATGTAGCGGCGGGCAATAGCTTTGCCGCCTCCCTTCGAAAAAGACCAGAATATTTTGATGAACTATACTGCAACTTGGTGGAATCTGGAGAACAAGCAGGCGCATTAGAAAACCTATTAGACCGAATCGCCACCTACAAAGAGAAAACCGAGGCACTCAAGGCTAAAATAAAGAAGGCTATGAACTACCCAATTGCAGTAATAGTCGTAGCCGTCATAGTTTCTTCAATTCTCCTTATAAAGGTCGTCCCACAATTTGAAGAGGTATTCTCTAGCTTTGGCGCAGAACTCCCAGCCTTTACAAAAATGGTGATTTCAATATCACAAGCGCTACAACAATGGTGGTTCATTATCTTAATAATGTTCTTTATTACTGCAATTATAATTCGAGCCTCTCTAAAACGATCACAAAAATTGCGCGACATGAAAGACAGAGGCGTTCTTAAGCTACCAATCGTTGGAGACATTCTATACAAATCAGCCGTAGCCCGTTTTGCACGTACTCTTTCAACGACCTTCGCTGCCGGCGTGCCATTGGTGGATGCACTCGACTCAGTGTCCGGCGCCACTGGCAATGTGGTATTCAAGAATGCCACAAACAAGATCAAGGCTGATGTCTCTACCGGCACGCAACTAAATTTTTCTATGCGGACTACCAACACCTTTCCCAGCATGGCAATTCAAATGACCGCCATCGGCGAAGAATCTGGAGCACTAGATGAGATGCTCGACAAAGTTGCCAGTTTCTACGAAGAGGAAGTTGATAATATGGTTGACGGACTGACCAGTCTTATGGAACCCATGATCATGGCTGTACTAGGCGTGTTGGTTGGTGGTCTCATCATTGCGATGTATCTACCGATTTTCCAACTGGGCTCCGTGGTTTAAATGCTCGTGATCAACTTTCTGGCCAGCCATGCGCTGGCCTTTGTTTTGTTTGCTCTGCTACTGGGCCTGCTGGTCGGCAGCTTCCTCAATGTAGTGATCTATCGCCTACCCGTGATGCTGCAACGCGACTGGCAGAGCCAGGCGCGCGAGGTGCTGGAGTTGCCGCCAGCACCAACCGCCCAGACCTTCAACCTGATCCTGCCCAACTCCTGCTGCCCGCAATGCGGCCATGAGATTCGCCCCTGGGAGAACATCCCGGTCATCAGCTACCTGTTCCTGCGCGGCAAGTGTTCGAACTGCAAGACGCCGATCAGCAAGCGTTACCCCATCGTCGAGCTGGCCTGCGGGCTGCTTTCCGCTTATGTCGCCTGGCATTTCGGGTTTACCTGGCAGGCGGGGGCGATGCTGGTGCTGGCCTGGGGGCTGCTGGCGATGAGCCTGATCGATGCCGATCACCAGATTCTGCCGGATGTGCTGGTGCTGCCACTGTTGTGGCTGGGCTTGATCGTCAATTACTTCGGGCTGTTCACCAGCCTGGAGGACGCGCTGTGGGGGGCGATTGCCGGCTATCTGAGCCTGTGGTCGGTGTACTGGCTGTTCAAGCTGATCACCGGCAAGGAAGGCATGGGTTACGGTGATTTCAAGCTCCTGGCGATGCTCGGCGCCTGGGGTGGCTGGCAGATTCTGCCGCTGACCATTCTGCTGTCGTCGCTGGTCGGGGCGGTGCTCGGGGTCATCATGCTGCGCATGCGCGGCAGCGATTCCGGCACGCCGATTCCCTTTGGCCCTTATCTGGCGATTGCCGGGTGGATCGCCCTGCTGTGGGGTGATGTGATTACCGGCAGTTATCTGAAGTTCGCCGGTTTTTGAGCTAATCCAGCAACATTCGCCACTCCCGCGAAGGCGGGAGCCCAAGCGTTATACTGATTCCGCAAACTGGGTCCCCGCCTTCGCGGGGATGACGGATCGCGGCACAAGCGATTCGCATCGCATCCAATTCCCCCCTACAATCGCGGCCTTGAGCAGTAACGAGGCCGCATTGGCGCTATGAAACCCTGGATACTCGGCCTGACTGGCGGCATTGGCAGCGGCAAGAGCGCCGTGGCGCAAGGCTTTATCGAACGTGGCGTGCACGTGGTGGACGCCGATCATGCGGCGCGCTGGGTGGTCGAACCGGGACGCCCGGCGCTGACCCGGATCGTCGAGCATTTCGGCGCCGGCGTACTGCAAGCCAATGGCGAACTGGACCGCGCCGCACTGCGCAAGCTGATATTTGCCGCCCCTGAGCAGCGCCGCTGGCTGGAAGGCCTGCTGCATCCGCTGATCGGCCAGGAGATCGTTCAGGTGCTGGCGCGCGCAGAATCGCCCTATGCCATTCTGGTGTCGCCACTGCTGATCGAGTCCGGCCAGCGGCAGATGACCCAACGCATATTGGTCGTCGACACGCCTGCCGAGCTGCAGCTGCAACGCACCATCGCGCGCGACCAGAGTTCGGAAGAACAGGTTCGCGCCATCATGCAGGCCCAGGCCAGCCGCGAAGAGCGCCTGCGCCATGCTCACGACGTGCTGATCAATGATCGTGATATGGCCTGGCTGGACGCGGAGGTCGAGCGCCTGCACACCTTCTATCTGACCCTGCGTGGAGGCCAGCCATGACCATTACCGTTCAATGCCCAACCTGTAGCGCACCCGTCGAGTGGAAAGCCGAAAACACCTACCGCCCCTTCTGCTGCGAGCGCTGCAAGCTGATCGATCTGGGCGCCTGGGCCGCCGAAGAGCATGCGATTCCCGGCAATGACCTGGAAGACGAGATATTCAGCGGCGAGCTGCCGACAAGGCCGCATTGACGCGCAATCGCGGCTGAAGCCGCTACTGCGGTAGCGCCTGGATACGCTACGTAACCCATCAGCATCGTGCGCGCAGGCGGTGCGCACGGCGCACCCTACGGTGCTCAGGGGCGCATGAAGGCGTAATCGCGATCATCGTCGAGGTTGTCGGCGAGAAACTGCAGTTCGCCAGCCAGTTCCTGAGCGTCGCGCAGCGCCTTGTTCTGCTGCACGATTTCCGCCAGCAGCGCGCGCAATACCATCAGGCGCTCGAAACCCTGCGCCTCGGCGTCGCGCACATCATCATGCAGAGCACTTCTGGCCCAGCTGTGAATACTCATGTTCAAGTCCCTCGGAAGCGGTTTTCACAGCATGGCGGCGGGCCCGCTCTGAGCCTTGATCAGGATCAATCCCGGCCGCGCCATTCAATCGGCCAATACAACGCCATTCACTCGCTGGGATCACCTTCCTTCCAGGGCGCTTGCAGATAGCGGCTACGGTTGAAGGTTTCCAGCCAGTCCGGGTAGAACACCACCAGTGCGGTGACGATGGTGCCGTTGATAAAGGCCTCGGGAAACGCCACCAGCCACAGGTAGCCGGCGAAGTCGTCCAGCCAGGGCGGCATGGGGAACAGCCCGTCCATCCACAACAGGGCAAGACCGCCGAGCAGCGTCATCAGCGTAGCCAACGCAGCTGGAAAGAAACCGCAGAAGAAGATGTAGACGAACAGGTTACGCGGCTGCGCGCGCTCGACGCGAATTGCGCACACCTCGGTGACCAGCACCGGAATAAGTACCAGCAGTACGCCGTTGATGCCGAGCGAGGCCAGGTCCATGCGACCGATAGCCAGCAGGCCAAGCTGCGCCGCCAGGCCAGCCAGTACGGCCAGTGGCCAGTCGAGCAACAGGGTTACCGCGGTCATGCCAATGAAGTGATAGGAAAGCCCGGAGTCGAAATCGCGGCGCACCAGCCATAGCAGAAACAGCGCGAGCATGGTGCCGAACAGCAGATGCTGGCGGCGCAGGTCACTGAACAGTTCGACCCACGGCGCCCGTGTTATCGCCCAGAGCAGCGCCAGCCCATAGACCAGCCAGCCGCCCAACAAGGTGGAGAAAGCCAGTAGATTGGAAGCGATCATGCGCACACCCTTCTCTTCATTCATCGCCGTGCCAGGGAGTCTACACCGGCACTCGGATTTGATTTTGCCGGCAGAGCAACTGCACTGGCGACTGCCCTGCCATTGATCGACAACAGCCAACAAAGCCCAGCTGGATTTCCACGCTCACTGGAACGACTGTAGTTGCCGGCACTGGCAAGCCAGCCTGCGCTGCAGCTAAGCTTCGGACATGGACGACTCCGACTATCTGCGCCTGCTGACGCACCAGGCCGAACAAGCCAATGCCTTCCTCTCCAACGCCAAGAAATGGGAGCGCGAGCGTTGGGTTTGTCAGCGCCTGCTGCAAGCGCTGAACGTGCGTCACCACAGCGACGACTTCACGCCCAGTGGCCAGGAGCCGCCGGATGTGCTGTTTCGCGATGCCAGTTTCGAAGTGTTTTTCGTGCTCGATGAAGGCCGGCGCCTGAATGACGAGTGGCGCGCCGAGCTGGAGCGGCGACGCAGCGCCTTTTCCCTGAGCCAGCTGGTACGCCGCGAAGCACGCCCCAAGCGCATTCCAGCCAGCGAGATGCAGGCGCGACTGGCGCCGACCTTACGCAAGAAGGCGCATAACTACCGCGAGCGCGGCATCGACCTCGGCGAACTCGACCTGGTCGCCTTCGTCAGCCTCAAGCGCGCCGTGCTCGATTGCAACAGCCACTTCCCGCCACCCACCGAATACCTGCGCCAGGGCTGGCGCTCGCTGTCGCTGGTCGGCCCGCGCTTCGCCCGTGTGCTGTTCGCTCACCCGGACGCGCCGGATTTTCTGCGGCAAAATCTCGGACGCAGCCTGCTGTTCGACATCGGTATCGGCCTATGAGCCCCTTGCAGGAGTTGCTGGCTGAGGTACCGCAGGTCGGCCAGGTGCGCTGGATAGGCGTGCGCCCCAGGGCGCGTGAGGCGATGCTCGAAGTCGAAGCTGTGGAAGCGCGGCGTGAAGCCGGCCTGACCGGCGATCACAGCCGCCCCGGACCGCGCAATGCGCGGCAGGTCACGCTGATCCAGTGGGAACACCTGGCCGTTGTCGCTGCCCTGCTCGGCCGCGACGCGCCCATGCCGCCGAGCGAGCTGCGCCGTAATATCGCGGTCGCCGGCATCAATCTGTTCAGTCTCAAGGGCCGGCGCTTTCGCATTGGCCAGGCGCTGCTGGAAACCACCGGCTGGTGCCAGCCGTGCGCCCGCCTGGAAGAACGCCTCGGTCGCGGCACCTTCCAGGCCATGCGCGGCCATGGCGGTATTACCGCTCGTGTGATCGAAGGCGGCATCATTCGCCTGGAGGACGCCGTAAGCGTTGAAATCCTTGCCCCATTATCTGACCCGCAGGACAACGACGCTCGCCAAGGCTGGCGGGCACGCCTAGAATAGCGGCATTCAAGCAGAGGCCCACCCATGACCAGTCGCCTGAGCCCCGAAGACCAGCAGAAAGTCGACCACTACCTGAGCGCACCGCAGCATCAGGTTGAACGTCAGCCGTTTCGCGTCTGGCGTCTGCTGGCGGTGGTCATGGTCGTGACCATTGGCCTGGGCCTGCTGAGCCGCCTTCTGAGTCGACTGGTGCTATGAGCTGCCTTGCGCTCGCCCTCTCGCACTCACAGCGCATTTTTCAAAGCCTTGTGAGCAATATCCATGTCCCATCGCATCGTGATTGTCGGCGGAGGCGCCGGCGGTTTGGAGCTGGCCACCCGTCTGGGTAGAAAACTGGGCAAGAGTGGCGCCGCCCGAATCATTCTGGTCGACGCCAACCTCACCCATATCTGGAAGCCCCTGCTGCACGAAGTGGCCGCCGGCTCGCTGAACTCCTCGGAAGACGAACTGAACTACGTGGCCCAGGCCAAGTGGAATCATTTCGAGTTCCAGCTCGGGCGCATGTCCGACCTCGACCGTGCCGGCAAGAGCATCACCCTGGCACCGACGCTGGATGACGACGGCCAGGTGCTGATGCCTGAGCGTCGGATCACTTACGACAGCCTGGTCATTGCCGTTGGCAGCACCACCAATGACTTCGGCACGCCTGGCGCCGCCGAGCACTGCATTTTCCTCGACACTCGCGCGCAGGCTGAGCGCTTCCATCGACGTATGCTCAGCCACTACCTGCGCGCGCACGCCAACGAGAGCGAAGACGGCTCGAAGATCGACATTGCCATCGTCGGCGCCGGTGCCACAGGGGTCGAACTGGCAGCAGAACTGCACCACGCCGCCAAGCAACTGGCTGCCTATGGCCTGAATCGCATTCGCCCCGAAGATATGCGCATCACCCTGATCGAAGCCGGGCCGCGTGTACTGCCTGCTCTGCCCGAGCGCATCGCGCGTCCGGTGCATAAGACCCTCGAGAAGCTCGGCGTCACCGTACTGACCGGCGCCGCCGTCAGTGAAGTGACTGCCGATGGCCTGAAAACCGCCGACGGCAACTTCATACCGGCCAGCCTGAAAGTCTGGGCTGCCGGCATCCGCGCCCCCGGCTTTCTCAAGGATCTCGATGGTCTGGAGAGCAACCGCATCAACCAGTTGCAGGTTCGTCCGACCCTGCAAACGACGCTCGATGACGACGTCTTCGCCTTCGGCGACTGCGCGGCCTGCCCACAGCCGGGCACCGAGGGTCGCAACGTGCCGCCACGCGCCCAGGCCGCGCATCAGCAGGCATCGCTGCTGGCCAAATCGCTACGCTTGAAGATCAGCGCCCAGCCGCTGCCGGAATACCGCTATCGCGACTACGGCTCGCTGATCTCGCTGTCGAGCTTCTCAGCGGTCGGTAACCTGATGGGCAACCTGACCGGCAGCGTCATGCTCGAAGGCTGGCTGGCACGGGTGTTCTACGTGTCGCTGTACCGCATGCACCAGATGGCCCTGTATGGCGTGCCACGCACCCTGCTGCTGATGCTCAGTGATCGCATCGGGCGCAGCACCGAGCCGCGTCTGAAACTGCACTGAAGCAGCGGAAACAGGCGTTGCAGGGTGGGCCGGGCGGCGATCCGCTTCAGCCCACCTCTCCCCCCGCTGGTGGGCTAAAGCCCACCCTACGAGCTAGAAGTGGACGCAGGGCGAGACAGGGGGAAACGAGCAGATGCGTAGCCCGGATGAAATCCGGGACGCTCTCGATACAGAACTGCCGCCCCGGGCCGCATTCGAGCCGCGTCGCAAAAACCAAACACGCAAACACGAAAAAGCCCGCACTAGGCGGGCTTGTTCGTTGTGGTGGTGGGTCGTGTAGGATTCGAACCTACGACCAATTGGTTAAAAGCCAACTGCTCTACCAACTGAGCTAACGACCCAAAAATGGTCGGGGTAGGGGGATTCGAACTCCCGACATCTTGCTCCCAAAGCAAGCGCGCTACCGGACTGCGCTATACCCCGATAGGAAGTTGGCTCCGCGACCTGGACTCGAACCAGGGACCCAATGATTAACAGTCATTTGCTCTACCGACTGAGCTATCGCGGAACTTCGGTCTTCCAGCTCTGCTGCGCTTCGGCTTTCGCTTTACCGCTTCAGAGGCGCGCCATTTTACGTAGCAAAATTTCCCTGTCAACCCCTGCAAACTGCTTTTATGACAATGCTTTGCAGGCAAGCCATGGACTACTATATGTTTCATCGAACTGCGGCACGACGCAGGACGCGCCAGCCGACGACGCCAGTCAGGACAGTCCATGAGCAACCAGGACAAGCCCCCCATTCACCCCAAGGTGGTCAGCCTCGCCAGCCGCGGTATACAGCCGCGCTTCAGCGATCTGGTACAAGCCTGCCGCAAACTGGTGATGAATCGACTGGCAGAGCATCTGAGCGGTGTATTCGGCCAAGTCGATGACACCCTGTTCGAGTGCGCCGAGAAAGCCGAGAACAACAAGGTGCAGACGTTGTTCTTCGACAACATGCGCGAGATCCGCCGCCAGCGTCCACAGATCGAGCGCAGCTACCACCAGGCCATCGCCAACAATTTTTCCGATTTCCTCGACGGCAAACTGCAGGATCAGACGCCGGCCGAAGTGGACCCCGAGCAGTTGGCCCTGGTGCAGAACGAGGATTACGAAGAAACCCTGCAAGTCACCAATATGGTCAGCCGGGTCAAGGCACGCTGCACCCAGCCGCTATTCGCTCTGGAGCAGCGCCTGGCGCTGCTCAACAACGGCCAGAAGCTCGGCGAGGACAGCAACCCTTTCGGCCCACAGGCCATTGCCCAGGCGTTTCGCGATGCGCTGGCGCCCTGCCCCTTCCCACTGCAGATCAAGACCATCCTGTACATGCTCTTCGATCGCCATGTGATGCAGAGCCTCGATTCACTCTATGCTGCTCTCAACCAGCGCCTGATCGATGCCGGCGTGCTGCCCAACCTCAAGTACAGCGCGCAGATCAACCCAAGCGTCAGCCGCCCCGATGCGCCTCAGGCAGAAGCCCCGCCCCCCCAACAACAAGCACCGGGCAGAGCGGGCGCGACGTCTGCCCCCGTGGAACCGGCGCTGTTCGACCTCGATCTCAGCGCACCGCCGCCGAGCGATCCGGCCGCGCTGTTCAGCGGCCTGTCCAGCCTGCTAGGCGAGCATCGCCAGAGCCACCCGGACGCCCCGCTGCTGGGCGGCACACGGAGCATCATCAGCTTTTCACCGCGCGAGGCCAGTCGTACCTACAGCGCCAGCGAATTGCTTGCTGCGCTCAATCGCATGCAACAGCAGTCGGCCCACGAACTGGCCCAACGCCTGCACCAACCGCAAGCCGTTGAAGGCCTCAAGGCCGACCTGCAGCAGCAATTGGAATCGCACAGCAGCCTGCCGGGCGACAGCAAGGTGTCCGATCAGGAAGCCGACGTGATCGACCTGGTTGGCATGCTGTTCGACTTCATCCTCGATGACGAAAACCTGCCGGACGCCTGCAAGACCGCACTTTCGCACCTGCATACGCCCTACCTGAAAATTGCGCTGCAGGACAAGGCGCTATTCACCCAGCACCACCATCCGGCGCGACGCCTGCTCAACACCATGGCTCAGGCCGGCGTGCTGTACGGCAACGAAGGCGACGAACGCGGCCTGCTGGCCAAGATGCAGTGGGTGGTCGAACGGGTGATTCACGGTTTCAGCGGTGACCTGGCGCTGTTCGACAGCCTGATCGAGGAGTTCAACGAATACGTCGAGACCCTGCGCCACAAGGTCGAACTGCGCGAGCGTCGCGCGGTCGAGGCGGCCAAGGGCCGTGACCGCCTGCTCGGGGCTCGCGAACAGGCGCTTCAGGTGATTCAGCGCTGCGTCGGGCAGCGCGACCTGCCAACCATCATCCGCAATTTCCTCGAACTGACCTGGGCCGATGTCCTGGTTTTCGTCTTGCTGCGCCACGGCGAGCAGAGCACGGAGTGGAAGCGCTCGTGCGAAGTGGCCGAGCAACTGGCCTGGAGCGGCACGCCGCTCGGCGAGGTCGAGGTGCTGCAATTGCAGGAACAGCGCGTGCCCATGCTCAGCGACCTGCGTAAGGGCCTGGAATTGCTCGGCGGCTACCATGAGGACGGCATCCGTCGCCTGCTGCAGGACCTGGTGGCCTGCCAGCACGCGGTGCAAGCCAAACAACCGCAGCTGGCCGCCCAGCTCAGACCCACCCTGCCAGAAAGCCCCCTGGGCGCCATGCTCGGTGAGGATGCCGACCTGGCTCGCCAGGCACCTTCGCGCAGCAAGCTCTCGGCACGCGCACAAGCTCTGGCCAAGGAACTGGCCAGCGTCGAATTCGGCACCTGGTTCGAGTTCGTCGAGGACGGCAAGAGCCGCGTACTCAAGCTTTCCTGGTTCAGCCCGACCACGCACAACTACATGTTCGTCGACCACAGTGGTCAACGCGTGGCGATCAAGCCGCTGACCCTGCTGGCCAGCGAGATGGAAAAGGGCCTGGCCCGCATCGTCACTCCCGAACGCGCGACGCCACTGGTCGATCGCGCGCTGACTGCCATTTACCGTGTGCTGCAGCGCTTCACTGGGCGCACGGCCGAACCCCGCTGAGGAATTTCCATGGAAGAGCGTCGTCAACACAGCCGCCATGGCACCGAAATGCAGCTGGAGGTCTTCGACCTGAACAGCGGGCAGCGCCTGGGCCGCATCGTCGACCTGTCTGCCGATGGTTTCATGCTGTTCAGTGACACCCCCCACACCGCCGACGCGGTGCTGGAATGCCGCCTGGTATGCACCTCAGGCAGCGATTCGGTACAAGAGGTACACCTGGGCGCCGACTGCCTGTGGAGCCGCCCCGGTGCCGACGGCCAGCATTGCTGGGCCGGCTTTCATATCATCGATCTGGCCGAGGATCAGGCCAAGGCGCTGGAAAGCCTGCTGGCCAGGCTCTGAAGTAGGGTGCGCTGTGCGCACCGATATTCCAGCGTAACCGGTGCGCACGGCGCCCCCTACGAAACCAGATAAGACGCCAAGGCAGCCTTTCGTGGGCCCCCGCCCCGGTTCGCGACGGGGCGCCGTGCGCCCACAACGAAAAACGGAGCCCGCAGGCTCCGTTTTTTCATCCCGGCATAACACCGGGATATCGCATAGCGGGTTACGCCGCGCACTCTGCTCATGAAACCAGCCGATTACATGCTTGGCGCCACTAATCCGCCCTACGCCAGCTTCTTGTAGCGCACGCGGTGCGGCTGCGCGGCGGCATCGCCCAGGCGCTTCTTGCGGTCGGCTTCGAACTCGGTGTAGTTGCCTTCGAAGAAGTTGACCTTGCCATCGTCCTCGTAGGAGAGGATATGCGTGGCGATGCGGTCGAGGAACCAGCGATCGTGGGAAATCACCACGGCGGCGCCCGGGAAGTCCAGCAGCGCCTCTTCCAACGCGCGCAGGGTTTCCACGTCGAGGTCGTTGGACGGTTCGTCGAGCAGCAGCACGTTGCCGCCCTGCTTCAGGGTCAGCGCCATGTGCAGGCGACCGCGCTCACCACCGGAGAGGTCCTTGACGAACTTCTGCTGGTCGGCACCCTTGAAGTTGAAGCGCCCGACGTAACCGCGCGACGGCACCTCGTAGTTGCCCACCTTGATCATGTCGAAGCCGTCGGAAATCTGCTCCCACACGGTCTTGTTGCCTTCGAGCATCTCGCGGCTCTGCTCGACGCTGGCGATCTGTACGGTCTCACCGATCTCGATATGGCCGGAATCCGGCTGCTCCTTGCCGGTGATCATGCGCAGCAGGGTCGACTTACCGGCGCCGTTACCGCCGATCACGCCGACGATGGCGCCTTTGGGAATGCTGAAGGACAGGTCGTCGATCAGCACGCGGTCGCCGAAGGACTTCGACACGTTGTGGAAGTCGATGACCTTGTCGCCCAGACGCGGACCGGCCGGGATGTAGATCTCGTTGGTCTCGCTGCGCTTCTGGAATTCCTGCGACTGCATTTCCTCGAAGCGTTGCAGACGCGCCTTGGACTTGGACTGACGCGCCTTGGCACCCTGGCGCACCCACTCCAGCTCGGCCTTCATCGCCTTGGCATGCGACGCCTCGGCCTTGGCTTCCTGAGCCAGACGGTTGGCCTTCGATTCCAGCCAGCCGGAGTAGTTGCCTTCGAAGGGGATACCGTGGCCGCGGTCGAGTTCGAGAATCCAGCCAGCGACGTTGTCGAGAAAGTAACGGTCGTGGGTGATGGCCACCACGGTGCCTGGGAAGTCGTGCAGGAAGCGCTCCAGCCAGGCGACCGAGTCGGCGTCCAGGTGGTTGGTCGGCTCGTCGAGCAGCAGCATGTCTGGTGCCGACAGCAACAGGCGGCACAGCGCCACGCGGCGTTTCTCACCACCGGACAGGTGCTCGATCTTGGCGTCCCAGGCCGGCAGACGCAGAGCGTCGGCGGCGACTTCCAGCTGGCGCTCCAGGTTATGGCCATCGGAAGCCTGCAGAATGGCTTCGAGTTTGGCCTGCTCGGCAGCCAGGGCGTCGAAGTCGGCGTCCGGCTCGGCATAAGCGGCGTAGACCTCGTCAAGACGGGCCTGGGCCTGCTTGATCTCGCCTACGGCCTCTTCGACGATGTCGCGCACCGTCTTGCTCGGATCGAGCTGTGGCTCCTGCGGCAGGTAGCCGACCTTGATCCCCGGCATCGGACGGGCTTCACCGTCGATCTCGGTGTCGACGCCGGCCATGATGCGCAGCAGCGTGGACTTACCGGCGCCGTTGAGGCCCAACACGCCGATCTTGGCGCCTGGGAAGAATGACAGGGAGATGTCCTTGAGAATTTCACGCTTCGGCGGGACGACCTTGCTGACCCGATGCATGCTGTAGACGTACTGAGCCATGGAGAACCTGACTGGTGAGAATGAGGGCTGAAAATGGCGGGCCTTGCAGGCACTGCGAAAGCGTTGCGAGTGACGAAACCGGCAACGCCAGCAGGCTGACCATCTGGCGCATGCCGGCCTGGCCGCCGTATTACCGGCTGCAGGCAGTTTTCACGAAGCCTGCAGCGGGGCGTTTGCAGAGACCTTAGCCCCTGCTGGAGCGAACGCCAAGTACCGCGCGGACAGTTCACGCGCGCGGCGCAAAACTACCGGAATGTGCGTGGCAGGGCAAACCTACGTTCGTCGGCGCAGCTGGCACTTGGCCACGTTTGCAGGCATTCTAGCCGGCTCGCGCGAGCGCAGGCATACCCGCGCGCCTCACAAAGCTCAAGATAGCCCAGCACCGGCTACAGGTTCACAGAACGTGTCGACTCCCTCATCCCTGCCTTCCTCCTCTCCGGGCGAGTCGCGCGCCGCATTGCGCCGTGCACTGGTGGTGCTGGTGCTGGCGATACTGGGATTGCTGGCGTGGCAACTGACCCAGGAATATCGCCAGTTGCTCGATAGCCAGAAGCAACTGAGCCAGGGTTACAGCACCCAATTGGCCAAGCATCTGAGTCTGAACATGCGCCTCAAGGCGCAGGCGGGCCAGGCGATGCTGCAGAGCAGCCCGGCGCGCGCTGGCGACGGCAGCGAATTGGTCACGGCATTGCGCAGCATCTTCCCGACCGTCAACAGCGTGGCCTGGCTCGATGCCAATGGGCAGTTGCTGGCCGACAGCGCCAGCGAGTCGCGCGACCTGAGTTTCGTTCGCAACCAGCAACAACGCAGTGGCGCGGCACCCTATCACTTCGCCTTCAGCTCACTGGAAGGCGGTGTGCTCTACCTGCTGCTGCGTCAGCCCGACGACAGCCACCGGATATTGCGCATGCGCACCAGTGCGCTGCGCGGCTGGCTGCGCGATCAGCACCAGAGCGAGCACAAATGGTTGCTCGAAGACCTGCTCAGTCACCGCGTGATAGCGCGCGCCGATGACCTGCAACAGGCTGGCGGCATCATCGCTCCGGTTACTGCGGCAGAGCAGGCACAAAGCCTCGATCTGATCGCCCTGCCCGGCAGCGACTGGCAACTGCGCGCCCTGTTCGATGCAGAACGCGCCGGCAACGAGCTGATGCCGACCCTGGCCGGCAAGTTCCTGCTGTTCACGCTGTGCAGCCTGCTTACCCTGCTGGCCCTGTACGGCCTGCAACGCGAGCAGCGCAGCCTGCAGCGCCTGAATACCGAAACACGCCGCTCGCTGCGCCAGGCCGCCAGTGCGCTCGGCGCCGTCGAAGAACGCATTCTGGTGACCCAGGCCGATGGCAAGGTGCGCTACCTGAACCCGCAGGCCGAAGCGCTGTTCGGGGTTCCCAGCGACGTGGCCGGGGAACTCCATCTGCTTGATCTGCTGCCCGATCTCGACCCGTTGCTGCTCAACAGCCCACAACTGAGCAACGATCTGGGGCCGGAGCTGATCAGAGTCGAAAGCGAGGGGCGCGAGCGGCTGTTCGCCGTGACCCGCAGCGATATCAGCGAAGTCGGGCGTCATGCCGGTTACGTCTGGGTGCTGCGCGATGTGACCGATGAGCAGCAGGCCATGCGCGTACTGCAGGAAACCCGCAGACGCTATCAGGACATCTTCGACGGCACCGGCGTAGCCCTCTGCGTGCTCGATCTCTCCGGCCTGCGCTGCCTGTTGCTGCAGCACAAATTACGCGATGCGGCGGGTCTGCAGCGCTGGTTGCAGGCCGATGCCGAGCATCAGCAACTACTGGTCGAGCAACTGCGCATTACCGAGGCCAACCAGGTGGCGCTCAACCTGCTCGGGGTCAAGTCCACCGAACAGGCCTGGCAGCAACTGATCGACAACGGCCCGGTACAGCCCGACGATCTGTGTTACCGCCTGGCCGTGGCCGTGCTCGAAGGCCCCAACCTGATGGAGCTGGAAACCCAGCTGGTCACTGCACAGGGCTTGCAGCGTCACGTCTGGCTGGTGCTGCGCCTGCCGGAAATGCTCCAGGACTATCAGGCCGTCACCCTGAGCATCAGCGACATCACCAGCCGCAAGCGTATCGAGCTGTCGCTGATCGAGCGTGAGCGCTTCTGGTCCGAAGTGGTGCGCTCGGTCCCCGACCTGCTCTACGTGCATGACATGCAGAACCGGCAGGTGCTGTTCAGCAACCACAGCCTCGGATTGCAACTGGGCTATAGCGTCAGCGAGCTCAAGGCGATGGGCGGAGATTTCTGGGAGCAGGTACTGCACCCGGACGACAGCGAATACTACTGGCGCATTCGCAACCTGCAGAAAGTGGTCGGCAACGGTCTGCTGCTCGAATCGGTGCTGCGCTGGCGTCACCGCAATGGCCAATGGCACTGGTTCAGCATCCGCGAGCAGGCCCTGGCGCGCGATGAACGCGGTCGAGTCAGCCGCCTGATCGGCGTGGCCAAGGACATCACCGAGCAGATCGAGCGCAACCAGTCGCTGCGTGACAGCGAGCAACGCTACCGCCTGCTGGCGGAAAGCATCAGCGACGTGATCGTCTCCACCGACGACAGCCTGACCCTGAACTACGTCAGCCCCTCGGTGGAGGCCATGCTCGGCTACAACGCCGAATGGGTGATGACCAACGGCCTGCAGGGCCTGGCGGCCAACCCGCAGCAGCTCGCCAGCCTCTACCTGCTGCTCGAGCGGATTCGCGATTCGCTCGGCGAGCGTGACCGCCTCGAGCGTCTGCGCGAGGAGCTGCCGGATCAGCTGTTCGTCTTCGACTGCCTGCGCGCCGACGGCCACAAGATCCCGGTGGAACTGCGCCTGGTGCTGATGTGGGACGAGAACGGTCGCTTCGAAGGCATCCTCGGCGTTGGCCGCGACATCAGCCAGCAACGCCGCGCGGAAAAAGACCTGCGCATGGCCGCCACGGTATTCGAACACTCCACCGCGGCGATTCTGGTGACCGACCCGGCCGGCTACATCGTTCAGGTCAACAAGGCCTTCAGCCGCGTCAGTGGTTATTCCGCCGGTCAGGTGCTCGACCAGCTTCCCGGCATGCTCACCGCCGACCGCCAGCAGGCGGCGCACCTGCAGTACATCCTCGGCCAACTCAACCAGCGCGGCAGTTGGGAGGGCGAAGTGTGGCTCAAGCGCAAGGGTGGGGAGAACTTCCCGGCCTGGGTCGGCATCACCGCAGTGCATGATGAGGAAGGCGACCTGGTCAGCTACGTGTGCTTCTTCAGCGACATCAGCGAGCGCAAGGCCAGCGAACAGCGCATCCATCGTCTGGCCTACTACGACGCCCTGACCCACCTGCCCAACCGCACCCTGTTCCAGGATCGTCTGCACAGCGCACTGCAGCATGCGGATCGGCATGATGAATGGGTGGTGCTGATGTTCCTCGACCTCGACCGTTTCAAGCCGATCAACGATTCGCTCGGCCACGCCGCCGGCGACCGCATGCTCAAGGACGTGGCCGTGCGCCTGTCGGCCTGCGTCGACGGTGACGACACCGTGGCGCGTATGGGCGGCGACGAATTTACCCTGCTGCTGCAGCCGCGCGCCACCCGCGAGGGTGCGCTCAATCGCGCCATTCATGTCGCCGAGCAGATTCTCTCCAGCCTGGCGCGCCCTTTCGTCCTCGAAGGCCGCGAATTCTTCGTCACCGCCAGTATCGGCATCGCCCTTGCCCCGCAGGACGGTAGCGAGCTGAGCCAACTGATGAAGAACGCCGATACCGCGATGTATCACGCCAAGGAGCGCGGCAAGAACAACTTCCAGTTCTACCAGGCCGACATGAACGCCAGTGCCCTGGAGCGCCTGGAGCTGGAAAGCGACCTGCGCCACGCTCAGGAACAGGGCCAGTTCGTCCTGCATTATCAGCCGCAGTTCTCCGGCGACGGCAATCGCCTGACCGGGGTCGAGGCGCTGCTGCGCTGGAGTCATCCGACACGCGGCCTGGTGCCGCCGGATGAGTTCATCCCGGTACTCGAAGAACTCGGCCTGGTGGTGCAGGTCGGCGAATGGGTGCTGGAAGAAGCCTGCCGTCAGCTCAAGGCGTGGCACGAGGAAAAGATCCGCATCCCCAAGATTTCGGTCAACCTGTCGGCCCGGCAGTTCGCCGAAGGCGACCTGAGCGCACGCATCGCCGCCATTCTGGACAGAACCGGAGTAGCCCCAGCCTGCCTGGAGCTGGAGCTGACCGAAAGCATACTGATGCGTGATGTCGCCAGCGCGATGCAGACTCTTGGTAACCTCAAGCACTTGGGCCTGTGCATTGCAGTGGATGACTTCGGCACCGGCTACTCGTCACTGAACTACCTCAAGCAGTTCCCCATCGACGTGTTGAAGATCGACCGCAGCTTCGTCGACGGCCTGCCTGATGGTGAGCAGGATGCGCAGATCGCCCGCGCCATCATCGCCATGGCGCACAGCCTGAACATGATGGTGATCGCCGAGGGGGTGGAGAGCCAGGCACAACTGGACTTCCTGCGTGAACACGACTGCGACGAAGTACAGGGCTTCCTGCTGGGCAGACCCATGCCTGCACGTCAGCTCACAGCCCAATTCAGCGGCGCAGCGCTGTTCATCCTCAGTTGACGGGCAGGACGCCAGCCCGCTCTAGGCCCCAACTCAGCATGAAGGCCATTTGTCAGGCTCATGACCGACCTTCATATGCCTGAATGCGACCTTTGCGGTAGAATCCGCCCCCTCTTTCTACCGCCCAGCTGATTTCAGGGGACCGCCATGTTCAGCCGTGATTTGACCCTCGCTCGTTATGACGCCGAACTCTTTGCCGCGATGGAGCAGGAAGCCCAGCGCCAGGAAGAGCACATCGAGCTGATCGCCTCGGAAAACTACACCAGCCCGGCGGTGATGGAAGCCCAGGGCAGCGTGCTGACCAACAAGTACGCCGAAGGCTATCCAGGCAAGCGTTACTACGGTGGTTGCGAGTACGTCGACGTGGTCGAGCAACTCGCCATCGACCGCGCCAAGGAGCTGTTCGGCGCCGACTACGCCAACGTCCAGCCTCACTCCGGCAGCCAGGCCAACAGCGCCGTGTATATGGCCCTGCTCAACGCTGGCGACACCGTGCTGGGCATGAGCCTGGCCCACGGTGGCCACCTGACCCACGGTGCCAGCGTCAGCTTCTCCGGCAAGATCTACAACGCCGTGCAGTACGGCATCAACGACCAGGGTCTGATCGACTATGACGAAGTCGAGCGCCTGGCCGTCGAACACAAGCCGAAGATGATCATCGCCGGCTTCAGCGCCTACTCGCAGGTTCTGGATTTCCCGCGTTTCCGTGCCATCGCCGACAAGGTCGGTGCCTACCTGTTCGTCGACATGGCCCACGTGGCCGGTCTGGTTGCGGCCGGTCTGTACCCGAACCCGGTGCCGTTCGCCGACGTGGTTACCACCACCACGCACAAGACCCTGCGCGGCCCGCGCGGCGGCCTGATCCTGGCGCGCAAGAACGAAGAGCTGGAGAAGAAGTTCAACTCCGCGGTATTCCCGGGCGGCCAGGGCGGCCCGCTGGAGCACGTCATCGCCGCCAAGGCGGTGTGCTTCAAGGAAGCGCTGCAGCCTGAGTTCAAGGCTTACCAGGCACAGGTGATCAAGAACGCCCAGACCATGGCCCAGGTGTTCATCGACAACGGCTACGACGTGGTCTCCGGCGGCACCGAGAACCACCTGTTCCTGCTCTCGCTGATCAAGCAGGACATCACCGGCAAGGATGCTGACGCAGCCCTGGGTCGCGCCTTCATCACCGTCAACAAGAACAGCGTACCGAACGATCCGCGCTCGCCGTTCGTCACCTCCGGCCTGCGTATCGGCACCCCTGCCGTCACCACTCGCGGCTTCAAGGAAGACGAGTGCCGTCAACTGGCAGGCTGGATCTGCGACGTGCTGGCCAACATCGGCAACGATGAAGTCGAAGGCCGCGTGCGTGAGCAGGTCAAGGCGCTGTGCGCGAAGTTCCCGGTCTATGGCAACTAAGACCGCTGGCCTGAAATGAAGAAGCCCGCCGATTGGCGGGCTTCTTTTTGCCTTGTCGATTTCCTTGTCGTGCTCGGGATACAGGCGGTGCGCACGGCGCACCCTACTGAACACCGCAAATCGTGCGCACCGACAACGAAGCGGGCGTTACCGCTTACGCGGGCTGTTTCACGTAGCGCGCCAGCTGCGCATCACGGCTCATCACATCAAGTGTGGCGGCCAGCACCTGCTCACTGGTGGCATCAGCTTCGCTGAAGATGCTGCCGAAGTTGTCGTGAGTGACCTTGGCGAAATGCGCACGATCCTGGGCTTCGACGCCCAGCAGGGTGGCATAGGCGTCCAGCGCCTCGCCCTGGCCCATTGCCATGTCTTCGGCGATGGAATCGAGCATGCCGTTCATCGCCAGCATGGAACGCCCGTTGTAGCCCAGCGCGCCGCTGGTGTCGCAACCGTTGGTACCCGACGTCATGCCGAAGGTGGCATTACCCGACGTACCATTGGTGGTGGTGGCCAGGAAATGCGGGGCCATGCCGCGCTGCCCTTCGAACAGCATGTTGCCCCAGCCGCAGCCATTGCCGCCCGCAGCGTCGGCGAATGCACCAACACTGGCCATGCTCAACAGGCCAAAGACCAAACCTTTACCCAGCAGTCGCTTGCTCATGTCTATCGCTCCGCAATATCGAGTAATAAAAACTACACAAGGAGCTTTGGCGAGACTTGGCCACCTGTCAAACTGGTGTGCCTCTGCTGTGCCCTGCGACACAGGGGCAAAGTACGGGGCCGTCAGCCTTGGCTATAGTGATGTAAATCCTTCAGGAGTATGGGCATGAGTGAATCAGCCAACGAGCGTCGGCGTTTTCAGCGCATCGCCTTCGACGCCCCCACCGTGCTCGTGCAAGGCGAACGGCACTGGGCAGCAGTGTTGCATGACCTTTCGCTCAAAGGGCTGATGGTCGAGACTCCGGCAAACTGGAACGCTGACCCAGATCAGCCGTTCGAAGCGCAGATCCAGCTCGGCGACGAGGCGCGGGTAAGGATGGAGGTGCTGCTGACACGTACCCAGGCGGGCTATCTGGGCTTCGTCTGCCGTCATATTGACCTGGATTCGATTAGCCATCTGCGTCGCCTGGTCGAGCTCAACCTGGGCGACGAAAGCTTGCTGGAACGTGAACTCGCCGCCCTGGGCGATCAGCCCTGATCAAGGCTGCCCAATCACTTCAGCGAAAACCTCGCGGATTTCATCTTCGGGCAGGTCGTCACCAATGAACATCAGCACGTTTCCGTGCGCTTCGCCCGCCTCCCACTCGCCATCACGGCCAGAGCTGTAAAGTCCCCGCTGGAGCACCAGACAACGCGGCTCGTCCACAATCGCGAGCACACCCTGGTAGCGCAGCAGCGCATCGCCGATACGCACCAGCAAGACCTCGGTGAACGCAAAGAGGCGTTTCAGATCCACCGGTTCAAAGCTCTCCAGCACCAACGTACGAGTACGGTGCCGACGCCAGCTTTGCTGAAGAAGCCGTGACACGGGTCGAGCGCGGACAACCCGACATCGTGCTGATGGATATTAGCCTGAATGGCGTCAGCGGCTGGAGCTGACAGCACTGCTCACCCGCTGTCATCCGAGGCTCAAGGTAGCGAGACTGAGCATGAACAGCGGCCGACAATGTGCCCGCCAATCCCGGCAGACAGGTGCCGCTGGCTATGTACTCAAGGATGCAAGATCAGGAGAAATGATTGCGGCGATCAAGGCGCTGGCAGAGACGCTGACTGGCTACACGTCAACGCCGCAGACAGAGCACTGACCCCGTTCAAGAGTCAGATACTGCAAATGATGGCGCAAGGCTTGAACAACAAAACCATGGCACGTGAATTGGCGATCAGCGTGCGGACGGTGGAACCCCATCGCCTGAATATCCGCCGTAAGCTGGATACCGAAAAACCTACCGATCTGATGCGTCAGGCCATGCAGTACAGCCGGCAACCCTGCCACCTTTACAACGACTGACACCTGTTCATACCCCGTAATGATCAGTGGGCGCGGCACACCACCTCGGCAGCCTTGCGACGCTGACGTCGCGCTTCGATACGTTTGGCCATGCGCTGTGCTTCACGGGATTGCGTGACCTGAACATCCGGATTGAACGCACGGGAAAAAAAGTCGAAGAACAGAAACATGATGTGGCCTCCTCATATGGACACACCAACATGCTGCACGCCGATAGCCGGCTATCTATTGATCTGCGTCAAGAGTCGCCAGTGCTTCAATTGCGGCAGGACGCCGCAATTGAAGCACTCTGCCTTCGAACGGAAAAAGCCCTTCGCACACCGAATGAGCGATGCTCATACCGGTTCGGAAGGGCTTCGGATGGTTGCCACTTTGCCTGGCAGATTACCAAGCGTAGCTCACGCCGATCGTTCCCTTGAACGCATGATTGTCGGAGCTGCCAGCCCCCAGAGCCGCGGCATAGCTGATCTCCCCAAACGTGCTCCAGTTGTCTTGCCGAGCGACGCTGCCACCTACACCCAACTCCCCCCAAAGAGGCCGGCTGTCCTGTTTGAGTCGAACCTTGGCGACATCGACTTCACTGCCGGAGAGGATGTCGTAACTAAGATTGGCAATGCCATACAGCTTCACCGGATTGTTCTGGCTATCGCTGTACCAGCTCACAGGCGGCTCAACCTGAATACCGACACGACCTTTGAGGCTATCGTTTTTAGCCTGAACGATGCGCGCACCATGCTCGTCAGTGAAGCTGTCGAAGTCGACGTGAGTCCATGCCAACTGAGCTTGCGGAACCACCGTCCAATCCGAACCGGCATCAAGACGTTTACCGATTTCCAGACTCATTACGGACGACCAGCCTTTGTTGCCACCCCCCGTCTTGTTCGACAGCTTGCTGTCATACCAGGTCAACTGTCCAACGGCATCGGCATAGAAGCCATTGTCATCCAGCCAGGTGGCACTGACGCCTACACCGTACCCGGTTGTAGTGATCTTGCCATTGCGCTTTTCGCCACGCGCCGGGTCACGGGTAACGTCGACATCACCATGCGACGTACCCAGGGTTGCGTAGAGACCGGCGTTGAGTACCCCGTGGTCATTCTGCAAGGCCGTGTTTTCATAGCCGAGCTGCATAAAACCGATGTGCTGGGTATACGGCGAACCTTTCCTGGGGTCATAAGAGCCGTATTCGCCTGCCACACGCCCCCAGGAACCAGCAGGGCTCGCCTCACTGCGGCGACCTTTCTCAGCGCCATCGGCAATACCGTTCAGCCAGATGCTATGGCCTCTACGCTGCTGCAGAGAGCCAAGGGTAGATAACGCATAGTTGCCGAGCTGATCGGAATAGACACGGACAGTCTGCGCTGAAGCACTCAGCGCTTGGTTACCAGGCCCTCCAGCGGACGAGGTATCGATGGAGCGCAGGAACCAGTCCTGATCGTTCATACCTGCATCGAGACCGCCTCGATACAGGCTGTACTCGAAAGCACCGGCCACCACCGGCGCATTGAGACGAAACGCATCGGCAGAGGTCGTCGCGCCATTGATGGTTTCGACAATCTGGATGCCGTTGGCCGTGGTGAGCGCACCAGGGCCGCCCACATTGGTGATCGACAGCGTGGTAGTACCCGTAGCGGTACCGCCATCGATAACGATGCGATCAGACGCTGATCCATCTGCGCCCAGGTAGGTGCTGAGGGCAATGACACCGCCGTTACCCACGTAGTTGTTCGTCGTGAAGGTGGCATTGGCGCTATCACCGATGCGGATTTCGCCCGTATTCGTCACGCTGTTCAGCGCGTGACTGAAACCGTTCAGGTCCAGCACGCCGCCAGCATCGATCGCATAGGTGGAGCTGGAACTGAATGCACCCGCATTGCCAGCAGCCAGTCGCCCAGCAGATACCCGCGTCTCTCCGCTGTAGACATTGGCGCCTGTAAGCGTCGTGGTCCCCGCGCCGATCTGCGACAGCCCACCTGTACCGGATATGACACCCGAGTAGGTGATGTCATCGGAACGGTTGAAGGCCAGCGTACCGTTGTTGACTACATCCCCTGTAATGGAGCCGGTGGTACCGCCTGTACCGATCTGCAACGTCCCGGAACTGATGCTCAGCGAACCGGATGTTGTCGAGACATCCCCGCCGACCTGCCAGAGCGATCCGGACACGTCCAGGCTGGAGAACCCTGAAAGATCACCTGAAACGAAACCCGCCCCCTGCAACTGCAGGCTATTGCCCATACCCGTGCTTACAGCTCCGCCATTGAGTACGGAGCCATCGGAAAGGGTCACGGTATTGTCGCTACCCGCAACAGCAACGGCTGTACCGCCGGTTCCGGTAATGGTTCCACTGTTGGTCAGACTGTTGTTATCCGTCTGCAGAGTCACACCCGTATTGCCGGAAATGAGTCCGGCATTGGTGATATTGGCGACACCGCTACCAACCAGCAGGCCGCTGGACGTGGCATCCGTACCGATGATCGAGCCCGTGTTGGTCGCCGTTATAGCCCCCTGACCCTGGGAAAAACTGACCCCAGTCCCCCCCGTGATCGTACCGGTGTTCACGAATGTGCCGGTACTCGCGGCCGTAGAACCCAGACGAACTTCCACACCGATGCCGCCGGCACCCGCAGACACCGTACCGTTCTGAATGACCGATGCCGAACCCGCAGCGCCCGTGGCAACAGCGCGAATACCGGTCGAGCCATCAGCGGTCAGATTGATTTCGCCGTCGTTGACGACGGAGACTGCATGGTCGACGCCGGCATCCTGGGCAAAGATACCGAAGGCAGCGTTCCCCGAGATAACGCCACTGGCGCCATTGGTGACAGAGGCATCGCCATTGGTGAATACGTAGATCGCCCGGCCGCCTGTTCCCTGCATCGAAACCGAACCATTGTTGACCAGCGTACCGGTCGAGTCACCCGAGGAGCCGCGAATGACAAGACCATAGGTGTTGTTCTGCGCGATGATGACGCTAGCCCCCTCCTCGACCGTGAGAGAGGCATTACCCGCGGTCGTGACTGACGGAACGCCCAGACCGATACCTACGGTGGTATCCGAGTTAGCACCAAGCGGATTGCCGCCGGTCGTATCGACTACCGTGCCTGAGGCCAGCGTTACATTATTATCTGCACCGGTATAGTTAATGCCATTCGCATAAGGGTTACCGGTGCTGCTGCACACGACGGTGGGACCGACACCACATTCATTGGCGCCCAGCGCCAATGTTGGAATACAGGCAAGGGCCGCCATTGCCGAACAAGAGGTCATCGCCAGAAGACGGGGCGACCGCACTTTCAAGGGATTCACGCCATGCTGTTTTACCTTATTCATAATTAATCCACACCATTCAAATTAATATAATTTTAACTTCAAGCACTCCCTGCTTAATCGGAAATCAATGCACCTGCTTACTTGCCTGCAATTTCCGAATCGCTCCATGCACCGCACGCAACAGACACTATTCAGCACTCAAGTCTCGACTCGACAACGCAGTTCACTGCAATGAAGAAATCTTGCTGGAAAGCGACTCCGCCTTTTCAAGAATGCAAATCACCTTGGAACACCTGAAGTCATTCACTCGCAGAGCGTCCATCACCAGGCAATATGTCCCGACGCTGTTTGCGCCATGAGCGCGATACCAACTGCCTTTCGTGTTATTTCGAAACAGCCATCAGCATTGCACTGACCGCTCCATCCAACCTGTAGAGCCGCTCACTGCCTCCAGTTCTCGCAACGGCGCATGGAAGAGGGCTAACAGGTTTTATCGGATGCCACCCTTGTTAAAGTCACTGCTGGTAAAGACAGACTTTTCAAGCGTGAAACTTGTGCACATAACGACTCCAGCGCCCATTAACTAACACATCACTGCATCAGGCACTTCAATAACGACATCACCACCACGCAAACAACCGAACACCTTCAAGCCTCAGTCGTTTGACGACATCTTCCTGACGAGACACGCTATAACAGATATTTATTGGGCAGCCGCGCGCACACCCACTGCAGGCAACATGCCCACACGAAAGTGCGCCGCACGCGTCAATATATGAGAAGCGTGCAACATACCCGCCGCATTCAAGATGAAGATTGGCTCGAACGAGATAACAAGGAAAACTTTATCGCACGCTTCCTGACCAGAAGCTGAACAAGCCAGGGCCAGGTATTAAGAATATTCTTAAAAAGTAATGTATCGTCACCCCGCGGACGCACGAGCGCAGAGAATCCGATGATTCTGGATTCTCGTCCGCACCGTAATGACAGTCTTGTCAGAACTTGTCCAAGGAAACTCGTCGACCGCCTAGCCAGCAGACTCGCCTACCGCACGGAGAACGACTCAGATCACAGAAGCTCAGTCGAACAACGCGTCAAGCGCTTGTTCCAGGCGCGTGACGGCGATGACCTGCAAGCCCGGCGGAGCTTCCTTGGGCGCATTGCCCTTGGGCACGATGGCACGCTTGAAGCCGTGCTTAGCCGCCTCCTTCAAACGCTCCTGACCACTTGGCACCGGACGAATCTCGCCAGACAGGCCGATCTCGCCGAACACCAGCAGGTCGTGCTGCAGCGGCCGGTTGCGCAGGCTGGAGATGACTGCCGCCATCAATGCCAGATCGGACGCCGTTTCCAGCACCTTGACCCCACCGACCACATTGAGGAACACGTCCTGGTCATAGGTCGGGATGCCACCGTGGCGGTGCAGCACTGCCAGCAGCATGGCCAGGCGATTCTGATCGAGGCCCAGGGTGACGCGGCGCGGGTTGCCCAGATGACTGGTGTCGACCAGCGCCTGCACCTCCACCAGCATCGGTCGCGAGCCTTCCCACGTGGCCATGACCACGCTACCGGGCACCGCTTCCTGCGCGCGGGTCAGGAAGATCGCCGAGGGGTTGGAGACTTCCTTCAGGCCCTTGTCGGTCATGCCGAACACGCCCAGTTCGTTGACCGCGCCGAAACGGTTCTTCACCGCCCGCAGCAGACGCAGACGACCATCGGACTCGCCCTCGAAATACAGTACGGTGTCGACCATGTGTTCCAACACGCGCGGTCCGGCCAACGCGCCTTCCTTGGTGACGTGGCCGACGAGAAAGATCGCCGTACCGCTCTGCTTGGCAAAACGCACCAGCAGCGCCGCACTTTCGCGCACCTGGGCCACACCGCCAGGCGCCGACTGCAGTTGCTCAGTGAAAATGGTCTGGATCGAGTCGATCACCATGACCTTGGGCTTTTCCTGGCGCACGGTGGCGATGATCGATTCGATGCAGGTTTCGGTCATCACCTTGAGTTTGTCCTGTGGCAGGTCCAGGCGGCGCGCACGCATGGCCACCTGCTGCTGCGACTCCTCACCGGTGACGTACAGCGCTGGGAAACGCTGGGCGATGTTGCACAGGGTCTGCAGCAGGATGGTCGACTTGCCGATGCCGGGGTCGCCACCGATCAGCACCACCGAGCCATCCACCAGGCCGCCACCGAGCACCCGATCCAGTTCACTGGAGGCGGTGGAAAAACGCGGAATTTCCTCGACACTGACTTCAGCCAGGGTTTTGATATTGGCCTTGTCGCCGGCCCAGCCAGTGCGCCCGCTGGGCGTGGCACCCTCGACCACTGTTTCGACCAGGGTATTCCAGGCGCCGCACTCACCACACTGTCCTGCCCATTTGGGAAAGGTGGCGCCGCACTCGGTGCAGCCGTACATGCGTTTTGCCTTGGCCATTGCGATCGATCCTGCCGCTGAACGAAGGCTGGAACGATACCGAACAACTGGATAAATTTACAGACCACAGCCACTCTGCCCGGAATGCACATATGCAGATCCAACTGCTGCCCACCAGCGCCGAACAGCTGCCGCTACTGGCCAACCTCTACCAGTTCTACGCCTACGAAAGCTCGGACTGGGAGCAGGAGGACGTGGAGACGGACGGTCGCTTCTACATCCATCAACCCCACCTGCAGCGCTATTGGCAGGAGCCGGGCTGGAGTGCGCAACTGATACTGGTCGACGGCTTCATTGCCGGCTTCCTGCTGATCGAACAGAGCGAGTTACCTGGTCTTGATGTGCCGGAATTCGCCGACCTGTTCATCCTGAAAAAGTATCGTCGCCAGGGCATCGGGCGCGCCGTGGTACAGCAGGTAATGGGCGATGGCAGGCCCTGGCTGCTGCGTTTCTACCGTCAGGATGAGTTGGCCTGCGCCTTCTGGCAGCAGCTTTTGAGCGAATGGACCAGGCCGGCGCGCCCGGTGTGGACAGAAGAAGAGGCGGACGGGCTGCTCACTTATCTGATCAACCCGCCCGTGCATTGAGGCCTTTCGGCTCCGACGGCGAAGTCAAGATGAGATCCGGGAAGACCAGTGCGCACGGCGCACCCTACCGGTAGCAATCTCGTAGGGTGCGCCGTGCCTGCCGCATTTTCCGGGCATCAACCCCGACAGCCATTGCCACAACCGCAGCACTGACCTGCAGCGCGTTTGAGCTGGCGCGCCAGTTCGTCCTTGATCGCTACACGATGGAGTTTCAGTGCGCTGAGGGTAACGTCATCGAGCAACTCGATACCGTCCTCTATACGGCAGATGCGCTTGTCCAGCGCTTCGTACTCTTCGGCCTGGCGAGAGAACTGTTCATCGCTCTGCCGCAGGCGCTGCAGTTCGTTGCGCAGTTCGGGGAAATCATGAACCAGCGGATGGTGGTCGACGTGCATGAGGAAGCCTCTGACAGGGAAGATGGCTCCAGCCTAGCGCTGCACGTCGACCATTCATTTGATCCGGATCAAGCACTGCCCGCCTTGCGCAGCAGATCGGCGATCTCGTCCTTGAGACCCACACGCTGCAGTTTGAGCCCCTGCAAGGTCAGGTCGTCGGCAGCTTCGCGACCGTCCTCTATTTCGTAGATGCGCTTGTCCAGCGCTTCATATTCGCCAGCCAGGCGAGGGAAGTGCGGATGACTTTGCATCAGCTTGCGCATGACGTCGCCTTGCTGAGGAAATTCGCGGGTCAACGGGTGATGTTCAAGCGGCATGGAGGACCTCCCCAGATAGTGTCCCTTTAGCCTAGTCGAAGCCTGGCTACGTGCAGGCAGTGAAACATCGGCAGAAGAGACGCCGGGCAGCAAACGCCAACCGTACCAGCATGACGAAATGAAATGTTGCAGCTTTTCTGCTGTTTTCCACTGCGCTTGCGCTAAATTGGCCGGCCATTGGCCACTTATCCCCCTACATGACACTCCTGATAGCGTTCGCTGTCCTCTCCATTCTGGTTTCGTTCATCTGTTCCATCCTCGAAGCCGCCCTGCTCTCCCTCACGCCCAGTTACATCGCTCAGCAGAAGGTTGCAAAACCGCAGCTGTACGAAAGACTGAAAGAGCTCAAAGACAAGATCGACCAGCCGCTGGCGGCCATCCTGACCCTCAATACCGTGGCGCATACCGTAGGTGCGACCGGTGTCGGTGCGCAGGTGGCAATCGTCTTCGGCGACGGTTACCTGGGTATCGCCTCGGCGGTCATGACCCTGTTGATCCTGGTGCTTTCGGAGATTCTGCCGAAGACCATCGGTGCCCGTTACTGGCGCGCCATGGCGCCCTTCCTGCCCAGCCTGCTGCGAGCGATGATCCTGCTGCTCAAGCCGTTCATCGTCATGTCGGACCTGATCATGCGTCTGTTCGGCGGCAAGGAGCCAGAGCACGACATTCGCCAGGAGATCAAGGCCCTGACCCTGCTTGGCCGCGAAGTGGGCAAGCTCGACGAAGACGAGCAACGGGTGATCAGCAACATCCTCGATCTGCACGAGATTCGTCTGCGCGACATCATGACGCCACGCATCGTCTGCGAATCCGCCGCACCAGATGAATCGATCGCCGCGTTCAAGGCGCGTGCCCGCGAGAGCCAGTTCTCCCGGTACCCGGTGATCGGCGAGGATGAGTCGCCGCTGGGCGTGGTGTTCCGTTATGACGCCCTGGCGGCCGAAAACGATGGCGAACCGATCACCCAGATCATGAAACCGCTCAAGGTCGTGCCGGACAGCATGAACGTGGAAACCCTGATGACCCTGCTCATGCAGGAGCGTCAGCACATGTGCCTGGTGTACGACGAGTTCGGTAGCTGGCATGGCCTGGTGACACTGGAAGACATCATGGAAACCATCATCGGCAAGCCGATTCTCGACGAGACCGACGATATCCCCAACATGCGCCGCTTCGCCAAACGCCGGTGGGAACATCGACTCAAGGCAATCCGCGAAGACTGATCACCAGTAGTTCTCCACCGCCACCTGACCCGGCCGCCGGGTCAGGCTCAGATTCAGGCCCCGCGCCTTCAGACGCTGACGAATATCGTCGATCATCTGCGGGTTGCCGCAGATCATCACTCGCGAATGCTTGGGCGCCAGCTGCAGGCCCGCTGCACGCTCCAACTCACCGTTGTCGAGCAGATCGGTGATACGCGCATTCAGGCAGTCCGGCGCCTGCTCGCGGGTGACCACCGGCAGGTAGGTGAGCTTGTCAGCGAATTCGGCCAGGTGTTCCAGCTCGCCAAAACTCCTGATCAGTGGCTGATAGGCCAGCTCGGCGAAGCTGCGCGCGCTGTACACCAGCACGATGCGCTCGAAGCGCTGCCACACTTCGAAGTCCTGCAGGATCGACAGGAACGGCGCGATGCCGGTACCACTGCCGAGCAACCAGAGATCACGGCCGTCGACGAAGCGGTCCAGAGTCAGGTAGCCGGTGGCCATCTTCTCCACCAGCAGGCTGTCGCCAACGCGCAGGCGGCTCAGCTCGCTGGTGAACTCGCCCGCAGGCACCACGATGGAGAAGAATTCCAGATGCTCGTCATGCGGTGCCGACACCAGCGAGTAGGCGCGCCAGACCACGCTGCCATCGGCTTTCTCCACGCCCATACGCACGAACTGCCCGGCGCGGAAACGAAAGCCCGGGTCACGGGTGGTGCGCAGGGTGAACAGGCTCGGCGTCAGGCTGTGTACCTGGAGCAGCGTCTGACGGGTGAACTTGTCGTCACTGACGGTCATAATCGCCCCCTTCATTGAATACCCGCTCAGTCTGGCGCAATCGGCCAGCGACAAACACCGAAGGTTTGCATGCCTACTCTCGAAACCCCCTTCGCCAGCCTCGAACTGCAGCGCCAGCCGCACCAGGCGAACGAACCGCTCCAAGCCTTCGATGCCGCCGACGAATACCTGCTGGGTCATCTTCATGAGCAAGGCATCGAGGCAGGCAGCCGTGTGCTGCTGCTCAACGACAGCTTCGGCGCCCTCGCCTGCTCGCTGGCCGGACACTGTCAGGTGACCAGCAGCGGCGATTCGCACCTGGGCTTTCTCGCCCTGCAGAAGAACCTCGCCAGCAATGGCCTGAGTGGCGACGCAGTCACCTGTCTGCCAAGTTGCGAAACACCGCAAGGGCCGTTCGACTGGGTGCTGATCCGCGTGCCGAAGACCCTGGCGCTGCTGGAGGAGCAACTGATTCGCCTGCACGGCCAGCTGGCGCCAGATGCCCGCGTGATCGCAGGGGCGATGATCAAGCACCTGCCGCGCGCCGCCGGTGATCTGCTGGAGCAATACGTCGGCCCGGTGCAGGCCTCGCTGGCGGTGAAGAAAGCCCGCCTGCTGGTCGCCACGCCTGAAACCAAGGCAATGCCGCACTCGCCCTACCCGACCCGCTACCGTCTGGATAAACCGGCGCTGGAGCTGGTCAACCACGCCAATGTGTTCTGTCGCGACGGCCTGGATATCGGCACCCGCGCCTTTCTTCCGCATCTGCCACGCCACCTCGGGCGCGTGCGCGTCGCCGATCTCGGTTGTGGCAACGGCGTGCTCGGCATCGCCTACGCCCTGGGCAGCCCGCAGGCGGAGCTGACGCTGGTGGACGAGTCCTATATGGCCGTGCAGTCGGCGCAGGAAAACTGGCGAGCGGCACTCGGTGAACGACCAGTGACCATACGCGCCGGCGACGGACTGGCCGAACAGCCCGCCGATTCGCTGGATATGGTGCTGTGCAACCCACCCTTCCACCAGCAGCAGGTGGTCGGCGACTTCCTTGCCTGGCGCATGTTCCAGCAAGCCCGCGCGGCGCTGGTCACCGGCGGTGAACTGTGGATCGTCGGCAACCGCCACCTGGGCTACCACGCCAAGCTGGCGCGCCTGTTCCGTGGCGTCGAGCAGGTGGCGGCCAATCCGAAATTCGTGGTGCTCAAGGCAAGAAAATAGACGCCCTACAAGGTCAGGGTAAATCGCGACAGCAACGCGCCCGGCAAGGCCATCGAGCCCGTCTGCCTGGCGCCGTAGGTACCGCCTGGCAGCAGCAACTCGGGTTCGCGGGTCAGGGCCTCCAGTTGCGGGCCGAGGAAGTCGAACAGCGCATCATCGAAACGCATGGTGTCCACCGGCGCCCGGATCTGCCCATCCTCGACCCAGAAGGTGGCGAAGCGGGTCATGCCGGTCAGGCGTGCGGCGGGCAGGTCGGAGAAATTGCCGTACCACAGGTTGCCGATGTACAGCCCGGTGCCGAGCCGTTGCAGCACGTCGTGCTCATCCAACTCACCGCCTCGCATGTACAAGGACAGCGGATATTCGCCGCTGCACGCGCCATTGGCGATCAATCCATATTCTGCGGCACTGCGCGAGCTGACCAGGCGTTCGCCAGGTCGCCCCTGGCTGATCAGGCGCAGCGGCTGGCGTGGACCTTCGGAGGTGAAAGCTGGCGCCAAGCCCCCCTCGATGCGTTCGTCCATCGTCACCAGCGGGCTGAGTTCGGCCTTGCCATTGAACAGACGCTGCAGGGGACTACCACCCGACGCCAGTGCCTGGGCGCCGAAGCCCCAGCAGCATAGGCTGACCAGTTCTTCCAGCGCAGCCGGCGCCAGATAGGCGCGATAGGCCCCTGGCTGCAGTACCTTGGCCGATCGACCGAGAAATTCCAGCTGTTGCCGCGCACGCTCCAGCTTGCGAACGAACGCCTGGGCGTCCCACTGCTCGCCGGCATAGGCGCTTTTCACGGCCTGGCCGTTACCGTGAAAGAGGCTGAACTCCACGTTGAAACTGCTCGCGGCGTACCAGCCGAACGCGCCCCAGGAACTGGCGAAGCCCTGATACTGCGGCCCGACGGCAAGAAAGCCGACCAGATCCAGGCCAGCCGCCGCCGCGACGATCTGCTGCGCCATGACCGCGCTATCGAGCCGCACTGCTTCGCCCACCAACTCGCTGCGCCAGGCCTCACGATTCGAGCGCAGATAAGGGTCGTCACTCAAGGTTGGCAGCACGCCACGCAGGCGCTGCAAGGCGTGCTGCAGGCGCGGCAAATCCTCGTCGAGCACGCCGCTGAGCGCCAGCTTGCTTTCGGCATGGCGCTGGCCCTGGTACAACGACAGGGTGACGTACGCCTGCTGCACCTGCCCGGCCTGGCGTACCTGGCCCTGGTTGAAACGGATGAAGCTGGACACCTCGGCGCCGTAGGCCAGGGTAAAACCCTCCTCGCCCACGACCTGCGCCTGCAGGTGCTCCAGCAACGCACTGAAATGCTGACGTGCGTCCATCAGGCTGCCCCTCCGAAAACGTCGATATCGGCGAAGACGCAGGCCGGCGAGGCATGCCCGACACGGATCACCTGGTTGGGTTCGCCCTTGCCGCAATAGGGCGTGCCCATCACCTCGAAGGTACTGACGTCGCCTACCGCGCGCAGGTTGCGCCAGAACCGCGAGCTGATGCCGCGGTAATTGGGGTTCTTCACCACGCCCTTGAGTTCGCCGTTTTCGATCAACTGGCCCCATTCGCAGCCGAACTGGAATTTGTTGCGCGCGTCGTCGATCGACCAGGAGCGGTTGTTGCTCATCAGGATGCCGCGCTCGATACCGCCGATCAGCTCGGCCTGGGTCTTGTCACCCGGCTCCAGATTGAGATTGGCCATGCGGTCGATGGGCGGCCGGTTCCAGCTGCACGCACGGCTGTTGGCCACACCCGGCAGGCCACTGCGCCACTGCGACAGCGTACCGCCGAGCGGGCGCTGGAGGATGCCACCGCGGATCAGGTAATGGCGCTGCGCCGGAGTGCCGTCGTCATCATGGCTGTAGCTGGCCAGCTCGCCTGGCACGCCCGGATCGAAGGTCACGTTGAGCAGCGACGAGCCGTAGGGGTAATGACCGAAATCTTCCTGGCGAATGAAACTGGTGCCGGCGAAGTTGCGCTCGTCACCGAGGATGCGGTCCAGCTCCAGTGGATGGCCGATGGACTCGTGGATCTGCAGGATCATCTGGTCCGGCATCAGCAGCAGGTCACGCGGACCGTTCGGGGTGTTGGGCGCCAGCAGCAGTTGCAATGCCTCGTCGGCAATGCGCTCGGCACTGCCGATCACGCCCAACTGCTGCAGCACCTCGGCACCGCCCTGCCGCGCCAGATGAGTGCCGCCAAAACTGCGACTCTGGCTGTCATGCTCGTCGCTGGCGGTGACGCCCACCTGCGGGAAGACGTAGCGCTGGGCACGGCGCAGGCAGGCGCCCGCGCTGTTGAGGTAGATCTGCTCATGGCAGGTGAAGGTCACACCAACGTGACTGTCGACCAGGCGCGCATCCTGTGGAATCCGCGCCGACTCGGCCATCAGCAACTCGAACCAGTGGCCGGCGCCTGCCAGCGGCTGCGCGTAACCCGGCATCACATCGTCGCGTTGCTCGGTGGGATGCGGCAGGCTGGCGAGGTCGAGCAGGTTGTGCCCGGCCAATCTGCGTGCCATCTGCTCGGCGCGCTCCAGCGCGGCCTGCAAGCCAGCCTGGCTGAGATCGCTGGTGGCCGCATAGGCTTCGACGCCGGCGATACGCACGGTGAGCATGGCGCCGGCATCGTCGACGAAGGACGGCGCCTGCGCCACATGCCGCCGCACCCAGTAGGATTCCCGGCTCTCGCGCACATGGCGCAGCGACCAGAAATCCGCGCAGCTTTTCAGCCCGGCGAAGCGGCGTTGCAGGGTATCGCTGAGGGCGAACATCGGGCCTCCTTGGCTGGCGACGAAAGGAGGCAGTATGGGAACAATCGGTTGGGCGGATCAACCGCCAGGCTCAGCCCGGCGTTCCCAATCCCGCCGCGCTCATGAACTGGCGCAACAGCCAGGCCACGACACCCAGCGCAGTGACGCTGCAGGCCCAGATCAGCACCAGCCAACCCAGACGCTGCCACAACGGTTTTTTATCCTGCTCGACCTTGGTCATTTCACGGCCCTCAGTGATAGCCATCATCCACCGTCACCTTGCCGCGAAACACGTAATAGCTCCAGGCGGTGTACATGAGGATGAAGGGAATGATGAACAACGCGCCCACCAGCATGAAGCCCTGGCTCTGCGGCGGTGCAGCGGCCTCCCAGATGCTGATCGACGGCGGAATCACGTTCGGCCACAGGCTGATGCCCAGGCCGCTGTAGCCGAGGAAGATCAGCGCCAGGGTGAGCAGGAATGGCGAGTAGTTGGCGTTGCTGGCCACGGCCCGCAGCAGCGCCCAGGTGCACAGCAGCACCAGCACCGGTACCGGCATGAACCAGAACAGGTTGGGCAGGCTGAACCAGCGCTCGGCAATATCCGGGTGGGCAAATGGCGTCCACAGGCTGACGATGCCGGTCACTCCCAGTACCACGAAAACCAGAGGGCGCCCCAGGTCATGCATCTGCTGTTGCAGGCGACCTTCGGTCTTCATGATCAGCCAGGTGCAACCGAGCAATGCGTAGGCGGCGATCAGCGCCAGGCCGCAGAACACCGAGAATGGCGTCAGCCAGTCGAACGCGCCTCCGGCGAAGCTGCGATTGACCACCTCGAAACCGTCGATATAGGCCCCCAGTGCCACGCCCTGGAAGAAGGTGGCAGTCAGCGAGCCACCAATGAAGGCCTTATCCCACAGATGGCGCTTGGCGGCCTTGGCCTTGAAGCGAAACTCGAAGGCCACACCACGGAAGATCAGCCCCAGCAACATCAGGATCAGCGGCAAATAAAGCGCGTCGAGTACAACCGCATAGGCCAGCGGGAAGGCGCCGAATAGCCCTGCCCCGCCGAGTACCAGCCAGGTCTCGTTGCCGTCCCAGACCGGCGCGACGGTGTTCATCATCACGTCGCGCTCGCCGTCGTCGCGAACGAAGGGAAAGAGGATGCCGATGCCCAGATCGAAGCCATCCATCACCACATACATCATCACACCGAAGGCGATGATCACCGCCCAGATCAGCGGAAGGTCGATACCCATGTTCAGTTCCTCTCCGGCAAGGTGTCGGTTTCGCCATCTTCCAGGCCTTCTTCGGCAGCCGAGAGCGGACGCGCTGGCGTACGCGGTTGGCCAGGCCCGCCCTCTGAGGTTTCCTTGCCCTCATCGATCTTCGGCCCCTTGCGCACCAGGCGCAGCATGTAGCCGATACCCGCACCGAACAGCACGAAATAGACCACCACGAACAGCGCCAGAGTGAGGCCCAGCTGCGCCGCACTATGCCCTGATGAAGCATCGGCGGTACGCATCAGGCCATGAACGATCCACGGCTGGCGACCGATCTCGGTGGTGTACCAGCCGGCGAGGATGGCGATGATCCCGCTCGGGCCCATCCAAACGGCCAGGTGCAGGAACGGACGGCAGGTATACAGCCGCTCGCCCCGACGCAACCAGGTACCCCAGATTCCGACGAAGATCATCATCAGGCCCATGGCGACCATGATGCGGAAGGTCCAGAAGACGATAGTGGAATTGGCCCGATCCTCCGGCGGGAAGTCCTTCAGCGCGGGCACCTGCTTGTCCAGGCTATGAGTGAGGATCAGGCTGCCGAGCGCGGGGATCTCCACCTTGAAGCGGGTTTCCTCGCGCTCCATGTCCGGCCAGCCGAACAGAATCAGCGGCGTCGGCTCGTCGCCGATATTCTCCCAGTGGCCTTCGATGGCCGCGATCTTCGCCGGCTGGTACTTGAGCGTATTGAGGCCGTGCAGGTCGCCGATAAAGGCCTGCACCGGCGCCACCAGCAAGGCCATCCACAGCGCCATCGAGAGCATCTTGCGGATTGCCGGGTTGTCACGCCCGCGCAGCAGGTGCCAGGCCGCCGAAGCACCGACGAAGAAAGCGGTGGCGAGGAACGCCGCCGTGGCCATGTGCGCCAGGCGATAGGGGAACGACGGGTTGAACACCACGGCGAACCAGTCCACCGGAATTACCCGTCCGTCGATGATCTCGAAGCCTTGCGGCGTATGCATCCAGCTGTTGGAAGCGAGGATCCAGAAGGTCGAGATCAGCGTGCCGATGGCCACCATCACCGTGGAGAAGAAGTGCAGGCCCGGCCCGACGCGATTCCAGCCGAACAGCATGACGCCAAGGAAGCCAGCTTCGAGGAAGAACGCGGTGAGCACCTCGTAGGTCAGCAGCGGCCCGGTGACCGCCCCGGCAAAGTCGGAGAAGGCGCTCCAGTTGGTGCCGAACTGATAGGCCATGACCAGGCCGGAGACCACGCCCATGCCGAAGTTGACCGCGAAGATCTTCGACCAGAAGTGGTAAAGATCGCGATACAGCGTATTGCCGGTCTTCAACCACAGACCTTCGAGCACCGCCAGGTAGCTGGCCAGACCGATGGTGATGGCCGGAAAGACGATGTGGAAGGAAATGGTGAAGGCAAACTGGATTCGGGCGAGATCAAGCGCCTCTAGGCCGAACATGTCACATCCTCATTCAGGGTTATTTCGGCCCCAGCACGCAAAGCCGATCCATAGACTCCAGATCTTGGAGTCAAACGAGCTGAAATTGTTCTTATGGAAGTGGTATGCAGCCGAGAAGCTGCTGAGTAAAGCGCGAAAAGGCGTATTGATCTGGATCAATGCGCACTAAAAGACTAGCCGCTAAAGGCGCAACTGGCGCTGTGGTGATTTGCCGCGCGACAGGCCACCGCAGCGCTGAGAGAGGCGCCATCCCTGGGGTAGGTTAGCGGCGCTGAACGGCGATCCTGCTGGTGTCGATTAAAACAGTGCGCTCGGATGGCCGCCCCACGTAACCCACCAGGCACAGCGAATAAGCCGGTAACCGTGACAAGCGGCTAACCCACCCTACAGGAGACCGAGCCATTTTTGACGTGGACGCTCTCAAGAGCTACCGCCAGGAATCGCATCCAGACAAAAAAAGGGCGGCCACGCGCTATGCGGGCCGCCCGAATCACGGAGTTGCTTACATCGAATGATCGCGATGACTTGCGACCACCCGTATTGGATTACCGCTCGAGGATTGCCGTCACACCCTGACCACCGGCCGCGCAGATGGAAATCAGGCCGCGCCCCTCGCCGGCCACCGCCAGCAGCTTGGCCAAGTTGGCGACAATGCGTCCGCCAGTGGCTGCGAACGGATGACCGGCGGCCAGCGAGCTGCCCTTGACGTTCATCTTGCTGCGGTCGATGGAGCCCAGCGCGGCGTCCAGGCCCAGGCGCTCCTTGCAGTAGTCCGCGTCTTCCCAGGCCTTGAGCGTGCACAGCACCTGCGCGGCGAAGGCCTCGTGGATCTCGTAGTAATCAAAGTCCTGCAGGGTCAGGCCATTGCGCGCCAGCAGACGCGGTACCGCGTACACCGGTGCCATGAGCAGGCCCTCCTTGCCCTGGACGAAATCCACCGCCGCCGCCTCGCCATCACGCAGGTAGGCCAGCACCGGCAGGCCGCGGGCCTTGGCCCATTCCTCGCTGGCCAGCAGCACCAGCGAGGCGCCATCGGTCAGCGGCGTGGAGTTGGCTGGGGTCAGCGTGCCACGCGGACCACGTTCGAAACAGGGCTTGAGGGTCGCAAGCTTCTCCGCGCTGATGTCCGGACGCAGGTTCTGGTCGCGGGTCAGGCCGAGAAACGGCGTCATCAGGTCATCGTGCCAACCTTCGGCGTAGGACGCCGCGAGCTTCTGGTGACTGGCCAGTGCCAGCTGATCCTGCTCGTCACGCGGGATGGCCCAGCGCTGCGCCATCAACTCGCAGTGCTCGCCCATCGACAACCCGGTACGCGGCTCGCCGTTGCGCGGAATGTGCGGTGCCAAGTGGCGCGGGCGAATCTTCAGCAAGCTCTTGATCTTGTCACCGGTGCTTTTACCGCGATTGGCCTCCAGCAGAATCTGCCGCAGCCCCTCGTTGACGCCGATGGGTGCGTCGGAGGTGGTGTCAACACCGCCGGCGATGCCGCAGTCGATCTGCCCGAGGGCGATCTTGTTGGCCACCAGAATCGCCGCTTCAAGACCAGTACCGCAGGCCTGCTGCAGGTCGTAGGCCGGGGTTTCCGGCGCCAGGCGCGAGCCCAGCACGCACTCGCGGGTCAGGTTGAAGTCCCGCGAGTGCTTGAGTACGGCACCGGCCACTACCTCGCCAAGGCGCTCACCATGCAGATTGAAGCGCTCCACCAGCCCTTCGAGGGCGCTGGTCAGCATCTCCTGATTGCTTGCCCTGGCGTAGACGGTGTTGGAACGGGCGAACGGGATACGGTTGCCGCCTACGATGGCGACCCGGCGCAACTGGGTCATGGGGACTCCTTGCTGGTCGAGAAATCGAGGAAACCTGTGGCGAACTATTGCCCGTCCGCCGGTTCCCAGAAACATGAGACGTAGAATCTGTTCACGATCTCGCGAGCTAGAGCCATACAAGGCGCTACGCCAGTAACAGCCTCCGGCTGGTCAAAACAGGCGAGGAGCGCTCGGAGTCGCGCTCGACTTTACGAGCTGTAAATGAGCAGTACTCGCTTTGCTCGCCCTCCGGGCCGCGCTTAAGCGCGTTAGCCGCAAGCGGCTTCCGACCGGGCTGGCGCTCCAGGCTGTTTTTAACGCAGTAGGGCCGACGCGCAGCAGATCGTGAACAGGTTCTGACACTGTAGCCTTCTGACCGCACAGGCTAAACCTCAAACAGGTGCGAACATTGGCCGCCTTGCCGGCATGTGAGGCAACAGAGTCAATTGCGCTTGGCCGACTGCCGCGTACAGTGACACGACTTTCGATTCGCCCGCAGGAGCCCTTCATGTCCGATCGTTACCTCGCTTTCGCCAACTCCTCCACCGGCCGCCGCCTGGTTGGCGCCCTCGGCCTGCCGGCGCCTGTGCGCCTGGAACGCTGGATGGCTGGCCGCGTGCGACCGGTAGACGGCGCACTGCTGCTCGGTGCTGAAGGCGAACTGCTCCAGGCCGTGATGCCCTTCGCCAACAAGCTCACCGATCAATTGTTCTCAGCTCGCGACGGCCAGTTCGATCTGCCACGCTGGACTGCCGAGCACGGCCCCAAACTCAAGGCACTGGTATTCGACGCCAGCCACCTGACCCGTTTCGAGCAACTGATCGAGCTGCGCGATTTCTTCCAGCCCACCTTCAAGGGGTTGGCCAATAGCCCTCGCGTAGTGGTGCTGGGGCGTGCGCCCGAATCACTCAAAGACCCGGTCGCCGCCAGCGTGCAGCGTTCACTGGAAGGTTTTACCCGCTCGCTGGGCAAGGAAATCCGTCGCGGTGGCAGCGTGCAGTTGCTCTATATCGGCAAGGGTGGCGAGCAGCAACTGGAAGGCGCGCTGCGCTTCTTCCTCTCGCCGAAAAGCGCCTACGTCTCCGGTCAGGTACTGCGTCTCGGTGCCTGCGGCGAACAGGTCAAGGACTGGACACGCCCATTGGCTGGCAAGAAGGCGCTGGTCACCGGCGCCTCACGTGGTATCGGTGCTTCCATTGCCGAAGTTCTCGCCCGTGACGGCGCCGAGGTCGTACTGCTCGATGTGCCACAGGCTGCCGATGCGCTACAGGCGCTGGCGGCGCGCCTGGGCGGGCGCGCGGTGACTCTGGATATCTGCGCCGACGATGCGCCACAGCGTCTGGTCGAGGCGTTGCCCGACGGCCTCGACATCGTCGTGCACAACGCCGGCATCACCCGCGACAAGACCCTGGCGAAAATGAGCGACGCGTTCTGGAACTCGGTAATCGACGTCAACCTCAAGGCGCCGCAGGTGCTGACCCAGGCGCTGCTGGACGCCGACAAACTGCATGACAACGGCCGCGTGGTGCTGATCGCCTCGATCAGCGGCATCGCCGGCAACATGGGCCAGACCAACTACGCGGTGAGCAAGGCTGGCGTGATCGGCCTGGCTCAGGCCTGGGCACCGGCCCTGGCGAAGAAAGGCATCAGCATCAACGCGGTGGCCCCCGGTTTCATCGAAACCCAGATGACCGCCGCCATTCCGCTGGGCATCCGCGAAGCAGGCCGACGGATGAATTCGATGAGTCAGGGCGGCCTGCCGCAGGACGTCGCCGAAGCCGTGGCCTGGTTCGCCCAACCGGGCTCGGGCGCAGTGACCGCACAGGTGCTGCGCGTGTGCGGGCAGAGCCTGCTCGGTGCCTGAGACCGTTGGGCTGGTGGGCTGAAGCGGATCGCCGCCCGGCCCCCCCTACTGCCAGGGCGATTCATGTAGGGTGCGCCGCGCGCACCGAGGCCATCACCTTTATCCCGTGGGTGTATGGTGCGAACGACGCACCCTACGACTTCACACCTTGCCGCGCTTGCGAAACTCCACCGGTGTTTCCCCGACCCAGCGCTTGAACGCGCGGTAGAAGGTGCTCGGCTCGGAGAAGCCGGTACGCTCGACTATCACTTCGATGCGCTCGTCGGTCTTCAGCAACAGCTCCTTGGCCAGGCGGCAGCGGTAATCTGTGATCAGATCGTTGAAGCGCACACCGGCCATGGCCAGGCGCTCGCGCAGGCGCCGCGCCGGCATGTTCAAGCGCGCCGCTACCTGCTCCAGGGTGGCGCCACCATCGACCAACAACTCGGCGATCAGTTCTCGCACCTGACGCACCAGGTCCAGCCTCTCCACTTCCGCCAATTGCCGCCGCGCCAGCGACTCGTGCATACGCAACAATTCCGGCGCAGCGTGGCGCGAGACCTTGTCCAGCACCGCGGCGTCGAACAGCAATGCGCAGTCCTCGGCGCCGAGGCGCACCGGGCAACCATAAACCGCCAGGTAGCGCTCTGCAGGTGCACCCTCGAGATGCATGAAGCGCACTTCACGCGGGCGAAAATCGTTTTCGGTCAAGGCAGTGAACAGACGGATCACCGCTCCCGCCAACATCTCCGGAAAATGGCGCGGCGTATCGGCTTCCAGGCCCAGCGTCAGCACGGCCATATCACCGTCAACATGCAAACGCGCGTTGAGGGTGTCGGAGAGCAGGCGCACGTAGCGCAGCGCATGGCGCAGGCCCGCGCCAAAGGTTTCGCTGGAGAGAAAAAGGTATTCCAGAAGCAGGCCATGGAAAGCAGGCAGATGCTGGGCCAGGTACAGCCCCACATGCTCCTCGTCGCACTCTTCGCTGGCGGCTTTCCAGAACGCTGCCTGGGCCGCATGGGGAAAACGGCCAGCCGGCAGCCCGCCAGGAGGCAGGCCAACACGCACCAGCACACGGTCAGGATCGGTTCCGCTGGCACGCAGAGCATCGATTACCGGGCGCATCAGCGCCACATCGTCGGTCAGGTCACGCATGATTCCTGCTGTTCTTCTTATTGGTGAGCATTACTCGTGAACGGCGCCATCTTAGGGGCAGCGAGCCGCCGCGCGCAAACCACGTCGCAGACGGATTGGCTAGCCTGCGCACACGCTGGGCAGAACAGCCAATGCCAGCGTGGGTCTGAGGGTTAAGCTGCTGTCACTCATTCGCCAAGGAGTCCGCCAATGGCCATCGACTGGCTCGACCTCGATACACCACCGGCCCTGCCTGGTCTGTTCCTGCGCGCCGCCCTACGCCGCAAGGTGACTGGCCGCCAACTGCCCAACATCGGTCTGCGCTGCCGCGTGGAGGTGGACCCGAAGCACCTGGCGCGCTATCGCCAGGTCTGCGCCATCGCAGACAGCCCATACCTGCCACCTGTCTATCCGCACGTGCTCGCTTTCGGCCTGCAGATGAAGTTGCTCACCGACCGCCGCTTTCCCTTCCCGCTCCTGGGCCTTGTGCATCTGCAGAATCGTATCCGCGTGTTGCGTCCGCTGGGTGGGCTGGGCCCGTTCCAGATCAGCGTGCAGATCGCCGATTTGCAACCCCACGACAAGGGCGCCACCTTCAGCCTGATCACCCGACTGGAAGACCAACTCGGCCTGCTCTGGGAAGGTGATAGCCGCATCCTCTGCCGCGCCCTGCGCCTCGAAGGGCAAGCGCAGCCAAATGTCGAACAGCAGCCGCTGGAGCTGTCGCCACTGGCCGATTGGGCCGCACCCGCCGACACTGGCCGGCGCTATGCGCGCGTGGCCGGCGACTACAACCCGATCCACCTGTTCGCCGTGACGGCACGTCTGTTCGGCTTCCCTCGCGCAATCGCCCATGGCCTGTGGAACAAGGCGCGCAGCCTGTCAGCGCTGCACGCGCACCTGCCGCAGACCGGCTACGAGGTGGAGGTACGCTTCCAGAAACCCGTGCTGCTGCCCACCCACGTTGCCCTGCAGGCCAGCGAGTCTGCCGCCAGCGGCCAGTTCCGCCTGATCGGCGAGGGCGACATCGCGCACATGGCCGGGAGTTGGCAGCCGCTGACTGTCTGACGTAGCCCGATGTTATCCGGGAGCTGATATCGAGAACATCCGCCCCGGATTGCATCCGGCTAAGGGCGATGAGCTCGCTCCCACAAAAGTCGCTGCTCTGCCGACGTCTTCCCACCAACGACTTGCGGTCGCCTCCGTTCGAGCCGAAGCTATGCGGCTCGAACGGAGCCGCACCATGAACCTCGCCGAACTCACCGCCCGCATGCACGCCATTCGCGATCACAACGACTGGCGTCGTTACCAAAGCCCGAAGAACCTGGTCATGGCCGCTAGCGTGGAGATGGCCGAGCTGGTGGAAATATTCCAGTGGCTGAGCGAGGAGCAATCTCGTCAATTGTCTGCCGATCAGCTCGCCCATGCCGGCCAGGAAGTGGCCGACGTGCTGCTCTACCTTCTGCAACTGTGCAGTGAGCTGGGCCTCGACATGAACCAGGTAGTGCTCGACAAGCTCGCCGACAACGAACGGCGCTTCCTCAAATGAGCGACCGCCACTTCGACGAGCTCGCCACCCGCTTCGCCGAGAAGATCTACGGCGGCGCCAAGGGTGCCGTTCGCCTCGCTGTGCTGCAGGCCGACCTGGCCGAGACGCTGCCGGATCGCCCGCTGCGGGTGCTGGACGTCGGCGCCGGCCTGGGCCACATGAGTCTGTGGCTGGCCCAGCGTGGTCACCAGGTCACCCTGGCCGAACCCGCCGAGCCCATGCTCGAAGGTGCACGCCAGCGCTTCGCCGAAGCCGGACAGAACGCCACGTTCATTCAAGCGCCCTGGCAGGAACTGCTCGGCCAGCTGCAAGAGCCCTTCGATCTGGTGCTATGTCACGCCGTTCTGGAGTGGCTGTCCGAACCAGCGGCCATCCTGCCGGTGTTGCACCAGCTGACTGCAAGGAATGGCTGGCTGTCGCTGGCCTTCTATAACAAGGACGCGCTGATCTACCGCAACCTGCTCAAGGGCCATTTTCGCAAGCTGCGCAAGGAACACTTCGCCGGTGAGAAACAAAGCCTGACACCGCAACGACCGGTAGACCCACGCGAGCTGGCCACGCAACTCGTCGCCCACTGGCAGGTCGAAAGCCGTAGCGGCGTGCGCGTATTCCACGATTACATGCCGCAGCAATTCCAGGCCAAGGCCGAACTGATCGACCTGCTGGAAATGGAACTGGCGCACCGCCGCCACCCCAGCTTCGAGGGGCTCGGTCGCTACCTGCACTGGATCTGCCGACCACGCTGAAACCGTGGCGCACGCGTTGGACGAAGCCGACAGTCCGGCGTAGCCTGAAGCCACCGGGGATGTCGCGCGCGACTACGGAGACGACCATGCGCACCGCCATAGCCATACTCATCCTGCCGCTGCTGGTCGCCTGCCAGAGCCAGAATCCTTACCAGGCCGAATCGCTGCCGATGCCGCCGGCACCGCCTGGCGCGGCCACGACCTTCGACCGCAGCGCCTATCCCGCTGCGCCACGCGACTACGGCCGCTACCGTAGCTGGAGTTGGCTCGATGGCCGTGCGCCTGGCGGTGATCAACTGGCTGACAGCATCAGTGCCGGCCTCGACCAGTACGGCCTGCGCCCGGCACTCAACGGCCCGGGCGACGTGCTGGTCAACGCCCGTATCAGCCAGGAAACCCGCCTGCGCCAGTATCAGGACAACGTCGGTGGCTACTATGGCACCGGCAGCCACTGGGATCGCCACTACGGTGCCTACGGCGGCGTACCCATCGTGCGCACGTACGAGCAGAAAGTGGCCGTGGTGCGCATCGAACTGATCGACCCACGCGACCGCCAGGTGGTCTGGTCCGGTAGCGGCGAAGCCGTCGCCGGCAAGGACCAGGCGGCGCAGGCCGACGCCATGCGCGCGGCGATCCGCAGTGCGCTGGACGGCTATCCCCCCTATTGATCGACTGCCCCGGAGAGCATCATGCGTAACCTGCCCTACCTGATCGCTGCCCTGCTGCTGAGTGGCTGCGCCAGCGTCAGCCTGGAGCGCGACTTCGACCCCAGCCGCGACTTCGGCGCCTACCGTAGTTGGAGCTGGATGGATGAGAAACTCACTTATCAGCCCGACGACGTTCGCCTGAAGAGCGATATCACCGAGGCACGCATCAGCCAGGCCGTTGCCGAACAACTCGACCAGCGCGGCCTGCGCCAGGCCGCCGATGGCCAGGGTGATCTGAAAGTACAGAGCGTGCTGATCGTCGACGAGCGCCAGGATCAGATCACCACCCAGTACGGTGGTGGCTGGGGTGGTTATTGGGGGGGCTACTGGGGCGGCCCGGCCTTCACCGAAACGCGCCGCGTGGACTATAAGGTCGCGACCCTGCAGATCGACCTGTACGACGCCAAGGACGGAAAACTGGTGTGGCGCGGTAGCGGTGAGCAGCTAATGCGCAGCCAGCCGCCAACGCCCGCCGAGCGCGAACGCGCGATCCGCGAAACCGTCACCCAGGTGCTCTCGCAGTATCCACCGCGCTGAACAAGGACCACCCCGTTTGAACGCACACTTGCAACACCGTCCGGCCGCGGCCACCGACCTCGGTGACGTGGTCGGCTTCCCGCAGACCGTCGATGAACTGTTCTTCTGCTACCCCAAGGCCATCTGGCCGCTGAACGTCGGCCAGCTCGCTGCAGCCATCGCCGAGCGGCGTGAAAGCACGGTGGTGGAACTGGATGGAAAAATCGCCGGCTTCGCCAACTTCTACCAATGGCAGCACGGCGAGTTCTGCGCCCTGGGCAACTTGATGGTGGCGCCCTGGGCGCGAAGCCAGGGGGTGGCTCAGCACCTGGTAGAAGTGATGGAACAAATCGCCCGCGAGCGCTACAAGGCACCGCTGATGAAGGTGTCGTGCTTCAACGCCAACACTGTCGGCCTGCTGCTCTACACCCGCCTCGGCTACCAGACCGTCGGCATCGTCGAACGCCGCGCGCCGGATGGCAGCCGCGTGGCCCTGGTGCAGCTGGAAAAAGCCCTGCAGTAGCCCCCTATCTTCACCCCATTGCTCTCTCTGGAGTTACCCATGAATCAGATCAGCGGCTGGCTGCTGGCCTTGCCCTTCATCGCCGGCGCTGTGCTGCCTCTGCAGGCCGGCATCAACGGCCAACTCGCCCGCCAGCTTTCCAGCGTCTTCGCCGCAGCGCTGATCTCCTTCGCTGTAGGCAGCCTGGCGTTGTTGCTGATGACCCTGAGCCAGCGCGAGATGCCTGGTTTCGGCGCACTCAAGGAATTGACCTGGTGGCACTGGAGTGGCGGCCTGCTCGGCGCCTTCTTCATCGCCACGGCGGCCTTCGCCGGGCCACGGGTCGGGGCACTGCTGTTTATGGTGCTGGTGATCGCCGGGCAATTGGCCATGGCCATTACCCTCGATCACTTCGGCTGGGCAGGTTTCCGCGAAGCGCCCATCACCTTTGGCAAGGTGGCGGGCTTGCTGCTGATCGTTGCCGGCATCTGGCTGATCCGCCGGGGGTGAAACCTCATTGGCGTTGCAGCCGGTAGAAGAGATTGGGTTCGCTGGCCAGGTAAAGATTTCCCTGTGCATCGAAGGTGACACCTTCGGCCTGCGGCACACTGCCATGCAAGCCTGCGAAGCCCCGAAGCAGGGAACGGAAGCTGATCAGTCGCCCATCGTTGCCCAACTCGATGAGCAAGCGCGATTCATCGCTCAGCAACACTAGATGGCCGGTGCGCTCATCGAAATGTACGGACGACAGATCGCTCGCGAATATCCGGTGGTCTATCCAGTCCTGACGATCGATCACTTCAAGGCCGAACTCGCCCTCCAGACTGCGTTTGAGACCGCGAATCTCGTAGAGCTTGCGCGGTGAGTGTTCCTTGACGACGAACAAACGGTCGCCAGCCCGATCGTAGCCGAGCCCTTCAAAGCCCTGGTTGCCACCCAGATCGATACCAAGGGTCAGTGCACGATAATCGGCACGCTGCAAGGTCCCCTCACTGTGCGGCACAGGCACCGCAACCAATGCTTGCTTGCGCTCCTCGGCCAGAAGCAGCAGGTCATCACCGAGGTAGGTCACCCCCTCGATATCCTGAAAGCCATGCAGCGGATAGCGGCCCAGGACCTCGCCATCGAGGCTCAGCCTCAACAGTTGCTCCGGGTTGTTGAGCACGGCCCAGATCTGATGGCGGTCGTCGTCGTAGCTGAGACCAGAGAAATTATCGGCAACGCCAACGACCGGTTTGGCATCGACCTCGACCCGATACTCCGGCAGCCACAGGCTGCGGTGCGCCCAGTCATCCTGATGCCAGGACGTCGTGATCCAGAAATAGAGACGGTCGTCCAGGTGCATCGCTTTCATCTGGTAGGCAGCCAGCACGGCCCCCAGCAGCAACGCCCATTTCCATGGACTCAGAACAGGAAGCTTTCCAAGCATCCCCTTGGCTGCGGACATCATCGCGTAGCGCTCGCATGAAGGTGGATGGTGCAGTGTGCGGCGGATTTGTTGCAGTCGTTCGAGACAACGAATCCTGGGCTCTGACTGCCTGCAGAGCGGCGGGTTCGCCGCAGGCAGGCGGCAAAGGTAATAAGGTGTTGAGGACTGAACGGCGCAGGATGCTGGCCAATCGACACCCTTGCTGCAAGCAAAAAGCGCTATGCTCACGCGAGAGCATTCTGTGATCACAAAAATGACCGACGCTGAATTACCGCGCCAACCCAATACCTTCGCCCTGTGGCGTGAAGTGGATGACACCCGCATCCGCACGCGTCTGGGAGGAGTCTTCTACCTGCTTGCCTGGCTGCTGACCTGGGTGTTCAGTGCCGATCCTGGCAGCCTGATTCCAAGCGGTGTGCTGGGCTGCACGGTGTTCGCCGTACTATTGGCTGCACGCCTGCTGCACCGTCCTGATGGAATCCACCACCCTGAGCAACTGCAACGTTGGCTCGATCATCACTGGGGGCTGATCCTTCTGACCGCCTTGTGCTGGGGGCAGGCTCACGCGCTGGCGCTATACAGCGACGCCTACAACGACTCGGAAATGATCGCCACCCTCGCCACGGTGGCCTTCGGTACGGCGATGACCTTCAACTTCGCCATGCGCCGTGGCCGCGCCCTGCTGGCCCTGGCCCTGCTCTACCTGCCGGGCCTGGCGGTGATGGCGCTGAATTGGCAACACCAGCACGCGATGCTGATCACCCTGACCTTCTACCTCGGCTATCTGATTCTGGTGTTGGGCCGCAATCACCGTGAATACCGGGCGACCCTCGACCTGGAGCTGAAGCTGCTGGAGCAGCAGAGTCAGCTCGATCTGCTCAGCCGCACCGACAGCCTGACTCAGCTGGGCAACCGCTATCAGTTCAACAACCTGTTCCCCAGCCTGGTAGCCAATGCGGTGCGCCAGGGCGAGCCGCTGTCGCTGGTGCTGATGGATATCGACTTTTTCAAGAAGGTCAACGATGAACACGGCCACGCCGGTGGCGATGCTTGCCTGAGCGCATTCGCCGAACGCATGCGCAAGGTGTTTCGCCGTGATGCCGATGCCCTGCTGCGCCTGGGTGGCGAAGAATTCGGCGTACTGCTGCCGGGCACCACCCTGGCCCAGGCGTGGGATCTGGCCGAGCAATTTCGTCAGGAACTGGCAACGGAAGGCCTGCTGCTGGCCGGTCAGCGCCTGGAGCTGACCACCAGTCAGGGCGTCGGCTGCTTCAGCAGCAGTCATGACGGCGACGCCGACGCCTTCTTCAGACGCGTCGACGGTGCGCTCTACCGCGCCAAACGCGAGGGCCGCAACCGCCTGGTTACGGCCGATCACTGAGGCTCCGCTGGATCGTGCGGGGCTTGGGCGGGATGCGCCGCACGCACCAGCAAGTCTGCGGCGATAAGCGGTGCACACGGCGCCCCCCACCGAGGCTGCATCCCGACTAGAGGCGGAACTTGCCCATCTGCCCGGCCAGGTCATCCGCCAGGCGGCTCAGGGTCTGGCAATCCTCGCGGCAGGCGCGCACCTCACCAGTGGTGGCGTGCGCCAGATCGGCGATGCCCTGCACGTTGCGGTTGATCTCCTCGGTCACCGAGCTCTGTTCTTCGGTCGCCGCAGCCACCTGGGTGTTCATGTCACTGATGCGCTCGACCTGCTCGGTGATGGCGCCGAGAGACTGCCCGGTGCGCTGACTCGCCTCGACGCCGGTGCCGGTGGCCGCTTGCCCCGCGTGCATGGAGCTGACGGCCGTTTCCGCGCCCTGCTTGAGGCGTTGAATCATCTGCTGGATCTCGTCGGTCGACGCCTGAGTACGGCTTGCCAGCGTGCGCACTTCGTCAGCCACCACAGCGAAGCCGCGCCCCATCTCCCCGGCGCGTGCCGCCTCGATGGCGGCGTTGAGCGCCAGCAGGTTGGTCTGTTCGGAGATACCGCGAATCACCGCCAGCACCTGATCGATGGAAGCGACCTGCTCTGCCAGCTCAGCGACCGCACCCGCCGCGCTGCCAATATCGGCGGACATTCGCTCGATATGGGCGATGGACTGGCCTACCTCCTGGCGCGCGCTCTGCGCCTCGTCGCGTGCGCTGTGCGAGGACTGCGCAGCGTTACTGGCGTTGCGCGCGATCTCCTGCACGGTCAGGCCCATCTCGTGTACGGCGGTGGCCACCATGTCGGTCATTTCCTGCTGCTGGCCGGTACGCCCTGCGGTGTTCTCCACTACCCGCGCCACCTGGCCGACTGCGGTACGCAGCCGCTCGCTGGTGGCCAGCACATCGCCGATCAGGTCGCGCTGACTGGCGAGAAAGCGGTTGAAGCCACGGGCCAGATCGCCCAGCTCATCGGCCCGCGACTCATCCAGGCGGCGCGTCAGGTCACCACCGCCACCACCGATTTCCACCAGTGCCTGGGTCACCTGACGGATCGGCCGCACCAGACCGCGAGCCAGCAGCACCACAAGCCCCAGGAACAACAGTGCAACAGCCACACCAATCAGGCTGGTCATCAGCAGCGCCTGCCGAGCCTCGGCGTAGACTTCGGCCTCAGGTACCTCGCTGACCAGCAGCCAGTCGATACTGGCGAACTTCTGCGCCACGGCGAGAAAGATCTCGCCATCGCGCTCGAACCGTACCGCCCGGTTGTCGCCTGCAAGCACCTGACGGCTGGCGTCGGCGCCGAAGAGTTCGGCGAGCTTGCCACTGCCGCTCAGCTGCGAACGCGGGTGGACCTTGACGCTGCCCTGGCTGTCGATGAGAAACACCTGGCCGCGCTCGCCGAAACGGAACTCGCTGATCATCTTCGACATGTCCGCCAGGTTATAGCCCAGCCCCGAGACGCCGAGCGTCTTGCCGCCACGCTTGATGCGCTGATTGATGAACAGCGTGGGCAGCCGCGTGGTCTTGTCGATGTCGATTTCCAGCACTCGGTCACGGTCGCTGTCGACCAGGCGATAGAACCACTGGTTCTCCGCCTGACTGCGGTCCAGGGTGCGCATCAGCCCTTCACCGGTGGTGTAGTTGCCACTGGCCAGGGCGACGATGGAGGTGGTCATGGCGTTCTGCTGAGCGCGCACGCCCTCCAGATAGCGCGCGAATTCGTCACGCCGGGTGGCATCCTCGCCAGCAGCCAGCCAATCCTGCACCAGGCTGTTCTCGGCAATCGAGGCGTTGGCGGTAATGGGCGCAGTCAGCACCCGCTCCAGGTCGTTGCGGATCGCCAGCACCCGCGCTGGCAGCGCTTCTTCGATCAGGTAGCGTTCAGTCAGGCGATTGACCACCGCCGAGTAGATGCCGACGACGATCAGAATGCTGGCCAGCAGGGCAGCGCCCATGCTGAGGATCAACTGCCACTGAATACTGCGTTGCCAGAGGCGCATGGAGGCTTCTCCCGGTTATTATTCTTGAGCTCGCCCGAGCAATTGGATACAAAAATGTACACAAATTGCAAATCGATTACCGCCAGGTTTCATATCGGCGGCTCACGACAGAGCTTTATTCGCTCCAGGCGAGATCATGTGCAGTGATGATCAGGGCGCAGGCCAGAGCGGTCGGCGCCAGCGGCGTGCTTTACGGCCCTACGTTGAATTCCAGACGAGCGGTCTGGCCACCCTCGTCGAGCACGCTCAGTTGATGCCTGCCGCTGTCGAAGGCGTGATTGAAAGGTGCATCCAGCGCTGTGTCACCCAGCGGCCGGCCATCGAGGAACCACCAGCGCCGGCCACTTCCCCCCAGCGCTGAAAGGCTGAGCCGCAGCGGCTCATGCATGCCCTGCGGGCGACGCAGACGATCACCATCGCGCACGCCGACGATGGACAGCGGCGCCACCTGGCTACTGCGCGGTGGCGGGCAGCTCGGATCGACACTAGGCAAACGTGCCGTGCGTTGTTCACGACGCGGTAGCCAGGGCTCCAATGGCGCCGGCCACAAGGCCAGTTCACGCACCTCGCCCCCCGGGCAGCCCGGACCAACGCGACGCCCATCGGCATTCAACCAATAGCGCTCGCGCAGGCCGCTGCCCAACGGCTGATCAGCGGCCAGCAGCGTGGGTGGCGTGGTGCCTTCGAGCGTCCAGGCAAAGCGCAGGCGCCGGCAGTTGGGATCATCCTTGCTCATCGGCTGCCCCAGCGGCCAACAGATGGCGGCCACGCCAACCTCGGCTGGCTGTGGATCGGCCGGCGCAGCGATGCCGCGCTGGCTGTCACGATTGACCAGCAGATCATGCACCTGCAGCAGCAGCGGGGCAGCGGAAGCCAGGCCGAACTGGCCGGGCACCGGGGTGCCGTCCGGGCGACCGATCCAGATGCCGATCAGATGACGCGGACCAACGCCGATGGCCCAGGCATCGCGAAAGCCGTAGCTGGTGCCGGTCTTCCAGGCCAGGGTCGGCCGTTGCGCCAGGTAGGCGCGCGGGTCGCGATCCGGGCGTGCCTGGCCGCTGAGAATGCGCCTGATGATCCAGGCCGAGCCGGGCGACAGCAGGCGCCGCTCGCGCAGTTGATCATCTGGTTGCAGGCGAGGTCTGGCCGCCATGCCGCCGCGCGCGAAGGCACTGTAACCCGCCACCAGCGACTCCAGGCGCGAACCGCCGCCACCGAGAATCAGCGCCAGGTTCGGCTCGGCCAGCGCCGGCAGGCGGATCGGCACACCGGCACTGCGCAATTCGCCGGCAAAGCGCTTCGGTCCGTAGGCTTCGAGCAACTGCACGGCAGGCAGGTTGAGCGAGGTGGCCAGCGCCTCGCTGGCCGACACCGGGCCGATGAAGCCGGTAGCGAAGTTGCCGGGCCGGTAGTCGCCGTAGTGCCGGGGCACGTCCTGCAGCAGCGACTCGGAGTGGATCAGCCCGGCATCCAGGGCCATGCCGTAGAGGAAGGGTTTGAGCGTCGAACCGGGCGAACGCAGGGCGCGCACCATGTCGACATGACCGAAGCGCGAGGTGTCGGCGATATCCACCGAGCCGAGATAGGCGCGCACAGCCATGCTCTCGTGTTCCACGACCAGGATCGCCGCCGAGGTGCGCTCCGGCAGACGTGCCCGCCAGCCCAGCAGCAGATCCTCCAGACGCAGCTGCAGGCCGGCATCGAGGGTGGTGTGGATCAGCGGCGGACTGCCGGCGCGATTCAATCGCCGCGCCAACAACGGCGCCAGACTCGGCTCACGGCGCGGCGCGAGAAACACCGGTTCCTCCAGCGCCTCATCCACCTGGGCCTGTGGCCACACCTGAAATTCGCCCAGACGCCGCAGCACCTTGTCACGCGCTGCCTGGGCGCGTTCGGGATGGCGGTCCGGGCGCAAGCGGCTGGGCGCCTGCGGCAGCACCGCGAGCAGCGCGGCATCGGCACGCGTGAGCTGACCTGGTGGTTTGCCCAGGTAACTCCAGCTCGCCGCCGCGACGCCCTCGAGGGTGCCACCGAAGGGCGCGCGGTTCAGATACAGGGTGAGGATTTCATCCTTGGACAGGTACCACTCCAGCTGCGCCGTGCGCCAGAGTTGCTTGAGCTTGCCGGGCAGGTCACGGCCATGCGGGTCGAGCAGACGTGCCACCTGCATCGACAGCGTACTGCCGCCGGACACCACGCGCCCGCCGGTGAGGTTCTGCCAGGCCGCCCGTGCCAGCGCCAGCGGATTCACCCCGGGGTGCTGGCGAAACCAGCGATCCTCGTAGGTCAGCAACGCCTCCAGGTAATAGGGCGAAACTGCGTCCGGCGTCACCGGATAACGCCATACACCGTCACGATCGGCGAAGCGCCACAGCGGCGTGCCGTCCTCGGCCAGCACCACCCGCGCCAGATCGTCCTCGGGCAGGGGCAACGGGAACAGTTGGTCGGCGAGCCAAAGCAGGAATAGCGGAAGCAAGAGGATAAGGAGCCAACGGCGGGTTAGGCGGGGCATGCAAGACCCTCTCCCCCAGCCCCTCTCCCATAAATGGGAGAGGGGAGCGGATCAGTGTTATGCCAAGATTTACGGCGAAGCTCATAGACCATCTTGCTCGCCAATTTCAAGACGAATCTGTTCAAGTACCGCCTCCGTTTCGGCCAGCACCTGATGATTCCAGAAACGCAGCACACGATAGCCTCGACTCTCCAGATAATGCTCACGTTGCTGGTCGTATTCGGTCTGCTGCTGGTGTTGGCCACCGTCCAGTTCGATGACCAGCCAGCATTCGGTGCAGATGAAATCGACGATATAGGGACCAATGGGTTTCTGCCGTTTGAACTTCAGGCCTAGGAAGCGGTGAGCACGCAGGTAATACCAGAGCCGTTGCTCGGCATCAGTCATCTCATGGCGAAGGCGTTTGGCGTTGTCGAGTAAGGTCATGGTTCCTCCTTGAACCGTTCTGCCCTCTCTCCCAACCCCTTTCCACTGGGCGTGCCCCCGACAAGCGGGAGAGGGGAGCGGTTCGGCGCGCGGCCGAAGCTGTTCACGATCAGCCCCCTCTCCCATTCATGGGAGAGGGTTGGGGAGAGGGTCGCTTTTAGCGCCCCCTCACCACCAGACTATCCGGCGCACTGCCCAGCGCCTGCCAGCTCGGCCGGTACATGGACTCGACCTGCGGTGGCGGCACGCGATAGCTGCCAGGCGTCACCGCGCGGGCCAGGTAGAGCAGATGGGTGGTGCCGTAGCCTTCCACATCCACCGCTGCCACGTAGCGATCACCGCGATACTCCTGATGCTTGATCCGCGCATTCTGCATGGAACGACGCCATTCTTTGACATTGCTGCCGGCGTCATCGAGGCTCGCTGCGCTTTGTGCCAGGTTCTGGTTCTCCAGCTCCAGGCCGGCCGGCAGCAGGTCGACGACCAGCGCATCCGGCACGCGCTGTCTGGCGCGCACTGCCAGGTGCACCAGCACCAGCTCGCCGCTGTCCAGGCGCTGTAGATCGAGCGGGCGGCCATCCATGCCGAGGTATTCGCGCTCGATGCTGAGGTTCTCGCCACCGGCGCGCGGCGTCTGACTCGGGTAACCGGACAGGGTCAGTTGCTGATACAACGTGGCACTGCCGGCATTGCTCACGCTCAGCGGTTCGGCCAGTTCGCCACGCTCCAGCTTGATACCCGGCTGCTGGTTGCTCAGGTCGAATTGGAAGGCACCACTGGCCAGTTTGGCGCTCCAGGCCTGCTCGGGTTTGCCGAGAATGCCGCGGCCGGCGAGGAACAGCGAGTTGCGCTCCTGGGTTGACAGCCAGCGCTGGCCGGCCAGTTCATCCGCCAGGTTGAACAGACGCTGCTCGCGCTGACCGGCGGCCAGGTCGTGCTCTTCCAGCAGGGCGAGGATCAGTGCCTGGTCACGTAGCGGGCTGCCATAGTCGGCCATCCAGCGTTCGCCATCGCGCGGCTGGATCAACCCCTGATTCAACGCCTGCTCGGCACGCGGCGCATCGCCCATCAGTTTCAGCGCAGCCGCCAGATGCACCAGCGGCAGGCCGGAACGCGCTTCGCTGCGACGGTCGAACAGACTGCGCAACGCACCCAGCGGCGCCTGCTGGCTGCGCGCCAGAACGTAGCCGGCGTAGGCCTGCACGGCGAAACGGGTATGGGCGAAGTCCTGGCTGTAACTGGCCTCGATCAGGCTGCTCTGCTGCAGGTAGCGCAGCAGGCGATCGGTGGCCTTCTTCAGTGCCTCTGGCGGCACGCCGAAGCCTTGCTCACGGGCACGCAGGAGGAAGTCGGTGACATAGGCAGTCAGCCAGTATTCCTCTTCGCTCTCGGCGCTCCACAAGCCAAAACCACCGTTGTGACGCTGCATGCCGAGCAGGCGCTCGATGCCCAGCTCGATGCTCTTGCGTCGCTGCTCATCCGGCTCGCCTTCCAGCCCCAGGCGTTTCAGACTCGCGGCGTCGGCGTAAAGCGACGGGTACAGGCCACTGGTGGTCTGCTCCAGGCAACCGTAGGGATAGGCCTTGAGCGCACGAATCTGCTCACCGAGGTTCAGCGGCGGCCGGCTCGACAGGGCCAGCACGGCCTCCAGCCCGGCAGGCTCGAACTGGTTGAGGGTGCCAGCCGGCATGCTCCAGGGCTCGCCTTCGCCGAGAACCGCACGGAAGTGTTGCAGTTGCGCCGGATAAGCCGGGCGAATCCCCAGCGTCCACTCGCGGCTGAAATCACCCAGCGTCTCATCCGGCAACGCCAGGCCCTGCACCTCGACATGAATACGGCCTTGCCCCAGACCGCCTTCGGCACGCACCGGAATTCGCAAGGTGGTGCGTTCGCCATCTTTCAGGCTGATCGGTGATTCCCCCTTGCCGAGCAGGCGCAGCTGACCTTCAACGCCGAGTTGCACGTCGAGCTTCTGCTCGCTGCCGGACAGGTTGGTCAGATCCAGTGCCAGGGTGGTTTCGTCGCCACCGGCGAGGAAACGCGGCATCGACAGCTCGGCGATCAGCGGCGCTGCGACCACTGTCTTGGCCTCGGCCATGCCGAAGCGCTCGTCGGTCCAGGCCTGCGCCATCAGACGCAGCTCACCGTTGAAGTCGGGGATATCCAGGCTGACTTCGCCCTCGCCCTTGTCGTTCAGCTTCAGTGCATCGCTCTGCAGCGCGACGATCAGCACGCTGGTATCCGGGCGTTTGCCACCGGCAGCGAGGCCGGCGTCACCGCCGAAGGCCAGGCTGGCGACACGCCCCTGAGCCTCGATCAGTTGACCGTAGATATCCAGTTGGTCGGCCCCATAGGCCTTGCGCCCGAAGAAATTGGCGAAAGGATCGGGCGTGGCGTAGCTGGTGATGTTGAGAATGCCCACATCCACCGCAGCGACCAGTACATGCACCTTCTCGGGAATGCTGCCGTCGGCGTTACGCGCGCTGACCTTGACCTTCAGCGGCTGCTTCGGACGCATCTTTTCCGGCGCGTCCAGGCTCAGCGCCAGCTTGCGCGGGGCGCGCTCCAGGGGCAGGTGCAGCAGGCCAACGGCACGCTTCGGCGTGACCTGCGCCTTGCGCTCGCCGGGGCGAATGACCAGTGCACTGAGGTAGAGATCGTGACGCGCCCATTTTTCATCAATGGGCAGCTCGAAGGTCTTGCCTTCGGCCGGCACGCTGATCTCCTGCCACCACAGCGGTCCCTCGCTGGACTCGACCAGCAGGTAGCCGTTGCCGGCCGCCGGCGGGGTGACGGTGATCTTGGCCACGTCGCCAGCAGCGTAGGCTGGTTTGTCCAGCGCCAGCTTGACCTGGTCCGGGCGTACCGCACCGCCATCGGCGTTGTCCTGCCAGCGGTAGCCGGCCCAGAAACGCAGGCTGCTGACCAGGCCGGTCTGGTTGTCCACCACCTCGACACGGTACGGGCCCCACTCCACCGGGAAGCTGACCTTGGCGGTGCCGCCAGCGGCGATCTTCAGCGGCTCGTCGCTGAGGGTGAGGAATTTCTCGTTGTAGTTGTGACGCCAGCCTTCACCGTCGGAGAAGCTCCAGAAGTAGTCGCGACGCTCGCGCACCAGGCGCACGTTGAGGTTGTCGGCGGCCAGCTTGTTACCGGCGGCATCGGCCACCAGGATTTCGAACTCGGCCAGGCTGTCGGCATCGACCTCCTCGCCCTCGAACAGCCCGCGCAGACCTGGCAGACGCTCGGCCGGCCATACCGGCTGGATGATACGCCGGGTGATCGGACGGCCACCGGACTCCTGCAGGCTGGCCTGAAGGATCAGACGCAGCGGCGACCTGGCGTCGCTCCAGCGGTTTTCCGGACGCAGCACGGCGCGACCCTGGTCGTCGAGATTGACCTCGTCGAGCTCCTGGTCCTGGCTCAGGTCGGCCTCGGTGATGTCGCCGAACTGATAGCCCGGCAGGCCGGCCACCGCTTCACGCAGCGGGCGCACGTAAAGCTGCCCGGTCAGGCGGTTGCCAGCGGCCGGCGCACCGTAGAGGTAACGCCCGGTCACCGCAAATTCGGCACTGTCGCCCGGCGCGTAGGGCTGCTCCTGGCCCTTGAGCTCCAGGGCCAGGCGCTCGGGGAGGAAGTCCTCGACGAGGAATTCGTAGAGCTGCGGGTTGCCGTCGCCCAGGTCCAGCAGCAACTGCCAGCGGCCGGTCGGCGCCTCTTCGGCAAGCGGCAGCTGATACTGATAGAGGCCGTCATCGCCAGCGTTCCAGACGAACTTGCGGCTGATCTGCTCATCCGGGCGGCGCACCTCGACGCTGACCGGCTGAGCCTTGACCGGGCTGCCGTCAGCATCACGCAACAGGCCATTGAGCAGCACGGTCTCGCCGGGGCGATACAGATCGCGCGGGCCGAACACGAAGAACTGCAGGGCATGCGCTTTCGGGCCGGTGATGTCGAATTCGGCCAGATCCAGCGCCGGCGTGTTCAGGCGCAGCAGGCTGGTCTGCTCGTCCTGCTTGGCTAGCAGCACCTGGGCCTTGGCTGGCAACGGCAGTTGCGCATGGCCAGCCGAATCGGTCTTGCCTTCGGCGAGCAGGGCACCTTCACCGTCGAGCAGCTCGAGCTGCACGCCGGACTGCGCCTTGCCCCCTTCCAGCGCCTGGGTGAACACGTCGAGACGATCGCGATAGCGGTGCGCGGACAGGCCGATATCGCTCAGGGAAAACAGCGTCGCCGGTTGCGAGTAGCTGTAGCTGCCGGCCTCACGCATCACCGCCAGGTACACGCCCGGCTGCTTGAACGGCTCCAGGCCGGCGATGGGCAGCAGCAGGGTTTCGCGGGTGTTTCGCGCCGGGTTGAGGTCGAAGCGCCCGCCATAGACCAGATCGGCCATCGGCAACAGTTCGCGCGCCTCCCAGGTATCCAGATTGCTGGAACGTCCCCAGCGGGACAGGAAACGCGGCAACGCCTCGGGCTTGATGCGGAAGAACTCGACGTTGACCTTGTCGACGTTCAGCGCGATCACTGGCAGGCCTTCAGCCAGCCGTGTCGGCAGCAGCGAACCACGGCTGGCGAAACCGACGCTGGCCTGCAGGTCGCGGGTTTCGAAGCGACTGACATGTTCGGCAGCGAGCTTGCCACCATTGATCGACTTCAGGCCGGCATCGATGGTCAGCACCAGTTTGCGCTGCGGCTCCAGATGGCGCAGGCGCAACTCGCTGATGTTGTCGGTCAGTTCCCAGGCGCCGTCGACCTTACCGGTCTTGCTGTCGACCAGATGCAGGCGCTCGGCGAAGGACTGGTCGGGGTCCAGCGGGATGGAGAAGGTCACCGACAGCGCGCTGGCACCGTCGAGCTGCACTTCGGAAACGTCCACCACCTCTAGCTCGCGGCCGGCATAGCGCTTGGCCAGCGCGTCGCGGTCGACCGCAGGCGCAGGCACCTGCGGCTGTTGTGCGGCAGGCGCGGCGGGGGTCACCGTGGCAGGGGGTTCAGAAGAATCGCAGGCACTGAGCAGGGTCAGGGGCAGTGTGAGTGCGAGGGCCAGAAGCAGTCCTTTGTTCGGCATTGCGGGCTCCGGAATCAGGGGGCGCAGAAGCCGACAACTATAGCCGAGGCGCCCTGCCAACGACGAGCCTTGCAGAAGAATTCGCCAAGCCACTCACACTCCTGAGGCGACGTGCGACCACGCCAGCGCTGTGCCTATAATCGGCGCTTTGACGGAGCCGTCCATGTCCGCCCTGCTCGATGCCTGGCGCCACGCCCCGACCCAGCGCAAGGTCTGGGCCCTTGCCGCACCGATGATTCTCTCCAACCTGTCGGTGCCCATGGTGGCGCTGGTCGACACTGCTGTCGTCGGCCATCTGCCGCATGCCCACCAATTGGCTGCCGTGGCGGTGGGCGGCAGCCTCTATACCCTGCTGACCTGGGCCATGGGCTTTCTGCGCATGGGCAGTACCGGCTTCGCCGCTCAGGCAGCAGGGCGCGAGGACGGCGGCGCACTGCGCCAGGTATTGGTGCAAGGGCTCGGGCTGGGCGTGTTCATGGCCTTGCTCCTGGGCCTGCTGGCTTTGCCCTTCAGTAACGCCGCGCTGAGCCTGATGCAGCCCTCGGCCGAGCTGGATCAACTGGCGCGCCAGTATTTCCATATCCGTCTGCTCGGCCTGCCCGCCAGCCTGGCGACCTACGCCCTGATCGGTTGGCTGCTGGGTACGCAGAGCGCCCGTGGTCCTTTGGCCATTCTGCTGACAGCCAACCTGATCAACGTGGCGCTCGACCTGCTGTTCGTGCTCGGGCTCGAATGGGGTGTGGCCGGTGCGGCCTGGGCCTCGGTGATCGCCGAATGGAGTGGTGCCCTGCTCGGCCTGTGGCTGGCCCGAGGTGCGCTCGCACACTATCCCGGCCACCTCGACAGTAGCGCGCTGAAACGCTGGAGCAACTGGCGTCCGTTGCTGGCGGTCAACCGCGATATCTTCATCCGCACCCTGGCGCTGCAGTTGGTGTTCTTCCTGATCACCGTGAAAGGCACTCGCCTCGGCGATGCCACGGTGGCGGCCAACGCGCTGCTGCTCAATGGCCTGACGCTGACCGCTTACGCCCTCGACGGTCTGGCCCATGCCGTCGAGGCCCTGTGCGGCCATGCGCTGGGCGCGCGTGATCGCGCTGCGCTGCGCCGTTCGCTACTGGTAGCCGGTGCCTGGTCGCTGCTGGCCAGCGCCGGCTTCGCCCTGTTCTTCCTGCTCGGCGGGCACTGGTTCGTCGGCATGCTCACAGATATCGCCGAAGTGCGCGAACTGGCCCTGCACTTCTTGCCGTATCTGGCCATGCTGCCGCTGCTGGCCGTATGGAGTTACCTGCTCGATGGCTTGTTCATAGGAGCAACCCGTGCCCGCGAGATGCGCGACGCCATGCTCATCGCGCTGGTTCTGGCCTTCCCGCTGGCCTGGTGGCTGCAAAGCCTGGGCAATCACGGGTTGTGGTTGGCATTTCTGGCCTTCATGGGGCTGCGCAGTCTGGTACTGGCTGGCTATGCTTGGCAACTGAGCCGTCGCGACCTGTGGTTCCCTTCCCCGGCATTAGGAGAGATCGCCCATGCTCAACGTCCCGCTGCCCGCCAATGAAGCCGAACGCCAGCAGGCCCTCGATCGCCTGGAGCTGCTCGACACCCCTGCCGACCCCTACCTCGATACCCTGACGCGCCTGGCGCACGACCTGTTCCAGGTAAAAACCGCACTGGTCACACTGGTCGACCGAGATCGCCAGTGGTTCAAGAGCCGCCAGGGGCTGGATGTAGCAGAGACGCCGCGCAGTCTGTCCTACTGTTCTCATGCGGTATTGCGCGACGAACCGCTAATAGTCGAGGACAGCCAGGTGGACGAGCGCTTTGCCGGTACCGAACTGGCCCGCGGCACGCCGGATGTGCGCTTCTATGCCGGCTGGCCGCTGCACGACGCCGATGGCCTGCCGCTGGGCACCCTGTGCCTGGCCGACCCGAAACCGCGCCTGTTCGGCAGTCAGGAGAGATGCCAGTTGCGCGACCTGGCCTTCCTGACCGAAAACTATCTGCACCTGCAGCACTGCTCGCAACAGGCCAACGACCTGCGTGACGCTCTTAGCCGCGAGCAGCGCAAGGGCATGCTCGACCCGCTTACCCAGTTGTGGAATCGCGCCGGGCTGCTGCACTTTCTGCCGCTCGAGCAGGCCGCTGCCGAACGCAGCCAGCTGCGCCTGGGCGTTATCTATTGCGACCTGGACCACTTCAAGCAGGTCAACGACAGGCATGGCCACGATGGCGGCGACCACGTGCTGTGGGAAAGCGCGCGACGCATGAGCAGTGCCCTGCGCCCGCAGGATGTGGTGACCCGCAATGGCGGCGAGGAGTTCGTCATCCTCACCCAGGTGCACGATGACCAGGAACTGCTGCAGATCGCCGAGCGCATCCGTCTGGCCATCGCCAGCCAGCCGATGCAACTGGAGCACGCCCAACTGCAGCAGACCATCAGCCTGGGCTGCACGCTGCTTGGCCCCGGCGAGAGCAGCGTGGATGCACTCAAACGCGCCGATCAGGCGCTCTACCGGGCCAAACATGGCGGCCGCAACCGCAGTGAAATCGCCCCAAGTTCCCACTGAAAGGAAGCAATCATGGCTGCCGCGCTCGTCGCTTATCTGCACTACCTGTCAATCTTCGCGCTGTTCGCTCTGCTCAGCGTCGAACACGTGCAGTTCAAGGCGCCGCTGGATCTGCGCCGTGCGCGCAGCCTTATGATCACCGACCTGGTCTACGGCATCTGTGCCGGTCTGGTGCTGGCCACCGGTGTCGCCCGCGTGCTGTGGTTCGGCAAGGACGCCGCCTACTACATGGGCAACAGCCTGTTTCATGCCAAGGTGGGGCTTTTCGTCCTGGTTGGCCTGCTGTCGATCCTGCCCACGGTGGTGTTCATCAAGTGGCGCAAACCCGTGAAGGCCGGCCAGGTGCCCGAGCCGAGCGCCCGGCAGATCGCCCTGGTGACCTGGAGCATCCGTATCGAGCTGCTGCTGTTGCTGGCGATCCCGCTGCTGGCGGCGCTGATGGCGCGTGGCTACGGGATGATCGGCTGAATCTTCGGCTCGGTGCGCACGGCGCACCCTACAGTAGGGTGTGCCGCGCGCACCAAGGGCCTCAGGAAGCACCGGAGTCCGGATGCAATCCGGGAGCGATGCCCGACGTTGCGCCACCTCCGGATTGCATCCAGGCTACCGAAGTTGCCGCTGACGGCTTACGAAGCCAGGTAGGACGAGCGGGTCAGCCCCAGACGCAAGGCATCGAGGAACTGCGTACGCTCACGGGCGCTGATCTTGGCGCTGGCCACCTTGTCGCGGTAGTGGGTCATCAGCTCTTCCGGCGACAGGTGCACGTAGCGCAGCATGTCTTCGATGGTGTCGTGAGTCTCGATACCGGCGTGCACCACGCTGCCATCGGCGCCCTGGTAGATGTTCACCGAGTCGGTATCGCCGAACAGGTTGTGCATGTCGCCGAGGATTTCCTGATAGGCGCCGACCAGGAAGATGCCCAGCACATAATCCTCACCTTCACGAATCTCGTGCACCGGCAGACTGGTCTCGATGGACTGCTCGTCGACGTACTGGCGGATCTTGCCGTCGGAGTCGCAGGTCAGGTCCTGCAGCACCGCGCGGCGCAACGGCTCCTCATCCAGACGCGACAGCGGCAGGATCGGCAGGATCTGGCCGATGGCCCAGGTGTCCGGCAGGCTCTGGAACACCGAGAAGTTGCAGATGTACTTGTCGGCGAGCTTGTCGTTGAGTTCGTCCAGCACCGCACGGTGCGAACGCTGACGCGCCTTGAGCTGGTTGTGCAGACGACGGCAGATGGCGAAGTAGCACTGCTCGGCCAGTGCCTTCTGCGCCAGGCTCAGCTTGCCGGCCGAATACTGCGCAGCCACTTCCTCGATGTAGTGGGTGGCGCGCCAGTAGGTTTCGGCGACCATTTCCGGGTCGCTGTCTTCCAGCAGCTCGATCAGCACTTGCAGCACTTCCGGCTGTTCGGCGCTGGCATCGATCTCCGGCACCTTGTCGTTGTGCCGCTCGACGTCGGTGACCTGCACCAGCAGCACGGCATGGTGCGCGGTCATCGCCCGGCCACTCTCGGAGAAGATGTGCGGATGGGGGATTTCCTGGCGGTCGCAGAATTCCTTGAGCATGTCGACCACGGCATCGGCGTAGTCCTGCATGTCGTAGTTGATCGAGCTGGCGTTACGCGAGTGAGTACCGTCGTAGTCCACGCCGAGGCCACCGCCGACGTCGATGTGATCGACCGGCAGACCCATGGCACGCAGCTCTCCGTAGTAGCGGATAGCCTCGCGAAAACCCTTGCGGTAGTCGGCGATGTTGGCGATCTGCGAGCCCATGTGAAAGTGCAGCAGGCGAATGCCCTGATCCAGCCCGGCCGCGCGGAAGCGCTCGACCACCTGTAGGATCTGCGCAGCGGACAGACCGAACTTGGACTTCTCACCGCCGGTGTCGGCCCACTTGCTCGACGCCAGCGAGGACAGACGCACGCGCAGGCCGATCTGCGGCGCGACCTTGAGTTCAGCCGCCTCCTCGATCACCAGGGCGACTTCCGACTCCTTTTCGATGACGATGAATACGTTGTGGCCGAGCTTCTGCCCCATCAGCGCCAGGCGAATGAATTCGCGGTCCTTGTAACCGTTGCAGACGATGGTGCCGCCCTTCGGTGCCAGCGCCAGCACGGCCAGCAGCTCGGGCTTGGAACCAGCCTCGAGGCCGATGGAGACGTTCTGCGTGGCGATGATGTTCTCGATCACCGCCTCCTGCTGGTTGACTTTGATCGGGTACAGCGCGGTGTAGCGGCTCTGGTATTCCAGGCGCTCGATACTGGCATCAAAGGCCCCGGTCAGGCGGCGCACGCGGTCTTGCAGAATGTCAGGGAAACGCACCAGCAGCGGCAGCGACAGGCCGCTCTGACGCAGCTCGTCGACTTGCTGATAAAGATCGATGGGCTGGCTGTCCGGGCCGTTGGGACGCACCTCGATACGCCCGGCATCGTTGATCGAAAAGTAACCGGCGCCCCAATGGCGAATGCCATAGACACTGCGGCTATCGGCTACGGTCCATTGGCTGCCGTCGTCTTTGCGGGTGCGTCGTGCGGACATCGGGTTCTCCCATGAGAAAAGCCTGACCTTGCTGGCGGCCAGTTTAGAAATGATGAAAGCAAGATGACGTTTGCTCGGTGGTTGACCGTATGAACGTCATCCAAGATTAGAAAAGGACTTATCAGCCGCCGGACTTCTTCGCGGTAAAGCCGCGCTTGCTCAGTTCGGCCAACAGCAGATCGACGTGATCACCCTGGATCTCGATCACCCCATCCTTGAGCGCGCCGCCGGTGCCGCAGCGTTTCTTCAACGCGCTGGCCAGTTCCTTGAGCGGTTCCTCGGCCAGTGGCACGCCGCTGACAGTGGTAACGGTCTTGCCACCACGGCCCTTGGTTTCACGACGCACACGGGCAATGCCGTCGCCTTCAGGAATGCGCGTCTGCTTGCAGATGCAGGCATCCACCGCCTGGTTGCAATCCGGGCAATGACGACCGCCATCGGTGGAATAGACGAGACCGCTCAGGGCGGAGAATGAAGAGGCTTTCTTGACCACCGGCTTGTCCTCGTAGGGGTCAGGATAGCGACTGGCTGAACGGGTTCAGCCGCGAAGCCCCACTCAGGCAGGGGCAGCGCAAGCGGACAGACGTCCGCCGAAAAGGCCGGGCAGTGTAACGGCAAAGGCGGCGCTTGCTAAGTATGGATTTGCGTCATTGTGCGGCACGATGGCGACGCCGTTCGCCATCGTGCACGGAGCGCTCGGAATCCGCGACGCTGCAGCGAGCTCGGCCCGTAGGGTGCGCCGTGCGCACCAGCCCCAGCATCCGAAGTAAAACCGGTGCGCACAGCGCACTCTACGAGCTCGACGACACACAGGAGGCGACACAACCACCCTCTCCCGCCATTCGGGCACCCTCTCCCACAAACGGGAGAGGGACATCAGCCGGCCGCAAGCGGCCTTTTTATGTAGCGCTCCAGCGCCGCCAGCGAATCCGGGCAATACGGCAAGCGATGGGTTTCCTCCAACGCCTGATCGATGCTGATGAAGCGCGCCTCCAGCACCTCCTCCGGCTGCAACACCAGCGGCGCATCGGATACAGCCGAGTAGGCCATGCACCACAGGCGACTTTCCGGAGCGTCATAGAGAAAGTGCGCATGCTCGGTCAGCTGGGCATCGACGATACCCAGCTCCTCGGCCAGCTCACGCTCGGCGGAGAGTCGGTAGTCCTCGCCTTCGAGCACCATGCCGCCGGCCGCCACGTCCCAGTATCCGGGATACAACGCCTTGCTCAAGGTGCGCCGATGCACGCACAGCAGCCCAGCCGTGTTGAACAGGAGAATGTAGGTGCCACGCCCGATCAGCCGGCGCTCGCGCAGCTCGACACGAGAAACACCGCCCAGCGGCCGGTCGTGCTCATCGACCCAGGCCACGCGCTCGCGGTCAGAGGCAGCACGATGCGCCGCCTCCGCTGCCGAAATCGCGACCATCAACCCTGGCTCAGCAATTGACGCAGGTCGATCAGCCCCGCGTTGGCGCGGGAGATGTAGTTGGCCATCACCAGCGAGTGGTTGGCCAGAACGCCGTAGCCGCTGCCGTTGAGGATCATCGGGCTCCACAGGGTGGCCTGCGCGGCTTCCAGCTCACGAATGATCTGGCGCACGCTGACGGTGGCGTTCTTTTTCGCCAGCACGTCGGCGAAGTCCACCTCCACAGCGCGCAGCAGGTGAGCCAGTGCCCAGGCCTGACCGCGAGCCTCGTAGAACACATTGTCGATCTGCAGCCAGGGCGTCTCGTAAACGCCGCCCTCACCCACCTGCCCGGACTCTTCGGCATCGCTGCCCACCTGCAGTTTCTCGTTCAGGCGCACTTGCCCCACGCTGGCGGACAGGCGCTGAGACAGCGACCCAAGACGTGTGCCGGCATCACCCAGCCAGTTGTTCAGGTTGTCGGCACGCGCGTAAAACTGCGCGTTTCTCTGCGCCGGGTCGGCCAGACGAGCCAGGTAGCGATCCAGCGACTTGATGCCCTCTCGGTACTCGGACTCGGACGCCGGTAACGCCCAGCTCTTGTTGTCGAAGTGAAAACGCGGCTCGGCCTTGGCCAGGTCCGGGTCCTCGGTGGACTGCGACTGCGAACGGGCGAAGTCCTTGCGCAGGGCACGCGAGAAGTCGCGTACCTGCACCAGCACGCCATATTCCCAGCTCGGCATGTTGTCCAGCCACAGACCGGGCGGCGCTAGATCGTTGGACAGATAGCCGCCCGGTTTGTCGAGCAGCGTGCTAGCGACCTGCTTGAGGGTTTCCACCGAGGTGTAACCGGTGACCATCTGCCGTTGCGCCTGCTGCGCCGAACTCTGGGCATGCTGCTGGACCTGGAAGACAGACGGCTCCTGGCTCCAGTACCAGCCGACCACCAGGGCGATGAGCAGATAGACACCAATCAGACCGCCCAGAGCTCGAGCGATCAGGCTGCCGCCACTGCGACTGCCTCCTGAGGTCTTGGCGGCGCCGCCCTGCGAGTTCGTCGCGCGATTCTTCCAGTCCAGCATGGCAGTGTCCTTTTCAAGCGAATTCGAGTGTTCGACCACAACCCAAGCAACGGGTTGCGACCTGCTACGCACTATAAGGCAAGCCCACAGCAAAACGCAGGGCAGAGGGGCAAACTTAACGCGGGTAGGGGAAAACTAAAATTCTGTCGCTTATTCGACAGAAATACCGACGCCAATTGATCGACGGCAATGTCAGCGCCTCCAGCAAGTGATAGCATCGAGCCACCACTGACTTAACCATTTATAGAAGTCGGCCCATGACCGAGCACCCGGATCCCAGTCGAGATCGACTCAAGCACCATTTCGCCCAGCGCGTCATTCACCAGGCACGCCAGGTGCTGGAAGTCTGGCAGCGCCTGCAACGCAGCGAATGGAACGATGCCGGCATGGCTGAGCTGAGCGAAGCCAACCTGCGACTGCTGCGTTACGCCGAGCGTTTCGAACAGACCGAGCACGCGCAACTGGCGCAAAGCATTGGCGTCAGCCTGGATGAAGTAGTCAAAAATCGCGGTCGCCTCAACAGCACGCTGATCGCCCGCCTCAATCAGGCCATGCAGCGCTTGTCGAGAACCGGCCTGCGTCATAGTGATGCCTTCGAACAGACCTTCCTGCCCCCACTGCGCAAACCGGTTTATCTAGCCCTGCAGGATGCCCAGCGCGCCGAGCGTCTGGCCCAGCAACTGGATTTCTTCGGCCTGGCGGCGCAGGCCCTGGGCGATGAGTTCGCCTTCCGCGCCGCCATCAGCGAGCGACACCCGGCCGCCATCGTCATGGACGTCGACTTCGCCGGCGCAGGCCTGGAACTTGCCGACTCGGTGCAAGAAGGTCTGGAGCAGAAAATTCCGCTGCTGTTCTTCAGCCACTGCGATACCGACACCCCGACGCGCTTGGCTGCCGTACGCGCCGGCGGCCAGGAGTTCTTCACCGGCTCACTGGATGCATCGAGCCTGCTCGAACGCATCGAGGTACTGACCCACGTCTCGCAGTACGACCCGTACAAGGTGCTGATCGTCGACGATTCCAAGGCCCAGGCGACCCACACCGAGCGCGTACTCAACAGTGCCGGCATCCTCACCCACACCCTCACCGAGCCGATCCAGGCAATGGACGCGCTGGCCGAATTCCAGCCGGACCTGATCATCCTCGACATGTACATGCCCGAGTGCAACGGCACCGAACTGGCCAAGGTGATCCGCCACAACGACCGCTACGTCAGCGTGCCGATCATCTACCTGTCGGCCGAGGACGACCTGGACAAGCAGCTCGACGCCATGAGCGAGGGCGGCGACGACTTCCTCACCAAACCGATCAAACCACGCCACCTGATCGCCACCGTGCGCAACCGCGCAGCCCGTGCGCGCAACCTCAAGGCGCGCATGGTGCGTGACAGCCTGACCGGCCTGTACAACCACACTCATACCCTGCAACTGCTCGATGACGCCTGCTTTCGCGCACGCCGCGAAGAGCAGCCGCTGGCCTTCGCCATGCTCGACATCGACCACTTCAAGAAGGTCAACGACACCTACGGTCACCCCATGGGCGACCGGGTGATCAAGAGCCTGGCGCTGTTCCTCAAGCAGCGCCTGCGCAAGACCGACCATATCGGTCGTTACGGCGGCGAGGAATTCGCCGTGGTGCTGCCCGATACCGACGAGCAATCGGCGCTCAAGGTGCTGGAAGAGATTCGCCAGCGCTTCGCCGAAATCCACTACCCGGCCCAGCCGCAGGACCTGTCCTGCACCTTCAGCTGTGGTATCGCCATGCTGCAACCGGGCCTGGATGGCAACACACTGTCCAAGCGCGCAGACCAAGCGCTGTACAAGGCCAAGCACGGTGGTCGTAACCGGGTGGAGCTGTACAGCAGCGAGTGACTCGCCGCAGAACGTGACACAGCTCACAGCGTCATCAGCCTGTAACCAAACCGCAATAAGCTCGCGGGCATCGTTCAGTCGTCGATCGAGCCCGCCATGCGCCTCAAGCTGCTCACCAACCTAAACACCCTGCTGCTGGTCACCGTTTGCGTTGCGCTGGCGGCGACGCTCTGGTGGTCGCAGCGCGCGTTGCAGCAACCAGTGCAACTGATGGAGCGCTACCTGACGCTGTCCCAGCAGTTCCAGCGCGAGGTGGCCGACAACATTCAGGCCTACCTGGCCAGTGGCAACGCCGTGCAACACAGCAGCGCGACCCTGGCCATCGACGCCTTCGACGACTCTCTCGAACAACTGCCGCAACAATTGACCACCGAGCTGCGCCCAAGCCTTGAGCAACTGCGCGACTTCAGCGCCAATCAGCTGCTGGCGGCCGGCAAACTGGCCGGTGATCCGCAGGGCCTGCTGTTGCAGGCCGAACGCGAGATGCTCGCTGCGCTGGAACAACTGACCCAGTACGTCGCAGATGCCAGCAGCCCTGCCGCCGGTGAGTATCGCAAACCGCTGCAGGAAGCCGGTTCGCGCCTGCTGAAGCTCGCCCACGCCCGCGAACGCTTCACCAGCCAGGGCCGTAGCGAACTGCTCGGCGATGTCGAACGCGAACTCAAGGCACTTGCCCAGCTGGCAGAGGCACTGGACAAATTGCCGCTACTCGGCGTGCAACAGGCCGACAGCTCTGCCAGCGTCGGCTTCGCCGCGCTGCTCGGGCTGGATGACACACAACAGGAGCAACAGGCAGAGGATCGCGGCATCGAGCTGAAACGCGAACTTAGCTCACTGGTGCGTCGCTACCCCAGCGAACTGCAACGCACTCGCGAGCTGGTCGAGCAACGCCAGCAACTGGCCTTGACCACCACCGAACGCGTGACCCAGGTGCAACAGGCACTGGCTGCGCTGGAGCCCCTGGTAAAAGGCGAATACGCACGCATTCAGGGCGAGGTACGGCTGATTCAGGGCCTGATGATCGGCCTGATCCTGCTCATCGCCCTGCTCATCGACCGCATCCAGCGGCGCCTCTCGCAGGTGCTCGAGCGCCTGGTACCGGCACTGTCACAGTGGGCCAAAGGTGATTTCGCAACGCCGATCAGCATCCACTCCCGCACCCGTGAGCTGCGCGATATCGAAGACTCGCTCAATCACCTGCGCCGCTATCTGGTGGAGCTGGTCGCCAGCATCCGCGGCCATGCCGAGCATGTCGCAGGCTCCAGCCGTACCCTGGCCAATCTCAGCGGCGGCCTGCACGGCGGCGCCGAGCGCCAGGCCGGCGATACCGCTCTGATCCGCGACGCGCTGGGCGAGCTGGAAGCGACCATCGGCCAGGTCGCCCAGGACGCCAGCCAGACCGCCGACGCCAGCCGCGATGCAGATCGCGCCCTGGCCCAGGGCCAGCAGGTCATCGGCCAGAGCCTTCAGGGGCTGCACGCCCTGGTCAGCGAGGTGCAGGACAACGCCCAGGCCATCGAGCGCCTGGCCGACGAGACCGCCACCATCGGCAGCGTGCTCACGGTGATTCGCGGCATCGCCGAACAGACCAACCTGCTCGCCCTCAACGCCGCCATCGAGGCCGCTCGCGCCGGCGAGGCCGGCCGTGGCTTTGCCGTGGTCGCCGACGAGGTACGCTCGTTGTCGCAGCGCACCGGCAGCGCCACTGCAGAAATCCAGGATGTCATCGGCCGCCTGCAACAGGCTGCGCACCAGTCGGTACAAGCCATGCGCGCCCAGGTCGAACACGCCGAAGCCACTGCCGGCAAAGCCGAGGCCGCCGATGGCGCGCTGGACGAGATCGTCAGCGCTATCCGCACCATCGCCAGCATGGCAGAGCGCATTGCCGAGGCCACCGCTCAGCAGAGTGACGCCGTCAGCGAGATTCGCGAACACGGCGAACGTATCCACCAATTGGGCGACGACAACCTCGGCCTGATCGCCAACGGGCGCAGCGAGAGTGAACGCCTGCTGCACCTTGGCGGCCAGTTGCACAGCGCCGTGCAGGCGTTTCGCGTCTAACTGCCTGCGACACGACAGCGCAGGCTCGATCTGCGCGGGAACTCTACAAGGCCGGCCTCCTCCAAGGTGCCGCTCATCCCCGGCAATCGACGTCCCGGCGCGGCAGCGACGATGCGGGCGGGCGCTTTCCGGTATCATGCCGCCACCTTCCGCCGAGATATTCGCCCGATGTCACTGCGTCGACTGCTACTTCCCCTGTTTCTGCTCTGCCTGAGCCTGCCCGCCAGCGCCAATCTGTTCGACCAGCGCCCAGCCGCCTCACCGATTGGCGCGCCGCTGAACAACAGCAGTGACTTCCTGCCGGTGCGCGAAGCCTTCAAGCTGAGCCTGGTGAGCAGCGATGCACAGGCAGTGACGTTGCGCTTCGTCGCGACCGAGGGTTACTACCTCTATCGCCATCGTTTCAATTTCAGCGTCGAACCAGCGGATCTGGTGCTCGGTGACGCCGAGTTGCCGGCAGGCGAGGCCAAGCACGATGAATTCTTCGGCGATGTCGAGGTGTACTACGGCGTGCTGGATATCCGCGTGCCACTGGACAACCCGGACAACCGCCCGCTGCGCCTGCAGGTCGGCTACCAGGGTTGTGCCGACAAGGGCCTGTGCTATCCGCCCGAGACCGAATACATCGAGATCGGTGATATGCCGGCGACGAGCTCCGCAAGCGCCCTGTCGACCGTGGCTAACGTGGCTGCAGCCTGGAACTGGAAAGAACTGACGTTGTTCTTCCTCGGCGGCCTGGCGCTGACCTTCACCCCCTGTGTGCTGCCGATGCTGCCGATCCTGTCCGGCGTGGTGCTGCGCGGGCAACTGGGGGGCTTTCGCAGCCTGACTCTGTCGCTGGCCTACGTGTTGCCGATGGCGATCTGTTTCGCCGTCCTCGGCACACTTATGGGGCTGTTCGGCGCCGGCCTCAATCTACAGGCGCGTCTGCAATCAGCTTGGGTGTTGGTGCCTTTCGCCGCCTTCTTCACCCTCTTCGCCCTGGCCATGTTCGGCCTGTTCGAGCTGCGCCTGCCGCGTTTCATCAGTGAACCGCTGGATCGCCTGGCCGGCAAGACCCATGGTGGCTCGCATCTGAATGCCGCAGTGCTCGGCGTACTCTCCAGCCTGCTGGTCAGCCCCTGCGTCTCGGCGCCGCTGGCCGGTGCCCTGCTTTATATCAGCGCCAGTGGCGATGCCTTGGGCGGCGGCCTGAAGCTGCTCGCGCTCGGCCTCGGCATGGGTACGCCGCTGGTGCTGTTCGCTGTTGGCGGTGGTGCGCTGCTGCCGAAAACCGGCACCTGGATGGTGAGCGTACGCAATGCTTTCGGCGTGCTGCTCCTGGCCGTTTCGATCTGGCTGCTCGAGCGCGTACTGCCGGGCAGTCTCAGCCTGGCCCTGTGGGGCCTGCTGGCGGGTGGTGTGGCAGTATTCCTCGGTGCGCTGGAGTTCGGCCCCAAAACGCATCGACAGAAACTCGGCCAGATCGCCGGTCTGGCACTGCTGGTCTATGCCCTGGCCGCCTGGGTCGGCGCCCTGCAGGGTGCGAGCGATCCGCTCAAGCCACTCGGCCAGCTGCAGGCTGGTGCCAGCCAGAGCAGCGCCAAGAGTGGTGCCTGGCAAACCCTGAGCAGCCCCGCCGAGTTGGACGCCGCACTGGCCGCAGCCAAATCCGCCGGTCAGCCGCTGCTGCTGGACTGGTACGCCGACTGGTGCATCAGTTGCAAGGTCATCGAGCGCGAGGTGTTCGGCAATGCCGAAGTCGGCAGCAAGCTTGCTGACTGGCGCCTGATCCGCTTCGATATCACCGAAAGCAACGCCGCCCAGCGCGCCCTGCTGGACCGTTACAAGTTGTTCGGCCCGCCTGCCATCCAGTTGTTTGCCGGCAATGGTGACGAACTGCTCGATCTGCGTGTCGTAGGTGAAGTCGATGCCGCCACCTTCGCTGGCCGCCTGGATCAGGCCAGCAGCCGCCTGGCAGGTCGTTGAGCGCTGTCGACGCGATCATCGCCCGCACGCTGCAAATGTCCTGGCAACGACCAAAACCAACGCTATAGTCATATTTCTGCCGTAAACAGCAGGCATCGTGTCGACTATTGCTGACATCGCGCAGCTGCGGCATAGTCCTGCGCAGCCTGAACAACAAGGAAAGCGACCATGGCCACCCTACTGGTGCTGCACGGCCCCAATCTGAATCTGCTGGGTACCCGCGAGCCCGACAAATACGGTGCAACCACTCTCGCCGAAATCAATCAGGATCTGGAACGCCGCGCACGCGAGGCGGGCCACCATCTGCTGTACCTGCAAAGCAATGCCGAGTACGAACTGATCGACCGCATTCACGCCGCAAAGGGTGAAGGTGTCGACTTCATCCTGATCAATCCTGCCGCTTTTACCCATACAAGCGTCGCATTACGTGACGCATTGCTGGCAGTGAGCATCCCATTCATCGAAGTGCACCTGTCCAACGTGCACAAGCGTGAACCTTTCCGCCATCACTCCTACTTTTCCGACGTTGCAGTAGGGGTGATCTGCGGCCTTGGCGCCAGCGGTTATCGGCTGGCCCTGGAAGCGGCACTCGAACAACTGACCGGGCGCGCCTGACGCGTAGCCTGGTAGACAAGTCCTACCTCACCTCTGGGAGTTGACCATTCATGGATATCCGTAAAGTCAAGAAACTGATCGAGCTGCTGGAAGAGTCCGGTATCGACGAGCTGGAGATCAAAGAGGGCGAAGAGTCCGTACGCATCAGCCGTCACAGCAAACAACCGGCCTATGCCCCGCAGCCGATGTACGCACCGGCACCGGCTCCGATCGCGGCGCCTGTCGCCGCAGCCGCAGCCGCTCCGGGCGCTGAAGCCGCCCCGGCCGCCGCACCGAAACTGAACGGCACCGTGGCGCGTTCGCCGATGGTTGGCACGTTCTATCGCGCCGCCTCGCCGACCTCGGGCAACTTCGTCGAAGTCGGTCAGACCGTGAAGAAAGGCGACATCCTCTGCATCGTCGAAGCGATGAAGATGATGAACCACATCGAAGCCGAAGCCAGCGGTGTGATCGAATCCATCCTGGTGGAAAACGGCCAGCCGGTTGAGTACGACCAACCCCTGTTCACCATCGTTTGATGCACGGGGAGCCTGCAATGCAGAAGCTGGAAAAAGTCCTTATCGCCAACCGTGGCGAAATCGCCCTGCGTATCCTGCGCGCCTGCAAAGAGCTGGGTATCAAGACGGTTGCCGTGCACTCCACCGCCGACCGCGAACTGATGCACCTGGGCCTGGCCGACGAGTCCGTCTGCATTGGCCCGGCAGCCGGCGCTCAGTCTTACCTGAACATCCCGGCCATCATCAGCGCAGCTGAACTGACCGGTGCCACGGGCATCCACCCGGGCTACGGCTTCCTCGCCGAGAACGCCGACTTCGCCGAACAGGTGGAGAACTCCGGTTTTGCCTTCATTGGCCCGAAAGCCGACACCATCCGCCTGATGGGCGACAAGGTATCGGCCAAGGAAGCCATGATCAAAACCGGCGTCCCGGTGGTTCCCGGTTCCGACGGCCCGCTGCCGGAAGACGAGGAAGAAGCTCTGCGCATCGCCCGTGAAGTGGGCTACCCGGTGATCATCAAGGCCGCTGGCGGCGGCGGTGGTCGCGGCATGCGCGTGGTGCACAAGGAAGAAGACCTGATCAAATCGGCCAAGCTGACCCGCACCGAAGCCGGTGCTGCGTTCGGCAACCCGATGGTCTATCTGGAAAAGTTCCTCGGCAACCCGCGCCACGTCGAAGTCCAGGTGCTGTCCGACGGCCAGGGCAACGCGATTCACCTGTACGACCGTGACTGCTCGCTGCAGCGCCGTCACCAGAAGGTGATCGAAGAGGCTCCGGCCCCGCTGATCGACGAGAAGGCCCGCGCCGAAGTGCTCAAGCGTTGCGTCGATGCCTGCATCGAGATCGGCTACCGTGGCGCCGGCACCTTCGAGTTCCTCTATGAAGACGGCCGTTTCTACTTCATCGAGATGAACACCCGCGTTCAGGTGGAGCACCCGGTCACCGAAATGGTCACGGGTATCGACATCGTCAAGGAGATGCTCAGCATCGCCGCTGGCAACAAACTGTCGATCAAGCAGGAAGACGTGAAGATCCTCGGTCACTCGGTCGAGTGCCGGATCAACGCCGAAGACCCGGACAACTTCATGCCCAGCCCCGGCAAGGTCAAGCATTTCCATGCGCCGGGCGGCAATGGCGTTCGCGTCGACTCGCACCTGTACAGCGGCTATAGCGTTCCGCCGCATTACGACTCGCTGATCGGCAAGCTGATCACCTTCGGCAAGGACCGTGACGAGGCCATGGCCCGTATGCGCAACGCTCTGGACGAGATCGTGGTCGACGGCATCAAGACCAACGTGCCACTGCACCGCGACCTGACCCGCGACAAGGGTTTCGTCAAAGGTGGCGTGAACATCCATTATCTGGAAAAGAAACTGGGTATGGACAAGCACTGAGTCCATGACCTGCTGCATCACAGGGGCTGCCGTCGGGCGGCCCCTGTCGTTTCAGCGGTCGAACTGGCAAGCCGCCCGCCCCTTCAAGTAAGCTGCGCGGCCAAACGCGCGCCCTTCATGAGGTTTTCCATGCCCTGGCTACAAGTCCGTCTCGCCATCACTCCTGAGCAGGCAGAAACCTACGAGGATGCCCTGCTGGAAGTCGGCGCCGTATCGGTAACCTTCATGGACGCCGAAGATCAGCCGATCTTCGAGCCGGATCTGGGCACCACGCCGCTGTGGTCGAATACTCACCTGCTGGCCCTGTTCGAGGCCGACACCGACGAAACCGCCCTGCTCGCCCACCTGCAGTTGCTGTGTGGCGGCGCGCTGCCAGAGCATCATGTCGAGCGCATCGAGGATCAGGACTGGGAGCGCAGCTGGATGGATGGCTTCCAGCCCATGCGCTTCGGCCAACGCCTGTGGATCGTGCCAAGCTGGCACGCCGCGCCGGAGCCGGACGCCGTCAACCTGCTGCTCGATCCGGGCCTGGCCTTTGGCACCGGCACCCATCCGACCACCGCACTGTGCCTGGAATGGCTCGATGGCCAGAACCTGGACAACTGCAGCGTGCTCGACTTCGGTTGCGGCTCGGGCATCCTCGCCATCGCCGCACTGTTGCTCGGTGCACCGCAGGCAGCGGGTACCGATATCGACCCGCAAGCCCTGGAAGCCTCGCGCGACAATGCCTCGCGCAACGGTATCGATCCGGCGCGCTTCCCGGTGTATCTGCCTGCCGACCTGCCGCAGCAGCCTGCCGACGTGGTCGTCGCCAACATTCTCGCCGGCCCGCTGGTTTCCCTGGCACCTCAGATCACCACACTGGTCAAAGGCGGTGGACGCCTGGCGCTGTCGGGTATCCTCGCCGAGCAGGCCAAGGAAGTCCGCGCCGCCTACGCAGGTGCCTTCGACCTCGACCCGACGGCCATCAAGGACGGCTGGGTGCGCATCAGCGGCGTCAAGCGCTGAACCGCGCGCAGTCGTTGCGTTAGACTAGCTGCTTGGATTTTCCGGACCCGCGCATGAGCGAAAGCCACGTCACCCAGTGCCCCAATTGCCGTACCAGCTTCCGCGTCAGTCAGGCGCAGCTGGCTGCTGCCCATGGCGCAGTACGCTGCGGTGCCTGCCTGCACGTGTTCAACGCCGCCGAGCAACTGTTCGGCCCCCGTGCAGCCGCACCTGCGCCAGCGACCGCCAAAACGGTAAGCACTGCGGTCAAGGCCCAACCCGACACCCGCACCAAGTCGCCAGCGTCCAATCCCGCCGACGATACCCTGTGGATTCATGACGACCTCGACCTCGACAACCTCGATCTCGATGAGGAACTGGCCAGGCTGGAAGAGCAGGAACAGCAGCTGTCGCAGCAGTTCCTCGCACTGGAACAGGCGCCGCGCTATGCCGAGAATTTCGCCAGCCGCGCAACGGACGAGCACGACGACACGCATGACGAGGCCTGGGCCGAAGCCCTGCTGCGCGACGAGCCAGTCAAGCGCGAGCGCGACAGCTTCGAGCTGCAACCAACCGAAGAGCAGCCGGAGCCCACCGCTGCACCTGAGCCCAAAGCTGCCATTGAGTTCATTCCTCCCGCCACATCCCGCAAGCAGCCCATCGCCGATGACCTCGACGAATCCGCTGAGCCGCGCCTGGGTGATATCGATGACGAGCAACAGGACGAAGGTCTGCGCACGGAGCGTGAAGAGTCCAAGGCAATGCGCAACGAGCCGGGTCTGCGTGAGGAGCGCCTGTTCGAACTGGACGACGAACCCTTGCAACTCGACTGGAGCCAGCCACAGAGCACGTCATGGGGGCGCCTGCTCGGCTGGGGAGTGCTCAATCTCCTGGCGGCTGGCGGCCTGCTGGCACAATACGCCGCCTACAACTTCGATGAACTGGCACGCCAGGACCGCTATCGCCCCTGGTTCGAACAACTGTGCCCGAACATCGGCTGCACCCTGCCATCGAAAGTGGACATCAGCCAGATTCGCAGCAGCAACCTGGTAGTACGCAGCCACCCGGAATTCTCCGGCGCCCTGATCGTCGACGCCATCCTTTATAACCGCGCTTCCTTCGCCCAGCCCTTCCCGCTGCTGGAGATGCGCTTCGCTGACCTGGGTGGCCAACTGGTCGCCAGTCGTCGCTTCAAACCCAGCGAGTACCTGGCCGGCGAGCTGGCCGGACAGAGCGAGATGCCACCGCAGACGCCCATCCACATCTCCCTGGACATCCTTGATCCGGGCACCCGCGCGGTGAATTACAGCCTGAGCTTCCACTCGCCCGAGTAGTCTGGAGACGGCGCGACCCGTGGTCGCAGGCCTTCCATCTAACTACTGGCGATAAGCCCATAGCTGTTCAGAATTTGTTCAAAACGACCTTTATCCGGTCATCCAGAGCGGGTATCATGCCCACCCTTTCGCGAGCACCGACCCACCGCCGTTTCCCCTGAGGACACAGTGGAGGGCGGGTGTTGATCGCCCTTTGTCTCAACTGCGCACCAACAAGCAGGGACGCCCCATGTCGGCCCCATGTATTGGCCCTTACACATTGCCCAATCGGTTGATCCTGGCCCCCATGGCCGGCGTCACCGATCGCCCGTTCCGCCAACTGTGCCGCCGTCTCGGTGCCGGCCTGGTGGTGTCGGAGATGGTCACCAGCGATGTGCGCCTGTGGAATAGCCGCAAGTCCAGCCTGCGCTTGCTGCACGCTGGTGATCCCGAGCCGCGCTCGGTACAGATCGCCGGTGGTGATCCGCAGATGATGGCCGACGCGGCGCGCAAGAACGTCGAGTTGGGCGCGCAGATCATCGACATCAACATGGGCTGCCCGGCCAAGAAGGTCTGCAACAAGGCCGCCGGCTCCGCCCTGCTGCGCGACGAGCCGCTGGTACGGGAAATCCTCGCTGCCGTGGTCGGTGCGGTGGACGTGCCGGTGACGCTGAAGATTCGCACTGGCTGGGACCGCCAGAACAAGAACGGCATTACCGTGGCGAAAATCGCCGAAGATGCCGGCATTGCTGCGCTGTCCGTACACGGCCGCACCCGCGCCGACCTTTATACCGGCGAAGCCGAGTACGACACCATCGCCGCCATCAAGCAGGCGATATCGATTCCGGTGTTCGCCAATGGCGACATCGACTCTCCACAGAAGGCCAAGGCCGTGCTCGACGCCACTGGCGCCGACGCGCTGCTCATTGGTCGCGCCGCCCAGGGGCGGCCGTGGATCTTCCGTGAAATCGAGCACTACCTGAGTACTGGCGAAACCCTGCCGGCACCGGGCCTGCCCGAAGTGGAATGCATTCTGCTAGAACACCTGGCCGCACTGCACGCCTTCTACGGCGAATTGATGGGCACGCGTATCGCCCGCAAGCATGTCGGCTGGTATCTGGCAACCCTGCCGGGCGCCAGGGAGTTTCGCGCCCAATTCAACCGTCTGGACAGTACGGACGCACAGTGCGCCCACGTTCGCGCGTTCTTTCGCGAACGGCACAACGATGGAAACGAGGTGGCCGCATGACGTTGATGACAGAGACCTTAGTGAGTGGAACTGCACCCGTGAGTGACAACACCAGCCTTAAACAGCACCTGAACACGCCGAGCGAAGAGGGCCAGACCCTACGCGGCGCCGTTGAGAAGGCGCTGCACAATTACTTCGCCCATCTCGAGGGCGCGGACGTCACCGACGTGTACAACCTGGTGCTCACCGAAGTCGAAGCGCCACTGCTGGAAACCGTCATGAATTACGTGAAAGGTAACCAGACCAAGGCCTCCGAACTGCTCGGCCTGAACCGCGGTACGCTGCGCAAGAAGCTCAAGCAGTACGACCTGCTGTAACCCTGAACTCCCGAAAAGGGCGGCCCGCATGAGCCGCCTTTTTTGCTGATATCCCCGCTCTGATGGATAGTGAAATGACCGACCAGACCACCCTTCTGCCCGTCCGCCGCGCGCTGATCAGCGTTTCCGACAAGACCGGTGTCCTCGAATTCGCTCGCGAACTGGCGGCACTCGGTGTCGAGATTCTTTCCACCGGCGGCACCTACAAGCTGCTCAAGGACAACGGCGTAGCCGCAGTGGAAGTAGCCGACTACACCGGCTTCCCGGAGATGATGGACGGCCGCGTCAAGACCCTGCACCCGAAGATTCACGGCGGCATCCTCGGCCGTCGTGCGCTGGACGGCGCGGTGATGGACGAGCACGGCATCAAGCCGATCGACCTGGTGGCGGTCAACCTCTATCCCTTCGAAGCCACCGTGGCCAAGCCTGATTGCGACCTGGCCGACGCCATCGAGAACATCGACATCGGTGGTCCAACCATGGTCCGCAGCGCGGCGAAGAACCACAAGGACGTCGCCATCGTGGTCAACACTGGCGATTACGCCGGCATCGTCGCCTCCCTCAAGGCTGGCGGTCTGAGCTACGCCCAGCGCTTCGACCTGGCACTCAAGGCCTTCGAGCACACCGCGGCCTACGACGGCATGATCGCCAATTACCTGGGCACCATCGACCAGGCGCGTGACACCCTGTCCACCGAGGGCCGCGGCGCCTTCCCGCGCACCTTCAACAGCCAGTTCGTCAAGGCGCAGGAAATGCGCTACGGCGAGAACCCGCACCAGAGTGCGGCGTTCTATGTCGAAGCGAAGAAGGGCGAAGCCAGCGTTTCCACCGCAATCCAGTTGCAGGGCAAGGAACTGTCGTTCAACAACGTGGCCGACACCGACGCCGCGCTGGAATGCGTGAAGAGCTTCGTCAAGCCGGCCTGCGTCATCGTCAAGCACGCCAACCCCTGCGGCGTGGCCGTGGTACCGGAAGACGAGGGCGGCATCCGCAAGGCCTACGACCTGGCCTACGCCACCGATACCGAATCGGCGTTCGGCGGCATCATCGCCTTCAACCGCGAGCTGGATGGCGAAACCGCCAAGGCCATCGTCGAGCGTCAGTTCGTCGAAGTGATCATCGCCCCGAAAATCAGCGCCGCCGCCCGTGAAGTGGTGGCCGCCAAAGCCAACGTGCGCCTGCTCGAATGCGGCGAGTGGCCGGCCGAGCGTGCTGCGGGTTGGGACTTCAAGCGCGTCAATGGTGGCCTGCTGGTGCAGAGCCGCGACATCGGCATGATCGCAGCGTCCGACCTGAAGATCGTGACCCAGCGCGCGCCGAGCGAGCAGGAAATCCACGACCTGATCTTCGCCTGGAAAGTGGCCAAATTCGTCAAATCCAACGCTATCGTCTACGCCAAGAACCGCCAGACCGTGGGTGTCGGCGCCGGCCAGATGAGCCGCGTCAACTCCGCCCGTATCGCCGCGATCAAGGCCGAACACGCCGGCCTGCCGGTGCCCGGTGCGGTGATGGCCTCGGACGCCTTCTTTCCCTTCCGCGACGGCATCGACAACGCGGCCAAGGCCGGCATCACCGCCGTGATTCAGCCCGGTGGCTCGATGCGCGACAACGAAGTGATCGCTGCTGCCGACGAAGCGGGGATTGCCATGGTGTTCACTTCGATGCGCCATTTCCGTCATTGATTGGCCGGTGGATGGCTTCGGCCATCCACCCTACGTCACCCTGATTTCGTAGGGTGGATAACGCTTTTCTTATCCACCAACCGGGCCAACGGCCCGCCTCCACAAGGAGACAGACATGAATGTACTGATCATCGGCAGCGGCGGTCGCGAACACGCCCTGGCCTGGAAAGTGGCGCAGGATCCGCGCGTCGAGAAAATCTTCGTCGCCCCAGGCAACGCCGGCACCGCTGTCGAAGCCAAGTGCGAAAACGTCGCCATCGATGTGCTGGCTATCGAGCAGTTGGCTGACTTTGCCGAGAAGAACGTGCAACTGACCATCGTCGGCCCGGAAGCGCCGCTGGTCAAAGGCGTGGTCGACCTGTTCCGCAGCCGCAAGCTGGATATCTTCGGCCCCACCGCCGCAGCCGCTCAGCTGGAAGGTTCCAAGGCGTTCACCAAGGATTTCCTTGCGCGCCACAAGATCCCCACCGCCGATTACCAGAACTTCACCGAGATCGAACCGGCGCTGGCCTACCTGCGCGAGAAGGGTGCGCCCATCGTGATCAAGGCCGACGGCCTGGCCGCAGGCAAGGGCGTGATCGTCGCCATGACCCTGCAGGAAGCCGAAGACGCGGTGCGCGACATGCTCGCCGGTAACGCCTTCGGTGAGGCCGGTTCGCGCGTGGTGATCGAGGAGTTCCTCGACGGCGAAGAAGCCAGTTTCATCGTCATGGTCGACGGCGAGAACGTGCTGCCGATGGCCACCAGCCAGGATCACAAGCGCGTCGGCGACGGCGACAGCGGCCCGAATACCGGCGGTATGGGCGCGTATTCGCCTGCGCCGGTGGTCACCGCCGAGGTGCACAAGCGTGTGATGGACGAGGTGATCTACCCGACCGTGCGCGGCATGGCCAGCGAAGGCAACGTCTACACCGGCTTCCTCTATGCCGGCCTGATGATCGACAAGGCTGGCAAGCCCAAGGTCATCGAGTTCAACTGCCGCTTCGGCGACCCGGAAACCCAGCCGATCATGTGCCGCCTGGAAAGCTCCCTGGTGCTGCTGGTCGAGGCTGCACTGGCCAAGGCGCTGGACAAGGTCGAAGCGACCTGGGATCCGCGTCCGACCGTGGGTGTGGTGCTGGCCGCTGGTGGCTACCCAGGCGACTACGCCAAAGGCGACGTCATCGAAGGCCTCGATGACGCCGCCAAGCTCGACGGCAAGGTGTTCCACGCCGGTACTGCGCTGAAAGACGGCCAGATCGTCACGGCGGGCGGCCGCGTGCTGTGCGCCACCGCCATCGGTCGCACGGTGGCCGAGGCCCAACAGCAGGCCTACCGCCTGGCCGAGAAGATTCGCTGGAACGGCATGTTCCATCGTAACGACATCGGTTATCGGGCTATCGCCCGCGAACGCGGCGAAGACTAGGGTCAGAGCCGTTCGACGAATGCGGCGCGGATAGCGTAAAAAGCCCTACCGCGCCGTATTCTCGCGAGCAAATGCTTGGCTATAATCCGGCCACTCATTTAGAAGGATTTTGCCCGTGCGCCGGCTCAGGATTGCCATCGGACTATTCGCCAGCATGCTGTTTATCAGCTTTGCGCTGACAGCCAGTGCGAACTCAGCCCCGACCAGCACGCACAGCTGGTCCTATCTGGTCGACGCCAGCGCCCGCCTGGGCCTCGAAGAAGTCCGCGCCCAGCGCCAGCAGTTCAAGCCTCTCAGCAAGCAGTCCTTCACCTTCCCGCCCAGTGACCATGCCGTCTGGCTTCGTGCCGAGCTAGCTGCGCAGCAGCAGCCCGCCTGGCTGTGGATCTTCTCACCACGGGTGCAGTACCTCGATTACTACCTGCTGAGAGACGGCCAGCTGGAGCAGAACCTGCACACCGGCGAAGCCATGCCGCTGGATTCGCGACCGCTGCCGTCGCGCTTCTACCTGATGCCGTTGCCGAATGACGGCCAGGCTCGCGTCGCCTATGTGCGCCTGACCTCCAACCACCCGCTGATGACCTGGTTCAAGGTGATGGATCAGGCCGAACTGGTCAGCCTGGAAAAGCCCGCCTACCTCTACGGCATGCTGTTCGGTGCTCTGCTGCTGCTGACCCTGTACAACCTCATCCGCTTCATCTACAGCCGCAGCTCCAGTGGCCTGTGGCTGGCCGGGGTGAACATCGGCCTGGCCGTGTGCTCGTCGGCCAACCTCGGCATCTTCGCCCAATGGCTGCCCGGCCTGGGTTACAACCAGTCACTGGTCGCCGACCTCTCCGCGCTGTTCGCCGCCTTCAGCGTCCTCGCCTTTGGCCTCGGATTCATGCATGGCACGCCCGTTCAGCACAGCCCACTCAATCGCCTGTTGCAGGGCAACGCCCTGTTGATACTGGCTTACGCCCTGTGCATCGTCGTCACCGGGCTGTTCTGGTACAGCTCGCTGGTCTACCTGCTCGTGGCCTTGAGCGCAATCAACCTGCTGCTGGTGAGCAGCCGGCACTGGCGCTCCGGTTATCAGCCAGCGCGCCTGATCGCCCTGGGCATGCTGGTCTTCAACATGGGCTTCGGCTTCTTCGTGCCGGTGCTGCTCGGCTTCGATCAGCTCAATCCGGGTTGGCTGGTGCTGGGCGTGTTCAGTGTCGCCACCCTGGCTGGCCTGATTCTCAGCGTGTCGCTGACCGAACGGCAGCGGCAGATCCAGCGCGACACCCTGCAGGAAAGCACCGCCCTGGCCGCCAGCAGCGCCGAGCTGCGCGCCAAGGCCGAATTCCTGGCCAAGATCAGCCATGAGATCCGCACGCCGATGAACGGTGTGCTGGGCATGACCGAGCTGCTGCTGGGCACGCCACTGTCGGCCAAGCAACGCGACTACGTGCAGACCATCCACAGCTCGGGCAACGAGCTGCTCACCCTGATCAACGAAATCCTCGACATATCCAAGCTCGAATCCGGGCAGATCGAGCTGGACGACGTGCAGTTCGATCTCGGCGCACTGATCGAGGACTGCCTCGACATCTTCCGCGCCAAGGCCGAACAGCAGCGCGTGGAACTGATCAGCTTCATCCAGCCGCAGGTACCGCGCGTGATCAGCGGTGACCCTACGCGCCTGCGCCAGGCCCTGCTGAGCCTGCTGGACAACGCCTTCAAGCAGACCGACGAGGGCGAGATCCTACTGGTCGCCGCCCTGGACAGCAGCGACGGCCAGCATCGCCTGCGCGTCGCCGTACAGGACAGCGGCCGTCCGCTGCTGCCGGAAGAGCGCGACGCGCTGCTCAATGCCGAACTGCAGAGCCGCGATTTCCTCTCTGCCACTCGTCTAGGCGGGCGTCTCGGCCTGATCATCGCGCGCCAGTTGGTGCGCCTGATGGGCGGCGAGTTCGGCATCCAGGGCAGCGGCAACCAGGGCACTACCCTGTGGCTGACCCTGCCGCTGGACGCCGCGCGCCTGGAACAGCCGGAAGCCGATCTGGACAGTCCACTGCAGGGCGCGCGCCTACTGGTGGTGGACGACAACGACACGTGCCGCAAGGTGCTGATGCAGCAGTGCAACGCCTGGGGCATGCAGGTCAGCGCCGTGCCCTCCGGCAAGGAGGCCCTCGCTCTGCTGCGCACCAAGGCGCACATGCGCGAATACTTCGATGCGGTACTACTCGACCAGGACATGCCCGGCATGACCGGCATGCAGTTGGCCGCCAAGATCAAGGAAGACCCGAGCCTCAACCACGACATCCTGATCATCATGCTCACCGGCATCAGCAACGCGCCGAGCAAGGTGATCGCGCGCAATGCCGGGATCAAGCGCATCCTGGCCAAGCCGGTGGCTGGCTATACACTCAAGACCACCCTGGCCGACGAACTGGCCCAGCGCCCCAACGACACCCCGGCGCAGGCCGCACCGACACCGGTCAGCACACCACTGAACGTACCGACCGACTTCCGCATCCTGGTCGCCGAGGACAACAGCATCTCCACCAAGGTGATCCGCGGCATGCTCGGCAAGCTCAACCTCAAGCCGGACACGGCCAGCAACGGCGAGGAAGCCCTCAGTGCAATGAAGGCCCAGCCTTACGACCTGGTGCTGATGGATTGCGAGATGCCAGTGCTCGATGGCTTCTCGGCTACCGAACAGCTGCGCGCCTGGGAAAAGAGCGAGAAGCGTCCGCGTACGCCGGTGGTGGCGCTGACCGCGCATATCCTGAGCGAACACAAGGAACGCGCGCGCGCCGTCGGCATGGACGGCCACATGTCCAAACCGGTGGAGCTGTCGCAGCTGCGCGAACTGATCGAGCACTGGATCGCCGAGCGTGAACTGCGTCGCCAGCGGGAAGTGTCTTAGAGACTGTTCACAATCTCGCGAGCTAGAACACTGCAAGGCACAACGACCAGCGGGAGTAACAGCCGAAGGCTGGCCCGCAGAGCGAGCGCCAGCGAGTCAAACAGGCGAGGAAGCGGAGTCTACGAGTTGTTAATAAGCGTTTGACCGGGCTGGCGTTCCAGCCTGTTTTTAACCCAGCAGGGTCGACGCGTAGCAGATCGTGAACAAGTTCTTAGGGCGGGTGACCCCGCCTGACTAACGATGGCGGGTTGCACCCGCCCTACTCTCAAACGAGCGCCCCATGTCCGAGTTGTTCAGCCTGTACCTGAAGATGCTGGTGCTCTACAGCCCCTTCTTCGTCCTCTCCTGTTTTATCGGCCTCAGCCGCGGCTACACCCTCAAGGAGCGCAAGCGCCTGGCCTGGAAGGTGGCGCTGGCCACACTGATCGCCAGCGTGCTGCTGTACCTGTTCGGCAAGCACATCTTCACCCTGTTCGGCATCACCATCGACGCCTTCCGTATCGGTGCTGGGTCGGTACTGTTCATCTCCGCCCTCGGCATGGCCCAAGGCAAGTCGGCGGTGCAGAGCGACAACGTGCAGCAGGACGTGACCATCGTGCCATTGACCATTCCCATCACCGTCGGTCCCGGTACCATCGGCGCCCTGCTGCTGATGGGCGCCAGCCAGCCGCACTGGGACGACAAGCTGGTGGCGGTGGCGGCGATCTTCCTCGCCAGCCTCACCGTGGGCGTGGTGCTGTACCTGTCCAACCAGTTCGAGCGCCTGCTCGGTGACCAGGGCCTGCAGATCGTCAGCCGACTGATGGGCCTGTTCGTCTGTGCCCTCGCCGCACAGATCATCTTCACCGGGGTGAAGAACTACCTGGTGCCCTGAGACAGCCGGGCCGGCAGCAACTTCGCCCCCCCGGTGCGCATGGCGCACCCTACCTAACCTCTGCAGGCCCCACAGTCCCGTTGGTGCGCCGTGCGCACCAACCGCTCACTGCACCATCTGCTTGCAGCACAGCTCCGGCTCGGTGCACGCCATCCAGCATTCGCCCCTCCGACACCCGCTGATCCCGCGGTAACACGGGCGTTCGGGGAACTGGCATCGTCATTGCTCTGCTGATCCCAACTTGGATACAAGATGGAATCTCGAAGCATGTCCAACGCACCGATCGCTTTCACCCTCGCGCAGTGGCAACAGGCCTACCGCGGCGGCCAATCCCCTGCCGAACTGCTGCACGCCCTGCGCCTGCAACTGCGCACTGACGACAGCGCCTGGATCGCCCTGGCCAGCGAAGCGCAGCTAAACGCTCAACTCGATGCCCTGGCCAGCGCACTTGAAAGCGCAGCCGGCGACCTGAGCACGCTGCCGCTTTACGGTGTGCCCTTCGCCATCAAGGACAATATCGACGCCGCCGGCTGGCCGACCACGGCCGCCTGCCCCGAGTTCGCCTATCAGGCCGAGGCCGATGCCACCGTGGTCGCTCGTCTGCGCGCCGCCGGCGCCATCCTCATTGGCAAGACCAACCTCGACCAGTTCGCCACCGGCCTGGTCGGCACCCGTTCGCCTCACGGCGCGGTGCCCAACAGCTTCAATCCGGATTACGTCAGCGGCGGTTCCAGCTCCGGCTCGGCCAGCGTGGTCGCGCGCGGCCTGGTGCCCTTCTCGCTCGGCACCGATACCGCCGGATCGGGCCGCGTACCAGCCGGTTTCAACAATATCGTCGGGCTCAAGCCGACCAAGGGCTGGCTGCCGAACACCGGCCTGGTGCCGGCCTGCCGCACGGTCGACTGCATCTCGGTATTCGCCCTGACCGTCGCCGATGCCCTGACCGTAGCCAACATTGCTGGCGGCTATGACGCCGCCGATGCCTACAGCCGCAAGAACCCTAACAACGCCAAGGTCGGTATGCCAGTCCAGCCGCGCCTGGCCGTGCCGGCCAACCCCGAGTTCTTCGGCGATAGCCAGAACCAGGCCGTCTATGAGACAGCCCTCGGCAAGCTGCGCGAACTGGGCGCCGAGCTGGTGGAAATCGATTTCGCCCCCTTCCAGCAACTGGCCGAGCAGCTTTACTACGGCCCCTGGGTCGCCGAACGCACCGTCGCGGTAGAGGGTGTGAACCCCGAGCACATCAACCCTGTGGTGCGCGGTATCGTCGAAAACGGCCACAGGTACAGCGCCTGCGACGCCTACAAGGCCGAGTACATTCGCGCCGAGTTGAGCCGCACCATCAACGATGCCCTGGCCGGCTTCGACGCCATGGTGGTGCCGACCTCGCCAACCCTCCGTACTCTGGCCGAGATGGAAGCAGAACCGGTGCTGTTCAACAGCCAGTTCGGCACCTACACCAACTTCACCAACCTCGCTGACCTGTCAGCCCTGGCCGTGCCAGCGGGCCTGCGCGCCGACGGGCTGCCAGCCGGCATCACTCTGCTCGCCCCGGCCTGGCATGACCAGGCACTGGCCGCCTTCGGTCAACGCTGGCAGCAGGCTGTCGATCTGCCGCTGGGCGCCACCGGCAAACCGCTGCCAAAGCAGACCGCCAGCGACAAGCCGGCGCCCGGCTGCATCCGTGTTGCCGTGGTCGGCGCGCATCTGACCGGCATGCCGCTGAACGTCCAACTCACCACGCGCGATGCCGTGCTGGTGGAGCAGACCACCAGCGCCGTCAGCTACCGCCTCTTTGCCCTGCCCGGCACCGTGCCGCCCAAGCCGGGCCTGGCACGTGTGGCCGAGGACGGCGCGGCGATCATCGTCGAGCTGTGGGACGTGCCGCAGGCGCGCTTCGGCGAATTCGTCGCCGAAATCCCGCCGCCGCTGGGCATCGGCAACCTGGAACTGGCCGACGGACGCTGGGTCAAGGGTTTCATCTGCGAGCCCTATGCGCTCGATGGCGCGCGTGACATCACCAGCTTCGGTGGCTGGCGCGCGTTCATCGCCAGCACCAAGGCCTGAGCCCGTTCATGCCACGTGCCACTGAGCGCCCGCAGAGCCTGGCTGAGCGTACCTACGCAAGGCTCAAGGACGATATTTTCGAATTCCGCCTGATGCCCGGTGACCGTTTCTCCGAAGGCGAGGTCGCCGCGCGCATGGCGGCCAGCCGCACGCCGGTACGCCAGGCGCTGCACCGCCTGCAGCGCGAGGGTTTTCTCGATGTGCACTTTCGCAGCGGCTGGCAGGTGCGCCCACTGGACTTCGTGCAGTTCGACGAATTGTACGAGCTGCGCATCGTCCTCGAACTGGACGCCGTGCGCCGCCTTTGCCAGCGCCCCACGGACGAACAACCACCTGCACTGCAGGCCCTGAAGCGCACCTGGTTGGTGCGAGAAGAGGCGCGACTGCAAGACGGCGCCGCCGTTTCGCGCCTCGATGAGGCGTTCCATTGCCAACTGCTGGAGGCCGCCGGCAACCAGGAGATGGCCCGCGTTCACCGCGAGGTCAGCGAAAAGATCCGCATTCTAAGGCGGCTGGATTTCACTCAGGCACAACGCATCGACCTGACCTACGCCGAACACGGACAGATTCTTCAGGCAATCCTGACTCGTCGCTCAGAAGAGGCACAGCAATTGCTCAAGAGCCATATAGAGGTCAGCAAGGCAGAGGTGCATTCGATCACCTTGCACAAGCTCTACGGCGCTCGCCAGCACGTAGAGCCCATGCCGGAACAACCGGGCCATGACCTTCACGTATGACCAATAACAACGCTGTCCACTGACTCACACTTGTGAATGGAGATCGCACCATGCAACGTCGCAGTCTGATCAAGGCCTTTACCCTTTCCGCTTCCATCGCCGCCATGGGCCTGTCCTGGTCCATCCAGGCCGCCGAGACCATCAAGGTCGGCGTCCTGCACTCGCTGTCCGGCACCATGGCCATTTCCGAAACCTCGCTCAAAGACATGGCGCTGATGACCATCGACGAGATCAACGCCAAGGGTGGTGTACTCGGCAAGCAACTGGAAGCGGTGGTGGTCGACCCGGCCTCCAACTGGCCGCTGTTCGCCGAGCGTGGTCGCCAGCTGCTGACCCAGGACAAGGTCGCGGTGACCTTCGGCTGCTGGACCTCGGTATCGCGCAAGTCCGTGCTGCCGGTCTATGAAGAGCTCAACGGCCTGCTGTTCTACCCGGTGCAGTACGAAGGCGAAGAGATGTCGCCGAACGTGTTCTACACCGGCGCAGCGCCAAACCAGCAAGCCATCCCGGCGGTGGAATACCTGCTCAGCGAAGACGGCGGCGCCGCCAAGCGCTTCTTCCTGCTCGGCACCGACTACGTCTACCCGCGCACCACCAACAAGATCCTGCGCGCCTTCCTCAACAGCAAGGGCATCGCCGACAAGGACATCGAAGAGGTCTACACCCCCTTCGGTCATAGCGACTATCAAACCATCGTCGCCAACATCAAGAAGTTCTCCGCTGGCGGCAAGACCGCCGTGGTTTCCACCGTGAACGGCGACTCCAACGTGCCCTTCTACAAGGAACTGGCCAACCAGGGCCTGGAAGCCACCGATGTGCCGGTGGTGGCCTTCTCCGTGGGTGAAGAAGAACTGCGCGGCATCGACACCAAGCCGCTGGTCGGCCATCTGGCGGCCTGGAACTACTTCCAGTCCGTTGAGAACCCGGTCAACGAGAAGTTCGTCGCCGACTGGAAGGCCTACGCCAAGGCGAAGAATCTGCCGAACGCCGACACCGTGGTCACCAACGACCCGATGGAAGCCACCTACGTGGGCATTCACCTGTGGGCGCAAGCCGTCGAGAAAGCCGGCACCACCGACGTCGACAAGGTGCGTGAAGCCATGGCTGGCCAGGAGTTCGCGGCGCCGAGCGGCTTCACCCTGAAGATGGATGAGAAGAATCACCACCTGCACAAGCCGGTGATGATCGGCGAGATCCAGGAAGACGGTCAGTTCTCCGTGGTCTGGGAAACCGAAGGCCCGGTTCGCGCCCAGCCGTGGAGCCCCTTCATCGAAGGCAACGACAAGAAAGCCGATACCCCGGTGAAGTCGAACTAAGGCAAAAGCCTCTCCCTGCGCTGGCCGCGCAGGGAGGGGACAACCGTAGCCCGGATGCAATCCGGGGAGAGCTGCCCCGGATTGCATCCGGGCTACGCCAAGGACCCCCTCATGCCCACTGCCCTTACCCGAATTCTCCTGAGCCTGCTGCTGTTGCTGCCACTGGCGGCGCAGGCTGGTGAGGCCGACGATTTCGTCGCCGCCAACGCCAGCAAGCAGGCCAAACTGCTGCAGAACTGGGCCGCCGCGCCCAAAACCGAACGCATGCCACTGCTGCAAGCCCTGCAGCAGGGCCGCGTCGGCAGCGATGCCGACAAACGTGCCTTCATCGAGCAGGACGACACCTGGCAAGCCGCAGGTGGCGCAGCCGAGGCCAACGGTACGCCGCGCAAAGTGCGCCTGAACAACCGCCTGCGCGGCCTGATTGCCTTCGCCGTGGCCAGCCATCAATTGCTCGACGACGATGCCGCCTTACGCCTCGGCGCCGCCCAACACTTGCAACGCAACACACCGCCGGCGCTGCTGCCTTTGCTGGAAAACCGCCTGAGCATGGAAGCCGACGAGAACGTGCGTGACGCCATTACCCTGGCCCTGGCCAACCTGCAGCTGGAGGCCAGCGACCCGGCCGTGCGCCTGGCCGCCGTGGAGCGCCTGGGCAAGACCGGCGACCCGCTGGCCCGCACGCGCCTGCAAAGCCTGCTCGATGGCGAGGAAAGCGATACTGCCGTGCGCACTGCCGCCGAGCAGAGCCTGGCCCAGGTGAAGAACAAACTGCTGATCGGCGAACTGCTCGGCCAGGCCTTCAGCGGCCTGTCGCTGGGATCGATCCTGCTGCTCGCAGCCCTGGGTCTGGCCATCACCTTCGGCCTGCTCGGGGTGATCAACATGGCCCATGGCGAAATGCTGATGCTCGGCGCCTACACCACCTACGTGGTGCAGCTGAGCTTCCAGCGCCTGGCCCCCGAATACCTGACGCTCTATCCGCTGGCTGCGTTGCCTGTCGCTTTTCTGGTCACCGCCTGCATCGGCATGGCCCTGGAGCGCACGGTGATCCGCCACCTCTATGGCCGCCCGCTGGAAACCCTGCTGGCCACCTGGGGCATCAGCCTGATCCTGATCCAGCTGGTGCGCGTCACCTTCGGCGCGCAGAACGTCGAAGTGGCCAACCCGGCCTGGCTGTCCGGCGGCATGCAGGTGCTGCCCAACCTGGTGCTGCCCTACAACCGCATCGTCATCATCGGCTTCGCGCTGTTCGTCGTGGTCCTGACCTGGCTGCTGTTGAACAAGACGCGCCTGGGCCTGAACGTGCGCGCAGTGACGCAGAACCGCAACATGGCCGCCTGCTGTGGCGTGCCCACCGGCCGCGTAGACATGCTGGCCTTCGGACTCGGTTCGGGCATCGCCGGCCTTGGCGGCGTGGCCCTGAGCCAGATCGGCAACGTCGGCCCGGACCTCGGCCAGAGCTACATTATCGACTCCTTCCTGGTGGTGGTGCTCGGCGGCGTCGGCCAGCTGGCCGGTAGCGTACTGGCCGCCTTCGGCCTCGGCGTGGTGAACAAGTTCCTCGAACCGCAGATCGGTGCCGTACTCGGCAAGATCCTCATCCTCGCGCTGATCATTCTGTTCATCCAGAAACGCCCGCAAGGCCTGTTCGCATTGAAAGGAAGGGTGATCGACTGATGACCATGCCACTGAATCAAACGCTGCTGGCCCGCGCCAGCGCCAAACTCGGCCCGCAGGTATCCATCGCCATCGGCCTGATGGTGCTGGCGATCCTGCTGGCCATGCCGTTGCTGCATCTGCTGCCGGCCGACCATGCCCTGCACGTCTCGGCCTACAGCCTGACGCTGGTGGGCAAAATCCTCTGCTACGCCATCGTCGCCCTGGCCCTGGACCTGGTTTGGGGCTACGCCGGCATGCTGTCGCTGGGCCATGGCCTGTTCTTCGCCCTCGGCGGCTATGCCATGGGCATGTACCTGATGCGTCAGAGCGCAGGGGATGGCCTGCCGGCCTTCATGAGCTTTCTGGCCTGGAGCGAACTGCCCTGGTATTGGTACGGCACCTCCAGCTTCCTCTGGGCCATGTGCCTGGTGGTGCTGGCGCCCGGCCTGCTGGCGTTGGTATTCGGCTTCTTCGCCTTCCGCTCACGGATCAAGGGCGTGTACTTCTCGATCATGACCCAGGCGCTGACCTTCGCCGGCATGCTCTTGTTCTTCCGCAACGAAACCGGTTTCGGCGGCAACAACGGCTTTACCGGATTCACCCGCATCCTCGGCTTCGACATCACCGCGCAGGGCACCCGTGCCGTGCTGTTCTTCGCCACCGTGGTGCTGTTGGTGGGCAGCCTGTACCTGGGCTTTCGCCTGGCCCGCAGCAAATTCGGCCGGGTGCTCACCGCCCTGCGTGACGCCGAGAACCGCCTGATGTTCTGCGGCTACGATCCGCGCGGCTACAAGCTGTTCATCTGGGTATTGAGCGCGGTGTTGTGTGGCCTGGCCGGTGCGCTGTACGTGCCGCAGGTGGGCATCATCAACCCCAGCGAGATGGCGCCGACGCAGTCCATCGAGGCCGCCGTCTGGGTCGCCCTGGGCGGTCGCGGCACGCTGATCGGCCCGCTGCTCGGCGCTGGTCTGGTCAACGGCATGAAGAGCTGGTTCACCGTGGCCTTCCCCGAATACTGGCTGTTCGCACTGGGCGCGCTGTTCATCGTCGTCACGCTGTTCCTACCGCGAGGGGTCGTCGGTCTGCTTCGCAAGGAGAAGGATCAATGAAAGCCACTCCGGTACCCGAAACCATGCTTGAAGCCGCCTTCGACCCCACCGGCCTGGCGCTGGACACCGGCAAGAACGTCGGCAAGGGCGTCAACGTCCGCCACGGCACCATCCTTACCCTGGAAGACATCAATGTCAGCTTCGACGGCTTCAAGGCGCTGACCAACCTGACGCTGTACATCGGCGTCGGCGAGCTGCGCTGCATCATCGGCCCCAACGGCGCCGGCAAGACCACCATGATGGACGTGATCACCGGCAAGACCCGACCCGACAACGGCGTGGCCTACTTCGGCGAACAGTACGACCTGAGCGCCATGAGCGAGGTGGAAATTGCCCAGGCCGGCATCGGCCGCAAGTTCCAGAAGCCGACGGTGTTCGAGGCACTGACGGTGTTCGAGAACCTGGAGCTGGCGCAGAAGACCAACAAGTCGGTATGGGCCAGCCTGCGCGCCAAACTCAGTGGCGAGCAGAAGGATCGTATCGAGGAAGTGCTGGGCACCATCCGCCTGGAAACCTCGCGCAACCGCCCGGCGGGCCTGCTCTCTCACGGTCAGAAGCAGTTCCTCGAGATCGGCATGCTGCTGATGCAGGAGCCGCACCTGCTGCTGCTCGACGAACCGGTGGCTGGCATGACCGATGCCGAGACCGAGTTCACCGCCGAGCTGTTCAAGTCCCTGGCGCGCAAGCACTCGCTGATGGTAGTCGAGCACGACATGGGCTTCGTCGGCTCCATCGCCGATCACGTCACCGTGCTGCACCAGGGCAGCGTGCTGGCCGAAGGCTCGCTGGAGCAGGTACAGAACGACGAGCGGGTGATCGAGGTTTATCTCGGTCGCTGACACTCGGTGCGCACGGCGCACCCTGCCCGGCGCGGCGTATCCCGTAGGGTGCGCCACGCACACCGCATGCTTGAGGACATCGATATGCTGCAAGTTGAGCAACTCCACCAGTATTACGGCGGCAGCCACATCCTCCGTGGCCTGTCGTTCGACGTGAAGGTCGGCGAGGTCACCTGCCTGCTCGGCCGCAACGGCGTGGGCAAGACTACCCTGCTCAAATGCCTGATGGGCCTGATCCCGGCCAAGGACGGCAACGTGCAATGGGAAGGCAAGCCAATCACCGGCTTCAAACCGCACCAGCGCGTGCACGCCGGCATCGCCTACGTGCCCCAGGGACGCGAGATCTTCGGCCGCCTGACGGTAGAGGAAAACCTGCTGATGGGCCTGTCGCGCTTTCCCGGCAGCCAGGCCAAGGCCGTGCCGGAATTCATCTACGAGCTGTTCCCGGTGCTGCGCGAAATGAAGCATCGCCGTGGCGGCGACCTCTCCGGCGGCCAGCAACAACAGCTGGCCATCGGTCGTGCCCTGGCCAGCCAACCGCGCCTGCTGATCCTCGACGAACCCACCGAAGGCATCCAGCCCTCGGTGATCAAGGAAATCGGCGCGGTGATCAAGAAGCTCGCCGCCCGTGGCGACATGGCCATCCTGCTGGTCGAGCAGTTCTACGACTTCGCCGCCGAACTGGCCGACCAGTACCTGGTGATGAGCCGCGGCGAGATCGTCCAGCAGGGTCGTGGCGAGAACATGGAAGCCGAAGGCGTGCGCGGGCTGGTGGCGATCTAGAAGAGTGCGCCGCGCGCACCGCGGCGCCCTCGAGACATAGGTTCCCACTGCCGCTTGCAGGAGCGCTTTAGCAGCGGACGGTTCATCGGGAAAGTGTCACAGCCTCTGGTGCGCACGGCGCACCTTACATGAGCGCGACGCGGCGTGTCATGCGCACCGAATTGGTTCAGGGCACGCCTCTTGCTTGCCCACTCGGTCAACTATCCTGCGGAACCGCTGCCCCATCATGAATTTGCCTGCCGCCCTGTTCACGCCAAGCTGGTCTGCCGAGCTGGAACTGGCCTACGCGCGCCACGGCGAACGCACCACACCAGTGCGCAGGCGCCACCTCGGCCCTCTTAGAGTGCAGAAGCACCTGTATGCCGAAGATCCGCAGGTGTGCCAGCACATCATCATCCACCCGCCCGGCGGCATCGCTGGCGGTGACGTTCTGAACATCTCGGCCCATGCCGGCGAAAACACCTGGGTACAGCTCACCAGTCCCGGCGCAGCCAAGTGGTATCGCGCCGCTGGCGTCGCCCGGCAGGATCTGCGCCTGAGCATCGAGGCCGGCGCCACCCTGGAATGGCTGCCGCAGGAAACCATCGTCTACGCCGGCGCCCAGGCCGAACTGCACACGCAGATCGAACTGCACGGTGACGCCCGCCTGTTCTACTGGGATATCGTCGCCCTCGGCCGCCCCGCCGCCGACGAGCGCTTTTCCAGTGGTCACTTCCAGGCTGCGTTGGATATTAGCCGGGATGGCAAGCTGCTCTGGCACGAGCGCCAGCGCTTGACCGGCGGCGATGGCCTGCTCGATTCGGCCATCGGCCTGAACGGCCAACCGGTGTTCGCCACCCTGCTGGTCAGCGGCGAAGTGGACAGCGAACTGCTGGAGCGCTGCCGCGAGTTAAAAATTGAAGGCGTGCGTGGTGACCTCAGCCAACTGTCGGGGCTGCTGGTCGCGCGTTGCCTGGCCAGCGAGGCACTCAAGGCGCGTGCCTGGCTGATCGAACTCTGGCGCCTGCTGCGCCCGACGATGCTGGGGCGCGAAGCAGTGCCACCCCGAATCTGGAATACCTGAGGCGGAGGCTGCCTGCAGCCACCCCATGAACTGGAGCGAACGATGGATCTGAGTCCACGCGAGAAAGACAAGCTGCTGATCTTCACTGCCGGCCTGGTGGCTGAGCGCCGCCTGGCGCGTGGGGTAAAGCTGAATTACCCGGAAGCCATGGCCTACATCTCCGCCGCTCTGCTCGAAGGCGCGCGCGACGGCCAGACAGTGGCCGAGCTGATGCACTTCGGCACCACCCTGCTGGCCCGCGATCAGGTGATGGAGGGTGTGCCGGAGATGATCCCGGAGATCCAGATCGAAGCCACCTTCCCCGACGGCACCAAGCTGGTGACCGTCCATCAGCCGATTGCCTGAGCCATGACCTATTCGATTCAAGACGCCAACGACACCGACCTGCCCGGCATCCTGGCCATCTACAACGACGCAGTGCAGCACACCACGGCAATCTGGAACGAGACCCTGGTGGATCTGGCCAACCGCCGCGCCTGGCTGGCAGAGCGTACGGCGTCCGGCTTCCCGGTGCTGGTGGCGCATGACGCCGCCGGCGAGGTAGTCGGCTACGCCAGCTACGGCACCTGGCGCACCATCGAAGGCTTCCGTCAGACCGTCGAGCACTCGGTCTACGTGCGCGCCGACCAACGCGGCCAGGGCCTCGGCCCGCTGCTGATGCAAGCGCTGATCGAGCGCGCTCGCGCCGCCAACCTGCACGTCATGGTCGCCGCCATCGAGTCGGAGAATATCGCTTCGATCCGTCTGCATCAGCGCCTTGGCTTCGTCACCACCGGGCAGATGCCACAGGTCGGCCGCAAGTTCGGGCGCTGGCTGGATCTGACCTTCATGCAACTGATCCTCGGCGCCAAGGAGTGACACCGTGGACGTGACGCTGCAGCGACTCGACAGCACCAAGTTCGCCAACTACCGCGAAGGTTTGATCGTCCTGCTGCTCGATGCCGTCAGCCATGGCGCATCGATAGGCTTTCTCGCCGACCTCGACGAACGAGAAGCCGCTGAATATTTCGCCCAGGTGCATGCGGCCATGACGGACGGTTCACTGCTGCTCTGGGTGGCCCATGAACAAGGCCGCGTTCTGGGCAGCGTGCAGCTGAGCCTGTGTCAGAAGCCCAATGGGCTGAACCGCGCGGAAGTACAGAAACTGCTGGTGCTCAGCACGGCGCGCCGTCGTGGCGTTGCTCGCCTGTTGATGCTAGCTGTCGAACAGGAAGCAGCTGCCCGCAAACGCGGCCTGCTGCACCTCGACACCGAGGCTGGCAGCGACGCGGAGCACCTCTATCGAAACCTGGGCTACGTCAGCATTGGTGGCCTACCCGATTACGCCTGTGGCCCGGACGGCACCTACCGGGCCAATGCCATCTACTACAAGACGCTTGCGAGGCCCAACTGATGATTCCCGGCGAATACCAGATTGCCGACGGCGAGATCGAGCTCAATGCCGGTCGCCGCACCCTGACCCTTTCCGTGGCCAACAGCGGCGACCGTCCGATCCAGGTCGGCTCGCATTACCACTTCTTCGAGACCAACGATGCCCTGCTGTTCGACCGCGCGGCCACGCGCGGCATGCGCCTGAACATCCCGGCCGGTACCGCGGTGCGTTTCGAGCCGGGGCAGAGCCGCGAGGTGGAGCTGGTCGACCTGGCCGGCGCGCGCCGAGTGTTCGGCTTCGCCGGTCGGGTCATGGGCGACCTCGACTGATCGTTCCCACGCTCGGCGTGGGAATACCGCCATGGACGCTCTGCGTCCGCTCTTAACGTCATGACGCAGAGCGTCACAGGATGCATTGCCACGCAAAGCGTGGGAGCGATCGAGGACACACAGATGAAGATTTCCCGCCAAGCCTACGCCGACATGTTCGGCCCCACCGTCGGCGACAAGGTACGCCTGGCCGATACCGACCTGTGGGTCGAAGTGGAAAAGGACTTCACCACCTACGGTGAAGAGGTGAAATTCGGCGGCGGCAAGGTGATCCGCGACGGTATGGGTCAGGGCCAGTTGTGTGCAGCCGATGTGGTCGACACACTGATCACCAACGCGCTGATCATCGACCACTGGGGCATCGTCAAGGCCGACGTCGGCCTCAAGGACGGCCGCATCGCCGCTATCGGCAAGGCCGGCAACCCGGATATCCAGCCCGATGTCACGATTGCGATTGGCGCCGGCACCGAGGTGATCGCTGGTGAAGGCATGATCCTCACCGCCGGCGGCATCGACACCCACATCCACTTCATCTGCCCGCAGCAGATCGAAGAGGCCTTGATGAGTGGCGTCACCACCATGATCGGTGGCGGCACCGGGCCGGCCACCGGCACCAACGCCACCACCTGCACGTCCGGGCCATGGCACATGGCCCGCATGCTCCAGGCCGCCGATGCCTTCCCGATGAACCTGGGCTTCACCGGCAAGGGCAACGCCTCACTGCCGGAGCCGTTGATCGAGCAGGTGAAAGCCGGTGCCATCGGCCTCAAGCTGCATGAGGACTGGGGCACCACCCCGGCGGCCATCGACAACTGCCTGTCGGTCGCTGATCAGTACGACGTGCAGGTGGCGATCCACACCGACACCCTGAACGAGTCCGGCTTCGTCGAGACCACCCTGGGGGCGTTCAAGGGCCGCACCATCCACACCTACCACACCGAGGGTGCCGGCGGCGGTCACGCGCCCGACATCATCAAGGCGTGCGGCTTCCCCAATGTGCTGCCCAGCTCCACCAACCCGACCCGGCCGTTCACCAGGAACACCATCGACGAGCATCTGGACATGCTCATGGTCTGCCACCACCTCGACCCGAGCATCGCCGAGGATGTGGCCTTCGCCGAGAGCCGTATCCGCCGCGAGACCATCGCCGCCGAAGACATCCTGCATGACCTCGGCGCGTTCTCGATGATCAGCTCCGACAGCCAGGCCATGGGCCGCGTCGGCGAGGTGATCACCCGTACCTGGCAGACCGCCGACAAGATGAAGCAGCAACGTGGCCCGCTACCCGAGGACGTGCCCGGTAACGACAACTTCCGCGCCAAGCGCTACATCGCCAAGTACACCATCAATCCGGCGATCACTCACGGCATCAGCCACGAAGTAGGCTCCATCGAAGTGGGCAAGTGGGCCGACCTGGTGCTCTGGCGCCCGGCCTTCTTCGGCGTCAAACCGACGCTGATCCTCAAGGGTGGCGCCATTGCCGCCAGCCTGATGGGCGATGCCAATGCCTCGATCCCGACACCGCAGCCGGTGCACTACCGGCCGATGTTCGCCAGCTATGGTGGCAGCCGCCATGCCACCAGCATCACCTTCATCAGCCAGGCGGCGTTCGATGCCGGCGTGCCCGAACAGCTCGGTCTGAAGAAGAAAATCGGTGTGGTCAAAGGCTGCCGCGAAGTGCAGAAGACCGACCTGATCCACAACGGCTACCTGCCGAACATCGAGGTCGATCCGCAGAACTATCAGGTCAAGGCCGACGGCCAGTTGCTCTGGTGCGAGCCGGCCGAGGTGCTGCCGATGGCGCAGCGGTATTTCCTGTTCTGACGAAAAAGCCGGGCGTGATGCCCGGCTTTCGTGGATCTATCAGGACGCCTGCTTCATCTCGTCGTACGCGCTGAGATAGTCACCCGCCAGTTGCTGCTTCTCCTTGTCGCGAAGCAGCTTGCCGGCCATCTGGAAGAAGGTGCGCTCTTCTTCCTTGAGGTGGTGCTCGACCTTTTCCGCCAGCGCCTTGGCTTGCGCCAGCCAGCTCGGGCTGCTGGGGTCGGTTTCTTCCAGGTCCTCGATCATTTCATCCATCTGATGATGCTCGGCAATCGCATGGCGCGACAAATCGACGCCCGCGTCCTGCTGCATCAGGGGGATATAGAAATGGCGTTCTTCGGCCACCGAATGCACGGCCAGCTCCTGCTTGAGCTGAGCGAACAAGGCGTGGCGCTCGGCGCTGTCGCCCTGGGTGGCGATCAGCTTCTGCGCCAGTTCGCGCTGGATGTCGTGGCTGATGCGTAGGGCTTCGAAAATCGTCATGCAGGCACCTCTTCCTGAGTCACGGTCTAGTAGCACTAGACCACAAGGGCTCGAATAGGTGCCGTACCAACCAATCAACCCGGCCTCACGAAGCTCTATGGGGAAGAAATACTTCGACTCCGTAAGCCTGTGACATGGCCCGGTGAACGCCAATTGTAAAAACTCGCCAAAACGCGAGCCTCATCATGTGAGTCCTTCTCCACGAGGCCTTATGATCCTGCTTCGTCACATGCGTAAATGCGGGCCGGCATCAGCGAAAGACCCTCTGTCTCAGGCTTTGTTGCAATACCAGGGACTCTCAAAGGACAATGCTTGCCCTAACACCCGGCCCAGGATTCCCTGGCCATTTCCATGGAAGATCAGGAATACCGCAGGATGCCCGCAACTCCATCTCGCTTGTTCAAGGGCGGCCTCTTTGCTCTGGTGGGCCTCGCGCTGATCACAGCAACGGTCGTGCAGACCTCTTCTCGCGTGGGTTTCCTGAAATCCGCTCTTCAGGCCGAAGGCAATGTCGTCGCCCTCAATGCGGGCGGCTCCCACCCGGAGATAGCCTTCACCGACAACAACGGAGCCCGTATTTCCTACCCCCAGGGCGGTTGGATTTACGGCTATCAGGTCGGCATGCCGGTCAAGGTCTACTACCGGGCCGAGGCGCAGGCCACCTCTGCCGTGATCGATGACTTCGGCGCGCTTTGGGGAACCTCGATCTTTCTCGGGCTGCTGGGCTCCATCTTCATGGTCAGCGGGCTGCTGACCCTCTTCAGACGCGCTCCTCAGCAAAGCGTCTGAGCAACATTCACAAGGAAGCGATAATGCCAAAGATACCCATCCCCCTGCCCGTCAACCCCAGCCGCTGGGACTACGTCACGGCCAGTGGTGGCGGCCTGACTCTGGCCTTTGTTGCCGGTAGCGGCGGTTCGATAACCCTGCGTTCGCCAACCGGCGAGAACGTCAAACTACATTACAGCGGTATCGGTGCAGGCCTTGGCATGGGGGCCAAACTGCCGCGCTTCGGCAAAGTGGATATCAAGATCAAGGGCAAGAGCGTCGGCGGAGTCGGGGCAGCAGAAGCCTTCCCCAGCGACGGAGCGGTGTTCGTCGCCGACGCCCTGGTGGCGGCGACCTCACCCGCGACGATATCGTCGGCCCCTGCATGTACGTGGAAGCGGGCGGTGGTGTTGCGCTAGGTGTATCCGCAACGGCCATGCTGTTCGGCCTGGACCCGAAGCTGCTGGCGGCGGTAATGCTGGCCAATACAACTCCAGCAGCCAACCTCACCCTCTCGCCGATCCTCACCCGCAAGCTGATGCAGTCCGCGAGTGGCGCCCTGTTGATGGCAGGAGCCAATCTCGGCATCCAGGCCGGTATCGGCGGCGCAGTCTATATCGGCGCGCTGTTCTGAGAGTTCAACGCAACTGACTGTCCTTGCTGCCCCGGCGGTTGTAGCCACTGTAGGCGGCATTCTCCCGGTCGTGCTCGGCCTGGCAATTGACGCACAGGCGCACGCCAGGAATCGCCTGGCGACGGGCCTCGGGAATGACAGCATCGCATTCCTCGCAATGACGCAGGCTCTCGCCCTTCGGCAGTTGGCTGCGAGCACGCGCAACGGCGTCCTCGATGCTGCTGTCGATCTGCTCCTGTACCGCGTCGTCACTTGCCCATCCGCCTGCCATGCTGCACCTCCTCGCACCCACCGGACAGATATGCGCCCGAGGAATGCGAAGTGCAAGTGCTGTTCTTGCTAGGAGCCTGTTCACGATATTGCGAGCTAGAAGCCTACAAGGCAAAAACAGGCGAGGACGCGGAGTTTACGAGCTGTAAATGAGCAGTCCGAGCCTGTTTTTAACGCCGTAGGGTCGACGCGCAGCAGATCGTGAACAGGCTCTTACTCGCGCACTTCCATGAACTCCTTGGCCCAGAGAATGTAATCCTCGGGCATGGTGTACTTGTGGGTCAGCTCGGTGGCGTTGAGGTCGCACGGCTGAGCACCGCGCTGTTCGCGCAGGCAGTCGTAGGTGGCCTTGATCGCAGCGAAGTAGGCGGCGTGGCCGTTGACCACGATACGCACGCCCAGGCGCGCCAGGCGCTGGTTATCGCGCAGTTCGGGGTTGCCGTAGGTGACCAGCATCAGGGGCACCTTGAGGCCCGCGGCGATTTGTTCCAGGTGGGCAAAATCCCTGACCCCGACCAGGCAAATGCCATCGGCGCCGGCAGCCTCATAGGCGCGAGTGCGGCGGATCACTTCGTCCACCTCCAGTACGCCGGCATGGGTACGGGCGATGATCGAGAGCTCCGGATCGACACGCGCCTCCAGCGCGGCGAGGATCTTGCCGACACCTTCCTCGATGGAGATCAGGTCGGTGGACTTGCGGCCGAACTGAGCCGGCAGCAGGGTATCTTCGATAGTCAGCGCAGCGACGCCGGCGCGTTCCAGCTCGACCACGGTGCGCATGACGTTGAGCGCGTTGCCGTAGCCGTGATCGGCGTCGGCGATCACCGGCAAGCGCGAGACGCGACCGATGCGTGCGGCCTGCTCAACGAATTCGCTGAGGGTGATCAGGGCGAAGTCCGGTGCGCCGAGCACCTGTAGGGAAGCGACGGAGCCGCCGAGGATGCCGACTTCGAAGTCGAGATCAGCGGCGATGCGGGCGGACATGGGATCGAAGACCGAAGCCGTGTGATAGCAGCGGTCGGAAGCCAGCAGTGCACGAAAGGCGCTGCGTAGCTCATGGTGGGATGCACGTTGCAAGATGGGCATGGGGCGTATTCCAAAGTCGGTTGAATCGCTTTTTTCTCTTTTTAGTAATGGCGTAGACGTGACGAATGCTAGCGCAAGGCACTTGCTGCCAGCTTTCAGACGGAGCGCCGTGGTCAATAACCAGCAAATTATCGGCCAGCCAGCTCCGCGGGCAGGGCCGGGAAGAACCCGCCGCCGGTCAGCAGGCCGTAAGCCATCCACGCGGCGACGGCCAGATAGAACAGGCGTGGTGCCCAACTCGCCAACGCCTGTTGGCTCGCAGCCAGTTGCTGCGCCTGCAGGCGGGCGAAACGCAGCAGCGCCTCGCCTGGTCGACCGGTCGCTTCACCAGTATTGAGCACCCCGATCAGCATGGATTTGCCGTGGAAACTCAGCCCATCGAAGGCACGTACCAGCGATTGTCCGGCGCTGACTCGCGGCGCCAGGGTGGCGAAATCCCGCCGCAGCCGTGCATTGGTCACCGCATTGCAGGCGCGCGGCAGGGCATCGAGCACCGGCATGCCCGCCTCCAGCAACAGCCCGAGGCTGTCGCAGAAGTTACGGATATCCGCCCGACGCTGCAGGCTGCCCAGCACCGGCAGCGCCAGGAGCAGATCGTCTAGCGGCCCCGGCTGATCGCTTCGCCGCTGCTGCCAGCGACGCCACAACGCGCGCGCACCGAACAGCAGCGCCGACAGCCAGAACACCGGCAGCAACACGGCCGCCAGGTAACCTGCAGCACTGAGGCCTCCCGCGATCAGAGAGGGCAAAGGCTTGACCGCCAATGCCAGTAACAACACACCGGCCGGCAGTAGCAGCCGTGAGGTCAGTTCTGCCGCGTGACGCGCCTGCTCGTCGTAACGCTGCGCCAACTGCTCGTAGATATGCGCCAGTGCCCCAGCGTCCTGCGCGGCGCGCACCAGGCCACTTTCCAGTGGCGTGAACACGCCACTCAACTGGCCGGAACTCGCCATATCCCGTCCGCCACCGATCATCTGCCGCAGGCGCGTCACGGCAGCTGCGTGGCGCGCCCCGAGATCCAGACTGGCCAGCGCTCGATCGATGGGCACACCCGCCCTTTCCATCGCACCAAGGTGGGCGAACAAGCCGGCGCGACTGCGCAGATCGAGAGTGAGATGACGACGCGACATGATCGGACTCGGAGGATTGCAGCGCTCAGGTTAACCAGTCGCCACGCGAGGCGCTATGGCGCAATGGGCGGCATCGGCGCATGCGGCAGCCAGCGCCTGAGGATCGCCTCGAGACTGCCGTCCTCATGCATCTGCTGTAACGCGCGCTGCCAGCGCACCACACGCACCACCGACGTCTGCGGGGAGAAGGCGATGTAGTAGGCCGAGCGCATGAACGGAACATGCGCGGTGACGTCCTGCGGCTTGAGGTCGGCAGCGGCCAGCTCGCCAGCCAGAGTGAGGTCTTCAGTGGCGATCAGATTGACCCGGCCATGCTTGAGCATGGTCACCATCTGCTTCGAACTGGGCACGCCGTAGAGGTTGGTGAAACCCCTCGCGCTGAGTGCCTCGAAGGTGTACCACTGCTTGGGCAGCGCCAGTGGTCCGCTGGCTGCAGCCTGCTCCAACGTGTCGATGGCGAGCTCACGGGACTTGAGCGAATAGAAGCTGGTAGTGCCGACCACGATGGGCCCGACCCACCGGAACCTGTTCTCGCGTTCGGCAGTGCGCACGGTGGAAAACAGCGCGACATCTTCCTGCTGTTGAGCCAGATGCAATGCGCGCGTCCAGGGCATCAGTTCGATCTGACCGCTGTCGCCGGTGCGCGCCAGCAACGCTCTGACCACCTCGACGGAGAAGCCGCTGGGCTCGCCCCCGCGCATGAAGCTCATCGGCGGCGCATCCTCGGTGAGCAGGCGCAGCTGTGCCGCTACAGGTACGCATAGCACCACCAGCAAGGCACATAAGCATCGACACACCCGCTTGCCCATCATCATCGTGCCCCTCCCGATTGCAGCCTAGCAAGCCGTGGAGCGCCATGCAGCCGCTTCACTCGAGGCGCAACAGATCGACCAACGTCCGCTCATCGGCCGTCGGCAACCAGTGTCGATAGATCCGCTCCAGGCTGCCGTCCTGACGCATATGCTGCAGCGCCTGCTGCCATCGCGCGACACGTTCGGCATCCGTCTGAAGGGAAAAGGCGATATAGGAGTCATTAGTCATCAGGTCGAACTGCGCCTGCAGTTGCCCGGCATGCATGCCCTGTTCGGCAAGCATGCCGTCGAGGGTCAGGGTGTTGGCCAGCAGCAGCTTGACCCGACCATGGCGAAACATGCGCAGCATGTCCTGAGGCGTCGGCACGCCATACAGGTTATCCAGCGCCTGTTCACGCAGCAGTTCGTAGCTGTACCACTGCTTGGGCACGGCGAGGGTGCCGAGGTGGCGCACGTCGTCCAGGCTGGTGACTCGCAGCCCGGCATCCTTGTACGTGTAGAAACGCGTATAGCCTTGCGCGATCGGCCCGACCCACTGAAATTCAGCTTCGCGCTGCGCCGTGCGCACGGTGGAGAACAATGCCGTGTCGGCCTGATGACGAACCTGATGATAGCCGCGCGTCCAGGGCACCAGTTCGATGCGCGCCCGCTCGCCGGTACGGCGGATCAATTCTTCGACCACCGCCACAGCCATGCCACTCGGCTCGCCATTCTCGAGATAGCTGAAGGGTCGATAGTCTTCGGTATACAGCCGCAACTCGGCAGCCGTCACGTGGACGCAGAAGCTGCAGAACAACAGAACTGCGAGCAGGTACTTCAGATTCATTGCACGCCACCGTCTAGAGCGCGCCCTACAGCGAATTCAGGGCGGCCAGGACAAGGATCATAAACCCACGCCTCGCCCATCACCAAGGCTGTTGCGGCGCGGTCATATCGGCCAAATCCCTGGCAGTCAGTACCCGTGGTTCGAGCAACAGTTGCAGGCGTGAAATGGCGCGTTCGCCACTCAAGGCCCGATGCACCAGGCGCACCGCATGATCGCCCATGGCCTGCGGCTGCTGAAGCAACAGGGCGTGAATCTGTCCTTCGCGCACGGCATCGAACAGCAGGTCGCCGCCATCGAAGCCGACGAAGTCCACCGCTCCGGCCTTGCCCAGTTGGCGCAGAGCCGCGAGGGTCGCTCGGGTGCTGGTGCCGTTGGGGCTGAACAGGCCGTCGAGCCTGGGCAACTGCTCGCTCAGGGCCTCGGCGATGCGCTGGCGGTCATCCCCCAGATAGGTGTCGAACACCACCTGCAGCCCTGACGCCTGTGCCGCCAGCAGAAAGCCGCGCTCACGTTCCTCGGTCGATTGCAGCCCGGGACGCAAACGCAACACCCCGACCCTGCCACCCTGCCCGAGACGCTCGGCCAGTTGTTGTCCGGCCAACTGACCTGCGAGGAAGTTGTCGGTCGCCACCAGCGCGTAGGCGCCATCTCCCGCAACGCCGCGGTCGACATAGACGGTGGGAATACCTTCGTCACGCAAAACCGCGATACGGGTATCGATGGCATCGCCAGCCGGGGCGATGATCAGCGCTTTGCAGCCCTGTGCAAGCACGCGATCTATCAGTTGCAACTGCACCTCCACGCTACCTTCCTGGGTCGGGCCGCGTGTATAGAGTTCCAGTTGCAGATCATCAGCGGTGCGTCTCGCACCAGCCTCCAGCTCGCTCCAGAACGCCGAAGTGCCGGCCGGTACCATACCGATGCAGTCCCGCGCCCAGGCCGGTACAGGCGCCAGGAAAAGAACCGTCAGCAACAGGCAAATGAAAGGGATGATTCTTGGCATGTTCGACTCCCAGGCGCTGCTATCACTTTAGCATCGCCCGTCGAGTCTTCTCTCCTGTCGGATGGCTGTCGACTCATACTTTTTCACATTCAAAACCGACGGTCGGACTAGCCCTGGCGAACCGGGCAGGCGATCATCGGCGCTCCCATGCAGACTCCAGCTACCATGACCGCTACTACTGACAGCCGTACCCCGACTCACAAACCCCGCCCACTGATCGACCTGGCCATCAGCATCCTGATTCCCTCGTTCATCCTGATGAAGCTCAGTGGCGAGCACCGCCTCGGCGCCGATGGCGCGCTGATCCTGGCTCTGGCATTCCCGCTGGGCTGGGGCGCGTTCGAGCTGATCAGATACCGCAAATTCAACTTCATCGCCCTGCTCGGCCTGATCAGCGTCGCGCTGACCGGTGGTATCGGCCTGCTCAAGCTCGACACTCAGTGGCTGGCAGTCAAGGAAGCCTTGATTCCCGGTCTGATCGGCATTGCCGTGCTGGTTTCCACCCGCACCCGCTACCCGCTGATTCGCACCCTGCTGTTCAACAAGACGGTGCTCAACATCGACAAGATCCACGACCGCCTGGAGCAAGGCGGTCACGTCGAGCATTTCGAAACGCGCCTGATGCGAGCGACCTACTGGCTTAGCGGCACCTTCTTCTTCTCCTCGTTCATGAACTACGTGCTAGCCAAGTGGATCGTGGTCAGTCCGGCCGGCACCGAGGCGTTCAATGACGAACTGGGGCGCATGACCCTGCTCAGCTACCCGATGATCGCCATTCCATCGATGATCATGCTGATGGCCATCTTCTACTACCTGTGGAAGACCATTCACGGCCTGACCGGCCTGAGCCTGGAAGAGATCATGGCCAACAGCGGCCAGGAATCGCAGTCCTGACCCCCGCCGGCCCAACGGCCGGCGTGCTCCTGCCATGCTGAGTCTGTCCGCCTATCCGGCATTGTTTATCTCTGCCTTCGGCGCAGCGACGCTACTACCGCTGCAGTCCGAAGCGGTGCTGGTCGCCCTCCTGCTGGCAGGCCAGCATCCACTCTGGGCCTTGCTGCTGGTGGCGACTCTGGGCAATGTGCTGGGCTCCTGGATCAACTGGTTACTGGGCCGTTCCATCGAACACTATCGCGAGCGCCGCTGGTTCCCGGTCAGCCCGGCTCGGCTACAGCAGGCACAGGACTGGTACGCGCGCTATGGGCGCTGGTCGCTGCTGCTGAGCTGGATGCCGGTGATCGGCGATCCACTGACCCTGGTCGCGGGAGTGATGCGTGAGCGCCTGTGGATATTCGTTGCCATCGTCACACTGGCCAAAGCCGGTCGCTACGCCGCGCTGGCAGCCATCACACTGGCCTGGGTATGAATCGGATACGTGCTTGCCTGTTGAGCGAAAGCAGTGCCTCGCTGATACTGCGCAGCGCGCCGCGAAGCGCAGCATCAGTCTGCGGCCGTCGCGAGCCGACCTACAAGGTCGTGAACATTAGCCTCGACAGGCTCCCTGGCCGGCACGATCGCCTACCGGGCCTGTAGAGCGAGGAGTTGCAGTGTCCGTTGTCGAAGCCAAACCCAAGCTGAAACGCAGCGACCTGATCTGGACGCTGATCGGTCTGGTCGCCGTCGTGGCGTCCTGTTTCCTGCTTTACCGCGAGTTGCGCACCATCTCCCTCGACGAGATCGCCGATAGTCTGCGCGCGATCAGCCATCTGAACTGGCTGCTGGCGGCCGGTGCCACTCTGGGTGCTTACTGGGCCCTGGCCTGGTACGACCGCATCGCCGTTGCCCATCTCGGCAAGCAGATTCCCTGGCGTTTCATCACCCTGTGCTCCTTCACCACCTACGCCCTGGCTCACAACATCGGTGCCTCGGTGTTCTCCGGCGCGGTGGTGCGCTATCGCGCCTACCGCAGCAAGGGCCTGACGCCACAGGAAATCGGCATCCTCATCGTCTTCTGTTCCTTCACCTTCGCTCTGGGCGCCCTGCTGGCCAGCGGCTGCGTGCTGATCGCGCAGCCTGACCTGATCCACCGGGTCGCCAACATCACGCCGCTGGTCTCGGTGGTCATTGGCAGCGCGCTATTGAGCCTGGTCGGCCTCTATGTGCTGGGCTCCTGGCGCCAGTTCAAACCCTGGACCCTGGGCAAGCTGCACGTGGAATATCCGCGCCTGCCCATCGTCGGTCGGCAGTTGCTGGCCGGCCCGCTGGAGTTGCTCTGCGCGGCGGCCATCATCTACTTCGCCCTGCCAGCCGACAATCACCCCGGCTACCTGGTTGTGCTCGGTGTATTCCTCGCTTCTTTCTCGCTGGCGCTGCTATCTCATGCGCCGGGTGGCCTGGGTGTGCTGGAAGTCACCTTCCTCGCCGCCATGCCCGAACTGCCTGCGGCTGACGTACTCGCAGCACTGATCGTGTTCCGCATGTTCTACCTGCTGCTGCCGTTTGGGCTGTCGCTCCTGGTGGTGCTGGGCTTCGAATGGAGCCAATGGCAACGCCGCCAGCAAGACGCCAGGGGATCATGACCGCCGGATACAGCACCTGACACCGTCGAAAACTCCGCTCTGACGCGCAGGCGCAGCCCGTCATGGCGGCTGCGCAATGTCACGCCAGCCAACCCGGTGCACAAGGGATTGATCCAACTCAAAGGGCGCGGATAGACATCGTTGTAATGTCCGTGAAAAGAATCGGCTCCCCATGACGGGCCGATGCATGCAATCCTTTTCACGTCCTGAGGGTAACTGTCATGAAACGCTGGTTCTCGCTGGCTCTTGTCCTACCTACTGCGATCTGGCTGATAAGCATGCTGCCGCAGGGGGGGCCGGGAAGCGATTTCTGGACACTGCGAGGCAACAGCATCATCCTCAGCGGCATCGTCGCCTACTCATTGATGGCCTTTATCACGCTGCTCGCCACACGCCCAATGTGGCTGGAGGGCCTGCTCGGGGGCCTCGACCAAAGCTACCGACTGCACAAATGGCTGGGCATCACCGCTGGCGTACTGGTGTTCGTGCACTGGATGATGGAGATCGTGCCAAAGTCGATGGCCAAGGCTGGCTGGCTGACCCGACCGGCGAAGTCTGGCAATGCCCCGGAACGCATCTTCGAGTTTTTGCGCGACCCGGCCAAGGATATCGGCGAGTGGCTGGGTTATATCGCCATCACGCTGGTGCTGCTGGCACTGATCAAATACATCCCGTACCACTGGTTTCGCCGGCTGCACAAAGTCTTTCCGTTGGTATTCATTGCCGCCACCTTCCATGCCATCGTCCTGCTGCCGGATGCCCTCTGGCCAACGCTGAGCGGGGTCTGGGTGGTGATCGTAGCGCTGGCTGGCTGCCTGGCTGCGCTGGCCATCCTGTTCGGTCTGGACCAACGCGGCAAACACTACGCCGGCAGCGTGCAGAACATCGTGCGTCACGCCGACGGCGTCATGGAAATCCACTGCCGCCTGGATGATGACCACCTGAGGTTCAAACCCGGTCAGTTTGCCTTCGTGCGTTTTGCCAATACCAAGGACCCGCACCCGTTCAGCATCGCTTCCTCCGACACCGACCCGAGAAACATCAGTTTCTGCGTCAAGGTACTGGGGGACGATACCTTGCGACTGATGCAGTCACTGACAATCGGCAGCCGCATGCAGCTCGAAGGGCCCTATGGACGCTTCACCTTTGCCGATGGCGACAGCGCCCAGGTATGGGTAGGCGGTGGCGTAGGCGTGGCGCCGTTCATTTCCCGACTGGAGCATCTGGCAGCCGAGCCGGCAGCACAGCGGTCAGACAGCGATCTGCATTTCTTCTTCTGCACACCCGAACAATCGCCCCTGAACAGGCGCGTAGCGGACCTGTGCCAGCGCGCAGGCGTGCACCTGCACCTGATTCATCAATCGCGCGATGGCAATCTCGATCTGGAGAAAATCCGCACGACGACTGGCGGCCTCCATGAGGCCAGCCTGTGGTTCTGCGGCCCGTTCGGTCTGGGCGACCGGCTGTTGCAGGAGTGGTCGGCCTGCGGCCTGCCAGATGCGAGGTTTCATCGCGAGTATTTCAGGATGCGCTGACAGCAGCGGGCTGAACGACCGGCGCCAACCCTGCAAGGTTGGCGCCCTTTAGCGTTACAGCGGCGCCCTGAAAAAACCATGGCGAACGGACAATCTCCACCGATGCCGCACGCATGTTCAGCACATTTGACAACCCCACGCACTGACATAGAATGCGCGGCCGTTTCGTGACCTGCCACCTCAGGCAGCACGCCGGGTGCGTCGTCCGACGACGCAAGACACTTTCCCGGCAATCATTCTGGTCCTGCGTTTCATGTCATTCTCCACGCCCGCCCGCGCCTGCGGCATCGACTTCGGCACCTCCAACTCCACCGTCGGTTGGCTACGCCCCGGCCAGGACAGCTTGCTCGCACTGGAAGACGGCAAGATCACCCTGCCCTCGGTGATCTTCTTCAACATCGAAGAGCGCCGCCCGGTCTATGGTCGTCTGGCCCTGCACGAGTACCTGGAAGGCTATGAAGGGCGTCTGATGCGCTCGCTGAAAAGCCTGCTGGGCTCCAAGCTGCTGAAGAGCGAAACCACCGTGCTGGGCAGCGCCCTGCCGTTCAAGGACCTGCTTGGCTTCTTCATCGGCGAGCTGAAGAAGCGTGCCGAAGCCCAGGCCGAACGTCCCTTCGAGGAAGTGGTGCTGGGTCGCCCGGTGTTCTTCGTCGATGACGACCCGGCTGCCGATCAGGAAGCGCAGAACACCCTGGTGGCCGTGGCGCACAAGCTCGGTTTCAAGGACGTGTCGTTCCAGTACGAGCCCATCGCTGCGGCCTTCGACTACGAGTCGAACCTGGACCGCGAGGAGCTGGTGCTGATCGTCGACATCGGCGGCGGTACCTCGGACTTCTCCCTGGTGCGCCTGGCACCCGAGCGCCACCACCTGGCCGAGCGCCAGGACGACATCCTCGCCACGGGAGGCGTGCACATCGGCGGAACCGACTTCGACAAACAGCTATCGCTGGCCGGCGTGATGCCGCTGTTTGGCTACGGCAGCCGGATGAAGAGCGACGCGTTCATGCCCACCAGCTATCACCTCAACCTGGCGACCTGGCACACCATCAACGCGCTGTACGCGCAGAAGACCCAGCTGGCCCTGCAGAACATGCGCTACGACATCGTCGACGCCACCGGCATCGACCGCCTGTTCGGTCTGATCGAACAGCGCGCCGGGCACTGGCTGGCGATGCAGGTGGAAGAAAGCAAGATCGCCCTCAGCGAGCAGGACGCGCGGTCCATCGATCTGTCACGCGTGGAGCCGGGCCTGGTCGCCGAGCTGACTCGCCCGCTGTTCGAGAACGCCATCGAGCCGCTGCTCGAACGCATCCGCGCCAGCCTCACGCAATTGCTCGCCGATGCCGGAGTCAGCGCCGATCAGGTCGACACCCTGTTCTTCACCGGCGGCTCCAGCGGTGTGCCGGCGCTGCGCCAGAGCGTGGCAGCCATGCTGCCCAACGCGCGCAGTGTGGAAGGTAATACCTTCGGCAGCATCGGCAGTGGCCTGGCCATCGAAGCCAAGAAGCGTTACGGATGACGGTCTGCTATGCGTCGTTCCTGACCGGAACGCTTCGCATACACCTGATGATATTCTTGCCAACCTTTGATCCCCGAGGACATGTCCGATGAAAGCTCAGCTGGAAGAACTGATCGCCAAGATAAGCTCCGGCTGCCTGCCCGAGGACGAGATCGCCCGTATCGCCGATGAAGCCACCCAGGCCTATGCCGATCCGGCCGCCTTCCTCGCCGCCAACCCGGACGTCAATTACGACGACGAATTCCCCATCCCCCTGGGCGAATGGGTGGTGGTCGGCAGCCTGCCGGATACCGTGCTGTTCCAGGCCGACAGCTATGAAGAACTGTTCCAGCGCATCACCGAATCCTTCGGCCCGCAGGTACAGTTCGTGCTCAAGCCCAAGCAACTGGCCAAGGCCGAGCCGCTCAAGGCGCTCAACCGCATTCAGGTGCAGCTCTCTGCGCTGTCGCCAGAGACCGGTGGCTACGTGCTGCTGGACTTCAGCGAAGCGCTGGATGACGAGTTGCAAGCGGTACTGGTGTACGCCAGCGACCTGCCGCGAGTGATGGAACTGGCGGTGGAAGTGGGCATCTATGCCGCACCGGCACTGGAAGCCTTGCAGGCGGCGCAGGACCAGGCGTGAGTCGCACGCGCCTGCCGGCACTTACGCCTGAATTGCAGGTCAGTGATCTGCAGGACAGCCTGGCGTTCTACCAACAAGTGCTGGGTTTCAACCTGCTGTACCAACGCCCCGAGGATGGTTTTGCAGCTATCGTTCTGGGCGAAGCCGCGTTGATGCTGGAACAGATCGCCCCACATGCTCGGCCAGACGACCCCTGGACGGTCCAGCCACTCGACCGCCCACTGGGGCGCGGCATCAATCTGCAGATCGACGTGGCCGATCTGCAGCCGCTGTATCAGGCTTTGCTCGCCAATGACGTGCCGCTGCGCCTGCCACCGGAGACGGTGGAATACCGCACAGGCAACAGCTGGATCAGGGTGCGCCAGCTGATGATCCAGGACCCGGACGGTTATCTGCTGCGTTTCAGCCAGGTTCTTGACCGCTGACGCACTCCACGGCCCAGCCCCGTAGCCCGGATGAAATCCGGGGCAAAGCAGCGCAAGCGCTCCCGGATTGCATCCGGGCTACAAGGTCCCGCGCAACGCCTTAGCGAACAATGCGCTGTACTGCTCGGCGCTAAAGGCGATGGGGTTGGTGCCTGCCGAGGGATCGACCTCGGCCATGCGCCCGACCTGCTCGATGCGCGCATCGTCGATACCGATCTCGCTCAGGCTATGGGCGATGCCCACCTCGCTGCGCAGCGCCAGCACCCAGTCCAGAACGACATCGAAACCACTGCCCGGTAGCGCCAGATAGCGCGCCATCTTCTCCATCTGTGGCTCGATGGCGCCGCGGTTAGCCACCAGCACGTAAGGCATCAGCACTGCATTGAGCAGGCCGTGGTGGGCGTCGTACAGCGCCCCCAGCGGATGCGCCAGCGCATGCATGGCGCCGAGGCCGCGCTGGAAGGCGGTGGCGCCCATGCTCGACGCCACCAGCATCTGCAGGCGCGCCTCGACATCCGTGCCCTGGGCCACAGCACGCGGCAGGTACTGCTGCACCAGGCGCATGCCTTCCAGGGCGATGCCTTCGGCCATGGGATGAAACAGCGGCGAGCAGAAGGCTTCCAGGCTGTGCGACAGCGCGTCCATGCCGGTGGCGGCGGTGATCTTCGCCGGCAGGCCGACTGTCAGCTCGGGATCAAGAATCACCAGCGCCGGCAACATTCGTGCGTGGAAGATGATGCGTTTGATATGCGCAGCATCGTCGGTGATCACCGAGGCGCGGCCAACTTCAGATCCGGTGCCGGCGGTGGTCGGCACCGCCACTACTGGCGCCATGCCGGCGACGTTGACCCGGCTGGCGTTGTCGCCGATGTCCTCGAAATCCCACAACGGCCGGTCCTGGCCAACCATCAGGGCGATGGCTTTGCCGGCGTCCAGCGCCGAGCCGCCGCCGAAGGCGATCACCCCGTCGTGGCCGCCGGCCTTGAACGCGGCCACGCCATCCATCACGTTGGCCCCGGTGGGGTTGCCCTTGATCGCCGAGAACAGCCCGGCCTTCAGTCCGGCGTCACGACACTGACGCAGCGCCGCCTCGATCATCGGCAGTGCGGCCAGGCCGGGGTCGGTACACAGCAGCGGCGCGCGCATGCCAAGCTGGCGACAGGCCTCGGCCAGCTCGGCAATGCGGCCAACGCCGACGCGCATCGAGGTGGGGTAGTTCCAGTTCATGCGGTACTGATTCAGGTCCATGGCGCGCGCCTCACAGCTGAGTCTTGAAGTGAAAGGATTTCGGCCGGGTCAGTTGCTCATAGCCGACCCGCGACAAGGTGCAGCCGCGCCCGGAGTGCTTCACCCCGGTCCAGGCCAGGCCGGGGTCGAGGTAGTCGCAGCGGTTGAGAAATACCGTGCCGGCCTCTACCCGATCAGCCAGGGCCATGGCGGCATCGACGTCGCGGCTGAAGATCGCCGCGGTCAGGCCGAACTCGCTGTCGTTCATCAGCGCCAGCGCTTCCTCGTCGCTGGCGACCTTCTGAATGCCCACCACCGGACCGAAGGATTCCTCGGTCATCACGCGCATTTCATGGTTGACGTTGGTCAGCACCTGCGGCGCCAGGTAGGGCGTACCTGGCGCATCCAGGGGAAACTCGGCCGGGTCGATATGCGCCCTGGCGCCCTGCTCGACCGCCTCGGCGATCTGCGCGCGGACGAAATCGGCGGCGTCGCTGCGCACCAGCGGGCCAAGGGTGGTCTGCGGGTCGTCCGAACGCCCCAACTTGTACTGGCGCACCAGCGCCACGGCGCGCTCGACGAACTCATCGAACAATGACGCGTGCACATAGATGCGCTCGATACCGCAGCAGGACTGCCCGGAGTTGAAGAAGGCGCCGTCGATGGCGGTTTCCACCGCGTGCTGCAGATCGGCGTCGGCCCTGACATAGGCCGGGTCCTTGCCACCAAGTTCCAGACCGACGCTGATGAAGCGTCCTGCAGCCGCGCGCTCGACCATGGCGCCCCCGGGCACCGAACCGGTGAAAGCGACGTGGTCGATGCTCGGCGAGCGAATCAGCGCCTCGGTCTCACCATGGCTCAGGTGCAGGTACTGGAACACGCCTTCGGGCAGACCGGCCTCGACAAAGGCTTCGACCATGCGTTCAGCGCACAGCGGTGTCTGCGCCGAGTGTTTGAGCAGCACCACGTTGCCCGCCAGCAGCGCCGGCATCACCGCGTTGACGGCAGTCAGGTAGGGGTAGTTCCAGGGGGCGATGATCAAGGCCAGGCCCAGTGGCTCACGACGAATGAAACGGGTGAAACCGGCCTTGTCCGGCAGGCGGATATCGGCCAGCGAGCCCTCGGCGATATCCGCCATATGGCTGGCGCGTTCGACGAAGCCACGGATCTCGCCAGCGGCGTAACGGATCGGCCGCCCCATCATCCAGCACAACTCCTCGGCCAACTGCGCCTCACGCGCGGCGAAGATCTCGATGGCGCGCCGGCCAATGGCGATACGCTCGCGCAGCGGCGTCTGCTTCCAGGCCTGCTGCGCCAGCTCGGCCTTGGCCAGCGCCACCAGTACCTCGGGATTGGACGCCAGATGACGTTCGACGTAGACCGAGCCGTCGATGGGGGAAATGCATTGCAGCTTGCTCATAAGGTGCTCCATAAACCTTGCACGCGCAGCCCGGATGCAATCCGGGACACTCGACGAAACCGCCCGGATTGCATCCGGGCTACGGACGGTGGAATCAGATGATTTCGAAGTAGCGATCCAGCTCCCAATCGCTGACATGCCGACGGTACTCGCGCTCTTCCCATTCGCGGCTGGCGGCGAAGTGCTCGACGAAGGCATCGCCGAACAATTCGCGGGCGGCCTGTGAGCCCTTCAGACGCTGCGCGGCGTCCCACAGCGTGCGCGGCAGCGCCAGTTCCTCGGGATGCTTGACCGCATAGGCGTTACCGCTGACCGGTTCGGTCGGTTCCCACTCCTGCATGACGCCGTACAAGCCCGAACCGATGGCCACCGACAGCGCCAGGAACGGATTGCCGTCGGCGGCGCCGAGGCGGTACTCCTGACGCTGCGACTTGTCGCTACCGGGGATCACCCGCAGCGCCGCGGTGCGGTTCTCCACGCCCCAGGTGGCGTCGGTAGGTGCCCAGAAGCCGGGGATCAGGCGCCGATAGCTGTTCAACGTCGGCGCCACCATGCACAGGAATTCCGGCATCAGGCGCTGCTGCCCAGCGAGAAAGTGCCGCTGCAGCTTGCTCATGTTGTGTGCCTGGCTGGGGTCGTAGAAGGCCGACTTGTCGCTCTTGCGGTCGCGCAGCGAGACGTGGATATGCCCACTCTGCCCCGGATACTTGCCGGACCACTTGGCCATGAAGGTGGCCATCAGGCCGCTGCGCTGGGCCAGCACCTTCATGAAGGTCTTGAACAGCGCGCCCTTGTCCGCCGCGGCTTCGGCACGGTCGTAGGCGATGGCTGCCTCGAGCACACCGGGGCCGGTCTCGGTGTGCAGGCCCTCGATGGGAAAGTCCATCGCCTCGCCCATTTCGAGAATCTGGTGATAGAGCTCGGCATGCACCGAATTGCGGATCATCGAGTAGCCGAACCAGTCCGGGGTGAATGGCTTGAGATCGCGAAACCCCTTGGCCCGTGCCGAGTCCGGCGTTTCATCGAACATGAAGAATTCATATTCCAGCGCGGCATAGGGCTCGAACCCCATGTCCTGGCAGCGCTGGATCACCCGGCGCAGGGTGCCGCGCGGGCACACCGCCTCGGCCTGCTGGTCGAATTCGGCGAGAAACAGCAGCATGCCGTTCTCGAAGGGAATCTCGCGGCAAGTGTGCGGCAGGATGCGCACCGGCGCGTCCGGATAGCCACTGTGCCAGCCGGTGTACTGAGCGTTGTCGTAGAGCTGATCCTTGACGTCCCAGCCGAGCACCACATCGCAGAAGGCGAAACCATGCTCGAGGGCAGAGAAGAACTTGCTGCGGCTCATGTATTTGCCGCGCATCACCCCATCGTTATCGAACAGGCCCACCTTCACGTGGCTCAGGCCACGCTCCTCGACAATGCGCCGGGCCTCGCCGACGGTCTTTACATCCCGTGGTTTGAACATGCTACCCCCTGTGTCTTGTTGTTATCGCGGACGGGTTCAGCGAAGGGCTGGGCATCCATGACCGGCCAGGCAGGGCCGACGACGCACGAGCGCAGTACGACGCGTGTGACAGCGTCCGTTTCAGGCTCATAGAGTGTGGTACAGGATTGCCGGGATGGCAGGGAGCTGGGCAGAAAAATAGGCGATGACGATCAAGGCGGTGGACAACCGCAGGCTGTCCACCGCGACGCACTATGCTGTCGGCACCGTGCCGCCATCGATCAGGAATTCACTGCCGGTGATGGCGGCTGCCCGAGGTGACGCCAGGAAAGCGATCAGTTCAGCGACTTCCGACGGTTTCGATGGGCGGCCGAGCGGAATGCCTCCCAGCGTCTCCATGATGATGCGCTTGCCGCCTTCGTAATCGGTGCCCGCCTTCTCTGCCAATCGCTCGGCCAGGGCCACCGATGCCTCGGTTTCGATCCAGCCCGGAGCAACCCTCACGACGCGCACGCCCTTGGGTGACACCTCCTTCGACAGACTCTTGCTGTAAGTCGAGAGTGCGGCCTTGGCTGCGGCATATGCGGTGGTCGCCTCGGGCAGTGGCAAACGACTCTGGATGGATGTCACATGAATGATCACGCCCGCTGCGCGCTGAAGCATGCCCGGAAGCAGCGCACGGTCCAGACGTACAGCCGGAAACAGGTTCAGATCGAGCTCGCGCTGCCATTGCTCGTCGTCCAGCGCAGCAAAACCTCCGCCGGGAGCAGACGAGCCACCCAGCACATGCACAAGGATGTCGACCCCGCCCAAGCGCTGCTCCGTCGCCGCCACCAGCGCAGCGCAACCTTCTCGGGTACAAAGATCGGCCTCAACGAAGATATCTGGCGGTACGGCGCTATCGGCCTGTCGCGCCGCGGTCAGCACCCGCGCACCCTCGGCGTGGAACAGACGAACCACTGCGAGCCCCACGCCTTTGGTACCACCGGTGACCAGGACCCGCTTGCCGGCAAGCTCAAGGTTCATCATGGGGCAATCTCCAGTGAGCTGATCCGCCCATCACGGAGCGTGAAGACATGCCTGAGCGGTAGCGGGCTGCCGGAAAAATCACCGCTCACCATTGCCGTGACGCTCAGTTGATCACCCTCGCCAGATGACTCGATGGGCTCCACCCGATAGGTGAATGCCTGCCGCGCGGCCCGCTGCCAGGATTCGATGGCTTCGATCCCCTGATGGCTGCGATTTTCATCGGTCACGCTGGCGTCCGCGCAGAAACACGCCGCCATGCGTGAGATGTCATCACCGTTGCTGATCTCGAAGTAGGCCTGAACGGCGCTCGGCAATTGCAGGTTCATAAGTTGGGTCCTCTCAGGGTTGTCAGGCTTGCAGGACTGCCATCTTGCCTCGCGCGAGATAATCTGCTCAATTGGGACAGATATTGATGACCAATCCCGCATGGCAGGACAATTCGATGTCCGATTCACGTCTTACCCTTCATGAGCTGGAGGCCGTCCTGGCCGTGGCCCGCCGCGCCTCGTTTCGGCGGGCAGCTATCGACCTGAATGTTTCCACCACTGCGCTGAGCAGCACCATCGCCAAGCTGGAGACGACTCTGCAGACGCGACTGTTCAATCGCACCACACGCAGCGTGTCGCTGACAGAGTCGGGCAGGCGGTATCTTGAGCAGGTGGAACCAGCCCTGCAGGCTCTGCGCGGCGCACTGGATACGGTTCGCTCGCACAACGCAGAACCTGCTGGCGTGATAAGAATCAACGCATTTGCCAGCGCAGCGCGCACAGCCCTGCTGCCACTGGTCCTTGAGTTTGCCGACCGCTACCCGCGCGTCCAGATCGATCTGGTGACGGAGGAGCGACTGGTGGACGTCGTCGCGGAAGGCTTCGATCTGGGCGTGCGCGCATCCAGCCTGATCCCCAATGACATGATCACCATCTCACTGGGCCAGACACAGCGTTATGCCGTGGTGGGAACAGCCAAGTACTTCGCCGAACGCGGCCAGCCGCAAACCCCTGTCGATTTGAAGCAGCATGAATGCCTGCGCATCCGGCTGCCCAACGGCGCCATCTATCCCTGGTACTTCGAACATGCGGGCGAAGTACTCAGGCTCGATATCGGGGGCCAGTTCACCGTGGACGAGCCGAGTGTGGCCAAGGCCATCGTGCAGGCGAACGTGGCGCTCGGACTCTTTCTGGAGCAGGAGGTCCAGGCGGAAGTCGACGCTGGAGACCTGCAGCGGGTGCTGCAGGACTGGACGCCGCCGAGAGATGAACTGTGTCTGTACTACCCCAATCGACGCAATCCGTCTGCAGCGCTCAAGGCATTCACAGACCTGGCCCGAGAGAGTTTGCAGCGCCGCAAGCATCCGGCATGACCTGTCTGCAGCAGAACAGCCTACCCGCAGGGTGAGCGGCGGGCAGGCTGTCGGGAGCGACATCAACCGCGATAAGGCGCTCCGGCCTTGGCCATCAGTGCGTTGTACTTCTTGAAGATGTCCACCACCTTGGCGCAGCGCGGGCTGGTCTTGGCGATTTCGTCCCAGAACTTCAACGCCTCGGCCTCTACCGTGGCCCACTCCTCGGCCGGAATGGAGGTCAGTTCCAGCTTGCCGCCTTCGACCCGCAGTTGCGCCTCGCCGCCCCAGTACCAGTGTTGGCGATAGTAGTTGGAGCTGTCCATGCACAGCTTGAACAGGGTCTTGAGATGCTCCGGCACTTCCGCCCATTTGTCCGAGTTGGCGAAGTAGGAGCCGCACCAGGCACCGGAGATGTTATTGGTCAGGAAGTACTTGGTGACGTTGGCCCAGCCTACGGTGTAGTCCTCGGTGATGCCGGACCAGGCGATGCCGTCCAGCTCACCGGTCTGGATCGCCACCTCGACGTCTTCCCAGGGCAGCGTCACCGGAATCACGCCGAAACGCGTGAGGAATTTGCCGGCGGTGGGAAAGGTAAAGATGCGCTTGCCCTTGAGGTGCTCAAGCCTGGTGATCGGCTCAACCGTGGCGAAGTGGCAAGGGTCCCAGGCGCCAGCGCCGAGCCAGGTTACGCCCTTGACCTCGCCGTAGGCCTCGGCCCAGATCTCGTTGAGTCCGTACTGTTCGAACAGCACCGGCACATCGAGGCTGTAGCGGGTGGCGAAGGGGAAGTAACCACCGAATACCGAGACATCCACCGGCGCGGCAATCGAGTCGTCATCACTCTGCACCGCATCGATGGTGCCGCGCTGCATGGCGCGGAACAGCTCGCCGGTCGGCACCAACTGGTCGGCGAAATACAGCTGGATCTCCATCTGGCCGTTGGCGGCCTTGTTGAAGGCGTCGATCGAGGGTTTGATCACGTGCTCGGCCAACGCAGCGCCGGCGTAGGTCTGCAATCGCCAGGTGATCTTCTTCGGCTCGGCGGCATAAATGTGCGACGAACCGAGGGTAGCGGTGCCGACGGCACCGGTGGTGACCGCGGCGGTCTTGAGGAAATCGCGTCTCGTACTCATGCTGGTCTCTCCATAGTGTCGATGCAGATGCAATACAACCGCTCAATGCCGCCATAGCTGACGGCCTTACCAGTGGCCGGACGAACCGGCTCGACTGCTGGCGCGCGCTCGCGCCGATTTCCGTTGATCAGCCGCCGTAATGCAGTTGCGGCAACCACAGCGCCAGCTGCGGAAAGACCATGACCAGGGTCAGCGCCAGGACCATGATGAAGACAAAGGGTATGACCGAGACGTAGATGTCGCGCAGGCTCACCTCGGGAGGTGCCATCGCGCGCATGAGGAACAGGTTGTAGCCGAACGGCGGGGTCATGTAGGCGATCTGGCAGGTGATGGTGTAGAGCACGCCGTACCAGATCAGGTCGAAGCCCAGAGCGCCGACCAGCGGGATGTAGAGTGGCGCGACGATCACCAGCATGGCGGTGTCGTCGAGGAACATGCCCATCAGGATGAACGAGATCTGCATCAGGATGAGGATCTGCCACGGCCCCAGGTGCAGGCTGTCGACGAAGAAGCCTTCGATGGCCCTGACCGCGCCGAGACCGTCGAACACCGCGCCGAAGCACAGCGCGGCGAGAATGATCCACATGAACATGCAACTGATGGCCAGGGTCTTGCGCAGCGTTTCCTCCATCACCTTGCCACTCAGCCGCCCCTTGAATAGCGCCGCCAGGGTCGCCGCAGCGGCACCGACGGCCGAGCTTTCCACCAGGCTGGTGTAGCCCATCAGGAACAGCCCGGTCATCGACAGGAAGATGAACACTGGCACCAGCCCGGCACTGAGTAGCCGCAGTTTCTCCTGCATGCTGATCTGCTCACGCTCGGCCTGCGCCAGCGGTGGGCCGAGATGCGGCTGCAGGCGGCAGCGAATGGCGATGTAGAGCATGAACATGCCGGCCATCATCAGCCCCGGAATGGCCCCGGCCAGCCACAACTGCCCCACCGGCTGGCGCGCGATCATGCCGTAGAGCACCAGCACCACACTGGGCGGAATCAGAATACCGAGCGAGCTGCCCGCCTGAATCACCCCGGTGATCATGATCTTGTCGTAGCCACGCCTGAGCAGTTCGGGCAAGGCGATGCTGGCGCCGATTGCCATGCCGGCCACGCTCAGGCCGTTCATCGCCGAGATCGCCACCATCAGGAAGATGGTGCCGATGGCCAGACCGCCCGGCAGCGGTCCCATCCACACATGGAACATCCTGTACAGGTCTTCGGCGATGCCCGACTCGGAGAGCATGTAGCCCATGAACACGAACATCGGCAGGGTCAGCAGCGGGTACCACTTCATCAGTTTCATGGCCGCGCTGAAGGCCATCTCCGAGCCGCCATCGCCCCACAACAGCAACGCAGCCGCCGCCGCGACGAAGCCGATGGCGCCGAATACCCGCTTGCCGGTGAGCAGCAGCAACATCATCGAGGAGAACATCAGAAGCGCGATCAGCTCGTAGCTCATCAGAGCGTCTCCCCACGGGCGGCGTACAGATCCTTGAAGAAGGTGGAGATCGCCTGCAACAGCATCAGGGCGATGCCGAAACACATGACGATCTTGATCGGCGCCATGTAAGGCGACCACGCCGAGTAGCTGGTCTCCTTGTATTCGATGGCGTACTCGGTGGAGGAGATGCCGCCGACCAGCAGCATTACCAGGTAGAAGATCAGCATGAGCACGGTGATGGCATCGACCACGGCGCGCGTACGCGGCGACCAGGCGCTGTAGGCCAGGTCCATGCGCACATGGGCGTCGAGCTGCATCGAGTAGGCACCGCCGAGCAGGAAGTAGGCGACCATGAGGAATTGGGCGCTTTCCAGGGTCCAGATCGATGGTGTGAAGAAGGTCTTGCTCATGGAGGAGTACAGGAGCACCGCCAGCATGGCGAAGATCAGGTACATGGCGAAGCGCCCGACCCTCCGGTTGAATGCGTCCACGACCCGGACGAAAGCTCTAATGCCCTTGCGCATGCAGTTTCCTGCTTTTTTTGTTCGTTATCCCGTCAGCCTAGACGAAGATTCGCCAAAGCCAACCGCCCCGCCGAGCCATAGCAGGAAACGCGCCAGCCACTAACGGCTAGCGCTTCCACGAACAAAATCAAAGGCTTGGAAAATACCGCGCCAGAGCCTCAACGTGCCAGGAAGCTGATAAGCACCGCGACGGTGCGCTGCGGCTCCTCTTCCTGGGGCACGTGGCCGAGGGCTTCGAACAGCACCAACTGGCTGCCCTCGATATCGGCGGCGAAACGCTTGGCATTGCTCACAGGAATCAGCCGGTCCCGCCCCCCCCAGATGATCAGCGTGGGCAATTCGAGTTCGCCAATGCGCTCATGCAGCTCGCCGCTGGGAGCCTGGGCGAAGCGCTGGCGCAAGGCCTGACGATTGCCGGCACGCAGGGTCAGTTGGTAGTAACGCTCGACCAGTCCGTCATCGACCTTGTCTGGATCGCCATAAACGTTGCGCACGCTCGACTCGATCATGCTTCGCGGCAACAGCCGGCCCATCAACGGCGCCAAGGCAGGAATGCCGGCCAGACGAAAGCCTATCGGCACCGACTCGGCATTGCGCGGGTAGCCGGCAGCATCCACCAGCACCAGACGCGCACTGCGCTCGGGATGAGCCAGGGCAAAGCGCCAGGCCAACTGGCCGCCGAAACTGTTGCCGACCAGCACCACGCGATTGACCCGCAGATGATCGAGCAGAGCCAGGAGGAAATGCGTGTAGTGCTCAACGCGGTAATCGCCATCGGGAAATGGTCCGGTCAGGCCGAAACCGGGTAAGTCCAGGCTGATCACGCGACGCTGCCTGGCCAGCTCTTTTACCCAACCTTCCCAGGTGTGCAGGCTGGCGGAGGTACCGTGCAGCAGCAGGATGGGCTCGGGGTCATCGCGCCGCCCCTGGTCACGCAGGTGCACCGACATGCCATCGATCTCGACGAACTGCGAAGGCGGTGGCGCCCAGCGCGCAGTGAGTTCGTCCAGCGGGCGATCCGGAGCCCAACTGAGCGTGACGAAGGCAGCAAGAGTCAACCCGAACACCAACAGCAGGCCGAGCAGCATGCGGGCGAATCGTTTCATCGATGCAGTCCTGAACAGAGCGGGAAGCGCGATGCTAGCCAGGCATCGCGTCTACGCCTATCGCCCGGAAGAACGAATCTCCAGGCGATGCACTCAGAAGCCCACCAGCAGCATCCACAACGGCAGTGAAACCGCCGCCAGCAGCGTGGACAGCGAAATCGCCGCGCTGACGCTGCGACTGTCCTCCGCGCTACGGGCAAAGGCCATCACGTTGACCCCGCTGGGGCAGGCAGCGAGCAGCACCAGCACGCTGCGCGCCGTCTCGTTCAGACCGGGGAGCTGGCCACTGAGCCACCACACCAGCGCCGGGAACAGCAGCAGCTTGGCCAAGGCCACCCCCCAGGCCTCGCCGGTAGGGCGCAGGCGATAACGCGACAGGCTGGCGCCAAGCACGATCAGCGCGCAGGGCAGCGCGGCCTGGCCGAGCCAGGTGATTGCCCGCCACAAACTGTCCGGCAGTTGCAGCCCGGACAGGTTGAGCAGTGCGCCCAGTCCCAGGCCGATGATCATGGGGTTGGCCAGGTTCTTCAGCAGCGCGCGACCGTCAACGCGTTCCTGGCTGCCAAAGGCGGCGTAGAAACTGTGCAGGGAAAACAGCGTGAGGCTGTGGAACACCAGGATGGCGAACACGTAGAGCAGACCATCGTTACCCATCAGGCTGGCGATCAGCGGGATGCCCACCAGCACGTTGTTGGAGAACGCCGCCACCAATCCCAGCGGCGTCGCTGTACCGCGACGCCAGTGCGCCAGCGCGTTGACCGCAACGAACACCAGCAGTACCGGCAGGTAATAGGCCAACAGCAGCATCGGCGACAGGCCTTCGGCCAGCGATGCCTTGGCGATGCCGGCGAACAGCAGCGTCGGCATGAACAGCTTGAAGGTGATGTTGGCCAAGCCGGCCGCCGACTCGTTGGTGAGCCACTGGCGCCAGCCGAGCAGATAGCCGAGAACGATCAGAGCGAAGATCGGCAAAATTGCCTGTGCCGCGAGCATTGCTGAGCCTGCCTCCAGGGAACTGAGAAGAGGACGGATCGAGCACGACCCGCAAGGGTCGCCAAGCATACGCGCGCCCGGCATTCAGCGCGATGCCTCGCCAAACATTCGTCGCCACGTTTGACACCCGACCACAAGGCCCGAGATAGAGCCTCCCGCTAGAGTATTGAGGGGGTCGATGTTCACTATCAAGCCAGTCAAGTTCTTATCTGCGCTCATGTCCTCAAGAATTGCCTCCGACGCTACTTACTACTCCTCAAGGAGACATCGACATGAAAGCTCAATTGACCCTCGTCACTCTGGCCCTTAGCCTGATCACCACCACCGTATTCGCCGCCTCGAGCAGCGCGCCCTTCCCTCTGGTGGGCGAAGCCAAGGACAGCCAGGTACAACAGCAACCCATCGCACCGCTGGCCGAAGACGGCTCCGACCGCACGCCGGGCGCCCAACGCATCCACCTGGCTGAAGACGGTTCTGACCGCACTCCCGGCAGCCAGCGCATCCAGCTGGTAGAGGGTGGCTATGAGCGTACCCCAGGTGCACAGCGCATCCAGCTGGCCGAAGGTGGCTACGAGCGCACGCCGGGCGCCCAGCGTGTTCAGCTGGCCGAGGGTGGTTCCGATCGCCTGATCGAGCAGCGTGGCCACACGGCCTGAGCCCTGTCGTAACCCCCCAAAGCCCGGCGCATGCCGGGCTTTTTTATGCCTTTCACGCGAGTCACGTCATCCCGGCAGCGGGCAAACGGTAGATCCAGATACGCCGCAGCACGGTCGAGAACTGCCCCCACAAGGTGCCGCAGTTGTAATGCTGGCCATAGCGCTGGGCGATCAGGCGCACCTCACGCGCCACTTCGGCATAGCGCCGTGCGGGCAGATCCGGGAACAGGTGATGCTCGATCTGATGGCTGAGGTTGCCGGTCAGGATATGCAGCAGCGGCCCACCGGACAGGTTGCTCGAACCGCGTAACTGACGCAGGTACCAGTGCCCACGCGTCTCCCCCTGCAGAACCTCGGGTGCGAACACCGCCGCCTGCTCGGTGAAATGACCGCAGAAGATCACCAGAAAGGTCCACAGGTTGCGCAGCAGGTTGGCCACCAGATTGCCTGTCAGCACGGCCAGCGCATTGGCACCGAACAGCAAGGCCAGTAGCGGAAACGCCAGGTAGTCCTTGCCCCACTGCCGCGCCAGCTTGGCGCCGAATTGACGCGCCAGCGGACGCACCTCTTCCTTGCTGATGCGGCCTTTCACCAGCTTGTCCAGACGCAGGTGCTGGATCGCCACGGCGTACTGGAACAGCAGCGCCTGGATCGTCACCCACAGCGGCTGCCAACGATAGAACGGCTTCCAGCGCTGCTCGGGGAACAGGCGCACCACGCCGTAGCCAACGTCATCGTCCATGCCCAGCACGTTGGTGTAGGTGTGATGCACGTGGTTATGGGTGTGCCGCCAGAAATCGGCGGGCCCGACGATGTCCCATTCGTACTGGCGGCCAGCGAATTCCGGATCGTTCATCCAGTCGTACTGGCCGTGCATCACGTTGTGGCCCAGCTCCATGTTCTCGAGGATCTTGCCCAGCCCTAGCAAGAAGGTGCCGAGCAGCCAGGTCGGCGGAAACCAACCGAACATCAGCAGCGCACGGCCACTCCAGCAGCAAAAACGCACCACGCCACGCACACGGCGGATATAACGCGCATCGGTCTCGTCCAGATCGGCCAGAGTACGCTGGCGCAGAGCATCCAGCTCCTGGCCGAAAGCTTCGAGTTCGGCGGGGTTCAACTCACGATCAACACGAGCCATCACAGATCGACCTCCACGTCCCCATGCGGGGCACTGACACATAGGCGTATGGGTTGATTGGGTTCGGCGAACAGCTCACCGCTGCGCAGATCACGCACCGTGCCGGCCAGCAGCAAACAGGTGCAGCTGGCGCAGATGCCCTGGCGACAGCCATGAGCTGGACGCAAACCATTGGCTTCGGCCTGCTCCAGCAGGCTGGCATTGCCGTTACCCAGTGCCTGCTGGCGGCTGCGGGCAAAGCTCAGGCGCACCTCAGGTGTCTGCTCCTCGGTCAGCACCGCCAGCGGGCTGAAACTTTCCGACTGCAGGCTGGTGCCGCGCCCGGCATCGCGCCACCAGCCGCACGCCGTGTCGACAAAACCGCGCGGACCGCACACCAGCAAGTGTTCGGCAGTCAGGGCAGCGATGTGATCGGCCGTCAGCCGGCCATCAGCCTCGGCACTGAAGGCCCAGCGCACCTGGAAGTTGGTGTAGCGCGCAGCCAGCGCCTGCAGCTCCTCGGCAAAGGCCTGCTGACCGTGACGACGGACCTGATGCAGCAGCGTCACAGGCGCAGAAAAGCCACGCGCCAGTGCATCACGCAACAAACCGAGCAACGGTGTGATGCCACTGCCAGCCGCCAGCAGCAACACGGCGTCCTGCTCCTGCGGCCAAACGAACTCGCCAAATGCCTGACCCAGCTCGATCACCTTACCCACCTCCAGATGATCGAGCAGCAGATTGGACAGGCGCCCGCCCGGCTGGCGCTTGATCGCAAGCTCGATACGCCCGTCGGCTGCCACCGAAGTGAGGCTGTAACTACGTCCGTGGCGCACACCGTCCTGCTCCAGATAAACCTGGACATGCTGCCCGGCCCGCCAGTCCCGCGCATTTCCATTGCAGCGCAGTTGCAGTGCCAGCATATCGTCGGCCACCCAACGCCGCGCCTCGACGCTGGCGAATACGCGGTTGAGACGCAGCGCCGGATGCAGCGAGCGCAAACACAGGTCGATATCCGCCTCGCGCAGCCAGCCGGTCGCACAGAGCCGGCGCAGCGGTCGCAGACATCCCGCAGCATGCCGCGCCAATGACAGGGAAAGCAGAGCCATCAGAAAAAATCCAGTGAACACTTGCTCACAAGGCTGACAGATAGCCTGCATTTCAGTCAACAGTCGTTCACCGAGCTGAATCTGCGCGGTTCGACGCTGGCGCCGCGCATTTGCTAGAGTGCGGCATCGCTCAACGACCCGATTTCGCATGACGCCACGCGCCGAACAGAAGCAGCAGACTCGCCAGTCACTGATGGACGCCGCCCTCGCCCTAATGGAGAGCGGGCGCGGCTTTGGCAGCCTGAGCCTGCGCGAGGTGACGCGCGTCGCCGGTATCGTGCCTACCGGTTTCTACCGCCACTTCGCCGACATGGACGAGCTGGGCCTGGCGCTGGTGGCAGAGGTGGGCGAAACCTTCCGTGCGGCGATCCGCCAGGTGCGCCGCCATGAGTTCGAGATGCGCGGCATGATCGACGCCTCGGTGCGTATCTTCCTCGCCGAAGTGGCCGCCAATCGCGCTCAGTTCCTGTTCCTCGCCCGCGAGCAGTACGGCGGCTCGCAGCCCGTACGCCAGGCCGTTTCGGCCCTGCGCGAACGCATCACCAGCGACCTGGCCGCCGACCTCAAGCTGATGAACCGCATGCCGCACCTCGATGATGCAGCGCTCGACGTGGTGTCGGATCTGGTGGTGAAGACGGTATTCGCCACCTTGCCCGAACTGATCGATCCGCCCGCCGAAACCTTGCCGGCGCACCTCACGGCAGAGGCCAAGGTCATCCAGCAACTGCGCTTCATCATGGTCGGTGGCAAGCACTGGCTGGGTCTGGGCAAGCCCTCCGAGTAGCGCGCACCACAACCGTGCGCGCACAGAAAAAACGCACCAAATAAATCCTGACTGCTTCGCCAAGTTATCCACAGCACGCAGAAATGCGCTTCCTTGCGCCACTCTCCAGCCTTGGCAAGCCACTTGCACTATTTCCGGGCACATTACCCCGGAATAAGCACAGATGCTGGTGATCCACGCCCGAATCGCACCGCAGAGTACCTGCGACGCCGAACTGGAACTGACCTTCGAAGCGCGCAGCAAAAGCCGCCTGCGCTGTTTCACCACCAGCGGTGAGGAGGTCGGCCTGTTTCTCGAGCGAGGCCAGCCAGCACTGGCCGACGGCGAATGCCTGCAGGCCAGGGACGGACGTATCGTCCGCGTACGCGCCAAGGCCGAGCCGCTGCTGCACGTCACCTGCGCCAGCCCGTTCGAACTGATGCGCGCCGCCTACCACCTTGGCAATCGCCATGTCGCCCTGCAACTGGGCGACGGCTGGCTGCGCCTGCCTGACGACTACGTGCTCAAGGCCATGCTCGAACAGCTCGGCGCCACGGTCGAAGCCATCGAAGCGCCCTATCAGCCCGAGCAAGGCGCCTATGGCGGCGGCCACCATCACTCCCATCATGGCGACGAGGAATTCAACTACGGCCCGCGCCTGCACCAGTTCGGTGTGCGCAAATGACGCAGAACCTATCGAGTCAAACAGGGTGCGCCACGCGCACCAGGGCAAAACCATGAAACCCGCCTGGGCTCTTCTGCGCCTGGCCAGCCCACAACTACCCATCGGCGGCTACAGCTATTCGCAGGGCCTGGAATGGGCTATCGACAGTGGCCTGATCACGGATGCCGATAACGCCGAACGCTGGCTGGCCGATCAACTGACGCTCAACCTCGCCCGCTTCGAAGCACCATTGCTGCTGGCTCACTGTCGCGCTGCGCAAGAAGGTGACTGGCCGCACCTGCAGGCGCTGGCCGAACAGCACCGCGCCAGTCGTGAAACCCGCGAGCTGGCCCTGGAGAGCCGGCAGATGGGTTATTCGCTGCGGCAACTGCTCGAAGGCCTGCCCGAGCTGGACGAGGCGGCGCGCGAAGCACTTGCAGCCCAGGACGAGCCCGGCCTGGCCGTGACCTGGGCGCTGGCCGCACGCGCCTGGCAGATCAGTCCGGACGATGCCCTGGCCGCCTGGCTCTGGGGCTGGCTGGAAAATCAGCTGGCCGTATTGATGAAAGTGCTGCCGCTGGGCCAACAGGCCGCCCAGCGCCTGACCAGCCGCCTGCTACCGCAACTCGAGGCCGCCCAGCAGCAGGCTGCCACCTTTTCCCCCGAACACTGGGGCAGCGCCGCCTTCGGCCTGGCCCTGGCGAGCATGGCGCACGAGCGCCAGTACTCGCGTCTCTTCCGCTCCTGACGAGGAACATCAGCACATGAACAGCCAACCCCTGCGTGTCGGCATCGGCGGCCCGGTCGGTTCCGGCAAGACCGCCCTGACCCTGGCCCTGTGCCGCGCCCTGCGCGAGCGCTACAACATCGCCGTGGTCACCAACGACATCTACACCCAGGAAGACGCCCAGTTCCTGGTGCGCAACGAGGCCCTGGAGCCCGAACGCATCATCGGCGTGGAAACCGGCGGCTGCCCGCATACCGCCATTCGCGAGGACGCCTCGATCAACCTGGAAGCCGTGGAGCAGCTCAACCGCCGCTTCCCCGGCCTGGACCTGATCATCGTCGAATCCGGTGGTGACAACCTCTCGGCCACCTTCAGCCCCGAGCTATCGGACCTGACCCTGTACGTGATCGACGTATCCGCCGGCGACAAGCTGCCGCGCAAGGGCGGCCCCGGCATCTGCAAGTCCGACCTGCTGGTGATCAACAAGGTCGATCTGGCGCCCATGGTCGGCGCCTCCCTGGAGGTGATGGAGCGCGACACCCTGAAGATGCGCGGCGACAAGCCCTTCGTCTTCAGCAACCAGAAAATCGGCCAGGGTCTCGACGAGATCATCGCCTTCATCGAACGCCAGGGCATGCTCACGGCGGCCTGATTCCCCATTCAAGGAGATACTCATGAATCTGCGCAAAACCCTCTACACCATCGCCCTGTTCTGCACCCCGGCGCTGGCCTTCGCCCACCCTGGGCACGGCGACTCCGGGATCATGGCCGGCCTGGCCCATCCGGTGTTCGGCCTGGATCACCTGCTGGCGATGTTCGCCGTCGGCCTGTGGGCTGCGCAGCAGAGTGGCGCGGCGCGCTGGGCGCTGCCTGTGACATTCGTCGGCACCATGCTGGTCGGCGGCCTTCTCGGCTTCGCCGGCGTGGAAATCCCGCTGATGGAAACCGGCATTGCCGGTTCGGTGCTGGCCTTCGGTCTGCTGGTGGCGGTGGCTGCACGCCTGCCCATGGTGGTTTCGGTCGCGCTGACCGCCATCTTCGCCCTCACCCACGGCGTCGCCCACGGCCTGGAGCTGCCGAACCTGGCCAGCCCCTTCGGTTATGCCATCGGCTTCATCGTCGCTACCGCTGCGCTGCACGCCATCGGTTTCGCCCTGGTGCGCTTTCTACCGCAAGCGGCGGCGCCGCTGGTACGCATCGCTGGCGCAGCCTCGGCAGTCACCGGTGCCTGGCTGCTGGCCAGCTAAGCGCCGACAACCCCTGGGGACGATTCTATCGTTCCAGGACACCCGCGGTGCGCGCGGCACATCCGACCTCATCCCGTAGGGTGCGCCATGCGCACCGATGTCGCCGCCTACATCGCAGACACTGCCGGTAGCGGTGCGCTACCGGCGTTTGCGTGGCACTTGCCAACGCCCCTGCGCTGGGGCACAAAGTCCCGAACCGCTCTCGAGACCCCGCCCATGCTGCGCTTCACTCGATTTCTGCTCGTCCCGCTGCTGCTGATCGGCGTCATCGTGCTGGTGCTGAAACTGACCAGCCGTCCGGCGAGCTTGCCTGCGGTTCTCGTAGACCTCGGCGAACGCCCTCTGGTGATCGCCCATCGCGGTGGCAAGGGGCTGTGGCCGGAGAACACCCTGTTCGCCTTCGAACGCGCCACTGCCCTCGGAGCCGACATGCTGGAGATGGACCTGCACCTGAGTCAGGACGCCAAGCTGGTGGTGATCCACGATGAAACCCTGGAACGCACCACCAATGGCCAGGGCCCGGTCGCGCACTTCAGCCTCGCCGAACTGCAAGCGCTCGATGCCGGCTATAAATGGACGGCAGATGGCGGTCAGAGCTATCCCTACCGCGGCCAGGGCACGCGTATTGCCGCGCTGGAAGAGGTGTTCGAGCGTTTCCCATTGATCCCCAAGGTGCTCGAAATCAAGGTGCCCGATATCGGCATGGAAGCCGTGCTCTGCGAAATGCTGGCGGCTTATGACCAACTCGATCGGGTCATCGTCGGCAGCTTTCATGAGCGCAGCCTCAAGCGCTTTCGTGAGCTCTGCCCGGAGGTCGCCACCTCGGCCGGACCGGTTTCGGTGCGCCTGCTGCTGGCGCTGAACTGGCTGGGACTGAGCGACCTGCTGTCACCCTCCTATTCAGTGCTGCAGATGCCTCCCCGACATAGCGGCCTGACATTGGCCACCCCGCGCCTGATACGCAATGCACAGGCGCGAGGTTTGCACGTACAGCTGTGGACGATCAACGAGCAGCCCGAAATGCGACGATTGCTGGAAATGGGCGCCAACGGTCTGGTCACCGATTACCCGGATCGTGCCTTGCAACTGCTCGGCCGCCCCACGCAGCTCAGCGCCTTACAGCCACAATGAAGGCCAGCAACTCGCCACGTGCGCACCAGCCAGGCCTGACAGGCGTTCCAAGGTTTTACCACCAGCTTATCCACAGAGCTGCCAACAAAATCCGGGGATAACCTGTTGCCTCCTGGAGTCGCACCCAGAAAACGCTGGACAATCCGCACCTTATCCTTATCGAAACGTCCGTCACCTGGCGCTGCTCAAAAAAAGAACGAAGCGCTGAGAGCCACGTCAAATGAGACCTACAGCAAAGCTTACAGCGCTTATCAACAAAAATATCCACAGCTATCGTGGACAATCAACAATCGCCCGAAAAACGCCTTTGAAATTGTCAACCCTCTGTGCACAAAGGAAAAATTCCGCTGCTCAAATATTCGTCAGCGCGGCCTGAACGACGCACGACGAGGCCGGCAGACGAGCACCACCAGCTTACCCACAGAGATACCCACAGCCCCCGTGGAAAACTTTATTATCAGCGCCTGGCACGCCACCTGCTATGACATCAGGCTTGCCTGCCTCTCCTACTAAGGACACTCCATGTTCAGCTTCTTCCTCGCCGCCATGCTCCTCGGCTTCGTCTTCAACGCCGCGCCGGGTGCCGTGTTCAGCGAAACCCTGCGCCGTGGGCTGCGTGACGGCTACAAACCTGCCTTGCTGGTACAGATAGGCTCGCTGGTGGGCGACGCCACCTGGGCCGCCCTGGGCCTGACCGGCCTGGCGCTGCTGCTCGACAGCGCACAGATTCGCTATCCGCTGACGCTGGCCAGCGCGCTCTACCTGGCCTGGCTCGGTTATCAGTCACTGCGCGACGCCCATCGCCCGCCGCACCCCAGCGACGATGGTCAGGTCGCCGCCGGTAGTGCCTTCGCCGCCGGCGCTGCGCTGTCGCTGACCAACCCGCAGAACATCGTCTACTGGGCCGCCATGGGCGGGGCGATGGCGGCCATCGGCGTCGCTCAGCCAACGCCGACGCACCTGGCGGTGTTCTTCGCCGGTTTCATGGTTTCTTCGCTGCTCTGGTGCTTCATCTGCGCCGGTCTGGTGGACTGGTTTCGCCGCGCCGCGTCACTGCTCTGGCATCGCCTGACCTACGCAGCCTGTGGCGTGGTGCTGTTGGGCCTGGCCGGGATGAGTGCGATGGAGCTGGTCTGATCGCGCTGCGCCTATCGCCATCATTGAAACAATCTAACGGCGCGCTGCCAGCAACGGGACTAGCCTGAACAACATGTCCCTGCGTCAGGAAGTCGCGCCATGTACCTCAACGACCTGCTCAAACAGTTGCTCGCCAGCTACGCCTGCGCCACCTGCGGCATTGATACGCGGTACTGACGCTTGGTCGGAACGCAGCGGCTGGTTACCCTTGGCGCATTCAGTCAAGGAATCCGTCCATGTCCCTGCATAGCGTTTGTGTCTTCTGTGGTGCCAGTCCTGGCGCCAGTCCCGTCTACCGTGAAGCTGCCGAAGCGCTCGGCCAGCACCTGGCCCAGCGCGGCATTCGCCTGATCTACGGCGGTGGTGCGGTCGGCCTGATGGGTGTGGTCGCCGATGCAGCGCTGAACGCCGGTGGCGAAGTGATCGGCATCATCCCGCAAAGCCTGGAGCGCGCCGAGATCGGCCACCGCAACCTGACCTGCCTGGAAGTGGTGGACGGCATGCATGCACGCAAGGCGCGCATGGCCGAGCTGTCAGACGCCTTCATCGCCCTGCCCGGCGGCCTCGGTACCCTGGAAGAGCTGTTCGAGGTATGGACCTGGGGACAGTTGGGCTACCACGCCAAACCGCTGGGCCTGCTGGAAGTGAACGGCTTCTACAGCAAGCTCGGCGACTTCCTCGATCATCTGGTCGCCGAACGCTTCGTTCGCCCGCAGCACCGCGAGATGCTGCAGATCGCAGGCAGCCCGCAGAACCTGCTCGACGCACTCAGCGAGTGGCGCCCCAGCGCAGCGCCGAAGTGGGTGGATCGCTCGCCGGACTGAGCCTATACGCAGACATGTAACACAATGCTACGCTCTGCGGCTTCTCTCTCTCACGGAAGCCGTAACATGGCCGGAAGCAGCCTGCTCGCCCTGATCGACGATATCAGCAGCGTACTCGATGACGTCGCCACCATGACCAAGATCGCCGCGCGCAAGACCGCAGGCGTGTTGGGCGACGACCTCGCGCTCAATGCCCAGCAGGTCACCGGCGTCAAGGCGGACCGCGAACTGCCGGTCGTCTGGGCAGTGGCCAAGGGTTCGCTGGTCAACAAGGCGATCCTGGTGCCAGCCGCACTGCTGATCAGCGCCGTCGCACCCTGGCTGGTGGTGCCGCTGCTGATGCTCGGCGGTCTGTTTCTCTGCTACGAAGGCGCCGAGAAGCTGATCCACAAACTGCTGCACAAGCAAGAGGATGACGAACAACAGGTGCACCTGAAGGCCATCGCCGATGCGCAGGTGGATCTGGTGGCATTCGAGCGCGACAAGATCCGTGGCGCGGTGCGCACCGACTTCGTGCTGTCGGCCGAGATCATCGCCATCACCCTGGGCACCGTCGCCGCCGCCAGTTTCCTAAATCAGGTGCTGGTGCTCAGCGGTATCGCCCTGCTGATGACCGTGGGCGTGTATGGCCTGGTGGCCGGCATCGTCAAGCTGGACGACGCCGGGCTCTACCTCAGCCAACGCACCAGCGTCTTCGCCCAGGCTTGTGGTCGCGGCATCCTGCGGCTGGCTCCCTGGCTGATGAAGGCATTGTCGGTGATTGGCACCGCGGCCATGTTCATGGTCGGCGGCGGCATTCTCAGTCACGGCCTGCCACCTGTGGAAAGTGCCGTGCATCACGCCGCCGAATGGGTCGCGCGCGATGCCGGCCACCTGCTTTCGGCCATGGTGCCAACGCTGCTCAATGCCCTGCTGGGCATCGTCGCCGGCTTGCTCAGCGTACCGCTGGTCAGCCTCGCCACACGTCTGTGGCAGACGCTACGCAAAAAACCGGTTCACTAGGAGCGCTCATTTTCTCATCAATCGTCTGCGCCCCCTGCCGGGCGCAGTCGAGGCCGGCTTTCCCCAAGCTTATCCACAGCTTGCTCCACATCTTTCGTGGATAACCGGCCAGTGGCTTTCCAGAGACGCGCAAAAGCCTTGACCTCTTGCTCAAGCAATTCATTTCAAAGCATTTTTCAGTGGCGATCAAACCGTCTGGGCAAAAGCTGAGCAGATACCGGGAAAGCCCGCGAGACCAGGCCTGGAACTGGCATTGCAGAGCTTCCCCACAGAATTATCCACAGCTTTTCTGGATAAACAGGCGTGGCGTTCAGTCGCATCCTTAAGTCCCGGAAGCTGTGCGAATCTCTTCAGACCTGACCGGAAATTCACAATCTGGAGGCTTCAAAGATGCTGCGTAACGTTGCTCTGATGGCACTGCTTGGCCTGGCCAGCACACCACTACTCGCTGCCGAATGCTCGGTGGACGTCGAATCGACCGACCAGATGACCTTCAACACCCAGGCCATCTCCGTCAGCAAGAGCTGCAAGACCTTCACGGTCAATCTCAAGCACGTAGGCTCACTGCCCAAGACCGCCATGGGCCACAACTGGGTGCTGAGCAAGACCGCCGACATGCCCGCCGTGGCCACCGAGGGCATTCCTGCCGGCCCGGACGCCAGCTACATCAAGGCCGGTGACGAGCGTGTGATCGCCCATACCGATCTGATCGGCGGCGGCGAAAGCACTTCGGTGACCTTCGACGTCAGCAAGCTGGCGGCAGGCGAGGATTACAGCTTCTTCTGCTCCTTCCCCGGCCACTACTCGCTGATGAAAGGCACCGTGAAGCTGGTCGACTGAGACCGCTACGAACCGTGGGAGATGCGCCTGTCGCACCCTCCCACGACTCTCATCCCAGTGGTAGCACCGTCACCTGCACGTCCGGGTCGTGACTGCCGCCTCCCAGGATCACCCCACGCAACGGCGAGACATCGGAGAAATCCCGGCCCCAGGCCAGGGTGATGTGCTCCAGTGCCGGGCGCACGTTGTTGGTCGGATCGAAATCCACCCAGCCCTGACGCGGGCAATACAGCGACACCCAGGCATGCGAGGCGTCGGCGCCGATCAGGCGCGGCTGGCCGGGCGGTGGCTGGGTCAGCAGGTAGCCGCTGACGTAACGCGCCGCCAGGCCGCGCGAGCGCAGACAGGCGAGCATCAGGTGGGCGAAGTCCTGGCAGACCCCGCGCTTTTCCTCCAGCACCTGCAGCAGCGGCGTCGCAACCTGAGTGGCTTCGGCATCGAAGCTGAACTCATCGAAGATCTTCTGCATCAGCGCCTGGCACGCCTGCAGCAACGGACGCCCCGGCGTGAAGCAATCGTCGGCGTAGTCGGCGAACACCTGCTTGAGACGCACGTAAGGCGACTCGAAACGGTAGCGCGCCGCTTCCAGCAACGCAGGCTCCATCCGTTTGCCGCTGTAGCTGAGCGCGGCGCACGCAGCCTCCCAGTTCGGCGAATCGTCCAGTTCCAGCGGCGCACGCGTGAGCACCTCGACGCGCAGCCGTGCGCTGACCACCAGTGCCTCGTGCGGGCGCTCGAACACCAAACGGGTCAGCGGGTTGCCGAATACGTCCAGGCCGTCGCGACGCTGACAGGGCATCGGGTCGATACGCAGCTCCTGCTCATGACAACGCTGCCAGGGGCATTCGCGCGGCCACAGGTGCGCCAGTTGTTGCGCCAGGGAAACCGGCGCCGAGTACCGGTAATGGGTGTCGTGAAGAACCTGATACGACGCGCTGCTCATGAGGATTGCGTCCGCTGGCTGACATCGACATGGGCGAAGAAGCGCAGCCCGAGATGATCGGAAACCGCGCCGGCGGCCTCGCTGATGGCCACCAGCATATCGGCCAAACCTTCGAGCACCGCCCGGGTGCTGCCGGGGCCGAACAGCGGGTTCTCCAGGCTGGCCAGGCTGAAGCCGGCGAGCTGCTGCTCCAGATAGACCAGGTAGCGCTCGGCCGGCAGCTCGAACCGCTCGTTGAGGCCTTCCAGCGAGCGAAGCAGGGTACGCATCTGGAAGATCACGGCGTGCGGGTTCTGCTCATCGAGCAGCAGCAGGTCGAGTACCGGGATCAACTGCGCTGACGCCAGGTAACGGGTGCGGTAGGTGATGCTGCTGTTGCCCAGCTCCAGCAGCCACTCCAGCGCCGACTGGTCGGTGGCCGAACCGCTGCGCAGGAAGCCGGCGAAGCTATCGCAGAGAAACTGCAAACGCTCGATATAGCGGCCGAGCATGAGAAAGCGCCAGCCGTCGTCGCGTGTCATGTCGTCGAAAGCGAAGCCCGACAGCGCCGCCAGCGACATCAGTAGACGGTTGAGAAAATCCAGTAGCTCGCCGAAGTCGGCCGGCTGACCCTCCAGCAACTGCGCCTCGCGCTGCAACTCCACCAGCGCCTGCCAGTTGGCCTGGGACAGCTTGCCGCGCACGCTGCCTGCAGCCCACTGCAAGCGCTGCAGGTTGGAGCGCAGGCTGGCCGGCCAGTCGCTGCCGAGCAGTGCCTGCAGCAGACGTTCCGCCAGCTCGCCCTCTTCGGGATCTGCCAACAGGCCCAATTCCTGCGCCAGCGCCAGCGCGCTCTGCAGTGCCTGCGGGTCGTCATCGTCATCGACGTAGCGCGCCAGCATAATGCGCAGCAGGCGCGCATTGCCCTCGCAGCGTTCGGCGTAACGACCGAACCAGTAGAGATTCTCCACTACGCGCGAGGGCAGGAAGGGGTCGCTACGCACCAGGTCGGCAGTACCTATGGTGCGTTGCGTCTGCCAGGGCTCGCCGACGCTCTGCCGCGTGCCGAGCACCCAGGTGTCCTTGCTCGCCCCGCCGCGCTGCATCGACACCACCTCGGCATCGGCCTCGGCGGCCACGCGGGTCAGGCCTCCGGGCATCACCCGGTAGCCATCGGCACTGGCCACGGCAAACACGCGCATGCCGATGGCCCGCGGCTGCAAACCGCTGCCATCCCACACTGGTGCCTGCGACAGCTTGGCCCGCGCTTGCGCAACGTAGGCGTAGGGGCGTGCCTGCAGTCGTTCAGCCAGCCTGGCACGCTGCGCCTCGTCCAGATCGCGGCCGAACACCGGGGTGAAGCTCTGCGAGGGGAAGGCCGGGCGCACCAGCAACTGGTCGAGTTGCTCCAGCGCCTCGTCCAGCACCGGCGGCTCACCGCCCCACCAACTGGCAATGGACGGCAGCATGAGTTCCTCACCGAGCAGGTGCTCGCTGATCGCTGGTAAAAAGCCGGGCAGGCCGGGCGATTCCAGTACACCGCTGCCCAGGGCATTGGCCACCAGCACGCGACCACGGCGCACGGCTTCGAGCAGGCCAGGGACGCCGAGGGCGGAGTCGGTGCGTAGCTCCAGCGGGTCGCAGTAGTCATCGTCGAGGCGGCGCAGCACCGCATGTACGCGGCGCAGGCCAGCCAGGGTCTTGAGGTAGAGGGTGGCGTCGCGCACGGTCAGGTCGCTGCCTTCGACCAGCGGATAGCCAAGCTGGCGCGCCAGATACAGGTGTTCGAAATAGCTTTCGTTGAAACGCCCCGGCGTCAGCAGCACCACCAGCGGTGTTTCGCCGCCGCTCGGGGCCTGGCGCGCCAGGGTGTCCTGCAGGGTGCGGAAGAAGCTGGCCAGGTACTGCACGCGCAGGTCGCGGTACAGCTCGGGGAAGGCGCGCGAGACGATCTGCCGGTTCTCCAGCGCGTAGCCAGCCCCGGAGGGTGCCTGGGTGCGGTCGGCGGTAACCCACCAACGACCGTCCGGCGCGCGGGCCAGATCCACTGCATACAGGTGCAGCCAGGTGCCCCCCGGCGCCTGCATGCCCTGGCACGGCCAGAGGAAGTTGTTATGGCCAAACACCAGTTCGGTCGGCAGCAGGCCTTCGGCGATCAGCTTCTGCGGGCCGTAGAGATCGGCCAGCACGCGGTTGAGCAGGGTCGCGCGCTGCGCCACGCCGGCGGCTATCTGCTGCCACTCGTCAGCCGGGATCAGGTTGGGTAGCAGGTCCAGCTCCCATGGCCGATCGGCACCATCAGGGTCAGCGTAGACGTTGTAGGTAACCCCATTTTCCTGGATCTGCCGCGCCAGCATGGCTTCGCGCTGCGCCAGGTGCTCGGGGCGGCTGCGTGCCAGTTGCTCGTAGAGACGGCGCCAGTGTGGGCGTACGTTGCCCTTGGCGTCGAGCAGTTCGTGGTAGGCGCCGTTGGGCGGAGGGTACTCAGCTAGCAGGTCGTGCATGGCAGGCTCGGCAGTGGCAAGGCGGTGCGGCTTTATGCTCCCCTCTCCCATTTATGGGAGAGGGGAATGATCGCGGTAGCCGACACTCAGGTGAGCAACATGTCGTCAGGCGCGACGCAGATCCAGGGTCATCGGCAGTTCATTATTGTCTATCGGCTGCATGACAGGGCGCTTGCCTGGGCTGTGACCCAATCGGAAGAAGCGCGCCAGGCGACGGCTCTCCGCCTCGTAGGCATTGACCGGTAGGCTGTCGTAGTTGCGACCGCCGGGATGCGCCACATGGTACTGGCAACCGCCCAGCGAGCGCTGCATCCAGGTATCGACCAGATCGAATACCAGCGGCGCGTGCACGCCGATGGTTGGCTGCAGGCAACTGGCCGGCTGCCAGGCACGAAAGCGCACGCCGCCAACGAACTCACCGACCTTGCCCGTCGGGCGCAAGGGCACCGGCACGCCGTTACAGGTCAGCACGTAGCGATCCGGCGCCATGCCACATACTTTCACCTGCATGCGCTCCAGCGACGAGTCGACGTAGCGTACCGTACCGCCGGTAGCGCCCTCCTCGCCCAGCACGTGCCAAGGCTCCAGCGCCTGGCGCAGCTCCAGGTCGATACCCTTGACGGCAAAATCACCGGCCTTGGGAAAACGGAACTCCAGATGCGGGGCGAACCACTCGCTGCGCAGGCGATAGCCGAAGGCGCCCAGCTCTTGCAGCACGTCGGCGAAATCCTGCTCGATGAAGTGCGGCAGCAGGAAGCGGTCGTGCAACTCGCTGCCCCAGCGCACCAGTTTCGCCGGCTGGTAGGGCTCCTGCCAGAAACGGGCGATCAGCGCGCGCAGCAGCAGTTGTTGAGCCAGGCTCATCTGCGCATGCGGCGGCATCTCGAAAGCGCGCAACTCGAGCAGGCCGAGGCGGCCACTGGCCGAATCCGGCGAGTACAGCTTGTCGATGCAGAACTCGGCGCGGTGCGTGTTGCCGGTGACGTCAACCAGCAGGTTGCGCAGCAGCCGGTCGACCAGCCAGGGCGGGCAATCGCGGCCCGGCTCGGGCATCTGCGCGAAGGCGATCTCCAGCTCATACAAGGCATCGTTGCGCGCCTCATCCACACGCGGCGCCTGCGAGGTCGGCCCGATGAACAGGCCGCTGAACAGGTAGGACAGCGACGGATGGTTGTGCCAGTAACTGATCAGGCTGCGCAGCAGGTCGGGGCGACGCAGGAACGGCGAATCCCCCGGCGTGGCGCCGCCGAGGACGAAGTGGTTGCCGCCGCCGGTGCCAGTGTGGCGCCCGTCGATCATGAACTTCTCGCTGGACAGGCGCGACTGGCGCGCTGCCTCGTAGAGAAATTCGCAGCGCTCGACCAGTTCATCCCAGCTTGCAGCCGGGTGGATGTTAACCTCGATCACGCCTGGATCGGGGGTGACGCGGAAGAACTGCAGGCGTGGGTCCAGCGGCGGCTCATAGCCTTCCAGCAAGACCGGACAACTGAGCTCGGCAGCGACGTCCTCGATGGCAGCGACCAGCTCCAGGTAGTCTTCGAGATGGCTAAGCGGCGGCATGAACAGATACAGGCGACCCTCGCGCGGCTCGGCACAGAGCGCGGTGCGCACGATACCGGCAGCCGATTGCCCACTGGCCGGCCTCGCGCTCTGCGGGCCGGCACTGGCGCCGCGCCAGACACCGCGCAGCTGACGCTGGATTTGCGCCGGGCTAGGCAGCGGCGGCAGCGCCTGACTGGGGTCGACCGGATTGACGTAGGGGTAGTCGGCCTGACTGACCCAGGGCATGGAATCCAGCGGCAGGCGATAGCCCAGCGCCGAATCGCCGGGCAACAGACGGCAATGTTCGTCACGCAGGAACCAGCGCCCACTTTGCCAGCCCTCGCCGACCACCTGACGAGCCAACGGCAGCACATGCCCCACCACCGAGTCGAGCCCCTGATCGAACACCTTGCGCAGGCGCTCGCGCTCAAGCGGGTCGCTCAGGCGCGGATCGTCCGGAGTGACGTTGTCCGGCAGCTTGCGCTCGCGCCACAGGTAGTAGAACCAGTCTTCATAGGCGGGAAAGACGTTACCGCCGTCCACGCCCAGATGCGCCGCCAGGGTGGCGAGAAAGCGCGCGGCCGTTTCTGCCGTGGCACCATAGCCACGCTTCTCATCGGCCAGCAGCTTGGGGTCATGCCACAGCGGTTCGCCATCGCGGCGCCAGAAGCAGTTAAGCGACCAGCGCGGCAACTGCTCGCCGGGGTACCACTTGCCCTGGCCGAAATGCACCAGCGCCTTGGGCGCGTAATGACTGCGCAGGCGGTAGAACAGGTCGGCAGCCAGGCGGCGCTTGTTCGGCCCGAGCGCGGCAGTGTTCCACTCGTCATCATCGGGGTAATCAAGGGCAACGAAGGTCGGCTCGCCGCCCATGGTCAGGCGCACATCGTGCTTGAGCAGGTCATCATCGATCTGTCGGCCCAGCGCCTGGATCGCCTGCCACTGCGCCTCGCTGTAGGGCTTGGTAACGCGCGGTGCCTCCCACACGCGCTCGACGCTCATCAGGTGCTCGAACTCCACCTCGCACTCGTCCAGCCCACCCGTGATCGGCGCCGCCGAGGAGGGCTCCGGGCTGCAGGCCAGCGGGATATGGCCTTCGCCAGCAAACAGACCTGAAGTCGGGTCGAGACCGATCCAGCCGGCACCCGGCAAATACACCTCGCACCAGGCGTGCAGGTCGGTGAAGTCCTTGTCGGTGCCGGAGGGGCCGTCGAGGGCCTTGACGTCGGCAGTGAGCTGGATCAGGTAGCCGGAGACGAAGCGCGCCGCCAGGCCCAGGTGACGCAGCAACTGCACCAGCAGCCAGGCCGAATCACGGCACGAACCGGCGGCCAGCTCGAGCGACTGCTCGGGCGTCTGCACGCCCGGCTCCATGCGGATCAGGTAGCGGATGTCGGCCGACAGGCGCTGGTTCAGCTCGACCAGAAAGTCGATGCTGGGCACCGGCTCGCGGGATATGCCGGCCAGGTACTTGGCGAACAGCGGCGTGGCCTGCAGCTTGACCAGATACGGCGCCAGCTCGCGCTGCTCGCCCTCGGTGTAGGCGAAAGGGATGTGCTCGGCGTAGGGCTCGAGGAAGAAGTCGAAGGGATTGAACACCGCCATCTCGGCGACCAGGTCCACCTCGACCTTGAACTCGCGCGTCTTCTCGGGGAACACCAGGCGCGCCAGGTAGTTGCCCTGCGGGTCCTGCTGCCAGTTGATGAAGTGTTCGCCCGGCTCGACCTTCAGCGCATAGGAAAGGATGCGTGTTCGGCTGTGCGGTGCCGGCCGCAGACGTACGACTTGTGGCCCAAGGTTCACCGCACGGTCGTAGCGGTAGTGGGTGACATGGTGCAGCGCGACATGAATCGACACGGCGGCCTCCTGCTAGCCTGGACGATACTCAGTGCAGCGCAAGACTTATGCCAGGGCTCAGACCACGCGCCAGCTAGGCCGGCCAGACAGCCCACGCACCAGAAGCAGGCCGTGCACGCACCAGAGTCGACATCATGCACCATATAGATGCGCAGTTACGGCCAATTTGCCGGGCCCGACTTCTGCCGTAGACTGCGCTGACTTCATGCAAGGACGTATGCCATGCCGCGCCACAGCCCTCTTTCGCCCCTCCTCGGCCTGCTGTTCTTGGCGTTCAGCCCGTTACTCTGGGCCGACGACCCGCTGCTCGATTCACCGACTCCCACCTCCACCCAATCCGGTGAGCGCCAGGTGCGCGGCATCCTGCGCGCGCAAAACCAGGCGGTACTGTCCAGCGAACTGCCTGGCCGCATTATCGAAATGCCGTTCAGCGATGGCCAGGATTTCAACAAGGGCGACGTTCTGGTGCGCTTTGACTGCAGCGCTTACCAGGCCCAGCTCAATGCGGCCCAAGCCGCCACTCGCGCCACCCGTGAAGAGCTGAACCACAAGAAGCAGTTGGCCGCCCTCAATTCGGTTGGCCGCTTCGAAGTGGCACTGGCCGAGGCTAGGCAGGCTCAGGCTCAGGCGGAAACCCAGGTGTATCAGGTACAGGTGAAGCGCTGCAGCGTTGTCGCCCCCTTCGATGGCCGTGTGGTTATGCGCCGCGCACAACCCCACGAAAGCGTAGCCAGTGGCACCCCGCTGCTGGAGGTCGTGGATAACGGCACGCTGGAAATTTATCTGCTGGTGCCGTCCAACTGGCTTAGCCGCTTGCAGCCGGGCCAAACCTTCGACTTCACTCCCGACGAAACCGGCAAGCCGCTCAAGGCCAAGGTCAAGCGCCTGGGCGCGCGTATCGATGAGGGCAGCCAAACCCTTCTGCTGATCGGTAGCCTGTCCGATGATGCCAAGGGCTTGCTCGCCGGCATGAGTGGCACGGCCCAGTTCCAGGTGACGGAATGAACGCACCGCTGCCCAGCACGGCCGAACGCGCATTCGCCCTGTTTCTCGGGCTCGAGCAACAGGCGCGCAAAGCCGGTAACACCGAGCAACTGGCCTTCGCCATGGTCAATGACGGCCAGGCACTGTTCGGCTTCCGCCACGCAGCCCTGCTGATCGCCGGCAGGGTGCAGGCGTTGACCGGTATCAGCGTGGTGGAAGCGCATGCACCGTTCGTGGCCTTCGTCGAACGCGCCACCTCGGCCTTGCTCAAGCACGGCCGACTGGATGAAGGCCACAGCGTCGACCCTACCCAGTTGGACGAGCAGGCCCGCGCCGACATGAACGACCTGTCCGCCCCGCATGCCTATTGGCTGCCGCTGAAAAGCCGCAGCGGCGAAACCTTCGGTGGCCTATGGCTGGCTCGCGACACCCCCTTCAGCGAAGCGGAGCAATCGTTGCTCAGGCAGTTGGCCGATACCTACGCCCACGCCTGGCTGGCGCTGCAACCGCACAAGCCCTGGCGCATGCGTTGGCCGCGCAAGAAGCTGCTGGCCGTCGCGGCGGCGCTCTCGCTCCTGTTGCTGATCCCGGTACGCCAGTCGGTACTGGCACCTGCCGAAGTCGTCCCGCTGGGTGGCCGGGTGGTCGCCGCGCCGCTGGATGGCGTGATCGCCGAATTTCTGGTCAAGCCCAATCAAAGCGTCACCGCCGGTGACCTGCTGGTGCGCTTCGAGGCTACCAGCCTCAAGGCTCAGGCCGATGTGGCCGAACGCGCACTGGGCGTGGCCGAGGCCGAACTCAAGGCCAACAGCCAGCGCGCCTTCGCCGATACCGAATCCGGCGCCCGCCTCGACCTGCTGGCCGCACGCGTCGAACAGAAGCGCGCCGAACGCGACTATGCCAGGCAGCTGCTGGCCCGCAGCGAAGTACGCGCTGAACGCTCAGGCATCGCCGTTTTCGCCGATGCCGAACGCCTGACCGGCAAGCCCGTGCAGACTGGCGAACGGCTGATGCAGATCGCCGACCCGAGCCAGGCCGAGTTACGCATCGAACTGCCGGTGGGTGACGCCATCGCCCTGCAGCCGGGCGCCGAAGTGGCGCTGTTTCTCGACAGCGACCCACTCGATCATCATGAGGCCCAGCTGGAGCGCTCCGCCTACGAAGCGCAGACCACCGCCGCTGGGCAATTGGCCTACCGACTGGATGCGCGCTTCGTCGATACTCCACCACGTGTAGGGCTGCGTGGCACTGCCAAGCTGTTCGGTGATCGTGCGCCGCTGGCCTATTACCTCCTGCGCCGGCCTCTGGCCGCGGCCCGCCAGAGCCTGGGTTTCTGATGCTGCCTGCCCTGCGCCCCGATCTGCAGCTATCACAAGCTGCACCCGGCCTCGACGGCGCCCCGCAATGGACGCTGGCGGACCCGCTACGCGGTCGCTACTTCAAACTCGGCGCCGCCGCCGTGCGCCTGCTGCGTCACTGGACGCTGGGCGAGCCGCAGCGCGTGTTGGCGGCTGCCAATGCCGAGCCTGGCCTGCCCCTGGGTCAGGCCGAACTCGAGGACATGCTGCGCTTTCTCAGCAGCCATGACCTGATCGCAGCCCTGGATGACAAGCAGCGTGCCAGCTACGCGATGAAAGCCGCCGCCCAGCGCCAGAGCCCGTGGAAGCGGGTCCTGCATCAATACCTGTTCTTCCGAATTCCGCTGTGGCGGCCCGATCCCTTCCTCAATCGCGCCTGGCCCGTGCTCGAACGCCACGCCCCCTGGCTGCTGCGCTGGGGCCTGCCGCTGGTCTTTGTGCTGGGCTTGTTCCTGGTGATGCGCGATTGGCAGCGCTTCCTCGCCACCTTCCCCCATCTGTTCAGCCTCGGAGGCGCATTGGCCTTCGGCATCGCGCTGACCTTCGCCAAGCTCTGTCACGAGTTCGGCCACGCCTTCATGGCCAAGCGCGCCGGCTGCCGGGTACAGAGCATGGGCCTGGCCTTCATGGTGTTGCTGCCGATGTTCTACACCGATGTCAGCGATGCCTGGCGCGTGCGCAACCGGCGTTCGCGACTGCTGATCGGAGCAGGCGGCGTGTTTGCCGAACTGCTGCTGGCGGTGCTGGCACTGCTGGCCTGGTCATTGCTGCCGGACGGCCCCTTGCGTACCTCGGCCTTCATGCTGGCCAGCGCGACCTGGATCACCACGTTGGTGATCAACCTCAATCCCTTCATGCGCTTCGATGGCTACTTCCTGATCAGCGATCTGTGGGGCGTCGATAACCTGCAGAACCGTGCCTTCGCCCTGTGTCGCTGGCGCCTGCGCGAAGCCCTGTTCGGCTATGGCGAACCGGCGCCGGAACCCTGGTCACCCAGCATGACCCGGCGTCTGCTGATCTGGGGCTACGGCTCCTGGATATGGCGCGCAATTCTGTTCCTCGGCATCGCCTTGGCGGTCTATCACCTGTTCTTCAAGGTGCTCGGCATCTTCCTGATGGTGGTTGAACTGCTCTGGTTCATTGGCCTGCCCATCTGGCGCGAGCTGGGCGAATGGTGGCAACGCCGTGAGCAGGCCGACTCACGCAAGGTGCTGATCACCGGCCTGAGCCTTGGCGCGGTAATGCTGGTGCTCATCGTGCCCTGGCGCAGTTCGGTGGAAATCCCTGCAGTGCTCGAAGCCTCACGCACCAGCGCCTTGCATGCGCCGGTGGCCTCGCGCTTGAAAGCCGTGCACGTGCAAGACGGGCAGAGCGTGGCAGTCGGCGACCTGCTGCTGGAACTGGATTCGCCCGACCTGGACTCACGCCAGAACATTGTCCGGCGCGAGACCGAAATTCTCCAGCTGCAACTCCGCCGCCAGTCCGCACGCAGCGAAACGGCGGCCGATGCAGGCATCCTCGAACAACGTCTGGCCGAAGCCGTGACCGAGTACCGCGGCCTGGCTGCCCAGCGTGAGCGTCTGCAGCTACGCGCACCGCAGGCTGGTGTGGTACGCGACCTGCAACGCGACCTGAGCGTGGATCGCTGGCTGCACCCTGCCGAATCACTTGCACGCATCGTCGAGCCGGGGCTACGTCTGCGCGGCTATCTGGCCGAAGAAAACCTCTGGCGGATCGAAACGGGCAGCGAAGGACGCTTCATCACTGACGACCCGGCGCGCCCGGCGGTGAAAGTACGCCTGGAGGAAGTGGACGCCACCGGCGTCGCCTATCTGGAACTGGAAGCGCTCAGCTCGGATCACGGCGGCCCCATCGCCGTACGCCGTGACGCACAGCGCCGCGCAGAACCTGTGCAAGCACAGTACGGCGTGCGTCTGACGCTATTGGATAACCACATCCATCCCGATCACCCACTGCGCGGCGTGGTGATACTGGACGGAGAGCGGCAGTCGCTGCTGGGCGCGGCCTGGCGGCGGATCGCGGCGCTCGGCGTGCGCGAGAGCGGCTTTTAATTATTGGTCTGCACGCACCGTCAGGTGCCGATCTGGCGGCCATTGACATCTAGACTCAATGCGACCCTAATCCGCTTACCCACCTAATGGCACGATGCGATCAAAGGGAGCTACGTCATGTTCTGGAATGATAAGAAGTCATCGCCTCGTTCCCCAGTCGCCACTCCTAGAACACCATTAGCCATATCCTTGGAACCGCGCATGCTGTTCGACGGCGCGGTTGCCGCCACCGTGGCCGATGCTGCGGCCAATCAGCCCGCCGCGACACCCAGCGCCCAGGAAAGCACCACCACCGATACCGCCAGCCACGACGGGCTGGCAGCCACGCCTACCGCCGGCACCGCCGACCAGCGCCAGGAAGTGGTGTTCATCGATGGCCAGGTCACCAATAAGCAGCAATTGATCGAGGGCTTCGCACCAGGCACCGAAGTGGTCGTGCTCGATAGCAGCCAGGATGGCTTGCAGCAGATCGCCAACTACCTGGAGGGACGTGAAGGCATCGACGCGGTGCATATTTTCAGCCACGGCAGCGCAGGCAAGCTATTGCTTGGTAACACCTGGATCGATGCAGGCACACTCGATGCCCGAAGCGATGTATTGGCCCAGCTGGGAAACGTGTTCAGCGAACAGGGCGATCTGCTGCTTTACGGATGCGATGTCGCCAGCGGCGATAAGGGCGCCGACTTCATTCAACGCCTGGCAAGCGCTACGGGCACCGACGTGGCAGCGAGCAACGATGACTCCGGTTCCAGCAGCATTGGCGGCGATAGCGAACTGGAAGTGCACATCGGCGGCGTGGAAGCGGCAGTGCTGTCGCTGGAGTCCTATCAGGCAAAGCTCGATGGCGGCACCCTTGCCTACGGCATGACGGGTGACCAAAACTTCGGATCAGTATTCAACGATGGCGAAGGTGGCACCCTGAACCTGTCGGAAGTTGATCTGAACATCTACTTCATCGACTCGTCCGGAAATACCACTGGCAACGTGATTGGCTGGCATCCTGACGACTACCCTGGCCTATATCCTGAAATACCTACGCTTGCATCGGATATCTACTGGATCAACAACGGAGATCCCAGACCACGCCCTGATCGCATGGTCATAGAGTCTGTCGACGGCAGTGAATTCAACTTCGAAAGTATCACCCTCGTCGACCATCAGTGGTTTACCACAGACCCCCGATGGAGCAGCAATGACATTCTGCAGACCGTTACGGCCTACAGGGATGGAGCACAGGTTGCCTACGCGGAGTTTTTCATACCGCTGAACACAACCAGCGGTATTTACACCATCAACCAGACGGACGTCCTCAACGATATAGACTTCCAGTCCGCCGACAAGATCGTTTTTGGATATGCCGGCGCCAACGACGGCATGTACTACGGCTTCAACAATGTCGTGATCGGCAGCTCCAATGCGGCTCCCGTGGTCAATGGCCTCAACGGCGACAGCGTCGCCTGGGCCGGTGTAGGCAACACCGTGTCGCTGGATGCCGGTGGCAATGCCAATCTAGCCGACGCGGAACTGGATGCGCTTAACAGTGGCAATGGCAACTGGGCAGATGCCACGCTGACTGTCCAACGCTCTGGCATGGCCATTACGTCGGATATTTTTGGTTTCAACACGTCAGGGGCACTGTTTACGGTTAGCGGTAGCGATCTGCAATCCGACGGTCAAACCTTCGCGACCTTCACCAACACCAACGGTGTATTGGCCATCACCTTTACCAGCACTGGTACAACGGCGACCAACGCACTGGTCGATAACGTTGTCCAACGCATTACCTATCGCAGTGATACCCCAGCCGGCGATGCCACGATCAGCTTTGCCCTGACCGATGGCGACGGAGGCACTGCGACAACCGCAAATGTCACCGTCACCAGCGATAGCATCTACGTCACCAATAACACCGATACAGCGAGTATCAACGTCAGCAACGGCGTGAGCTTCAGCGAGGCCGTGGCCATTGCCGCCGCCGACAACACCGGCAGCCAGACCATCGTCTTCGATGGCTCCCTGGCAGGCCAGACGCTCAACCTAAACGTCGTATCGATCAACGAAAGCCTGACCTTCAACATGGATCAGGTGAGCGGTCTCACGCTCACCGGCGGCACCATCACCCTGGCCGGCGGCACCACCCAGACCTTCACCAACGGTTCGGGAGACACTGCATCCATCGTCAGCGTGGTCGCCGGCAGCGGCGCACTGACCAAGGCAGGGATCGGCAATCTGACCCTGAGCGGCAGTAGCAACACCTTTTCCGGCGCCACCACCATCTCCGCTGGCACTCTCACAGTCGCCGGCGGCAGTGCCCTTTCCGACAGCAGCAACGTGTCCATCGCCGCAGGCGCCACCCTGGCACTATCGAGCAGCGAAACCATCGGCAACCTCTCCGGCGCGGGCTCTATAACCCTGGGCAGCAATACCCTGACCACCCAACAGACCGCAGACACCACCTTCTCCGGCAATATCAGTGGCAGCGGTGGCCTGTCGATCAACCAGGGCAGCTCGGCCAGCTATGCGCTGACCCTCTCTGGCAACAACAGCTATAGCGGCAGCACCACACTGCTCAATTACGGCTGGCTGAAGCTCGACGGCGAGGCCTCGATGTCCAGCAGCAGTGCGGTACGGGTCAACGGCAACAGCGTGCTGACGCTGCTCTCGGATCAGACCATCGGCAGCCTGGCGAGCAACAACGTCTCGGCCAGGATCCAACTGGGCAACTACACCCTGACCAGCGGAGGCGACAACACCACCACCACAGTAAGCGGTGTCATATCCGGCAGCGGTTCCCTGATCAAGCTGGGCAACGGCACCCTGACCCTGAGCGGCAACAACACCTACGGCGGCACCACCACCCTCTCCAACGGCACCCTGATGGTCACCAGTGACGCCAACCTGGGGGTCGGTGCCGTCAGCCTGGCGGAAGGAACCACGCTAAACGTAACGGGCGTCACCACCATCGACAACTCCATCGGCCTTATCGGCAACGCCACGATTGCAAACCCGCAAGATGTCACGCTGTCCGGCATCATCAGCGGCCCCTACGCGCTGACCAAGTCGAACTCAGGCACCCTGACCCTGTCGGCCAGCAACAACTACGGTGCCACCGTTGTCAACGCCGGCACACTTGCAGTGGCCAGCGATGTCAACCTCGGCAGCGGTGCGGTCACACTGGGCAATGGCACCCTCTTGCAAGTGACCGGGGCTACCACCATCGACAATGACATCCTCCTGACGGGAGATGCCACCGTGAGCACCTCGGCGGCGGTCACCCTGTCGGGCGTCGTCAGCGGTTCGCATACCCTTACCAAGGCGGGCGCCTCGACCCTCACGCTGTCCGGCAACAATGCCTACGGTGCCACTACCGTCAGCGCCGGTACCCTGAGCGTCGCCAGCGACGCCAACCTGGGCAGCGGCACACTGACCCTGGCGGCCGGCAGCACCCTGGCCACCAGTAACGCCACCACCATCGACAACGCCATTGCCCTGAGCGGTAACGCCACGGTGAACACTGACGCAAACACCACGCTCTCCGGCATTATCAGCGGCAGCAACAACCTGACCAAGGCCGGCGCCGCGACGCTGACCCTGAGCGGCAGCAACACCTATAGCGGCAGCACCAGCGTCAATGCCGGCACCCTGAGTATCGCCAGCGACACCAACCTGGGCTCTGGTAGCCTCAACCTGGCTAATGGCACCACGCTGCAGATCAGCGGCAACACCACCATAGACAACGCCCTGGCGTTGACTGGACTGGTCACCGTCAATGCCGGCGCCGCAGCCACGCTGTCCGGCACCATCAGCGGCACCGGCAGCCTGACCAAGACCGGCGCCAGCAACCTGACCCTCTCCGGCAGCAACACCAACAGTGGGGCCACCACCGTTTCCGTCGGTACTCTGCTGGTCGACGGCAGTACCAACAGCGCCACCACGGTGGGCACCGGTGCGACCCTGGCCGGCAGCGGCACTCTGGGCGGCGACGTCACCGTGCAAAACGGCGGTACCCTGTCACCGGGCAACTCAGGCGCCGGCACCCTGACCGTCAATGGCAACTTGACCCTGGACTTCGGCAGCACCCTGGCGCTGGACATCAACGGCGCCACCGCCGGCACCGGCTACGACCGGGTGGCGGTCAACGGCAACGTCGACGTCTCCGGCGCCACCCTGGCAGTCACCCATGGCTACGCGGCCGGCAGCGGCGACAGCTACACGGTGATCGTCAACGACGTCGCCGACGCGGTAGTCGGAACCTTCAGCGGCATCAGCGAAGGCGGTAAATTCAATGCGGCGGGTAATGGCACCGAGCTGACCACCAGTTACATAGGCGGTGATGGCAACGACCTGACCCTGACCGCCCCCATCGCCCCGACCGTCACCAGCGTGTCGTCCAGTACCGCCAACGGCACCTACAAGATCGGCGATGTCATCATCGTCAACGTGCAGTTCGACTCGGCGGTGAACGTGACCGGCACGCCGACGCTGACACTGGAGACAGGTGCCACCGACCGGGTGCTCAACTATGTGTCTGGCTCGGGCAGCAATACCCTGAGCTTCAGTTACACCGTGCAGGCGGGCGACAGCTCCGCCGACCTCGACTACGTTTCCACCTCGGCCCTGAGCCTCAACGGCGGCAGCATCCGGGACGGCGCCAACCAGTCTGCCATCCTCACCCTGGCTACTCCTGGCGCGGCGGGCTCCCTCGGCGCCAACAAGTCCCTGGTCGTCGACGGCGTGCGCCCGGCAGCCACCAGCATCACCCTCAGCGACACGGCCCTTGGCATAGGCGAAACCGCCACCGTCACCATCACCTTCAACGAGGCGGTGCTCGGCCTGGACGTCGGCGACTTCAACGTAGCCAATGGCAGCCTCAGCAACCCCAGCAGCAGTGACGGCGGCCTGACCTGGACGGCCACCTTCACGCCGAGCAGCAATATCATCGATACCAGTAACATCATCACGCTCGACAACACAGGTGTTATGGATTCGGCCGGTAACATCGGCAGCGGCACCACCGATTCGGCCAACTACACGATCGACACCGAACGCCCGACCGCCACTGTCGTGGTCAGCGACAGCCTCCTGAAGGCCGGACAGAGCACCACCGTCACCATCACCTTCAGCGAAGCGGTCACCGGGCTGACCACCGCCGATTTCAGCGTCGCCAACGGCAGCCTAAGCAACCTGTTCACCTCGGACAACATCACCTATACCGCCACCCTGACGCCAAGCGCCAACATCAACGACGCCAGCAACCTGATTACCCTGGACAATACCGGCGTGCAGGACGTGGCAGGCAACGCCGGCACTAGCACCACCGATTCCAACAACTACGCCATCGACACCCAGCGCCCAACGGCCGGCATCGTGATCACCGATACCGCGCTCAAGGCTGGGCAGAGCACCACAGTCACAATCACTTTCAGCGAGGCTGTGATTGGGCTGACCACAGCGGACTTTAGCGTGGCCAACGCCACGCTCGGCAACCTCAGCAGCAGTGACGGCGGCATCACCTGGACAGCGACCCTGACGCCTGACGCCGACGTCACCGACGCTACCAACCTGATCACCCTGGACAACACCAGTTACACCGATGCCGCCGGCAATACCGGCACCGGCACCACCGATTCCAACAACTGCGCCATCGACAGCAAGGCACCGGCTATCACCTCTGTCGGCGTGCCGGCCAACGGCACCTACGTGGCGGGGGACGCCCTCGACTTCACGGTGAACTTCGACGAAGCCGTAACCGTTGATACTGCTGGCGGCACACCACGCCTGGCGATCACCCTGGATACCGGCGGCACCGTCTACGCCAACTACCTGAGTGGCTCGGGCAGCAACGCGCTGGTGTTCCGCCTGACCGTTGCCAATGGCCAGCAGGACAGCAACGGCATTGCCGTCGGCACCAACTTCCAGAGCAACGGCGCAACCCTGCGCGATGCCGCCGGCAATGATGCCCAGACCGCGCTCAATGGCGTTCCCTCCACAGCAGACGTGTTGGTGGATGCCGCACCGCCACAGGTGACCGGCATCGCCCTCGACGGCACATCGCCCACCACCAATACCACCCTCGGCTTCACCGTTACGTTCAGCGAAGACGTCAACGGCGTGGATCTGACCGACTTCGCTCTGGCCACCACGGGCAGCGCCAGCGGTACCCTCCTCTCGCTGGTACAGATCGATGCACGCACCTATCGCATCACTGTCGGCGGTGTGACCGGCCAGGGCACGCTTGGCTTGTCGCTCACGGCCGCTGGCAGCGGCATTGTTGATAGCGTCGGTAACACCTTGCAGAGCAACTTCTCCAGCGCCGGCTATACGCTGGGCGGGCTCAATACCGGCGATCCGGAGTTCCGCGCCAACCCGACGCCCAACGTGCCTACTACACCGCCCACACCGCCTCAACCCAATGTGCCCGGCGCGCCACCCTCCAGCACCACCTCGCCACTGTTGCCGCCGCCACTGTTCGAGCAACCGACTCTCGGCAGTGGCGTACCCACGTTGGGCAACATCTTCATCAACAACGGTGCGCTGGCGCCCAGCTACATAGCCCAGGTCTTCGCCAGCAGCGACAGCGGTTCCGGCAATGGCAGCGGCATTGGTTTCCTCGGCTTTGGCGGGGGCGACGGCGGCGTGTTCGGCAGCAGCAGCTTCTCCAGCATGTTCAGCAAGGACGTACCGCTGGAGTCAGGCGAAATCCAGCTTCGCTGGGGTAATTCAAACAGCAATGGCCTGGGCGGGGGAGAGATTCTCGGAGCACCGACTCTGAGCCAGCAACTCCAGGAAATAGGAGATAGCGAACAACGCCAGGTAAGAGACCTTGCCTGGGCGTTGGGAGAAATTCCGTTGCAGATGCCACAAGCGTAATCGACAAAACAGATAAGAATCGAATGAGTGCCGTACCAGGGGGCGGCCCAAGGATGAGCAAAGCAGCGAAATTTTTCAGTATCAGTCTACTGACGCTAGCCGTTGGTGGCTGCGCGGTGACCAGCCAACCTATCGACCGCAGCGTCAGCGAGCAACGCGCGCAGCAGGATCTGGCGACCATGTTCAAGGATCAGGAGCCGCTCAGCGGCCCACTGACCTTGCACGAAGCCATGGCCCGCGCGGTGAAGTACAACCTCGAGGCGCGCCTGAAGGTCATGGAAGAAGCCATGGCCCAGCGTCAGGTCGACCTGGCCACCTTCGACATGCTGCCACGCATGGCGCTGTCCGCCGGCTATGCCGGACGTAACAACGTCAGCGCCTCCAGCAGCCAGAGCATCGAAACCGGCACCCAGTCTCTGGAGCCGTCCACCTCGCAGGACCGCGACCGTGGCGTGGCGGATCTGACCATGGTGTGGAACGTGCTGGACTTCGGTGTCAGTTACGTCAGTGCCAAGCAACAGGGTGACCAGCGCCTGATCGTGCAGGAGCGCCGGCGCAAGGTGGTGCACACCATCATTCAGGATGTGCGCTCCGCGTACTGGCGTGCCGTGGCGGCAGATCGTCTGCTGACCCAGATCGACAGCCTGATGGCACGCGTTGCCCAGGCCCGCGACAACAGCCAGCGCCTGAGCGAGCAGCGTATCGGCGACCCGATCCAGGCCCTGAGCTATCAGCGCGCGCTGATCGAGGCTAGCCGTCAGCTGGAAGAGCAACGCCGCGCCCTGTCGCTGGCCAAGACCGAACTGGCCACTCTGATCAACCTGCCACTGGGCACTCAGGTCGAACTGGCGCCTGACGCCGGTTATCAGATGCCGGAGCTCAAGATTGAACTGAGCACACTGGAGCAGGAAGCTCTGGCCAGTCGTCCCGAACTGCGCGAGCAGGATTACCAGGCACGCATCAGCGCTGCAGAAACACGCAAAGCCATGCTCCGTCTGTTGCCAGGCCTGGAGTTTTCCGCCGGTGGGCACTACGACAGCAACTCGTTCCTGGTGAACCAAAGCTGGGCCGACTACGGCGTGAAAGTCACCTGGAACCTGTTCAATGTACTCTCCGCGCCAGCCGCCATCGATGTTGCCAAGGCCGGCCAGGAGGTCGCCGATGCACGGCGTCAGGCCATGTCGATGGCCATCCTCGCCCAACTGCACGTTGCCAATGCCAACTTCCGCGAGGCTCAGCGTCAGTTCCAGACCAGCCAGCAACTGGCCGGACTGGACGGGCAGATCGTCGAGCAACTGCGTAATCGCTACCAGGCCCAGGGCATTGGCGAGCTGGAACTGATCCAGGGCGAGCTGAACACGCTGCAGGCGGACCTGCGCCGCGACCTGGCCTACGCCGAGCTGCGTAACAGCTATGGCCAGCTATTCGCCAGCGTCGGCCTCGACCCACTGCCGGAGAGCGTTGCCTCCGACAGCGTCGCGGATATCGCTGCTGCGCTATCCAGCCGCGAAGCGCAATGGCAGGCAGGCCAGCTCTAGTCTGTCAGCATTCACCATCGAGACTGGCGATCCAACGGTCGATCACCTCCAGCCCTTCGCGGTGGGAGGTGGAGCGGCCCAGTTCGGGCATCATGATGCTGGGGTCGGTGCTGTGCAGGCGGAAGCTCAGCACCGACTTCTCTGGTACACCGGGATGAATGTCCACCAGACGATCACCGGAGCCCTTGCCCGCTGCCACTGGCTGCTTGCACAGGCCATAGGCGATGCTCAGCGGCGTAGCCGGATCGAGATATAAACCTGAGGTACGCCCCGGCCCTTCACGGTTATGGCAGTGCGAGCAGTTGGCATCCAGATAACTGCGTGCCTGATGCTCCAGGCTCTCCCCTTCGCGCGGCGCGCTCCACAGGGCATTACGTGGAACGCTGGCCATGTCGGCCGGCATACCTTGCAGGAAGCCGATGTTCTGCCAGTGCAACAACTGGTTGGCCGCACCATCGGCGTAGGCGAAATCCTTGTTCAGATGGCGCGCCTTCGGCCCCAGGGGTTGCACACCCTTGCCAGCCTGCTCCTCGTGACACCCCGCGCACTGGTTGGCATCGGGCACCTGATAGTCGACCGCCAGCACCTCGCCGGCCTCATCATGCAGGGCCAGATCGAAACTGGCGCCTGCCCAGTCCAGCGTGGCCTCGCGTTGCGCCTCGTCCCAGATGTAAGGCAGAGCGACCCAGCCCTGCTCCTGGCGCAGCAGAATACGCGTCTCGATCAGCCGCACCCGCTTCAGTTCCACCGCCTCGGCACCGTGCTGCTCGCTACGCAGCAGCCGGCCCTGGGTATCGATCGGGTAGTAGAAGGTTTTGCTCAGCACGGTGCCAACGGGGTAATCGAAACGTGCTTCGGCATAGCGAGCATGGCGCCCTTCGGGCAGCCAGATCGTACGCAGCTTGTGCGCATAATCGGTGAACAGCGGCGTATTCAGATCGTAGGGCTGTACACCTTCGACGGGCTGCAACTGGCCGTCACGCTGCTGCAGCACACCCCAGGCGCTGAGCTTCTGCGGATAGTCCTCACTGCTGGGCAGATACAGGGGCGTGCGCGCTTGCTCACAGGCGCCGAGCAGCACGGCGGCAATCAACAGCCAGGCGTGCTTCATGCTTACTCACCTGCCTCGGCCAGGGCTGCGCGCAACTCGACGACAGGAAGACGGGGCAGCTCGCAGCGATGTGGCTCGATGTCCGTGCTGATGTTCTTGTAGCCGCCGGGGCCGTCGACGTTAACGATGCCGGCATCACCATTGTCGATGCAGATGGCCAGTTCCACCGGTAGTTTGCCATCGACCAGCTTTTCGGGGTTCACGTAGCCGTCCCAGAGGATGTCCGGCAGGCGGCCATTGAGACCGAACTTGGCCAGCCTCAGCGCTTTCAGCTCGAGGTTATCGGGGCTGTCGCCACCAGGCCCGAAGCGGTTGCCATGGATATGAATAGCCTCCGGGTAGGGATCGAAGTCCGCCTCGGTGGAGAGGTCGGTGTAGCCGGTGCTGAAGTAGCTGCTGACGATGACGTTGGCGGTGCGGTGGTCGCCAATATCGTTATCGAATATCTCTACTTTGTCGTTGGAGTTGACCAGCACGCCAGAGCCCGCCGGCACACTGGCGACCGGCGTGCCCTGGTGGCCAAAGTTCTTGTGGTTGTTGCTCTCGACCTTGTTGCGGTAGACCCGCGTGGTGTGACCTGGCTGCGGCAGGTTGGGCATGTTGAACACCAGGATGCCGCCGGTATTGCCGATGGCGATATTGTCATAGACGTCGGCGCCTATGGTGTTCTCGATCTCGATGCCGGCGACGTTGCGCTCGGCACGGCTGTTGCGCACCACCACGTTGCGCGACTGGCCCACATAGATGCCGGCGTCCGAAGCACCGATGGCCACCACGCCGTCGATCAGCACATTCTCGGTCTGTACCGGATAGATGCCGTAGGCACCATTCTCGGTAGCCGGGCCATTGGTCCACTCGGTGCGCACGCGACGAATGATGATGTTCTGGCCACCGACCACCTTGAGCGCATCGCCCTTGGTGTCTTCCAACGCCAGGTCCTCGATGGTGAAGTCGGAGGCGCTCACCAGCAGCCCTTCGGCGCCGGATTTCTGCCCCTTGAAGTTGAGGATGGTCTGATCCATGCCGGCACCGCGCAATGTCACGCCACTGACCTTGAGACTCAGACTGCGGTCGAGCAGCCAGGTGCCGGCGGGAATCTCGACCACCTCCCCCGGCTTGGCCTTGATCAGCTGCGTCTGCAGCTGCTTCTGAAAGTCGAGATTGGCCGCGGGCGGCGCTTCGCTCTCCCCACATGCCGTCAGCAGCAAGGACAGAGCAATAACCGAGGGAGCAGCAAGGCGCATGATGGGACTCCACTGTTGTTTTTATATTCTGGAACTATAGTACCAAAATAAATAAACAAGCCAACTCTCACAAGCAACACCATGAAACCAGGGGAGATGCTTGCAGCCCCCACCGGGAAGCAACAGACTACGAGCACTTTCGCAGCCCAAGGACAGGCAGCCATGCACACCCTTGAACGCATCTATCCCTTGAAGATGGATGAGCGTCTGGCCGCCGACCTGGCCACTCTCGAGTTGCACATGCAGCGCTACGCATTCGCCAGCGACTCACTGGCAGGCTCGCGCGTGCTCGATATGGCGTGCGGCTGTGGATATGGCAGTGCATTGCTGGCCGAACGGCATCCGGACAAGCAGATCACCGGTATCGACATCGATCCCGAAGCCATTGCCTACGCGCAGGCGAATTATCAGCGACCCAACCTGCGCTATCAGTGCGCCAATGCCGAAACCTTCGCCGACAGTTCAGGCTTCGACAGCATCGTCAGCCTGGAAACCATCGAGCATCTACCAGACCCGCTGCGCCTGGCAGAAAACCTCGTACGACTGCTGGCCCGGGGTGGCCGTATCATCGCCTCGGTGCCGACCACACCAACACTCGACGGCAACCCGCACCACCTGCATGACTTCAGCGCGGCCAGCTTCGCGCGCCTGTTCAGTTGCCATGGGCTGCGCCCGCATGAGCGTTTCGAGCAGATCCAGCGCTGGGAGTTTTCCGGGTTGTTCAAGAAGTCGGAGAAAAAGGAGGCGCTCCAGCACCGCTCGGAAGGTGTCGGCACTGCCGTGCTGGCGTATTACCGCAGCCACCCGTTTTATCTGTTCAGGCGCTTGTGGTCGATCCTGCGCTATGGCCCGAGCAATCGCTACCTGACGTGCCGCTTCAGCACGGACTGAGACAAGCCGCAGGTCACGGCGACGATGGTGGGCCGAAGCCCACCCTACGAGGCGCTGGCCAGGGCTTCTGAAACGAAAACGCCAGCACATTGCTGGCGTTTTCGTGAGTGCTGCTGATGATTCAGCGCGGTACCGCTGGCTTCTTCCCGGGCTTCTTGCCCTTGCCTTTGGCGGCGCCCGCACGTTCACGCGCGGCTTGCTGGTTACGCGCCTCAGCCGCCGCCTTGGCCTGCTCACGCTTGTCCCAGGGCTTGCTGCCGTCGCTGGCACGAGGCGGCAAGCCGGTGTGCTGGGTCAGGATCTTGCCCACTTTCTTGCTGCCGGCGGGCGTCGAGTTCTTGCGTCGGGCGCTCTGGTACTCGTCGCTCTGCGGCTGGTAGGTGGGGATCAGTTGATGCTTGCCATTGCCGATCAGATCGCTACGGCCCATGCGCTCCAGCGCTTCACGCAGCAGCGGCCACCCTTTCGGATCGTGATAGCGCAGGAAGGCCTTGTGCAGGCGACGCTGCTGATCGCTCTTGACGATCTCGACGCCGTCGCTCTTGTAGGTGACCTTGCGCAGCGGATTCTTGCCCGAGTGATACATGGCGGTGGCCGTAGCCATCGGCGACGGGTAGAAGGCCTGTACCTGGTCAGCACGGAAGCCGTTGCGCTTGAGCCACAGGGCGAGGTTCATCATGTCCTCGTCGGTGGTGCCCGGGTGCGCAGCGATGAAGTACGGAATCAGGTACTGCTCCTTGCCCGCCTCCTTCGAGTACTTCTCGAACATCTGCTTGAAGCGGTCGTAGCTGCCGATCCCCGGCTTCATCATCTTGTCCAGCGGGCCACGCTCGGTGTGTTCCGGGGCGATCTTCAGGTAGCCGCCGACGTGATGGGTGACCAGTTCCTTGACGTACTCCGGCGACTCCACGGCCAGGTCATAGCGCAGACCGGAAGCGATCAGGATCTTCTTCACGCCCGGCAGCGCGCGGGCCTTGCGGTACAGCTCAATCAGGGACGAGTGGTCGGTATTGAGGTTCTCGCAGATGCCCGGAAATACACACGACGGCTTGCGGCAGTGCTTCTCGATCTCCGGGTCCTTGCAGGCGATGCGGTACATGTTGGCGGTCGGACCACCCAGGTCGGAAACCACACCAGTGAAGCCCGGCACCTTGTCGCGCATCTCCTCGATCTCGCGGATGATCGACTCATGCGAACGGTTCTGAATGATGCGCCCCTCGTGCTCGGTGATCGAGCAGAAGGTACAGCCGCCGAAGCAGCCGCGCATGATGTTCACCGAGAAACGGATCATTTCGTAGGCCGGAATCTTCTCCTTGCCATAAGCCGGGTGCGGCACGCGCGCATAGGGCATGCCGAACACGTAGTCCATTTCCTCGGTGGTCATGGGGATGGGTGGTGGGTTGAACCACACGTCCACCTCGCCATGTCTCTGCACCAGCGCGCGGGCGTTGCCCGGGTTGGTTTCCAGGTGCAGCACGCGGTTGGCGTGGGCATAGAGCACCGGGTCGTTACGCACTTTCTCGAACGACGGCAGACGGATCACCGTCTTGTCGCGGGTCATGCGCGGGCTGTCGAGAATCTGCACCACCTTGGCTTCGTTGGGGTCTTCAACCTCACCTTTGGCCTGTTCGATGGCACAGGCCTCGGTGTCCTGCGTATTGACGTAGGGGTTGATGATCTTGTCGACGCGGCCCGGACGGTCGATACGGGTGGAGTCGACCTCATACCAGCCTTCGGGCGTGTCACGACGGATGAAGGCCGTACCGCGTACATCGCTGATGGTTTCGACCTGCTCGCCACGCGACAGACGTTGGGCGATCTCCACCACCGCGCGCTCGGCGTTGCCATAGAGCAGGATATCGGCGGTGGCGTCCATTAGGATCGAACGGCGGACCTTGTCCTGCCAGTAATCGTAATGGGCGATACGGCGCAAGGATGCCTCGATGCCGCCCAGCACCACCGGCACGTGGCTGTAGGCCTCCTTGCAGCGCTGGCTGTAAACCAGGCTGGCGCGATCCGGGCGCTTGCCGGCCAGGCCGCCGGGCGTATAGGCGTCGTCGGAACGAATCTTCTTGTCGGCGGTGTAGCGGTTGATCATCGAGTCCATGTTGCCGGCGGCGACGCCGAAGAACAGGTTCGGCTCGCCGAGCTTCATGAAGTCGTCTTTGCTGCGCCAATCCGGCTGGGCAATGATGCCCACACGAAAGCCCTGAGCTTCGAGCAGGCGACCGATGATGGCCATGCCGAACGAAGGATGATCGACGTAGGCGTCACCGGTGACGATGATGATGTCGCAGCTGTCCCAGCCGAGCTGATCCATCTCTTCCCGGCTCATCGGCAGGAAGGGCGCAGGCCCGAAACACTCGGCCCAGTACTTGGGATAGTCGAACAGCGGCTTGGCGGCTTGCATATTTTTTGATCAATTGGCTATCACGAGGGGCGCGGATAATAGCACAAATATTGACCAAACCAGACTAAAGCGCTGGGTTTAATAGCGTCCCCACGCACTGCGACAAACACTCAAGCGCGGGGCTGGCTAACCCGCCGGATTAGCGGCGCTTGCACAGAACCGGCTTCGGCAAAGAAAGGACAGAAAATCAGACATCTTCCTGCAGTAGCCTTACGCCATATTTGTTTTCGTCCGATAACAATCCTGTGCATATACTCAATTACTCGGTCAGCCGTCTCCAGGACACCTATGCTGCAGCGTTTCGCCTTTCTGCTCGCTCTTCTGCTCGGACTGTCGACCACGGGCCTGGCAGCGACGTCCGTGGTGCTCACCGACGCCAGCAGCGGCATGCCGCTCAATGCGCATATCGAGCTGCTGGAGGACGCTCAGGGCAGCCTGACCATCGATGACCTTGCCGCCCCTGAGCTGCAGTCGCGCTTTCAACCCGCCAATGGCCGTGCCAGTGTCGGTCAGAGCCTCAATCCCTGGTGGATCAAGCTCACCCTGCAAGGCGATATGCGTGCCCCTGCCCGTTGGGTGCTGGAAGTGGGCTCGGTGACCCAACGCGACCTGCAGCTCTACCAGCCCGACGGCCAGGGCGGCTGGCTGGTGCGTCAATCCGGTGAGCGCGTCGCCTTCAGCGAGAACCGCGACCACCCCTACCGACGCATGGTGTTCGACCTGCCAGCCCTGAGTGAACAGCCAACGACCTTCTACTTGCGCGCCTTCGACCCGGCGGGCAACTCCTTCCCGCTGCGCATCTGGCAACTTGATGACCTGGAACAACTGGCAGCCCGCGAGAACCTTGCGCTTGGCGCCATCTATGGCGTGGTCTTCGCACTGCTGCTGTACAACCTGTTCATCCTCATCTCGCTGCGCGACAAGGCCTATTTCTGGTACGTGCTGACCACCGCCTTCGCCCTGCTGTTCATCATGAGCATGACTGGTCATGGCGCGCAGTATCTGTGGCCGAACCACCCGGTGCCGGCGTGGCTCGACCGCATCACCTTGCCGTCGTTGTGGGGCCTGTTCGCCAGCCGCTTCACCCAGACGCTGCTGCAGACGCGCGTTTATGTACGCTGGGCGCATCACCTGCTGAACATGGCCTGCGTGATCTACCTCATCGCTATCGCCCTGACCCTGTTCGATCAACGTTACCTCGCGGCCTGGGCCATCGCCCTGCTGTCGCTGACCAGCATCCCTGCAGCACTGGGCAGCGCCGTGATCCGCTGGCGCCAAGGGTTCTTCCCGGCGCAGCTGTATCTCTATGGCTATGGTCTGGTCCTGGGCAGCGTCGCCATCCTGCTGCTGCGCACCACCGGGGTGCTGCAACCGGCCGAATGGAATGCCTACGTATTCCCGCTGGCCGTGGCAGCCGAATCCATCCTGTTCTCCTTCGCCCTGGCTTATCGCATCCAGATACTCAAGCAGGAGCGCGCCGCTGCCCTGCAACAGGCTGATCGTGAGAAAACCGCACGCCTGGCGCAACTGCAGGCCAGCGCTGACGAACTGCAAGTTGCAGTGACCGCACGTACCGCCGAGCTGGCCGCGACCAACGAACAGCTCCGCGACCGCGAACGCGAACTGCAGCACGCCGCCTTCCATGACTCGCTGACCGAATTGCCCAACCGACGCTATCTGGTCGAGCGCTGCGAGTCGGCCCTGGCTCACGCCGAGCGGCACAAGGAGAGCGTGGCGTTGCTGCTGATCGACCTGGATCACTTCAAGCCGATCAATGACCGTTTTGGCCACGCCGCCGGTGACCTTATGCTGCAGGTGATCGCCAAGCGCCTGCGCGAGCACGTTCGCGCCGGTGATGCAGTTGCTCGACTGGGCGGCGATGAGTTCGCCGCGCTGATCTGCGGCAGCGATGCCGAAAGTCAGGCCAGGGAGATCGCCGAACGCCTGCTGGCAGAACTATCCACGCCGGTGCACTACGGTGCCGAGCGCCTGCGCGTGACCATCAGCATCGGCGTAGCGCTCTATCCGCGCCATGCGAAGAATTTCACCGGGCTGTACAAGGCGGCAGACATGGCCCTTTACCGGGTAAAGGAACTGGGTCGCTCCGGTTCACGCGTGCATGGCGACGATGGCGAGCTCAGCGAACAGGCCTGCCTGGAGCTGGATGTACTGAAAGTCCCCAGCGGCCTGGCCTAGTCCCGTAGGGCGGGCGCAACCCGCCAGGCTGCCGATAGCGGGTTGCACCGGCCCTACCCGAAGTCCTGTTAGCCGATATAGCGCCGTGGCACTCGAGCAGTGACTTTGCTCAGCAATTCGTAGCCAATGGTGCCGCAGGCTGACGCTACTTCATCCACCGGAAGATTGCTGCCCCATAGTTCCACCGGCGAATCGATGTCGACCTCAGGCAGATCCGTGATATCCACCGCCAGCATGTCCATCGACACCCTGCCCGCCAGCCCGACACGCTGTCCCTCGACCAGCACCGGCGTGCCGCTGGGCGCATGGCGCGGATAACCATCGGCATAACCGCAGCTGACCGTGGCAATACGCGAAGGTCGCTCGGCGACCCAGGTAGCGCCATAACCAACGCTTTCACCGACTGCCACCTCACGCACGGCGATCACCCGCGCGGCCAGAGTCATGACCGGTTTCAGCCCCAGCTCGCGTGCACTCAGCTCGGCGAACGGCGTAGCCCCGTAGAGCATGATGCCGGGGCGCAGCCAGTCCATATGCGCCGCAGGAATGGTCAGTACGGCAGCCGAGTTGGCCAGTGAGCGATGATTGAAATCCAGATCCAGCAGATCGAGAAAACGCTCGACCTGCTGTTCGGTCAGCGGATGGCCGCGCTCGTCGGCGCAGGCGAAGTGGCTGAGCAGGTTGAGTTCGGCGACCTGGGCGGCGCCCTCCAGCCGCGCATGCCAATGGCGCAGACTGGCGGCGTCGAAACCGAGGCGATGCATGCCGGAGTCGAGTTTGAGCCAGACGTTTAGCGGGTGCGCCAACTCAGCGGCAATCAGCGCCTCTGCCTGCGCCGCGCTCTGCACCACCACATCCAGTCCAAGCTGCGCGGCGATGGCGTATTCACCGGCTTCGAAGCAGCCCTCGAGCAGCAGGATTCGCGCCTTGTCATGCATGGCGCGCACTTCGGCCGCCTCCTCCAGGCAGGCCACGGCAAAGCCGTCGGCAACCTCGCGCAACGCCGTCACCACCTCACGCACGCCATGCCCGTAGGCATTGGCCTTGACCACGGCGAAGGCCTGGCGCCCGGGCGCGCAGCACTTGGCGACGGCGTAGTTATGAGCGATGGCGGAGAGGTCGACGATGGCGGCAAGCGGACGCATGGCAGAAGGCCTGAACGAAAAACGGGCGCCCATCTTAACCGCTGGGCACCCGTTTTCATTGATCTGGAGCGTAGCCCGGATGCAGTCCGGGGGTTTCTGCGCCGAGAGTCCCGGATTTCATCCGGGCTACAGAACTGCGTGATTCGCGAGCCGCGCTCGCTCCTACACTGCTCGCGCGCGGTTATTCATCCTCGAACTGGTAGCTGCCCGGCGCCAGGTTCTCGAAGCGCGAATACTTGCCGAGGAAGGCCAGGCGCGCGGTGCCCAGCGGGCCGTTACGCTGCTTGCCGATGATGATCTCGGCCACCCCCTTGTACTCGGTCTCGGGGTGATACACCTCATCGCGGTATACGAACATGATGATGTCGGCGTCCTGCTCGATTGCACCGGACTCACGCAGGTCGGAGTTGATCGGGCGCTTGTTGGGACGCTGCTCCAGGCCACGGTTGAGCTGTGAAAGGGCGATGACCGGGCAGTTGAACTCCTTGGCCAAGCCCTTGAGCGAGCGCGAGATTTCGGAAATCTCGTTGACCCGGCTGTCGCCGCTGGAGCCGGGAATCTGCATCAGTTGCAGGTAGTCGACCATGATCAGGCCGATTTCGCCGTGCTCGCGCGCCAAGCGGCGAGTACGCGCGCGCATCTCGCTCGGAGAAATACCGGCGGTATCGTCGATGAACAGCTTACGGTCATTGAGCAGGTTGACTGCACTGGTCAGCCGTGGCCAGTCATCGTCGTCGAGCTGACCGGCACGTACCTTGGTCTGGTCGATACGCCCCAGCGAGGCGAGCATACGAATCACGATGGATTCCGACGGCATCTCCAGCGAGTAGACGAGAATCGCCTTGTCGCTACGCATCAGGGCGTTTTCCACCAGGTTCATGGCGAAGGTGGTCTTACCCATCGACGGACGACCAGCGACGATGATCATGTCGGCAGGCTGCAGGCCACTGGTCAGGTTATCCAGGTCATCGAAACCGGTGGACAGACCGGTGATCGCGTCGCCGTTGTTGAACAACGTGTCGATGCGGTCGATGGCCTTGACCAGAATGTCGTTGATGCCCACCGGCCCGCCTGTCTTGGGGCGGTCCTCGGCAATCTGGAAGATCAGACGCTCTGCTTCGTCGAGAATTTCCTCGCCGGTGCGGCCTTCCGGGGCGTAGGCACTGTCGGCAATGTCGTTGCTGATGCTGATCAGTTTGCGCAGCGTGGCGCGCTCACGAATGATCTGCGCATAGGCCTTGATGTTGGCCACCGACGGCGTGTTCTTCGCCAGCTCGGCGAGATAGGCCAGGCCACCGACCTGCGACAGCTGCCCTTCCTTGTCCAACTGCTCGGACAGGGTCACCACATCGAAGGGTTCGTTACGCTCGGCCAACTTGAAGATGGCGCGGAAGATCAGGCGATGGTCATGGCGATAGAAATCGACATCCGACACACCATCGAGCACGCGCTCCCAGGCATTGTTGTCGAGCATCAGGCCGCCAAGCACCGCCTGTTCCGCCTCGATGGAGTGCGGCGGCACTTTCAGGGCGGCAGTCTGCAGGTCGTATTGCTCGGGAATGCTGATGTCGTTCATAGGCTCGGGGAGAAAATGCTGCGATAGAAAAACAAAGGGCACGGATCGCAGAGCGATACCGTGCCCGATTGTCAGCAGACCTACGCTACAGCGCAAGTCCGCTTGGCGGCTACTTGATTAAGCAGCGACCACGACCACCTTGACGGTGGCTTCGACGTCGGTGTGCAGGTGCACAGCTACGTCGTATTCGCCAACCTGGCGAATGGTACCGTTCGGCAGACGAACTTCAGCTTTGGCCACTTCAACGCCGGAGGCGGTCAGGGCGTCAGCGATGTCGTGGGTGCCGATGGAACCGAACAGCTTGCCTTCATCGCCAGCGGTGGCGGTGATGGTGACTTCCAGCTCAGCCAGCTGAGCAGCGCGAGATTCAGCGGAAGCTTTCTTCTCGGCAGCAGCTTTTTCCAGCTCGGCGCGACGTGCTTCGAAAGCAGCAACGTTGGCTTCGGTGGCAGCGGTAGCTTTGCCTTGCGGCAGCAGGAAGTTACGGCCGTAACCGGCTTTAACGTTCACTTTGTCGCCCAGGTTGCCCAGATTGGCGATTTTTTCCAGCAGGATGACTTCCATTTGGGTCTTACCTCTTAACTTTTAACCTTCACCGTTCGCAGAGCCCGGGCCGTTCTTGCGCGCCAGGCGACCGCGAAAATCAAACAGACTGTCGACGATGGCCAAGACCACCAGTAACGGATAGATCAGCTGCATGAACAGCAGGAGCGTGATGTACATGCCCACCAGCCAGAAGCGAGCGAGCCCACCCTTCTCCACCAGGCCGTGCACCAGGGCAATCCCGGCTAACAGCAGCGGCACACTGCACAGCGGCGTGAGCATGGCCAACTGCGGTCCCAGATTGGGACCTAGCATCATGCCCGCCAGCAGAAACAGCGCCTGTGGCAGCGGCAGTCTCAGGGCGCGGAACTCGCGACCAAAACCGCCAGGGTTGTACAACACCGCCTGCCAGTAACGCCCAAGGATCAGGCTCAGCAAGCTCAGAATCTGCAACAAGGCCGCCAGCAATCCAGTCAGCACCGGTGCGATCAAAGCCTCGAGACGCTCGCGTTCACTCACCGACAATTGCTGGTGAGCCCCATCGAACATGGTTGGCAGCAGCTTCTGCAGCTCACCAGCCATGGCCGCGATGGGTTCGCGGAACACTGCCCCAAGGACAAATCCATACACCAGGCCCAGTGCCACACTGCTCAGCAGTATGCGGTTCCAGGTCCAGTTGGCGCGCAACAACAACGCCAACCCCAGCGCGCCGACCAGCACCAGCAAGGTGCGCGGTTCGCCGAAATACCACCAGGCAATAGCCGGTAGCAGGGCCCAGGCCAGGATGCCGAAGGCATCACTGGCTCCACGCCGCAACAGCACCAGGCTGCCAGCGGCTGCACTCAACCAGAACAACAGCGGCATCGCTGCCGATCCCACCACCACAAGGGTGGCCTGCATACGGCCGCGCATGATGTATTCAGCCAGGGCGCGCATGCGATCTATTCCTTAACTCTTGTCGACTGTCCGGTCTCAGCGGCCGTGGCTGTCGGTGTAGGGCAGCAGGGCCAGGAAGCGGGCGCGCTTGATAGCGGTGGCCAGCTGACGCTGATAACGAGCCTTGGTACCGGTGATACGGCTAGGAACGATTTTGCCGGTTTCCGAGATGTAGGCTTTCAGGGTGTTGAGATCTTTGAAATCGATCTCTTTCACGTCTTCAGCGGTGAAGCGGCAGAATTTACGACGACGGAAGAAACGTGCCATGTGATTGGCTCCTCAATAGATCCGTGGATTACTCGTCAGCGTTGTCGCTGTCGTTGCTGTCGCTGTCATCGCCGTCGTTGGACTCGGCGTTTTCAGGACGTTCACGACGCTCGCGGCGCTCACTGCGGTTTTCTTCGGCCTTCAGCATCTCGGACTGGCCAGTGACGGCCTCGTCGCGACGGATGACCAGGTTACGGATCACGGCGTCGTTGTAGCGGAAGTTGTCTTCCAGCTCGGCCAGGGCCTTGCCGGTGCACTCTACGTTGAGCATCACGTAGTGGGCTTTGTGGACGTTGTTGATGGCGTAAGCCAGCTGACGACGGCCCCAATCTTCCAGGCGGTGAATCTTGCCACCGTCTTCTTCGATCAGCTTGGTGTAACGCTCGACCATGCCGCCGACTTGCTCGCTCTGGTCCGGGTGAACCAGAAAGATGATTTCGTAATGACGCATAAATGCTCCTTACGGGTTGTAGCCTGCCAACTAAGGTGGTCAGGCAAGGAGTGGGTTTTCTCGTGATGAGCTTGCCAGGCGGTAGGCGCGAAAAGGCCTGCCGTCACGGCAAGGGGCGCCATTCTAGAGAAGCCCCCTGCCGCACGCAAGACGAATTGGCGATTATTTGAGCAGTCAGCCCTTGCGCTGGACCTGACGCTGGCGCACTGCCTCGAACAGGCAGACACCGGTGGCAACCGAGACGTTGAGACTGCTGACACTGCCACCCATGGGCAGCCTGACCAGGTAATCGCAATGCTCGCGCGTCAAACGGCGCATGCCCTTGCCCTCGGCCCCCATGACCAGCACCGTCGGCCCGGTCATGTCCTGCTGATAGACTTCCAGCTCGGCCTCACCGGCCGTACCGACCACCCACAGGCCGCGCTGCTGCAACTTCTCCAGACTGCGCGCCAGGTTGGTCACCGCCACCAGCGGAATCACCTCGGCAGCACCACAGGCCACTTTGCGTACCGTGGCGTTGAGGGTTGCCGATTTGTCCTTGGGCACGATCACCGCCAGCGCACCGGCAGCATCCGCCGTACGCAGGCAGGCCCCCAGGTTGTGCGGGTCGGTCACGCCATCGAGCACCAGCAGCAACGGCGGGCCTTCGCAGCGATCGAGCAACTCCTCTAGCATCGCCTCGCCCCAGACCTGACTGGGGCTGACATCGGCAACCACACCCTGGTGCACACCCTCGACCCAGGCATCCATCTCACGGCGCTCGCACTGCCCCACTTTTACGCGAGACTGCGCAGCCAGCTCCAGCAAGGGCTGCACCCGAGGATCACTGCGACCATCGGCCAACCAGACCTGCTTCACCCGCTTGGGGTGATGACGCAGCATGGCTTCTACGGCATGTACGCCGTAGATCTTTTCCAGATCACTCATGACTTGGCCTTACGCTTGCGCGGCTTACCGACAGGCGGCGGGGCACTGTCGCCACGTCCGGAGCCTTTGCGCGCACCACCGGCCGGCTTGCTCGCCGATTTGCCGGCAGCACCTTTGCCACTGGCACCCTTGCCGGCCTTGGCGCCAGCCAACAGCGCTTTTTTCACATCCCGGCTTTTCTGCACGTCGGTATTGCCCATGCCGCTCGGTTTGCTGCCGCGATGCGCATCATCACCCTTGCCGGCCTTGTCCTGGCTCAGCTCGAAGTCGATCTTGCGCTCATCCAGATCGACGCGCATCACCTTGACCTCGACGCTGTCGCCGAGGCGGAAGCTGCGGCCGCTGCGCTCGCCGGACAGGCGATGGTGAACCGGATCGAAGTGGTAGTAGTCGGCCGGCAGCGCGGTCACGTGCACCAGGCCATCGACGTAGATGTCGCGCAGCTCGACGAAGATGCCGAAACCGGTTACCGCCGTGATCACACCGGCGAAGGTCTCACCGACACGATCCTGCATGAACTCGCACTTGAGCCAGTTGACCACGTCGCGGGTCGCTTCATCGGCACGGCGCTCGGTCATCGAGCACTGCTCGCCGAGTTTCTCCAGAGTCGCTTCGTCGTACGGATAGATGCGTGCCTTGGGCATGATTGCCGCGCCGGCACGCTCCACGTGCTTGGTGTCGCGCTTGGAACGGATCACGCTGCGAATGGCGCGGTGCACCAGCAGGTCGGGATAACGGCGGATCGGCGAGGTGAAGTGGGTGTAAGCCTCGTAATTGAGACCGAAGTGCCCTTCGTTCTGCGCGCTGTATACCGCCTGGCTCAGCGAGCGCAGCATCACGGTCTGGATCAGGTGATAGTCCGGGCGCTCACGGATGCTTTCCAGCAGGCGCTGATAGTCCTTGGGTGACGGACCATCCTTGGACTTGCCACGCTGCAGCGACAGCCCCAGCTCACCGAGGAAAGCCTTGAGCTTCTCCAGGCGCTCCGGCGGCGGGCCATCGTGCACGCGATACAGCGACGGGACCTCGTGATCCTGCATGAAGCGCGCGGTGGCCACGTTGGCGGCCAGCATGCACTCCTCGATCAGCTTGTGCGCATCGTTGCGCTGGGTCGGGCGGATTTCGTCGATCTTGCGGTCGGTACCGAAGACGATACGGGTTTCCTGCGTCTCGAAGTCGATGGCACCACGCTCGTGACGAGCGGCGATCAGCACCTGATACAGGGCATAGAGCTGATTGAGGTGCGGCAGGACTTCCTTGTATTCGCTGCGCAGGGACTTGCCCTCGCTGCTCTTGGGATCTTCCAGCATCAGGCTGACCTTGTTGTAGGTCAGGCGCGCATGGGAGTGGATCACCGCCTCGTAGAACTTGTAGTCGACCATCTGGCCGCTCTTGGACATGGTCATTTCGCAGACCATGGCCAGGCGATCGACATGCGGGTTGAGCGAGCACAGGCCGTTGGACAATTCCTCCGGGAGCATCGGCACGACGCGCTCGGGGAAGTACACCGAGTTGCCGCGCTCGACCGCCTCGGCGTCCAGCGCCGAGCCAACCCTGACGTAGTGCGAGACGTCGGCGATGGCCACATAGAGTTTCCAGCCACCGGAGAACAACTTCCAGCGGCTGCTGTTCTTCTCGCAGTACACGGCATCGTCGAAGTCGCGGGCGTCTTCGCCGTCGATGGTGACGAAAGGCAGATGGCGCAGGTCGACGCGCTTCTCCTTGTCCTTCTCATCCACTTCGGGCTTGAGCTTGCGCGCTTCCTTGACCACCGCCTCGGGCCAGACGTGCGGGATGTCATAGCTGCGCAGCGCGACGTCGATCTCCATGCCCGGCGCCATGTAGTTGCCGATCACTTCGACGATGTCGCCCTGCGGCTGGAAACGCTGCGTGGGCCAGTGAGTGATCTTGATCTCGACGAACTGACCGATGCGCGCACCGGCAGTGCGCCCCGGGGTGACCAGCACTTCCTGCTGAATCTTGGGATTGTCGGCGACGACGAAACCGATGCCGTTCTCTTCGTAGTACCGGCCAACGATGCTCTCATGAGCGCGTTCGATCACCTCGACGATGCCGCCCTCACGACGGCCGCGCCGATCGAAACCCGCCACCCGCACCAACGCGCGATCTCGGTCGAAAACCAGGCGCATCTGCGCCGGACTGAGGAACAGGTCGTCACTGCCATCGTCCGGCACGAGGAAGCCAAAACCGTCGCGGTGGCCGCTGATGCGACCGCAGATCAGGTCGAGCTTGTCCACCGGGGCGTATGTGCCACGACGGGTATAGATGAGCTGACCGTCACGCTCCATTGCGCGCAGTCGGCGTCGCAGAGCTTCAAGCTGATCGTCGGTATGCAAACCGAACTCTTCGACCAGTTGCTCACGACTGGCAGGCGCGCCGCGCTCGGCCAGATGCGAAAGGATCAGCTCACGGCTGGGGATGGGGTTGTCGTATTTTTCCGCCTCGCGGGCGGCCTCGGGATCGAGGGATTGCCAATCGGCCATGTAAGGAGGATTACCTGTGCTTATCTATAGAGGTGTATGCCATCTGCCTATTGAAGCGCGAAAACGTCATTCAAGGCAGCTTTTCCGGCGACAATAATTTTTTTGGGGTCAGGGGTTTACAAGGTAAATGCCCGCCCGTATAGTTCGCGCCCACAGCGTCGAGCAGACGTTGTAACACGAAGCAGATGATGATTCATCGGTTTCTGTGCCCAGGTGGCGGAATTGGTAGACGCGCTGGTTTCAGGTATCAGTGACTTAACGGTCGTGGAAGTTCGAGTCTTCTCCTGGGCACCAAATTTCGTGAAGTGGCTTGATAACCCACTTTGCAAATAAACGGATGCAACGCTCCGTGTCGGTAACGACGAACATTGCTGTAGTGCCCAGGTGGCGGAATTGGTAGACGCGCTGGTTTCAGGTATCAGTGACTTAACGGTCGTGGAAGTTCGAGTCTTCTCCTGGGCACCAAATTTCAAAAAACCGAGCCAATGGCTCGGTTTTTTATTGTCCACGAAAAAGCGTGCCACCTCGCAGGGTGCACCGCTGCGCGCACCCGCCAAGACCTTAGAGCAGCGAGGCGCGCACAGCGCACCCTACACTTTGAACTGCCCCAGACTGGCCTTGAGCTGCGCAGCCAGCTCGTCCAACGCTCTTGCGTTGCCGGCAATCGCCGCCACCGCCTCGGCCGCACGCTGCGCTTCGGCATGGATGGTCTCGACACGCCCGCGCACCGCTCCCGCCCCTTGCGCCTGATGTGCCGCCGCCTGGGTCGCGGCATTGATGGCGCCATGCACTTCATCCACCGACTGCTGCACCGAATGCTGCAGGCGTGAACTGTCACGCAGCACCTGCAGACCTTCACTGCCTTGCGCGCCGGCCTGGGCGATGGCGTCAACCGCCTCCTGCGCGCCACGCTGCAGGGCAGCGATATGGGTCTGGATATCGCCGGTGGACTGCTGAGTCTTGCTCGCCAACGCACGCACCTCGTCAGCCACCACGGCAAACCCTCGACCACTTTCGCCGGCGCGCGCCGCCTCGATGGCGGCATTGAGCGCGAGCAGGTTGGTCTGCTCGGCAATTGATTGAATCACCGTCAGCACCACCTCGATCTGTTCGCTCTGCTTGGCCAGCCGTTCAATCACCGCCGAACCATCGGCCACCCGCGCCACCAGGCCCTCGATCAACATGGACAGGCGTTGAGCGATAACCGCGTTCTCGTGCGCCGCCTGGCGGATGGTGTCAACGCGCTGCAGCGCGTCCTGCATGGCCTGGCTTTCCGCCTGCGCCTCGTCGGCCATTTGCGCCAGTGCCTGCAGACTGCCAGCCACCTCATCGCGCTGCCGTCCGGCAGCGGCCTCGGCCGCCACGCCGCGCTGAGTCAGGCTGCGAATCTGCTCCCCCGTGCGCAACGCCACCTCGCCCGACTCTCGCACGATGGGCTGCAGCTTGGCGATGAAGCGATTGACGGCATCGGCCATTTCGCCAACCTCGTCCTGACTGTCGATGCTCACACGCCGCGTCAGATCGCCCTCGCCCGCTGCCAGATCATTGAGTGCCGCACTAAGCAGGCGCAAGCGACTCAGCACTCGCCAACCCAACACAAGGGCGACCACCAGCATTGCCAGCGCCCCCACGATCAAAAGTCCGAGGGCGATGTTCCAGCGCAGCGACTCCGCCGCCACGCGCACCGACTCACCACCGTTGCGCGCCATTTCCTGGGTGTAGCGCTCGGCCGACTGCAGACGCTCGCGCAGCGCACCGGTTGCCTCTTCGGAAGCGCCAGCCAGACTGCTATCGACCAACTCACCAGCGCCACTGACCAAAGACGCAAAGCGGCCGTCCAGAGCGGCCAGCTCCTTTTCCACCACATCCAGCGACAGGCCCATCTGCACCTTGCCGATGCGCGAGCCCATTGGATTGATATCAGCCTCGACCACATAAACACGCGGATCGCGCGAAGCCGCATCCACCAGCTTCTCCAGCGGCGAGCCACCCTGCCCGGCAGCGACGAGCTCGCGCACCTGCGCATTACTGCGATTGAAGTTGCGCGTCAGGCGCTGACCATCGGCGTCATAGATGATGGCGAACAACACCGCCGGATCCTGCTGGGCGATTCGGGTAAGCGCAGTGAGCGCAGGAATATCCAGATCCCAGATGGACTTCGGCGCCACCCCGGCCAGCAATTGCGCCAGCGCCTGGCCGGACTGCTTGAGATTACCCTCGAGCACCACACGCAGTTGCGCCTGCTCAGTCTTCAACTGACCAGAAAGCCCTTCACCCAGGCGAGTGCGGGTACTGCTCGCCAACGCCGCAAGACCCTGACTCATCTCGCGCTCGGCCATGTTCAGCTCTTCGCCAAGACGGCGGCTTTCACCCCCCAGGCGCTGCGCCAGATCCTCGACCATTCCGTCGACCGAGGCGCGCATCAGCCAAACAGCCAAACCGACCTGCACCAACATGGCCAGACCAAGCGCGACGAACACCGGGCGCAACAGACGGCTACGCAACATGGAAACGATGGCGAACACAGGGGACACTCCTCAACAACCGTAATAGCTATAACGGCGACTTCCGGGATTTATTGAATATAAGCAAAGCGCATGCCCAGCCCCCATGCAGGAGCGCCCGTACGGACGGACACAAAAAAGCCGCCCGAAGGCGGCTCCTGTGCGACTCGAGAGCATCTCGATCAGGCAAACGGATGACGCAGGACGATGGTCTCGTTGCGATCCGGGCCAGTGGAGATGATGTCGATCGGCGCGCCGACCAGCTCTTCCACACGCTTGATATAGGCGCGCGCAGCAGCTGGCAGGTCTTCCAGAGTCTTGGCACCCAGAGTGGACTCGCTCCAGCCTGGCATTTCCTCGTAGACCGGCTGCAGGCCGATGTAGCTGTCGGCGTCGGTCGGCGCATCGACCAGTACCTGGCCGCTGGCGTCCTTGTAGCCGGTGCAGATACGGATGGTTTCCAGACCGTCGAGCACGTCCAGCTTGGTCAGGCACAGACCAGAAATGCTGTTGATTTCGATGGCGCGACGCAGGATCACTGCATCGAACCAGCCGCAACGACGGGCACGACCGGTGGTCGCGCCGAACTCGTGACCACGCTTGGCGAGGAAGGCGCCAACGTCATCGAACAGCTCGGTCGGGAACGGGCCGGAACCGACACGGGTGGTGTAGGCCTTGGTGATACCGAGGATGTAGTCCAGGTACAACGGACCGAAACCGGAGCCGGTGGCGATACCGCCAGCGGTGGTGTTGGAGCTGGTCACGTAGGGGTAGGTGCCATGGTCGATGTCCAGCAGCGAACCCTGGGCACCTTCGAACATGATGTCCTTGCCTTCACGACGCAGGTCATGCAGCACGGCAGTGACGTCAGCCATCATCGGCTTGAGCAGTTCGGCGTATTCCATGCATTCATCCAGGGTTTTCTGGAAGTCGATGGCCGGCTCTTTGTAGAAATTGACCAGCTGGAAATTGTGGTAATCCAGCAGCTCGCCCAGCTTGGCAGCGAAACGCTCGCGGTGGAACAGGTCACCGACGCGCAGGCCGCGACGCGCGACCTTGTCTTCGTATGCCGGGCCGATACCGCGACCGGTGGTGCCGATCTTGGCATCACCGCGGGCCTTTTCGCGCGCCTGGTCCAGCGCCACGTGATAGGACAGGATCAGCGGGCAAGCCGGGCTGATACGCAGGCGCTCACGCACCGGTACACCCTTCTCTTCCAGCTTGGTGATTTCGCGCATCAGAGCATCGGGAGCGACCACCACACCGTTGCCGATCAGACACTCGACGCCTGCACGCAGGATGCCGGACGGAATCAGGTGCAGGACGGTCTTCTCACCGTTGATCACCAGGGTGTGGCCAGCGTTGTGACCACCCTGATAACGCACGACTGCAGCGGCCTGCTCGGTGAGCAGGTCGACGATCTTGCCCTTGCCCTCATCACCCCATTGGGTGCCCAGGACGACGACATTCTTACCCATAAACTTGTCCTCTTCGCGCAAGCTTCGATGCCGGCCGCGGGCCGGCGAAAATGAATTCAGGACGCCAGGGGCGCCACCTGCCAACGTCCATCGCGCAGCGTCAGCAGGCGATCACAGCCTGCTTCGCGCGCATCCGCCTCGCTCTGCCCGGGCAGCGCCTGAACCACGCGCTCGCCTTCACCACGCAGACGACGAACGACCTGCCACAGGTAGAGATCATGATTGTCCGGCGCCCAGACACCGCTGACAGCCTCATCCACACGCATGTCACCCAGGGTTACCAGGGTCTTCAGGTCTGTGGAGAAGCCAGTAGCTGGGCGCGCACGACCGAATACCGCACCGGTATCGTCATAACGACCACCCTGAGCGATGGCACCGCCCTCACCCGGCACGAAGGCCGCGAACACCACGCCGGTGTGATAGTTGTAGCCGCGCAACTCGCCCAGGTCGAAGTACAGCGGCAGCTCCGGATAACGCAGCTCCAGCGCATCGGCGATGGCCACCAGTTCATCGAGCGCAGCGTGCACCGCATCTGGCGCCTCGACCAGAACAGCCTGGGCCAGATCCAGCACTTCCCGACCGCCACACAGCTCGGCGAGCGAACGCAGCATGCTGCCCAGGCCCGCCGGCAACGCGGAGGTCAGGCCCTCGATCTCATCCATGGCCTTGCGCTGCAGTGCATCGAACAGTTGCTGCTCAGCCTCACCGGACAGGCCAGCGGCACGCGCCAGACCACGGTAGATACCAACATGACCGAGATCCATATGAACGTCCGGCACCGCAGCCAGCTCGAGGGTCTCGACCAGCAGGCTGATCACCTCGATATCGCTGGCCGGACTGGCGTCGCCATAGAGCTCGGCACCCAGCTGGATCGGGCTGCGCGAAGTGGTCAGTGCACGCGGCTGCGCATGCAGCACGCTGCCGGCATAGCACAAGCGGCTCGGCCCTTCGCGGCGCATGGTATGAGCGTCGATGCGCGCCACCTGCGGGGTGATGTCGGCACGAAAACCCATCTGCCGACCGGACAGCGGATCGGTGACCTTGAAGGTACGCAGGTCGAGATCCTGGCCGGCGCCAGTCAACAGGGATTCCAGGTACTCGATATGAGGGGTGACGACGAACTCGTAACCCCAACGTTGGAACAGATCCAGCACCTGGCGGCGTGCCGCCTCGATGCGCGCCGCTTCCGGCGGCAGTACTTCTTCGATGCCATCTGGCAGCAGCCAGCGGTCTACCGTTGCCATTTCGCCATTCCCCTCTCGATCCGGGCGGCACAAGCCTTCAGTGAAGCAGATATAGAAGGGCCGTACCCAGCAGCATGCTGGCCAGCCCCATAAGGCGCAGTCGGCGGTCGGGCAGACGAGCTGCCTGCATGACCGCTCCGCGCCAATGGCGCGGATAGAGGAAGGGCAGGATGCCTTCCAGCACCAATACCAGACACAGTGCGATGCCAAGTTCCTGCCACATGATTCCCACAGACGCAAAAAAGCCGGGATTTTCCCGGCTGCCGCATGATACCACGTTTTACCTCGCGGTCACCCTGGCGACGCATCGCGCCGCCAGGGTTGCCGATCAAGGCCTGGATTTTTCCAGGTAGCGGAAGAAATCGCTGCCCGGGTCCAGCACCAGCACATCACGCTTGTCAGCGAAGCTTTCGCGGTAAGCCTGCAGACTACGGTAGAAGGAGTAGAACTCCTGATCCTGACCGAAGGCGTTGGCGTAGATGGACGCAGCCTGGGCATCACCGTCACCGCGCAGCTCTTCAGCTTCACGATAGGCTTCAGCCAGCAGTACGCGGCGCTGACGATCGGCATCGGCGCGAATACCTTCAGCCAGCTCACGACCCTTGGCGCGGTGCTCGCGGGCCTCACGCTCACGCTCGGTGCTCATCCGCTCGAACACACTGCGGTTCACTTCCCGCGGCAGGTCGATGGCCTTGACCCGAACATCGACCACTTCGATACCCAGCTCACGCTCGGCGGCGCGGTTGAGGGTCGCGGTCACGTCGGCCATCAGCGCATCACGCTCACCGGATACCGATTCGTGCAGGGTGCGCTTACCGAACTGGTCACGTAGCGATGCTTCCAGACGGCGCGCCAGACGCTCATCAGCGACTTGCTTCATACCCGAGGTGGACTGATAGAAGCGCTCGGCATCCTTCACCCGCCACTTGGCATAGGCATCGACCATCAGCGCCTTCTTCTCCAGGGTCAGGAAGCGCGAGGACGTCGAGTCCAGCGTCAGCAGACGACCGTCGAAGATACGCACCTGGTTGACGTAGGGGATCTTCACATGCAGGCCGGGCTGCACATCAGGCTGAACCACTCGCCCGAACTGCAACAGCACCGCACGCTCGGTCTGCGCCACGATATAGAAGCTGTTCCACGCCACCAGGGCCACAACCACGGCCACGATCAGGCCGATCAGGGACTTGTTGTTCATCAACGGCCCTCCCGGGTACGCAGGTTACGCTGGGACATATCGCTGCTCAGCGGCACGGCCGGATCACGCGCTGTCGAATTGCTGCTGTTGGCAGAGCTGGAGGAAGAAGCACCACCACGGCTGTCGATCATCTTGTCCAGCGGCAGATAGAGCAGGTTGTTCTGCCCCTTGTCACCGGTGACCAGAACCTTGCTGGTGTTGCTCATCACTTCCTGCATGGTGTCGATGTACAGACGCTCGCGAGTGATCTCAGGCGCCTTGCGGTACTCCGCTACCAGCTTGGTGAAGCGGTCCGCCTCACCCTGGGCGCGAGCGATGACTTCATCACGGTAACCGTTGGCCTCTTCCAACAGACGCTGAGCCTGACCACGTGCTTCCGGAATCACGCCGTTGGCGTAGGACTCGGCCTGGTTCTTCTCCCGCTGCTCGTCTTCACGGGCACGGATCACGTCATCGAAGGCTTCCTGAACCTCACGCGGCGCAGCAGCACTCTGGATGTTCACCTGAGTGATGGTGATGCCAGTCCGGTAGTTGTCGAGGAAACGCTGCAGGCGCTCACGCACCTCACTGGCCATCAGCTCACGACCCTCGGTCAGCACCTGGTCCATCTCGGTGGAACCCACCACGTGGCGCACGGCGCTGTCGGTGGCGTGCTGCAGGCTGACTTCCGGCTGGTCGACGTTGAGCACGAAGTCCTGCAGGTTGGTCACCCGGTACTGCACGGTCAGCGGCACTTCAATGATGTTCTCGTCTTCGGTCAGCATGGCGCCCTGCTTGGTGTAAGCGCGCTCACGCGTGACGTTTTCCTGGAACTTGCGATCGATTGGCGGGAAATAGATATTCAGGCCCGGACCGACGGTCTCGTGGTACTTGCCGAAGCGCAGCACCACGGCCTGCTCCTGCTCGTCCACCACGTAGATCGCGCTGTACAGCCATACCACCGCCAACAGGCCAAGGCCGACGAACAGCAGGCCGAAGCCACCGCCGCCACTGCGACCAGACTCGTCGTCACCACGTTTCTTGCCACCGCCAAACAGCCCATTGAGGCTTTCTTGCAGCTTGCGGAACGCTTCGTCGAGATCCGGCGGCCCCTGCCGGCCACCGCCTTTGCGGCCGCCCCAGGGGTCTTGATTGTTCGAGTTGCCACCCGGCTCATTCCAAGCCATAGCGTTCTCCGTACTGATAAAGCGAAGGCGCGCCCACGGCACGCCGGCCAATGCTACCCAAAGCCCTATGATGACAGCAAAGCCACCGTCCCAGGCTTTATTGCAAAGTATGTTGCTCGATGAAGGCTTGAGGCTCCAAACCTTCACGACTCACCAGGCGATTGAGCTCGACTCGCGGCAAACGTACCGCCAGCAGGCTGCGCCCCAACTCATCATGTTCTTCGCTCTGCACCGCTCCCAGCGCGAAGAATTGCGCACGCAGTCGCCCCAAACGTTGCGGCAACTGCAGCGTAGCGACGAACAGATCTTCGCCCAGCAGCTCCGCCACTGCTTGACGCAACAGCTCGAGACCACGCCCCTCACGGGCCGACAACCAGACGCGCAGCGGCTTGCCATCAGCATCGCGCTGGATCTGCGGCTCGACACCATCCAACAAATCCAGCTTGTTGTATACCTCAAGCATCGGCAACTCGTGTGCCCCGATCTCCTTGAGCACGTTCTGCACCTGTTCGATCTGCGCCATGCGCTCGGGCTCATGGGCATCGATAACATGCAATAGCAGATCGGAGTTGCTCGACTCCTCCAACGTAGCGCGGAAGGCCTCGACCAGCTTGTGCGGCAGGTGACGAATGAAACCTACGGTATCGGCCAGCACGATCGGCCCCAGGTCGTCGAGCTGCAGACGACGCAAGGTCGGGTCGAGCGTGGCGAACAACTGGTCAGCCGCGTAGACCTCGGAGGTGGTGAGCGCATTGAACAGCGTGGACTTGCCAGCGTTGGTGTAACCCACCAGGGAAACCGAAGGGATATCCGCGCGCCTGCGCCCGCGGCGCGCCTGCTCGCGCTGACTGCGCACCTTCTCGAGCTTCTGCTTGATCTGGCGAATGCGCACACGTAGCAAGCGGCGGTCGGTTTCCAGCTGGGTTTCACCCGGACCACGCAGGCCGATACCACCTTTCTGTCGCTCGAGGTGGGTCCAGCCACGCACCAGGCGCGTGCTCATGTGGTCGAGCTGAGCCAACTCGACCTGCAGCTTGCCTTCGTGGGTACGCGCACGCTGCGCGAAGATATCGAGGATCAACCCGGTGCGATCGAGCACACGACACTCGAAGGCGCGCTCGAGGTTGCGCTCCTGGCTCGGTGTCAGGGTGTGATTGAAGATGACCAGATCGGCCTCGACGGCCTTGACCTGATCGCGCAGCTCCTCGACCTTGCCACTGCCGATAAGGAACTTGGCAGTCAGACGACTGCTGGGCACGCAAAAGAAAGCGACCATGTCAGCGCCTGCCGACATGGCCAATTCCTGGAACTCCTGGGGATCTTCGCTCGCCTCGGAGTCTTGGCCTTCCAGATGAACCAGGATGGCCCGCTCACCGCCCTCATGACGCTCGAAGAACAATGCAGCCCCCTATCAGGCGTTACCCGGCTCGCCATCGGCCTGCTCGGCATCGCCAGCACTTGGCAGGCGCACCGGACGGCTTGGCACAACGGTAGAAATAGCGTGTTTGTAGACCATCTGGCTGACAGTGTTCTTCAGCAGGATGACGAACTGGTCGAAGGATTCGATCTGGCCCTGCAGCTTGATGCCATTGACCAGATAGATGGAAACAGGGACGCGTTCCTTACGCAGGGTATTCAGGTAAGGGTCTTGTAGCGAATGCCCTTTTGACATGTGCCGCACTCCTTTCGAGGATCAATTTTCAATAATTTTAGTAGGTAAACAATGGCTTCAGGCCGTCCCACCCCCAAGGATAGACGACCAGCGGCAAGGTCTCATTTCAATATGGAGACGCTTTCCAGGTATTTCAAGGCGCGAGACAGATTGTCGCAGGCCAGGCTATCGAGCCAATGCAAGTTCTCCCAACCACGTAACCAGGTGAACTGACGCTTGGCCAATTGCCGAGTGGCGATGATGCCACGCTCGACCATATCGTTCCGGGACAGCTCGCCATCAAGGTATTCCCACACCTGGCGATAACCCACCGCCCGTATAGACGGCAATCCCGCGTGCAAGTCACTTCGTCTACGCAAGGCTTCGACCTCTTCCACGAAACCCTGTTCCAGCATCACCCGAAATCGTTGAGCGATGCGGTCATGCAAAACCTGACGCTGCGCTGGTGCGATAGCAAGCTGAGCAACAGTATAGGGTAATTGCCCGGCGCCTGATGTGCCCGCATCCGGATTTCCTGCAGCCTGGCGCAGGCGATGCTCGGTCATGCTCAGGCCACTCACGCGATAGACCTCGAGCGCCCGGGTCAGACGCTGCGGATCGTTGGGATGGATGCGCAAGGCGGACTCCGGATCGACCTCAGCCAGCTCCCGATGCAGCGCCTCCCACCCTTCGACCGCAGCCCTTGCTTCCAGCTCGGCGCGAATGGCCGGGTCAGCGCTGGGCATATCGGCCAGCCCTTCCAGCAAGGCCTTGTAATACAACATGGTGCCGCCCACCAGCAGCGGAATACGCCCGCGCGCGGCGCTCTCAGCCATGGCCGCCAGGGCATCGGCGCGAAACTCGGCCGCCGAATAGCTCTCGGCCGGATCACGGATATCGATCAACGCATGGGGAAACGCGTCCAGAACGACTCGCTCCGGTTTGGCCGTGCCGATATCCATGCCGCGATAGACCAGCGCCGAATCGACGCTGATCAAATCGCACGGCAATACCCGGGCGAGTTCAAGGGCCAAATCGGTCTTGCCGGCGGCAGTCGGGCCCATCAGGAAGATTGCTGGAGGAAGCGAAGACATCGATATGACTCGAAACACGAAGACGGGCGCCCCTGGCTCAGGGCTTCATTCAATTACTGACCACGCATGAACAACTTGTCGAGCTGATCCATACTCAGTTGCGTCCAGGTCGGGCGCCCGTGGTTGCACTGGCCGCTACGCTCGGTCTGCTCCATATCCCGCAGCAGAGCGTTCATCTCGGGAATGGTCAGGCGCCGATTGGCGCGCACCGCGCCATGGCAAGCCATGGTCGCCAGCAGCTCGTTGAGATGCGCCTGGATGCGATCGCTGGTGCCGTACTCGAGCAAATCGGCCAGCACGTCACGCACCAGTTGGGTGGCCTCAGCCTGCTTGAGCAACGCCGGAATCTGGCGAATCGCTACGGTCTCCTCACCCAGGCGCTGCAGCTCGAAGCCCAAGCGCTGGAACCACTCGCCATGCTCCTCGGCGCAATCGGCTTCGCGCTGACTGAGAGCGATGGACTCAGGCACCAGCAGCGGCTGGCCGCGTAAACCTTCACTGGCCATGGCGTGTTTCAAGCGTTCGTAAGTGATGCGCTCGTGCGCGGCGTGCATGTCCACCACCACCAGACCCTGAGCGTTTTCGGCAAGGATGTAGACGCCCTTGAGCTGCGCCACAGCGTAACCGAGCGGTGGAATATCGCCCTGTTCCTGCGACATCGACTGAACCTGAGCGCTCGGCAGCGGCGAGAAGTATTCGCGATACGCAGCCTGGGCTTCGCCAGCGGATACGCCGGGATTACCTGCAGGCTGCTGGTACCCGGCACCACTGCTGCGCCAGGCCGGCTGCACGCTGGGAGCCGGGGCTTCAAGAATGCTGGCAGCGAGGCCCATTTCGCCTTGCGGGCCGAACTCCCCGGCAGCCAGGCCGCTCGGGCGCATCATGGGCGATACGGCCGCCGGAGCCGCCACCTGATCCTCGGGACGTACATCGGCCAGGGCGCGATGCAGGGTGCCATAGAGGAAGTCATGGACCATGCGGCTATCACGGAAACGCACTTCGTGTTTGGTCGGGTGAACATTGACGTCCACCGTCGACGGATCGATTTCCAGAAACAGCACGAAGGTCGGGTGCCTGCCATTGAACAGCACGTCGCGATAGGCCTGGCGCACCGCATGGGCCACCAGCTTATCGCGCACCATGCGCCCATTGACGTAGAAATACTGCAGATCTGCCTGACTGCGGGAGAAGGTCGGCAAGCCGACCCAACCCCACAACCGCAGACCACTGCGCTCGATCTCGATTGGCAGCGCCTGTTCCAGAAAAGCCGGCCCGCATACAGAAGCGACGCGGCGCGCACGGCTGATTTCGTCACCTGCCTCGTGCAGGGCAAACACCGTCTTGCCGTTGTGCCGCAGGTGGAAAGCCACATCGAAGCGCGCCAGCGCCAGGCGCTTGATGACCTCCTGCAGGTGATCGAACTCGGTTTTCTCGGCACGCAGGAACTTGCGCCGCGCCGGGGTATTGAAGAACAGATCTCGCACCTCCACCGAGGTGCCCACTGGGTGCGCGGCAGGTTGCACGCGCGGCTCCATGTCGCGGCCTTCGGTTTCCACCTGCCAGGCCTGGTCAGCGTCGGCGGTACGCGAGGTCAGCGTCAGGCGCGACACCGAGCTGATCGACGCCAGCGCCTCGCCACGAAAGCCCATGCTGAGCACGGCCTCGAGATCTTCCAGCTCACGAATCTTGCTGGTGGCATGGCGCGCCAGCGCCAGGGGCAGGTCGTCCGGGGCAATACCGCCACCGTCGTCGCGCACCTTGAGCAACTTGACGCCACCCTGCTCGACCTCGACATCGATGCGCCGGGCACCAGAGTCCAGGCTGTTTTCCAGCAGTTCCTTGGCGACCGAAGCCGGGCGCTCGACCACTTCGCCCGCGGCAATCTGGTTGGCCAGGCGCGGGCTGAGCAAATGAATACGGGACATGACACTCACTACTGGGCTGCCAGCGCTGTGGCGGGTATCTGCAATGTCTGGCCGACCTTGATCACGTCCCCCCTTAGCTTATTGGCACTACGCAGGGACGCGAGACTGATCTGGTAACGCTGGGCGATCAGCGCCAGGCTCTCGCCCCGCGACACCACATGTTCACGCGGGCCAGCAGCGATTTTGCCTTCGTCACGCAGCCAGGCAACGTAACTGCCAGGCGGTGGGTTTTCATGGAAGAACTGCTTGACCCCGGAGGTGATCGAGCGCGCCAGTGCCTGCTGATGGCTGGCGCTATGCAGTTTCTTGGCTTCGTTGGGATTGGAGATGAAACCGGTTTCCACCAGGATCGAGGGAATATCCGGCGACTTCAGCACCATGAAGCCTGCCTGCTCGACGCGCCGCTTGTGCAGCGGGGTGATGCCCCCCATGTTCGACAGCACCTTCTGGCCGACATTGAGACTGGAGGACAGCGAAGCGGTCATCGACAGATCCAGCAACACACCGGCGAGCATCTTGTCCTTGTCGTCGAGACTGACATTGCCGGCACCACCGATAAGGTCGGATTGATTCTCGGCATCGGCCAGCCAGCGCGCGGTCTCGGACGTAGCGCCACGCTCGGAGAGAGCATAGACCGATGCACCGAATGCCGAGGCTCGCGGCGCCGCGTCAGCATGAATGGACACGAACAGATCGGCACCTTTCTTGCGCGCGATCTCGGTGCGTTTACGCAGCGGAATGAAATAGTCGCCGGTACGCACAAGCTCGGCACGGAAGCCCTTCTCGGCATTGATCTGCCGCTGAAGCTCCTTGGAGATCGCCAGGGTCACGTGCTTCTCATATTGCCCCTTGACCGGCGAAAGCGCGCCGGGATCTTCACCACCATGACCCGCATCGATGGCGACGACGATGTCGCGCTTACCATTGGGCACAGGCATCAGCTTCGGTGGCGGCTGGGTCGGCGTGACCGGTACAGGAGGTGCGCCTGAGGCAATGTTCGGCGTCTGCGTAGCCGGCGGGGCACTGCCCTGATCGAAAAGGTCGACTACCAGCCGATGGCCATATTGCTGATTGGGCGCCAGGGTAAAGCTCTTGGGCGAAACCGGCGCAGACAGGTCGATGACCACACGCAGGTCGTCGGCACTGCGTTGGGCCGAGCGCAGGCCGGTGATCGGGGTGTTGGCGAGCGAAAGTTGCTCGAGACTGGTAGCCAACTTGGCGCCACTGACGTCGATAACGATGCGATCAGGTGCGGCCAGAGTGAACACGCTGTGCTGCACCGGGCCAGACAGATCGAAGACCAGACGGGTGTTGTCCGGGGCACGCCACAGGCGCACGCTCCGAACATCGGAGGCAGCCAGGGCCTCGGCAGCCAGAGCCGCCAACAATACCCCTACAGCGGTAACCAGCGCGCCTATGCGCATAACCAACCCCATCGATTCTTATTCAGTCATTGCTGCTCAGGGCCTTGCACCAGGCCTCCCCTCGAGTCCCATGCCCCTGCAGCAACAGCGAACGGCCGCCCGCTTGTGGGCTAATGGTAATGTCCAGGTCGGGCTTTGGCAAAACGCCCGCGCCACGCTGAGGCCATTCGATCAGGCACAGGGCATCCCCTTCGAAGTAATCACGGATGCCGAGAAACTCCAGCTCCTCAGGATCGACCAGACGATAAAGATCGAAATGAAAGGCACGCACGTCGCCGATTTCATAGGGTTCGACCAGGGTAAAGGTCGGGCTCTTGACCGCGCCCGCATGGCCCAGGCCGCGCAGGATGCCACGTGAGAGGGTGGTCTTGCCGGCGCCCAGATCGCCATGCAGATAGATGATGCCCAGGCCACCACTGACTTCGGCGAGCCGTGCGCCCAAGGCCAGCATCGCCGCTTCATCAGCCGCTTCGAGTTTCACTTCACACACGGACTCAACTCCTCCAATAACTGACGAATGGTGCAGGGCAGATCACCGGCAGCCAGCCCGCGCCCCTGCGCCGCCAGCACCTCTCCAGCCCGCGCGTGCAGCCATACCGCCAGGCAGGCCGCATCATACGCCGCCATGCCTTGCGCCAGCAGCGCACCGATCAACCCTGCCAGGACATCCCCCAACCCCGCACCCGCCATCGCCGGATGGCCGCGATCACACAGCGCCAGACGCCCATCCGGTGCTGCGACCAGACTGCCGGCCCCCTTGAGCACCACCACCAGGCCAAAACGTTGCGCCAGGGCCCGCGCTGCTGCCGGCCGATCAGCCTGCACGCTGGCGGTATCGCTGCCCAGCAAACGCGCCGCTTCGCCAGGATGCGGTGTAAACACGCCCTGACCAGGCCCGGCGACCTGTCCGGCAGCCAGAAGATTGAGCGCATCGGCATCCCAGACCTGAGGCATATCGAGACCACTGACACCAGTCAGCAAACTGCGCGACCAGGCCCCCTGCCCCAGGCCAGGCCCTGCCACGCAGACATCGGCGTGCTCGGTAAGTGCCAAGAGCTGATTGGCCGAAGCCACCGCCGCACACATGATTTCAGGCCGGCGCACCAAGGCAGCCGCGACATGCTCGCCCCGCGTCGCCAGTGACACCAGGCCGGCACCGGCGCGCAGTGCGCTGTCGGCGCAGAGCAGCGCGGCGCCACCCATGCCCAGATCACCACCGACCACCAGCAGGTGACCGAACTGCCCCTTGTGCGCCACCGGCGAGCGCGCCGCAAGGCGCGGCAGATTGGTCGGATCGAGACGCTGCGCCACGCTGGGCGCCTGGGCCAACAGCCGGGCATCGCCTTGCAGATCGTCGAACTGCAGCTCGCCGCACAGCTCCGGGCCAACGCCAGTCAGCAGGCCGAGCTTGAGGGCGATGAAGGTCACGGTCAGATCGGCGCGCACTGCCACACCGAGACGCACACCGCTGTCGGCGTGCAAACCAGAGGGAATATCTACCGCCAGCACCGGCAAACCGCTCTGGTTGAGCATACGGATCGCCTGGGCATATGGCTCACGCACCGCACCAGCCAGGCCCGTACCGAGCAGCGCATCGACCACCACACCGGCCAAAGGTGCACACTCGCTCCAGGGCAGAAGCTCCACACCCGCACGCCCGGCCTCGGCGCAAGCCTGCTCAGCATCGCCACTCAGAGCAGCGGGATCGCCCACCGCCAGCACTCGCACGCGCCAACCGGCACGCTGAGCCAGAGCCGCAATCAGGTAGCCGTCACCGGCATTGTTACCACGCCCGGCCAGTACGGTGATTTCGCCGGCATCCGGCCAGCGCCTGCGCAGGGCACGCCAGGCAGCATGAGCCGCGCGCTGCATCAGTTCGAAGCCTGGGGTGCCGGCGGCGATCAACTGCGCATCCAGCGCGCGCACCTGTTCGGCACTGTGCAGGCTCAACGGCAAAGAGGCGGATGGTAGATGCATGGCTCACTCACGACGGATGTCTGGCAGAATTATACCTACGTCCATCGCCTGCGCCCGCCCATGTCCGATCAAACCCTCGATCTCAACGCCCTGGCCCTGTCCATCAAGAACTGGGGACGCGAGCTGGGCTTCCAGCAGGTCGGCATCACCGATGTCGAGCTGGGCGAACACGAGGCGCACCTGCAACGCTGGCTCGATGCCGGCTACCAGGGCGAGATGGACTACATGGCCGCCCACGGTAGCAAGCGCTCGCACCCGGATGAGCTGGTGCCTGGCACCCTGCGCGTGGTGTCGCTGCGCATGGACTATCTGCCTGGCGATACGCAGATGGCCCAGCGCCTGAAGGAGCCGCAGCAGGCCTACGTGTCGCGCTACGCGCTGGGCCGCGACTATCACAAGCTGATCCGCAAGCGCCTACAACAACTGGCCGAACGTATCCAGCAGCAGATCGGCCCTTTCGGTTACCGCGCCTTTGTCGACAGTGCCCCCGTGCTGGAAAAGGCCATCGCCGAAAAGGCCGGCCTCGGCTGGATCGGCAAGAACACCCTGGTGCTCAACCGCAAGGCAGGCAGCTATTTCTTTCTCGGCGAACTGTTCGTCGACCTGCCACTGCCGGTGGATGCCCCACACAGCAGCGAGCATTGCGGGCGCTGCAGCGCCTGCATGGATATCTGCCCTACAGCGGCCTTCGCCGGCCCCTACATGCTGGATGCGCGGCGCTGCATCTCCTACCTGACCATCGAACTGAAAGGCTCGATCCCGGAGGAGCTGCGTGCGCCCATCGGCAACCGGGTGTTCGGCTGCGACGACTGCCAGATCGTCTGTCCCTGGAATCGCTTCGCGCGCCCCACCGAGCAGGGCGACTTCCAGCCCCGCCACGGCCTGGACAACAGCGGCCTGGCCGAGCTTTTCATGTGGACGGAAGAGGAGTTTCTCAGCCGCACCGAGGGTTCGCCGCTACGCCGTGCCGGCTACGAGCGTTGGCTGCGCAACCTGGCGGTCGGCCTGGGCAATGCACCATCGACCATTCCGGTACTACAGGCTCTGGAGGCCCGCCGCGAACACCCGTCAGCACTGGTGCGCGAGCATGTGGCGTGGGCGCTGGAGCGGCACAACGCCCTGTAGCCCGAATGCAATCCGAGTAACGCCGCCCGTTTCCCCGGATTGCATCCGGGCTACGCGAATTGACGCCTACATAAAGAGTATCGACTCAGACCTTGAGGAAATGCTCGCGGTAGTGGCGCAGCTCGGCGATGGATTCACGAATGTCATCCAGCGCCTGGTGAGTGGCGGTTTTCTGAAAGCTGTCCTTGACCGCTGGCGCCCACATGCCAGCGAGGATCTTAAGCGTCGACACGTCCAGGTAGCGGTAGTGGAAGTAGGCTTCCAGGGCCGGCATGTACTTGTAGAGAAAACGGCGATCCTGGCCAATGCTGTTGCCGCAGATGGGTGACTTGCCCTTGGGCACCCACTGTTCGAGGAAGGCGATGGTCTGTGCTTCGGCCGCCGCCGTGTCGATCTTGCTCTCACGCACTCGCTGGGTCAGACCGCTCTGGCCATGAGTGCGGGTGTTCCATTCATCCATGCCGGCCAGGGCCAGGTCGCTCTGGTGAACGGCGATCACCGGGCCTTCGGCCAGCACGTTCAGCTCGCTGTCGGTGACGATGGTGGCCATCTCGATGATCACATCGCGCTCCGGCTCCAGCCCGGTCATTTCCAGGTCGATCCAGATCAGGTTGTTGGGGTTTTGCATGGTTAGGCTCCTTGGCTCAGGCGCCAAGTCTAGCGGATCTCAGCGCCCCGCATCTGCCAGAGAAACAGCGACGTTTGCCGCCCTTCGTTGATGTCGAGCTCGCGATCAGCCGGTACGCCCGGAATCTCGAAGGTGTTGCTGATCAGCCAGCTACCGGCGTGCATCTCGACTTTCGCCTTGCCCCACAGACGCGGCATCGGCACGGGCGAGAGAAAGCAGTAGACGACATCGAAGTCGCCGAGTTCGACCTGCCACAGACTCCGATAACGAATGCTGCAGTTCTCCTGCAGCAGGCAGCGCAGCCAGGCGAATGCGAAGAGCAGGGGCGCCGTCTCGACACCAACGAACTGCCCGCGCGGAAACCGTCTGGCCAGCTGCAGCACCGTACCGGCGGTACCACAACCCAGGTCGACGAAGCGCAGCGGCAGCTTACGCTCGCTCAAGCACTGCTGCAGACGTTGCTGCGCCTTGCGCCCACTCAGATAGAGCGGCACCTGTTCGCGCAGGCTGTTCCAGTTGACCAGTAGCAACAGCACGAAGCCCAGCAGGAACAGCCAGGCCGGCAAATCGGCGCGCTGCATCACCAGCAGTGCGGGCAGGAACGCCAGATTGATCCACAACCACCAGCGTGATAGGCCCAGGCGCCAGCCGATCCCGGCTGCCGCAACACCCTGCAGCAGCGCCACCGAAAACAACGACATCCGCCAGGGCAGCAACGCCAGCAAATAGACCAGTACCACCACCAGCGCCAAGGCCAGGCCCTGCGCTAAAAGAGCGCGCAATAACGGTAGCCGCAGCACCGCTCTTTCCTCGCCTGTCGTCATTCCCGGCCTCTGTTCCTGACAGCCGAATGGCTGCCGAGCGCTCATGCTAAACTCGCCGCGATCAACACTCCACTACCCGGATGCTCCATGGCCAAACGCCAACTCAACCGCCGCCAGAACTGGCGGATCGAAAAGATTCAAGGCGAACGCGCTACCCGCGCCGCCAAGCGTGAATCGCGGGCAATGGAAGCACTGGAAGGCGGCGACCTCGGCCCGGAACAGACCGGCCTGGTGATCGCTCACTTCGGCGTGCAGGTGGAAATCGAAGGTTTGCAGGGTGAGATGGCTGGCCAGGTATTTCGCTGCCACCTGCGCGCCAACCTGCCGGCGCTGGTCACCGGCGATCAGGTGGTCTGGCGTCCCGGCAATCAGGGTGACGGTGTCATCGTCGCGCAACTGCCGCGAAACAGCGAGCTGTGCCGCCCCGACATGCGCGGCCAACTCAAGCCGGTAGCGGCCAACGTCGACCAGATCGTCATCGTCTTCGCGCCGCTGCCCGAGCCGCACGCCAACCTGATCGACCGCTATCTGGTAGCCGCCGAGCACGCGGGTATTCGCCCGCTGCTGCTGCTGAACAAGGCCGATCTGATCGATGAGCAGAACCAGGTGGCGCTGGACGCGCTGCTCAAGGTCTATCGAGAGCTTGAGTATCCGCTGCTGGAAGTCTCGGCCCATCAGGGCGATGGCATGGAGCAGTTGAAAAGCCGCCTGAACGGAAACGTCAGCGTATTCGTGGGCCAGTCTGGCGTAGGCAAGTCATCGCTGGTCAACAGCCTGCTACCCGGCGTCGATACGCGTGTCGGCGCGCTGTCGGAGTTGACCGGCAAGGGTACGCATACCACCACCACCGCACGGCTTTTCCACTTTCCCGGTGGTGGTCAACTGATCGACTCCCCCGGTATTCGCGAATTCGGCCTCGGCCATGTCAGTCGTGATGACGTGGAAGCGGGCTTCATCGAATTCCACGACCTGCTAGGGCGCTGCCGCTTCCGTGACTGCAAGCATGATCGCGAACCTGGTTGTGCGCTTTTGCAGGCCCTGGAAGACGGCCGCTTACAACCACAGCGCATGGCCAGCTACCGACATATCATCGCCAGCCTGCCGGAAGACGATTACTGATTATTCAGCTGATCGAACTGCAGGGCGCCTTCTTCGAAGATGTTCAGGCGCTGCTGCAGTTGCTCTGGCGCCAGCGGTTCACTCGCCGCGTCCGCCGGAACCTCGCCTGGCGTGGGCGCAGCCCCCTCCTCGACACCTTGTTCGCCCTCGATGGCGCGCTGCGCCTTCTTAGTCAGCACGACGATATCGATGCGCCGATTAACGGGATTGAATGGGTCCTCGCGGTCGAACAGCGCCGACGAGGCATAACCGACCACCCGCGCCACCTGCTCGTCCGGATAGCCGCCCGCCACCAGCGTGCGCCTCGCAGCGTTGGCACGACTGGATGACAGCTCCCAGTTACCGAAATCGCCGCGCCCTACGAAAGGCTTGGCATCGGTGTGACCGCTGATACTGATCTTGTTCGGCACTGCGCGAATGGTGTCGGCCATGGCCAGCAGGATGTCCTCGAAATAGGGCTGAAGGTCGGCACTGCCGAGGGCAAACATCGGCCGGTTCTCGGCGTCCATGATCTGGATGCGCAAGCCATCCTGAGTGATTTCGAACAGTATCTGGTCCTTGAAGCGCTGCAGCTCGGGATTCTCCTCGACCTTGTTCTGCAACTCCTGCAACAGCAGCTCCAGACGCTCCTGCTCCATCTTTTCAGCCAGGGTTTCGATCTGGTCGGTGCTGACGCCGGTCTCATCCGGCTGACTCTCCGGCGTCTCGGAGATGTCCGGATTGAGAGTGCGCTCGGGCGCTGGCGTAGGCGTACCGCCCAGGTCGATGGCATATGGACTGGCACTCTCGGTGAAACCGATCGGGTCCTGGAAATAGCCGGAAATGGCTTTCTTCTGCTCTGGAGTGGCCGACGTCATCAGCCACATGACCAGAAAGAACGCCATCATGGCGGTTGCGAAGTCGGCAAAAGCGATCTTCCAGGCACCGCCATGATGGCCGCCAGCGGTCTTCTTGACCCGCTTGACGATGATGGGTTGGTTATTCTCCATGGCTTAGCTGCCGCGCATGGCCTGTTCGAGCTCGCTGAAGCTCGGACGATGTGCCGGATACAGCACCTTGCGCCCGAACTCTACGGCCAGGGTCGGCGGCATGCCCGAGGCAGAAGCGACCAGGGTCGCCTTGATCGCTTCGTAAAGGTTCAGTTCTTCCTTGGCATCATGCTCCAGGGCGTTCGACAACGGACCGAAGAAACCATACGAAGCGAGAATGCCGAGGAAGGTGCCGACCAGAGCAGTACCCACCTTTTCACCGATCTGCGCGTTATCCGCTTCTGCCAGGATCGACATGGTGATCACGATACCCAGCACGGCCGCGACGATACCCATGGCCGGCATGCCGTCGGCGACCTTGGCCACGGCGTGAGCCGGGTGCTCCACTTCTTCCTTGAGGCTGGCCAGTTCCATATCGAACAGACCTTCCAGTTCGTGCGGAGCCATGTTGCCGGAAGACATGATGCGCAGGTAATCGCAGATGAACGCGGTCATCCGCGCGTCCTTGAGCACACCGGGATACTTGCTGAAGATCGGGCTGGCGCCGGGATCTTCGATGTCTGCCTCGATGGCCATCATGCCCTCGCGGCGACTCTTGTTGAGGATCTCGTACAGCAGCCTGAGCACTTCGAGGTAATAAGCGTGGGTGAAGCGACTGCCGAACATGCTCAGCGATTTCTTGAACACCGTCATGAACATGCTGCCCGGGTTGGCCTGCAGAAATGCCCCCAGCGCCGCGCCACCAATGATCAGAACCTCGAAGGGGTGGATCAATGCCATGAACTTCCCGCCCGAGAGTATGAACCCGCCGAGCACACAGCCAAAGACGACAATGATGCCTAAGATTTTTACCATGGAATAAATGCTTGCAGAGCCTAGTGGATGGGTTATTGAAAACAACCCTTCTAATTATCGGAACTTATACGCCAGACTATAGCCAGTTATGGTCAAAAGCCAGTTCGACTCGAGCCAATATGTCGACGTCAAAGTCTCTGCCGCGCACTCTGGACGCCTGGGTACAACACCTGGGCAAGTTGCCACTGCCTATCGAGCAGCAGCAGCATGTGCGCCTGCGTCGCATCCTGGGAGACAGCCGCCGAACCTGGCGTGAAATTGCCGAGGCGATAGAATCCAGCCCCTCTTTCGCCCTGCAGGTGCTGCGCGAGGCAAACCAATCGAGCAACAGCCTCAGCGATCCAGCCGAGAGCATCGAAACCGCGCTGTCGCGCCTGGGTCTGAGCCGCTGCGAGGCCCTTCTCAACCAGGCACCCGCCCTGCCAGAGAACGACATCCCTCTGGCATTCAAGCAGATTTTGCTGATCAGTCAGCATGCCAGCCAACAGGCTCGCGGCCTGTTCGGTGCGCGCCTGGCGCGCCTGTGGAATGAATTGCACGGCTGCAGCCTGCTGTTTCTGGCGCCGATCTGGCCATTGCTGTGCGCCCATCCGCAGCTGTTCGAGGCCTGGGAGCAACGTGTATTGCTCAAGGGTGAGCGACCGGCTGCAGTAGAGAAAGAGTTGCTCGGCGTCACCTTGATCCAGCTGTGCGTCAAACTCGCCGAGCGCTGGCGACTGCCGGAGTGGATCGTGCGCGGCTACCGCCTGCTCGAGCGTGATCGGCGCCAGCTGGTCCGGGCGCTGCACATCGCACGCGACAACGAACACCCGCTGCATCAGCAGCAGATGCTCGACGCCGACATCCCCCTGCGCCACTGGCTCACCCATCCGAGCAACTGCGTGCTGCTGGCCAACGGCCTGGCAGTATCCGCTCACCATTCCTGGGATACCGCGCACAGCCTGCGCTGGCAGCGTCTTACCGGACTTTACCTGCAGATTCCTCTGAGCGAGCTGCAACAGCAAGTGCACCAGCACGCCGTGAGCAGCGCACGCCTGATTCACGATCACGCACTGTGGCACCCGGCCCAGGCCCTGATCTGGCCGTGGGACACCCGTCGTCTGAAACCAGCCGTTAGCGCCGCAGCACCACCCAAGCGCGATGACCTTGCCACCTGGCGTCAGCACTGTGCACGGCTGCTCGCCGAACCCAGCACGTTTGCCAACGTGCCGCAGCTGACTGCCTGCGCCCGCGACGCCTTGCAGGCCTGCGGCATGAAGCGCGTCCTGCTGCTTCTTGCCGACCGTCAGCACACCCGCCTGCAAACCCAGCAACAGGCGGGGCTCGATGTCAGCGCGGCCACCCTCAGCCTCGACCCGGCACAAAGCCAGGTGTTGAAACGCCTGCTCAGCACGCCGGGTCAACTGCGCCTGATGCCCAGCAACGTGGCGCAGTTTTCGGCACTGCTGCCGGGCAACCTCAAGGCCCTGTTTCCCAGCGAGCATCTGCTGCTGCGTTCCGTGGCCAACAACGGTCGGGTGGTGATGCTGATCGTGGCCGATCAGGGCGGCCAACCGCTCAATAACGTCTGCCTGCAGGCGTTCGGCAAGACCGTGCAGTGCATCGAGCGCGCGCTGGGCAGCTTTTCCAGGCGCGGGCGCTGAAGCGCTCTGTTTCCGCTACAATCGACCTCTTTTCATTCAAGGAGGCCGTCATGTCCGCCTTCGACAACTTGCCACTGGTGATCGAGCCAACCCAACTGGCCGAACACCTGGATGCAGCCGACCTGATCCTGCTCGATCTGAGCAGCGCAGCGCGCTACGCCGCCGGCCACATCCCAGGCGCGCGCTGGGTGGATACCAAGCGCACGCAACTGGGCGCGCCGCCCGCTCCCGGCCTGCTGCCCGAGCGAGCGCAGCTCGAAGCGCTGTTCGCCGATATCGGTCATCACACGGATGCCGTTTATGTGGTCTACGACGATGAGGGCGGGCCTTGGGCCGGTCGTTTCATCTGGCTACTCGACGTGATCGGCCATCAGCGTTACCACTTCCTCAATGGCGGCCTGCAGGCCTGGATCAGCGATGGCCTCGAACTGAGCCAGGAACAGCCCGCAGTGACCCGCACCGAGGTGGCACTGACGCTGAGCGATGCCCCCACCGCCACCCGCGAGTACCTGCAATCGCGCCTGGATGCTACCGACCTGGCCATCTGGGACGTGCGCGGAGCGGACGAATACCGTGGCGAAAAACTGAGCTCCGCGCGTGGCGGACATATCCCCGGCGCCACCCATTTCGAATGGACTGCCGGCATGGACCCGCAACGCGGCATGCGCATCCGCACGGATATCGCCGACGTCCTGCAAGGCCTGGGCATCACGCCCGACAAGGAAGTGATCACTCACTGCCAGACGCACCGCCGCTCCGGCTTCAGCTACGTGGTCGCCAAGGCGCTCGGCTATCCACGCGTTAAGGCCTATGCCGGCTCCTGGTCCGAGTGGGGCAACCTGCCCGACACACCCATCGAACGCTGAGTCCGTCGACCATTCAGTTGCACCCGGTCTGGTCACGCCAGTGCCGGTTCAGAACCTTCAAGGAAACACGATGAAACAACGTCTTTTTATCCTCAGCCAGTACCTGCTGCCCCATCACCTGCTGTCGCGCCTGATCGGCTGCGTTGCCGAATGCCGTATCGGCTGGCTGAAGAATCCGCTGATCTCGTGGTTCGCCAAGCAGTACCAGGTCAACATGAGCGAAGCGCAAATCGAGGACCTGCGTGCTTACGAACATTTCAACGCGTTCTTCACCCGCGCTCTGAAAGACGGCGCGCGCCCGCTGGATGAAACTCCCGGCGCCATTCTCAGCCCGGCCGACGGGGCAATCAGCCAACTCGGCGCCATCGAGCACGGTCGCATCTTCCAGGCCAAGGGCCACAGCTTCAGCGCTGTCGAACTCCTTGGCGGCGACGCCGAACGCGCCGCGCCGTTCATGGGCGGCCAGTTCGCCACCGTGTACCTCTCGCCGAAGGATTATCACCGCGTCCATATGCCGCTGGGCGGCACGCTGAAAGAGATGGTCTACGTGCCGGGCCGCCTGTTCTCGGTCAACCAGACCACCGCGGAAAATGTGCCGGAACTGTTTGCCCGCAACGAGCGCGTGGTTTGCCTGTTCGACACCGAGCGCGGGCCGATGGCCGTGGTACTGGTGGGCGCGATGATCGTCGCCAGCGTGGAAACCGTATGGGCCGGTCTGGTCACCCCACCCAAGCGCGAGCTCAAGAGCACCCGCTATGACGCGCAAGCGCGCGGGCCGATCGAACTGGCCAAGGGCGCAGAAATGGGCCGTTTCAAACTGGGCTCCACGGCCATCGTCCTGTTCGGCCCGAACCAGGTGCAATGGGCCCAGGAGCTGGACGCTGGCAGCCCGGTGCGCATGGGCCAGCTGATGGGCACCGCTCAGAACTGAGCCGCTGAGAAAAGGAACCCGCATCTCGACCGTTCGGTCATAGATCCGTACTCTGGCGAGGTAACCCGTCCACCCGGACGGGCTGCCAGCGCAGGCAGATACTGCTAGAGTTCGAAAGACTATTACTAGAGCCGCTTGGCATTGCGTGGCCGGAGTATCCGAGTTTGATGGATAGACAGAGTACCCACCTTCACCTGTTGCGCGTTCCCACGCCGAGCAAGCAGAGTCTGAGCTTCTGCGACGGCAGTCCCCGCGATCTGAAACGCTGGATCGCAGGCCTGCCCAAGGCGAACATCGGTGAAACTGCACGTCAGTTGTATCAGAGCCTGGTGGAACTCAACCAATTCCTCACCCCCTCGGAAAACCGCCTGCAGTTGCTGGAGTTGCTGCGCCCGGAAGTCAGCTTCGTCTGCCAACACCTGGAGCGTCATTTTCTCAACCAGGCCATCGTCCTCGACGAGCGCCCGCGCAAGGTGGCCAACCTGTGCCAGGCGCTGCAAAACCACCTGGCAGTCGGCTACAAGCTGATCATCTCCCGCGTGATCACTCGCAGCGGCAAGGATCGCGACCAACTGCTCGCCGTTTCCCTGCAGCGCGCCAGCCACAGCCTGTGCAGCCCGCTGATTCGTGCCAGTCAGCTTTACTGCCCGGTTCCGGAAGGGCTGTGGCTGGAGCTGCACCAGCTCTACCAGATTGCCTGCGAGCAGCGCCTGCAACGCCAGGTCATTCGTGACCCGCTGGCCCGTCACACCCTGGGTTTGAGCCCCGAACAGTCCTACGTGACCGCGCTGCTGCTGGGCTGTGCGCGCACCAACCAGATGCGTCAGAGCGGCATCGCACGTCTGGCAGAAGCGCTGGAACCCTGGAGCGCGCTGGTCAAGCTTCAGCCAGGCGACCATGCTGACAGCCTGTTCGTGCTGGCGCCGCAGGTCGATGGCCCGCCGCGCTATAAGTCGCTGTATCAGAGCAGCGAATTGCACCACCTGCTGGGTATCGACACGCAGCCGCTGGTCGATGCCATCAAGGAATACCTGGAACTCCCCGAAGACGAGCGCAACAAATCGCGCCTGATGGTTCCAGAGGGCATCACCCTCGACTTGCTGCAGCATGTTGCCGCAGCCTGGGGCGACATCGCCGAGCGCACCTTCCAGCGAACACCTGGGCAAGGCAGCCTGACCCTGTGCATCGGCATGACCGCGTTGCATTTCTTCCTCTCCGGATGCTGCTCGTTCGCCGAAGTACTCAAACGTCCGGTCGAGCTGGGCGCTGCGGTATTCAAGCCGTCCACGGGCGAGCCTGATGTCTGGTCGAACGCCTTCGATGCCCAGCGCAATGCGGCTGAGGAAATCCACTTCGAAGAGATTCAGTACACCAAGGTAACCCCTGGTGAACAGGCGCAGCCTGAGAACAATGGCGAGAGTTACCCGACCTTCCCCCTGCCCATCGTCAATCACAGCCCCGGCGGCTATTGCCTGTCCTGGCCCAAGGACGTCCCCAGCCAACTGCAGGCGGGCGAGTTGCTGGGTGTACAAGACAACCCCAGCCAGGGCTGGAGCGTGGCCATCGTGCGCTGGATTCGCCAGGTTCGTGGCGGCGGCACACAGATGGGTATCGAGCTGATAGCACCACACGCGCGCCCCTGTGGCCTGCAGTTGTTGCGCAAGGCCGAGCAGAACAGCCAGTACCTGCGCGCCCTGCTGCTACCGGAAATCAGCGCCATTTCTCGCCCCGCCAGCCTGATCACCCCGCGCCTGCCATTCCAGGAGGGCAGCAAGGTACTGATCAACGACCACGGTGAAGAACACCGCGCCCTGCTCACCCGCAGGCAGGTCAGCACCGGCAGCTTCAGCCAGTTCGAGTATCGCCGCGTGGGCGAAGAAGAAGGTGCGGCCGGGACACCGGTCACAGCCTCGCAAAGCCAGAAGCCTGTAGGGGAGGAAGATTTTGACTCGCTCTGGAAGTCGCTGTAGGCTCCGGCGAACTCACCATTTGTCGCCTTTTCGCGTCCGTTCGGCGCGGTAATGACCCCTCTATGGCCATCGAAAAAAAAACCATCCGCCTGCTGATTCTCGAAGACTCGCAGAACGAAGCTGAGCGCCTAGTCAGTCTGTTCCGCAACGCCGGGCATGCTACTCGCGTGCATCGTCTGACTTCCAGCGATGACCTGACGGAGACACTGCAACAGACCTGGGACCTGCTGATCTGCGCAGCGAGCAGCGAGCATCTCGACCCAAGCGAGGCGATCAGTGCCATCCGCCGCCAGGCCAAGGACATCCCCGTCATCCAGCTGGTCGAGGAAAACGATTCCGAGATCATCACCGAAGCCCTGTTGTTCGGCGCGCAAGACGCCCTGCCGCAAGGCGAAGACGAACGCCTGGTGTTGGTAGCCAAGCGCGAGCTGGCGAACCTCGAGGAACGTCGCGCACGTCGTGCCGCCGAAGTGGCATTGCGCGAAGCGGAGAAACGCTGTCAGCTGTTGCTGGAAAGCTCGGTAGACGCCATCACCTACGTCCACGACGGCATGCACATCTATGCCAACCGGGCCTATCTCGAGCTGTTCAGCTACGAGGATGGTGAAGAGCTGGAAGGCATGCCGATGATCGACCTGATCGCCAGTGCCGATCACGCTGCGTTCAAGGATTTCCTGAAGAACTACCAGAGCGCCGAAGGCAATGCCGAGCTCAATTGCCAGGGCGTACGTGCCGATGGCAGCAGCTTCGCCGCGCAAATGACCTTCTCCCCCGCCACCTATGATGGCGAGCCGTGCATTCAGGTGGTGATCCGCGCGGAAACCTCCAATGCCGAACTGGAAGAGAAACTGCGCGAGATCAGCAGCCAGGATCTGGTCACCGGCCTGTTCAACCGCAACCACTTCCTCGAGCTGATGGACAATGCTGCCGAGCGCGCCGTCAACACCGGTCAGCCTTCGACTCTGGCGTATATCCGTGTCGATCGTTACGCCAGCATGCAGGGCGAGATCGGCCTGGCCGGCACCGACCTGCTGCTGACCGATCTGGCCGGCCTGCTGCGCGCACATTTCCCGGCGGAGACCCAGCTGGCCCGCTTCGGCGACGACGTGTTCGCTGCCTTGCTCCCGGGCCAGTCGCCCGAGCAGTGCCAAGCCAGCCTGGTGCCCCTGCTGAAGAGGGTCGAAGCCCACCTGTTCGATGTCAGCGGCCGCACCGCCCAGACCACGCTGTCGATCGGTGTCGCCGGCCTTAGCGAGAAAACCGCCAAGGCGCAGGAAGTCATCGATCGCGCGCACCGCTGTGCCGACGAGCTCAGTGACGGCAATGCCATCAAAGTATTCAACCCGGCCGATGAACTCGCCGCAGCGGCCAACCGCGGCAGCCTGCTGGCGATGGTACAGCAGGCGCTGGAGAACAACAGCTTCCGGCTGCTGTTCCAGCCGATCATCAGCCTGCGTGGCGATGCCCACGAACATTACGAAGTGCTGCTGCGCCTGCTCAATCCTCAGGGTACGGAGGTGCCGCCGCTCGATTTCCTCGCCGCCGCCAAGGATGCCGGTCTGGGCGAGAAGATCGACCGCTGGGTGATCCTCAACTCGATCAAGCTACTGGCAGACCACCGCTCCAGAGGCCATAACACGCGACTGTTCGTGCACCTGTCCAGCGCCAGCCTGCAGGACCAGACGCTGCTACCCTGGCTCAGCGTGGCACTCAAGGCAGCACGCCTGCCATCGGACTCGCTGGTGTTCCAGTTCAGCGAGCCCGATGCCATCGCCTACCTGAAACAGGCCAAGGCGCTGACGCAAGGCCTGGCTGAGCTGCATTGCAAGGTGGCCTTGAGCCAGTTCGGCTGCGCGCTGAACCCGTTCAACACGCTCAAGCACCTGCAAGTGGACTTCGTCAAAGTCGATGGCTCGTTCTCCCAGGATCTGAGCAATGCAGAGAATCAGGAAGCGCTGAAAACCCTGCTCAGCAGCTTGCATGCACAGGCCAAGCTGACCATCGTACCCTTCGTTGAAAGTGCCAGCGTACTGGCCACGCTGTGGCAGGCCGGAGTCAACTTCATTCAAGGTTACTACCTGCAGGGTCCGAGCCAGTCGATGGACTACGACTTCTCGGCCGGCGACGAATGAATCACGCCGACAAAAAAGCCGCCTGAACAGGCGGCTTTTTTTTATACCCGACGCAACGCCGGTGTTTATTCCTGCCCCTCACGATCACGAAAGCCGAGCAGATAAAGAATGCCGTCCAGGCCCAGGGTGGAAATCGCCTGCTTGGCCGATTGCTTGACCAGCGGCTTGGCACGGAAGGCCACACCGAGACCAGCCAGGCCGAGCATTGGCAGATCGTTGGCGCCATCGCCGACGGCGATGGTCTGCTCCAGCTGCAAACCTTCCTTCTGCGCCAGTTCGCGCAGCAGATCCGCCTTGCGCTGCGCATCGACGATGGGCTCGACGGCCACACCGGTGACCTTGCCGTTCTCGATCTGCAGTTCGTTGGCGAACACGTAGTCGATGCCCAGCTTGGCCTGCAGTTGCTTGGCAAAGTAAGTGAAGCCGCCAGAGAGAATCGCGGTCTTGTAGCCCAGACGCTTGAGTTCGGCGAACAGCACTTCGGCGCCCTCGGTCAGACGCAGAGACGCACCGATCTCCTCCAGCACATCTTCCGACAACCCCTGCAACAAGCCCAGACGCTCCTTGAAGCTGGCGCGGAAATCCAGCTCGCCACGCATGGCGCGCTCAGTGATCTCGGCCACCTGCTCGCCAACACCGGCGGCCTTGGCCAGCTCGTCGATCACCTCGGCTTCGATCAGCGTCGAGTCCATGTCGAATACGGCCAGGCGGCGATTACGGCGGAACACCGAGTCACGCTGGAAGGCGATGTCGACGTTGAGTTCCTGCGCCACGCTGAGGAACTCGGCGCGCAGGGCCACGGGATCGGCCGGCTCGCCGCGCACGGAAAACTCGATGCAGCCCTTGCCCTGTTCGGCCGGCATGTCCAGCGGCATGCGCCCGGAAAGACGATCGATGTGATCGATGTTCAAGCCGTACTTGGCAGTGATCGCGCTGACCCGCTGCAATTGCTCGGCGCTGACCCTGCGCGTCAACAGCGTCACGATATGGCGGGCCTTGCCCTGGCCACCGACCCACTGGCGGTAGTCGTCTTCGGAGACCGGGGTGAAACGTACCTGCTGATCGAGCTCGTAGGCGGTGAACAGCAGATCCTTGAGCACCGACTGGGAGCGGCCGTTGTCAGGAATCTCGATGAGGATGCCGAACGACAGGGTGTCGTGGATCACCGCCTGGCCGATATCGAGGATGTTCACCCCGCCCTGAGCCAGCACGCCGGTGATGGCTGCGGTAAGTCCGGGGCGATCCTCGCCGGTGATATTGATCAGGACGATTTCGCGCAAGACGCACCCTCCAAGGCAAACGATTGAGGCAGGCAAGCGGCGAATTGGCCACTGACCGACGAAAAGGCGCACATTCTACCCAGTTTCCCGTCGATCCGGGCAGCCGCGCGCTTTGCCCGCCCCAGACCGCTCGCTATACTGCGCGGCAACTTCAGTCGACAAGAGCCGTGCTCTGTGAACCGGCCCGCGCCCGTCAAACCCGATAACTTCTTCATCCTCATCTTCCACGCGCTGCGTCAGCGGCGGGTGCCTCTGGTGCTGCGCATCGCCAGCCACAGCCTGTTGCTGGTGGCCTTGGCGATGGTCATCTATGCCTGGGTCATGGGCATGCAGTTCAAGCAGGCCATGCAGCAGCAGGCCGATGCACTGGGCCAGGCGCTGATCACTCAGACGGCGGCCTCGGCCACCGAACTGCTGGTGTCCAACGACATCCTCAGCCTCAACGTTCTGCTGAACAACCTGGCGAAAAACCCGCTGGTGGCTCATGCAGCCATCTACAGCGTGGACAGTCGCATCCTGGCCGAAGCAGGCGCGCGCCCGACACGTAGCGTGCTGGGTGAAAGCGAAGGTTTGTACTCCACCTCCATCACCTTCCAGGAAGTGATGGCCGGACAGTTGCGCATCAGCCTGGACATGAGCCAGTTCCAGCAGCCGATGACCATCAGTCTGCAGAGCATGGGCATCCTCAGCCTGATCCTGCTGGCCCTCACCCTGTCGCTGAGCATGCGTCTCGGCCGGCATATTTCCACGCCACTGCTGCAGATGCGCCTATGGCTGCGCGACCCGGACGATCCTGCGCCGGGCGCCGGGCGCAACGACGAGATCGGTGATCTGGCGCGCCAACTGCAAGCGCGCCTGGTACCTGAAAAACCGGAGCCCGAACAGGAACTGGATGACGAACAACTGCTTGATGACGGCGAGAACTATCTGCACGGAGAAGACGACGAGCGCTTCGACGAGCAGGATGAGATCGCGACCGAGCATGCTGCCTTCGATGAAGCGGACATCAGCGATGAGCATGGCGATGACGAGCAGCTCAAGCCATGGCCCGACACGGTAGAGCCGGATGATCCCTTCGCCGATCTGCGTGACGAATCCGACGCACCTGCACCGGTCGCCAAGACTCCGCGCCGATCGCAAGCCAGCGCCGTACTGGCCATTCAGCTCGGCGCCCAGGAACAGCTTCGTCGCCTGCCACGTACGCGCCTGCTGGACCTGCTGGATCGTTATCGGGGCTGCCTGGAACAGGCTGCCGCGCTGTATCAGGGACAACTGCACACGCTAAAGGATGGCAGCAGCCTGATGCTGTTCCATGAGCGTGAATGCGGTGAGGACTATCTGACCCACGCCATCTGCTGTGGCGAGCTGATGCGCGCACTGGGCCACGCCCTGCAGATCGAGGTCGCCGACAGCGGCATCACGCTGCAGCTGCAGTTGGGGCTGACCCTGGGCAGTGATCTGGAAGAGCTGGGCCAGGCCGACCTGCTGCTCAGCGACAGCGCCCTGGACGCGCTTGCCTTGTCGCAACACAGCCGCAATCTGCTGCTGGTCGAGCAACGCGTCGCGCAAGATGCCCTGGCCCGCCAGCGCGCCCGCATCCGCCCGATTGCCAGCCCGGAAGGGGCCAGCTGCGTGGAGCGCCTGCTCGATCCTTATCCGGCCCTGCTGGAGCGGCAACTGACGCGCATGCGCGAGAGCCGAGTGTGAAAGCGGCGAAGCCCATGTAGGGCGGGTGCAACCCGCCAGACGGCCAACGGCGGGTTGCACCCGCCCTATGCAATGCCCAATGCGCGCCGCTGCGGCGTCTTTACACCGTAGCGCTGCAACCAGTCCTTCCAGCGAATCCGCTCATCTCGTACCAGCCAGCCATCCTGTTCGGCAAAACTCTCCGACAGCCAGAGCCCTCGGGTACTGGCGGGCAGCAGCTCCCCCTTGCGCAGGGTGAACAACCCACCACTGGGCGCACCGCGCTGCAATGCCAGCAAATAGATATCCGGCCGGCGACGCTCCAGACGCGCCACCAGGCGGCCGTCTTCCAGGCATTCGTCGACATGGAACAGGCTCAGTTGCCGAGCATCGCGCGGTAGCTCCAGGCTCAGGTCATAGACCAGCTGCAAGGATGCGGTCGGCAGATGCACGTAGGCACGCGGGCGCTCGAGCAAGGTCAGGTTGCCGCACTGTACCGGCCGGGCGGCGCCGGACAACGGGCTGAGGCGAAAATGGCTCGACTCGCGATAACGTAGCGCGCCCTGATAGGGCGTAGGCAACCAGGTATCGGCGAAACGCCCGCTCAGCCAGCCATCGGCGCTCTCCAGCAGGCACTCCTCGGCGACCTCCTGAATGGCAGTGAGCAACGGGAGGTTGAGTTCATGCGCTGGCACATAGCCGGAAATCAGCTTGAGCACGGTGTCGCCGCGATCCGGACGGCGCTGACGCACCAGCAGCCAGTAGTCGCGTCCATGCAGACGCAGGGTCAGGCGCACCGATACGCCGAGGTTGGCCAGTTCGACGGAAAACCGCGAGTTGTCCGCCACCTTGATCGGGCGGCGACGCTCGAGCATCTGTTGGAAATTCAGTGGCTGTCCCAGGCTCTGGTAGCTCAGGCCATCAGGGCTGGCTTCGACGAACAGCGGCAGGGTCTTGAAGTTACTCGGGTCCTTGCGGATCAGCGTACGCGGCATCTCGACTCCTTGTTCCGGCTGGGCGTGAGGCGGCTCGGCAGCCAGCGCTCACGCGAGGATCAGGTTGAAGCGAAAACCGCTCAAGGCTGCCCCAAGCCGACTATCCAGCACAACCCGAGGCTGTAAGAGGACGTGACCGGGGACCTCAGCGGACGCCCTGCAAAACCGCCGCGACTGTCGCGACATTGGCCGCCAGGTGCGCGGGCGTGATGGTGCCGACGATGGCGCTGCTGACGCCCGGATGAGCGAAGATCAGTTCGAAGCTGGCGCGTACCGGATCGACACCTTCGGCCAGGCAGGCATGGCCGCTGGCCAGCGCCTTCTTGATCAGAATGCCCTTGGCGTGACTGGCAGCGTAGTCCAGTACAGGCTTCTCGCCCTGTTCGCTCAGGTTATAAGTGACCATGGCGCAGTCGCCTCGTTCCAGCGCCAGCAGCCCGCCCTCGACGGTCTTGCCGGAAATGCCATAGCCGAGGATCTTGCCCTCGCGCTTGAGCGCGGCCAGCGTCTCGTACACACCTGTCTCGCGTAGCACGGCGAGATCGTTGCCGTCGGAATGTACCAGCAGCAGATCGATACGGTCGGTCTCCAGGCGTTTGAGGCTGCGCTCGACCGAGAGGCGCGTATGCGCGGGGGAGAAATCGAAGTGCGACAGCCCTTGCTCGAACTCTTCGCCGGTCTTGCTGACGATCACCCACTCATCACGCTGACCACGCAGCAGCGGGCCCAGGCGTTGTTCGCTGACGCCGTAAGCCGGCGCGGTATCGATCAGATTGATGCCCAGATCGCGCGCCTGCCGCAGCAAGCCCCGCGCCTGCGCATCGTCAGGAATGGTAAAGCCGTTGGGGTACTTCACGCCCTGATCACGGCCGAGCTTGACCGTGCCGAGTCCCAGCGGCGAAACCCGCAAGCCGGTGGAGCCGAGTGGGCGATGCAGATCGTGCAGAGTGCTCATGGCAGCAGTGCCTCCCACACCGGCTGGCCCAGCGCTGGGCGCGGCAATTCGGGCAATGCCGCATGGTCAGATGGCTGCAGGTTATCGCGCTGCAGAGCAGCGAGAACGCGGTCAGCGAAGTCCGGCGCCAGCGCCAGCTTGGTCGGCCAGCCCACCAGCAGGCGCTGGTGCTCGGCGAGAAAGGCGTTATCCGGGCGCACCAGGCCCGACTGCGCGGGCTCGGCGCGATCCACACGCAACGTGGCCCAGCGGGTCTGGCTCTGATCGACCCAGGGCAGCAGCGCCGCCATTTCCTTTTGCGCGGCCTGAATTTGAGCGACCTCGTCGCGAGCGACGCCATCAGCTTCAGCCAGGTCGCCACCGAGGTACCAGACCCACTGCCCATCGGCCGCCGGATGGGTGGTCACGGTGACCCGAGGCTTGGGCCCACCACCGAGGCAATGTGCATACAACGGTTTCAGCGCCGGCCCCTTGGCCAGCACCATATGCAGGGGGCGCAACTGCTGTGCGGGCTGTTCGATGCCCAGAGCAGCGAGCAACTCGGCATTGCCGGCCCCCGCGCTGAGCACCACGCGCTGCGCACGAATCTCGCGACCGTCGACGGCCAGCCCACACAGCTCGCCATTGACCTGCAGCGGTTCGATACGCTCGCCGGCCAGCAGGCTGTCGCCGGCCAGTTCAGCCAGGCGTGCGATCAGGCTCGGCACATCGAGCACCAGCTCGGCGAGGCGATAGACCTTGCCCTTGAACTTCGGGTGCTGCAGCGCCGGCGGCAATTGCTCGCCCTTGACCTGATCGACACGGCCGCGAACGGCCTTGCTGGCGAAGAAACTGGTGAGGTTGCCGGCCAGAGTGCCAGGCGACCACAGGTAATGCGCGTCGGAAAGAATGCGCACACCGGACAGATCCAGCTCGCCATTGCCCGCCAGCGCTTCGCGCCAACGTCGCGGCATATCGGCGATGGCCTCGGAGGCACCGGTCAGCGCGCCATGCAGGGCGTATTTGGCGCCGCCATGGATGATGCCCTGTGACTTCAGGCTCTGCCCGCCCCCGAGGCTGCCACGCTCAACCAGAACAGTGGCGAAGCCCTTCTGACGCAAGCGCGCATTGAGCCAGAGGCCGGCGATACCGCCGCCGACGATCAGGACATCGGTGCTGAGAGACTGGGACATGAACGGGCCTCGGCGAAAAACAGGCGCGCAGTATAACGGCTTCAGGCAGTACCCGTAGGGTGTGCCATGCGCACCAAGGCCCTCAGGTACGCACGGCCTCAGTGCCCGGTGGAGCTGGAGAACAACTGGATCACCACCACGCCACTGACAATCAGCCCCATGCCGAGCACAGCCGCCAGATCGAGTTTCTGCTGATAGATGAACATCGCCGCAATGCTGACCAAGACGATGCCCAACCCCGCCCAGATGGCGTAGGCGATGCCCACCGGGATGGTACGCACCACCAGAATCAGCATCCAGAAGGCGATCGCATAACCGCCGATAACCAGCAACAGCGGCAAGGGTTTGTTGAAACCATCGATAGCCTTCATCGAGGTGGTGGCGACCACTTCGGCCGCGATGGCAATGGCGAGATAGAGATATCCGGGCATGATGGCGACTCCTGAAAGATGAGCGCAATTCTAAGTTCTGCCGTGATGGGATAAAGTCATTACCTATCTGCTTTTGAGATAGCTTGGCCATGAACTGGAATCTCGATCAGCTTCAACTGTTCGTCCGTACCGCCGAGAGCCGATCCTTTTCTGCTGCAGCTCGGCAAACCGGACGCGCGCAATCGGCGGTCAGCACCGCCATCGCCCTGCTCGAAAGCGATCTCGGCGTCACCCTCTTCGAACGCAGCAGTGGGCGCCAGCCGCGCCTGACCGAGGCGGGAATCGCGCTGCTGGAGCAGGCCCGCAGCGTGTTGCAGCAGTGCGAGCGACTCGATGGCCGCGCGCTGGGCCTGGCGCGTGGCGAGGAGGCGCGCCTGCGCCTCGCGCAGGACGAAGCCATGCCCTACCAGCCAGTGCTGGCCAGCCTTGAAGCCCTGGCCGAGGCCTTTCCGCTGCTAGAAGTGCAGCTTTCCAGCGGCGCCCAGGGCGACGTGGCGCGCAAGCTGCTGCAACGTCAGGCCGATCTGGGCCTGCTGTTTCATCATGAGCAGATGCCAAGGGAGCTGGAGAGCCAGCGCCTGGGCACCATCGAGATGGTCACGGTATGCAGCCCGCAACACCCGCTGGCCGAGCTCGACAGCGTCGAACGCCGTGATCTGGCCGAACACCGTCAACTGCTTATGACGCCGCAGGACAGCCACTACCCAGGCGGCGAACAGATCAGTCCGCTGGTATGGCGTGCCGACAGCTTCTACGTCATGGCCGAGCTGGTGATACGCAACCTTGGCTGGGCCTGGCTGCCGCGCCATGTGGCGCAGTACCCGACCTATCAGGGCCACCTGCAGGAGCTGCGCAGCGACTGGGCACCGCTGCCGCTGGTGGTGGAACTGATCTGCCGTCGCGACGGTGCGCTCGACCCCGCCGCCAACTGGCTGGCCGACTGCCTGGCGCGCGAACTGCTGCGCCCGCAGGCATGATGACGCTTCCAGCCGATGGCGGGCGGCGATAAGCTGCGCCCCCATGAACAGACTCCTCTACACCCTGCTGCTGCACCTGGCCCTGCCCCTGATTGCCCTGCGCCTGGCCCTGCGTGCGCGCAAGGCGCCGGCTTACGCTCGGCGTATCAACGAGCGTTTCTCCCTCGGCCTGCCGGCGATGACACCGGGCGGCATCTGGGTGCACGCGGTATCGGTCGGTGAAAGCATCGCCGCCGCGCCGATGATTCGCGCGCTGCAAGCGCGTTATCCCGAGCTGCCGATCACCGTGACCTGCATGACGCCGACCGGCTCCGAGCGCATCCAGGCGCTGTTCGGTGAAAACGTGCAGCACTGCTACCTGCCCTATGATCTGCCCTGGGCTGCCGCGCGTTTTCTCGACCGCGCACGGCCGCGTCTGGCCGTGGTGATGGAAACCGAGCTGTGGCCGAACCACATCCATCAGTGCGCCAAGCGCAACATTCCCGTAGCCCTGGCCAACGCGCGCCTGTCCGAGCGCTCGGCACGCGGCTATGCGCGCTTTGGCAAACTCACCGCGCCAATGCTTGCCGAACTGTCGCTGATCGCCGTGCAGACCCAGGCCGAGGCGCAGCGTTTTCTCGATCTGGGCGCTCGCCCTGGCTGTGTGGAAGTCACCGGTTCGATCAAGTTCGACCTGAAGATCGATGCCGAACTGCTGCAACGCGCAGATGCGTTGCGCCAGCAATGGCAAGCAACGACTCGACCTGTCTGGATCGCAGCGAGCACCCATGCTGGAGAGGACGAAATCATTCTCGCCGCCCATCGCCAGTTGCTCAGCAATCACCCTGATGCGCTACTGATCCTGGTGCCGCGCCACCCCGAGCGGTTCAACTCGGTCAATGAACTCTGTCTGAGCCAGGGCCTGTCGACGCGCAGGCGCTCCGCGGGTGAAGCCGTGCAAACCGGAGACCAGGTGCTGCTAGGCGACACCATGGGTGAGCTGCTGTTTCTCTACGCGCTGGCGGATATCGCCTTCGTCGGCGGCAGCCTGGTGGCCAATGGCGGCCACAACCTGCTGGAGCCAGCCGCACTGGGGAAGCCAGTGCTGAGCGGCCCACACTTGTTCAACTTCCTGGAAATCGCCGCGCAATTGCGTGAAGCCGGCGCCCTGAGCGAAGTGGAGAGCGCCGTGCAGTTGGCGGACAAAGTGGCGACGTTGCTGAACGAACCAAGTGAGATACAGCGCATGAGCCAGGCCGGCCTGAGCGTACTCAAGGCCAACCAGGGCGCGCTGGAGCGCCTACTGGAGGGGTTGCAGCGTCTTCTGTAGCCCGGATGCAACCCGGGGAAACGTCATGCTGCTTGATACTCCCCGGATTGCATCCGGGCTACGACTGATTTGGCTCGGCTCAAACACGGGTAGCGCACCCTACGTGGTGCATCGCCGAAATGAAAAGCCCGACGCGAGTCGGGCTTTTTGTTTGCTGCGAAGGAATCAGAAATCCGGATTACCTTGCAGGCGCGACTCGGCGGCAGAAGCCAGATCTGGCGGCAGGAAGTCCTTGTCCGGGTTGTAGTCCGGCTTGAGGAAGCTGCCCAGCGCTTCCAGGTCGGCCGGGCTGAGGGTGCCGGCCGCCTGCTTCAGGCGCAGGTTGTTGAGGATGTAGTCGTAACGCGCGTCGTTGTAATTACGCACAGCGCTGTACAGCTGACGCTGAGCGTCGAGCACGTCAACGATGTTGCGGGTACCTACCTGATAACCGATCTCGGTGGCTTCCAGCGCACTCTGGTTGGAGATGATCGACTGGCGGCGCGCTTGTACGGTTTCCACGTCGGTGTTCACCGCACGGAACAGGTTGCGCGTGTTCTGCACCACCTGGCGACGCAGGCTCTCGCGCAGTTGCTCGGTCTGACCCAGGCGCTGATAAGCCTCACGCACCTGCGAGCTGGTCAGGCCGCCGCTGTACAGCGGGATGTTCAATTGCAAGCCGATGGAGCGCTGTGAGACGTCGCCGCTATAACGTGGCGCACCAAAGGATCCGGAGTTGGTGAAACCCAGGCTGTCGTTATCGCCCTGCTGATAGCTGGCCACGGCATCCAGGGTCGGCGCATGACCGGCCTTGCGCTGGCGCAGATTCTCTTCGGCGGCCGTCACGGCATACAGGCTGGCCTGCAGGTTGAGGTTCTGTGCCGCGGCGGTATCGACCCAGGCCTTGGCATCGTTCGGCGTCGGCGCCAGCACCGGCAGGGTGTGGACGATCCCTTCGACGGCCAGATAATCGCGGTTGGTCAGGGTCACCAGGGCTTCGAAGGCGTCATCCACTGCACGCTCGGCGAGCAGGCGGTTGGCACGGGCCGTATCGAAACCGGCCTGTGCTTCGAGCACATCAGTCTTGTCGGACAGACCGACATCGAAACGTTCATTGGCCTGATCCAGCTGACGCTTGAATGCCGCTTCCTCGGCCTTGGTCGAGGCCAGGGTGTCCTGCGCACGCAACACGGCGAAATAGGTTTCGGCGCTCTGCAGAATCAGATTCTGCTCGGTGGCGGACAACTCCAGCGAAGCCTGTTCGCTGGTGGCCTCGGCAGCTTGCAGTTGGAACCAGCGGTCGGCACGGAACAGCGGCTGACTGAGGTTGGCCTGATAGACCAGGCCGCTGCGCGAGAGGGTCACGCTGGGCGAATCGACTTCCGTACGCGTGTCGCCGTAATTGGCGCCAGCGGACAGGTTGGGCAGCAAGCCGGCACGCGCCTGTGGCACCACTTCGCGGCGAGCCTGATAGTCGGCGCGCGCAGCGGCGATATCGGCATTGTTCTTTGCCGCTTCCTGATACACGGTGACCAGGTCGGTCTTGCTCGACAGCGGGGCCTCTTCGGCCTGAGCCAGGCCCACCGAAGCGGCGGCCACGGCGATTGCCAGGGATAGTCTGCGCAACATGATGGTTGTCGATCCTTGAGTAGGCGGTAATCGGCAAGGCTACGGGTCGCCACGGGCGGGGGTCAAGCGCGCCTTGGACGGCATCAGTCTAGCTGGCGGCAAGCTATGTTGCTCACCGGGAACAATCCGCCATCAGCAGCGCAAGCAGTCGCTTTCCGACGTGCGGGTCGATATTTATTGACCGCCGAGTTGGTTTTATCCCACCAGCTTGTTTAGACTGCCAGAGTTCTTGTCGGGGTGCCCCAAATGCGGGGCTGAGATTGGCAGCTGCCGGATCCCGTTGAACCTGATCAGGTTAAGGCCTGCGTAGGGAACAAGATGTCCTCGCCAGCGTACCGGCGAGTCCTCTCGGCACCGCCCCATGGTGCATCTCGCGCCCTTCGTCCGCTCAGGTTCCAACTCCGACAACCTTCCCCGGAGAGAGCCTTGATGAGCGCACAACAACAAAAGAATTTGAGTGAGTCGGCGCAAGTCGACCAACAGTCGGTACAACCCTTCCCCCGTTCGCAGAAAGTCTACGTGCAAGGCTCGCGCCCGGACATTCGCGTGCCAATGCGCGAGATCAGCCTGGACGTGACGCCCACCGACTTCGGCGGCGAGATCAACGCCCCGGTCACCGTCTACGACACCTCCGGCCCCTACACCGACCCAAACGTCACCATCGACGTGCGCAAGGGCCTGGCCGACGTGCGCAGCGCCTGGATCGAAGATCGCGGTGACACCGAGAAGCTGCCGGGTCTGTCCTCCGAGTTCGGCCAGCGCCGCCTCAACGATGCCGAGCTGTCGGCCATGCGCTTCGCCCACGTACGCAACCCGCGCCGGGCCAAGGCCGGACACAACGTCAGCCAGATGCATTACGCCAAGAAGGGCATCATCACGCCCGAGATGGAATACATCGCCATCCGCGAGAACATGAAGCTGGCCGAGGCGCGTGAAGCCGGCCTGCTGAAAGAACAACACGCTGGCCACAGCTTTGGCGCCGCCATCCCGAAAGAGATCACCCCTGAGTTCGTGCGCAGCGAAGTCGCGCGTGGCCGCGCCATCATCCCGGCCAACATCAACCACGTGGAGCTGGAGCCGATGATCATCGGCCGCAACTTCCTGGTGAAGATCAACGGCAACATTGGCAACTCGGCGCTCGGCTCTTCAATTGAAGAAGAAGTGGCCAAGCTGACCTGGGGCATCCGCTGGGGTTCGGACACGGTGATGGATCTGTCCACTGGCAAGCATATCCACGAAACCCGCGAGTGGATCATCCGCAACTCGCCGGTGCCGATTGGCACCGTGCCGATCTACCAGGCGCTGGAAAAGGTCGGCGGCATCGCCGAAGACCTGACCTGGGAGCTGTTCCGCGACACCCTGATCGAGCAGGCCGAACAGGGCGTGGACTACTTCACCATCCACGCCGGCGTACTGCTGCGCTACGTGCCGCTGACCGCCAAGCGCGTGACCGGCATCGTTTCGCGCGGCGGCTCGATCATGGCCAAGTGGTGCCTGGCGCATCACAAGGAAAACTTCCTCTACACCCACTTCGAAGACATCTGCGAAATCATGAAGGCCTACGACGTCAGCTTCTCGCTGGGCGACGGCCTGCGTCCGGGCTCGATTGCCGACGCCAACGACGAAGCGCAGTTCGGTGAACTGGAAACCCTCGGCGAACTGACCAAGATCGCCTGGAAGCACGACGTGCAGTGCATGATCGAAGGCCCTGGCCACGTGCCGATGCAACTGATCAAGGAGAACATGGACAAGCAGCTGGAATGCTGCGACGAGGCGCCGTTCTACACCCTCGGCCCGCTGACCACCGACATCGCGCCGGGCTATGACCACATCACCAGCGGCATCGGCGCGGCGATGATCGGCTGGTTCGGCTGCGCCATGCTCTGCTACGTCACACCCAAAGAGCACCTGGGCCTGCCGAACAAGGATGACGTGAAGACCGGCATCATCACCTACAAGATCGCTGCCCATGCCGCTGACCTGGCCAAGGGCCATCCGGGCGCGCAGATCCGTGACAACGCCTTGTCCAAGGCGCGCTTCGAGTTCCGTTGGGAGGACCAGTTCAACCTCGGCCTGGACCCGGACACCGCCCGTGCCTTCCATGACGAGACGCTGCCGAAGGACTCGGCCAAGGTGGCACACTTCTGCTCCATGTGTGGACCGAAGTTCTGCTCGATGAAGATCACCCAGGAAGTGCGCGAGTACGCCAAGGAGCAGCGCATCGACGCCGTCGATCTGGATGCCGAGCAAGGCATGCAAGCCAAGGCCGAGGAATTCAAGGCGCAAGGCAGCCAACTCTACCAACGCGTATAACAGGCCGTCATGGAAGCTTGATCTGGCAGCGCTATGCTCGCTAGTGTGACGGGTAACGGGCCGCTGTTTGGCCCGTTACGACTATCTGGGGAGCTTCCATGGGCAAAGACGACATCGACATCATCGAGCGCGAGAACTGCTTTCGCGGCTTCTACCGCCTTGACCGCATCAAGCTGCGCCATCGCCAGTTCGCCGGCAACATGGGCCCGCAGCTGACCCGCGAGCTGTTCGTGCGTCACGACGCAGTGTGCGTGCTGCCATACGATCCGCTGCGCGACGAAGTGGTGCTGATCGAGCAGTTTCGCGTCGGTGCCATGGACAAGAGCGCCAACCCCTGGCTGCTGGAGCTGGTCGCAGGCCTGATCGACAAGGACGAGGAGCCCGAGGAGGTCGCGCGTCGCGAGGCCATCGAGGAAGCTGACCTGCCCCTGACTTCACTCTGGCCGATCACCCAGTACTACCCTTCGCCGGGTGGCTCGGACGAGCGCGTACATCTGTTCGTCGGTCGCTGCAGCAGTGAGGATGCCGGCGGTGTGCACGGCCTGCCCGAGGAAGGCGAGGACATCCGGGTACAGGTGATGCCGCTGGCGGACGCCCTGGCCGCCGTGCGCGACGGGCGTATCGACAACGCAGCCAGCATCATCGCCCTGCAATGGCTGGCGCTGAACCGTGAAGAAGTGCGGGGAATGTGGTCGTGAATCTGCTGCGCGAGCGCTATCGGGTCGACCTGGTCGAGCTGCAAGCGGCTTGCGAGGCCAACTATGCGCGCCTGATGCGTCTGCTGCCGAACATGCGCGAACACTCGGAGAGCCGCCGCGTAGCGCTGAGCCAGGGCGAACACCTGCTCGGTGTACTGGCGCTGGAGGTGCTGGAAAGTTGCCCTTACACCACCACTCTGTGCGTGCGCCAGGAACACAGCCTGCCCTGGCTACCGGTACCGCAACTGGAAGTGCGGGTCTATCACGATGCGCGTATGGCCGAGGTCGTCGGTGCCGAGAACGCGCGCCGCCTGCATATTCGCTACCCTTATCCCAACGCGGCGATGCATCAACCGGACGAAAAGAGTCAGCTCAACCTGTTCCTCGGTGAATGGCTGAGTCATTGCCTGGCCTGTGGGCATGAGCCGCAGCCAGTGATGTAGGCCGACGATCAAGCTTTTTGATGCCTGGCCGATAGCGCGGCGTTGCACTCTGTGAGTGGCCCGCCCAGCCTGACCACTGTCGCGAACAACGGCAAAAAGCGCTCCTGGCGTTTTTTTCTGTGACCTGCGTCCGCTTCCCGGGTTTTCCCTTTACCGCGGCAACCACCATAATTCACCCGATTGTGCCCTAGGAGACGGTCTTGCCGAGCCTGCCCACCCCATCCCCTGATTCCTCGGTACTGCTGGTGCAGTTGTCCGACAGCCATCTGTTCGCCGAAGCGGACGGCAAGCTGCTGGGCATGGATACTTGCGACAGTCTGCAGCGGGTGATCGAACGGGTACAGCAGGAACAGCCGCAGATCGATCTGATTCTGGCTACAGGTGATCTTTCGCAGGACGGCAGCGAAGCGTCGTATCAGCGCTTTCGCCAACTCACCTCAGCCATCGACGCACCAACCCGCTGGCTGGCCGGCAACCATGACGAAATCCCTCCCATGCAGGCCGCCTGCCAGGGCAGCGAGCTGCTGGAGCCGGTGATCGACCTTGGCGCCTGGCGCATCGTCATGCTCGATTCATCGATCCCCGGCGCTGTGCCCGGCTTTCTTGCCGACAGCCAACTCGAACTGCTCGAACGCGCCCTCAGCGAAGCGCCGCAACGTCATCACCTGATCTGCCTGCACCACCATCCGGTCTCCATCGGCTGCAGGTGGATGGAGCCCATCGGCCTGCGTAACCCCGGTGCCCTGTTCGCCGTGCTCGACCACCACCCACAGGTACGCGCCGTGCTCTGGGGACACATCCATCAGGAGTTCGACCAGCAGCGCGGCAATCTGCGCCTGCTCGCCTCACCTTCAACCTGCGTACAATTCGCGCCGGGCAGCGAGGAATTTCAGGTGGACAGTGAAGCCCCCGGCTACCGCTGGCTGCGCCTGCATGCCGATGGCAGGCTGGACACCGGCGTATCGCGCGTCACCGGCATCCATTTCGAAGTGGACTACAGCGTCAAGGGTTACTGATATCTCCCCAATCAGCTTGAAGCTTGCAGCTTGAGGCCCCGGACGAGTAGCCTCCCGCTCCATGACTGCATCCATCCTCTATATACATGGTCTCAACAGCTCGCCAGCCTCGCACAAGGCCAGCCAGTTGAGCCGCGCCATGGCCTATCTGGGTCTGGAAAACCAGTTGCGCGTACCGGCCCTGCATCATCATCCGCGTCAGGCTATGGCGCAGTTGCAGGCGCTGATCAGCGAACTCGGCGCCCCGCTGCTGGTGGGCAGCTCGCTGGGCGGCTATTACGCCACTTACCTGGCCGAACAGCATGGGCTCAAGGCGCTGCTGATCAACCCCGCCGTGCAGCCGCACCTGCGTTTCGAGGGCTACCTGGGCCCGCAGAAGAACTACTACAGCGACGAGACCTGGGACCTTACCGAAGATCACGTCCAGGCCTTGGCCGAACTCGACGTTGCGCCGCCGAACGACCCGACGCGTTACCAGATCTGGCTGCAAACCGGCGACGAAACACTCGACTACCGTGACGCCGAGCGTTACTACCGTGCCTGCGCCCTGCGCATCCAGGCCGGTGGTGATCATGGATTCCAGGGCTTCGCCGAACGCCTGCCGGCAATCTTCGCATTCGCCGGCATTAGCGCCACACTCTGGCGCGATACCGACTTTTCCGCATTCAATTGACGATCAAGAGACCCTATGGCCCAGCAGAACGCCTATAACGCCGATGCCATCGAAGTCCTTTCCGGCCTCGACCCGGTGCGCAAGCGCCCGGGCATGTACACCGACACCACGCGCCCCAACCACCTGGCCCAGGAAGTCATCGACAACAGCGTCGACGAAGCCCTGGCCGGGCACGCCAAGTCGATCCAGGTGATCCTCCACGAGGACAATTCGCTGGAAGTGCTCGACGACGGCCGTGGCATGCCCGTGGACATCCACCCGGAAGAAGGCGTGCCAGGCGTCGAGCTGATCCTCACCAAGCTGCACGCTGGCGGCAAGTTCAGCAACAAGAACTATCAGTTCTCCGGCGGTCTGCATGGCGTCGGCATCAGCGTGGTCAACGCGCTGTCGACTCGCGTGGTGGTCACCGTCAAGCGTGACGGCAATGAATACCAGATGAGCTTCGCCGACGGCTTCAAGGCCAGCGAGCTGGAAGTCATCGGTACGGTCGGCAAGCGCAACACCGGCACCAGCGTGCACTTCTGGCCGGACGCCAAGTACTTCGACTCCTTCAAGTTCTCCATCAGCCGTCTCAAACATGTGCTCAAGGCCAAGGCCGTACTCTGCCCGGGCCTGAACGTCAGCTTCGAAGACAAGGCCTCGGGAGAGAAGGTCGAGTGGCACTACGAGGACGGCCTGCGCTCCTATCTGGTCGATGCCGTCAGCGAGTTCGAGCGCCTGCCGGCCGAGCCCTTCGTCGGCAGCCTGGCTGGCAACAAGGAGGCCGTGGACTGGGCCCTGCTGTGGCTGCCCGAAGGCGGCGACGCGGTGCAGGAAAGCTACGTCAACCTGATCCCCACCGCGCAGGGCGGTACCCACGTCAACGGCCTGCGCCAGGGCCTGCTCGATGCCATGCGCGAATTCTGCGAGTTCCGCAACCTGCTGCCGCGTGGCGTCAAACTCGCCCCGGAAGACGTCTGGGAGCGCATTGCCTTCGTCCTCTCGATGAAGATGCAGGACGCACAGTTCTCCGGCCAGACCAAGGAGCGCCTGTCATCGCGTGAAGCGGCGGCTTTCGTCTCCGGCGTCGTTAAAGATGCCTTCAGCCTGTGGCTCAACGCCCACCCGGAAACCGGCCTGGCGCTAGCCGAGCTGGCCATCAGCAATGCCGGACGCCGCCTCAAGGCCGGCAAGAAGGTCGAGCGCAAGAAGATCACTCAAGGCCCGGCGCTGCCCGGCAAGCTGGCCGACTGCGCAGGGCAGAACCCGCTGCGCTGCGAGCTGTTCCTGGTCGAGGGTGACTCGGCCGGCGGCAGCGCCAAGCAGGCACGCGACAAGGAGTTCCAGGCCATCATGCCGCTGCGCGGCAAGATCCTGAACACCTGGGAAGTGGACGGCAGCGAAGTCCTGGCCAGCCAGGAGGTTCACGATATCGCCGTGGCCGTCGGTATCGATCCCGGCTCCAGCGACCTGAGCGGGCTGCGCTACGGCAAGATCTGCATCCTTGCCGACGCCGACTCCGACGGCCTGCACATCGCCACCCTGCTCTGCGCCCTGTTCGTCCGTCACTTCCGGCCGCTGGTGGATGCAGGCCATGTCTACGTAGCGATGCCGCCGCTGTACCGCATCGACCTGGGCAAAGAGATCTTCTATGCCCTGGACGACGCCGAGCGCGACGGCATCCTCGATCGCCTGGTGGCCGAGAAACGTCGCGGCAAGCCACAGGTCACCCGCTTCAAGGGCCTCGGCGAGATGAACCCGCCACAGCTGCGCGAAACCACCATGGACCCCAACACCCGGCGCCTGGTGCAACTGACCCTGGATGATTTCGAAGGTACCCGCGAAGTGATGGACATGCTGCTGGCGAAAAAGCGCGCCGGTGATCGCAAGAGCTGGTTGGAAAGCAAGGGCAACCTGGCCGAGGTACTGGCCTGATGCGCAATCACCTCCTTGCACTGGGTCTGTTGGCCGGCGTCGCGAACGCCGAGCCGGTGGTGCTGGAAGAGCTGAAGCTGGAAGCCGAATACCCGGTGACGGAAATGCCAGGCGGCAACCTCTCCGGCCTGGCCCTGTGCGGCGAAACGCTGTGGGCGGTTTCCGACCGTGATGACGACCGCCTCTATCAACTGCATCGCGAGGACGGCCTGCTGCGCGCCGAAGCAGAAACCTTCGTCGCCCCCGAACCACCCGAGAACGCTCTGCCCTGGGGCCTGCGCATGCGCAACTGGGCCGCCGGCCTGGCGCGTGGCGGCAAGCTGGATTTCGAGGGAATGTCCTGCGATGCGCAGGGTAACCGCTACCTGGTCAGCGAAACCCGCGCCGCCGTACTGCAGATCAGCAGCAATGGCAATGCGCAGTGGCTCAACCTGCCGACCGGTCTGGTACGCCAGGCGCGCGCCAGCGGCATGCTGCTGCATTTCAACCAGGGCTTCGAAGGCATCGCCATCGACCCGGCGGGCGAACGCCTGTGGCTGGCAGCAGAACAACGTCGCCGCGGCCTGGCCGTGTTGCATCGAAACGGCAGCAGCTGGCGCTGCACGGGCGGCTGCGTACTGACCAGCGAGAGCGGTGACGAGGTATCACCTGAAGCGCTGGGTGGCCAGTTGGCACCCCGTGATTTCTCCGGGCTGGCTTACTTCGAGGAAAAACTATTCACCCTTGAGCGTCAGGCTCATCGGATTTGCCGACGCACGCTGAGCGATGGCGCCGTGGATATTTGCTGGTCATTTGCAGTCGAGGCCTTGAGCGAGCCGCGCCGCTACGCGTCGAACTACGGCATGGCCGAAGCGCTGTGGATTGACAAGGACGGTGCCTGGATCGGCGTCGACAATGGTAGTCAGACCCGCGCCGACGGCGAAGAGCGTCCTATCGTCTGGCGTTTTGCCGCGCCCAAGGGCGGCTGGAGCCGACGTCCGTGAGTGAACAGACACCGGGCCGCCGCGCCGGACGAGTGATGCTGATACTCGCCTGGGGCGCCGGCCTGCTGCTGGCCACGCACTTCTTCGGTAACTGGGAAGATCGCCAACGCAACCCGAACCAGACACCGCAGTCGGTGCATGGCGAGGGTTTCGTCGAGGTGAGCCTGGCCAGTAGTCGCCAGGGGCACTACCTGGTCAATGGCCAGATCGATGGGCATGACGTGACCTTTCTGCTCGACACCGGCGCCACCCAGGTGGCGATACCCAGCGCGGTGGCCGAGCGTCTCGGCCTGCAACGCGGCGCCCCGATCATCATCAGCACGGCCAACGGCCGCGCTACCGGGCACCGTACACGCCTGGACAGCCTGCGCCTGGGCGCTATCGAACTGCGTGACGTCGCCGCATTGATTGCCCCAGGCATGGACGGCGACGACGTGCTGCTGGGCATGAGTGCCCTGAAACAACTCGAATTCAGTCAGAAGGGCGGCACCCTGGTGCTGCGCCAATCAACCTTGCAATGAGGCCCGCATGAGCGAATCCCTCGATTTGAGCCTGGAAGGCGTTGAACGCCGTTCACTCGCCGATTTCACCGAGCAGGCTTATCTCAACTACTCCATGTACGTGATCATGGACCGCGCCCTGCCGCATATCGGCGACGGCCTGAAACCCGTGCAACGGCGCATCATCTATGCCATGAGCGAACTGGGCCTGGATGCCGACTCCAAGCACAAGAAGTCCGCGCGCACCGTCGGTGACGTACTCGGCAAGTTTCACCCACACGGCGACAGCGCCTGCTACGAAGCCATGGTGCTGATGGCGCAACCGTTCAGCTACCGCTACACCCTGGTCGACGGCCAGGGCAACTGGGGTGCCCCGGACGATCCCAAGTCCTTCGCCGCCATGCGTTACACCGAGGCGCGCCTGTCGCGCTATTCGGAAGTGCTGCTCTCCGAGCTCGGCCAGGGCACTGTCGACTGGGTGCCCAACTTCGACGGCACCCTGAACGAGCCGGCGACCCTGCCAGCGCGCTTGCCCAACCTGCTGCTCAACGGCACCACCGGCATCGCCGTGGGCATGGCCACCGACGTGCCGCCGCACAACCTGCGCGAAGTCGCGGCGGCCTGCGTGCGCTTGCTGGATGAGCCCAGCGCCACGGTCGAGCAGCTCTGCGAGCATATCCAGGGCCCGGACTTCCCCACCGAAGCCGAAGTCATCACGCCCAAGGCCGATCTGCAAAAGATCTACGAGACCGGCCGCGGCTCGGTGCGCATGCGCGCCGTCTATCGCCTCGAGGACGGCGACATCGTCGTCACCGCTCTGCCGCATCAGGTCTCCGGGGCCAAGGTGCTGGAGCAGATCGCCGCGCAGATGCAGGCCAAGAAGCTGCCGATGGTCGCCGACCTGCGTGACGAGTCGGATCATGAGAACCCGACCCGCATCGTCATCATCCCGCGCTCCAACCGCGTCGATGCCGACGAACTGATGACCCACCTGTTCGCCACCACCGATCTGGAGTCCAGCTACCGGGTCAACACCAACGTCATCGGCCTCGACGGCAAGCCACAGGTCAAGGACCTGCGCACCCTGCTCAGCGAGTGGCTGGTGTACCGCGTCGGCACCGTGCGCCGCCGCCTGCAGTTCCGCCTGGACAAGGTGGAGCGTCGCCTGCACCTGTTGGAAGGCTTGCTGATCGCCTTCCTCAACCTCGATGAAGTCATTCGCATCATCCGCACCGAGGATTCGCCCAAGCCGGTGCTGATGGAGCGTTTCGGCCTGACCGATGTACAGGCCGACTACATCCTCGACACCCGCCTGCGCCAACTGGCGCGCCTGGAAGAGATGAAGATCCGCGGCGAGCAGGACGAACTGGCCAAGGAACGCGAGAAACTGCTGGCCCTGCTGGGCAGCGAAGCCAAGCTGAAGAAGCTGGTACGCAAGGAAATCATCGAGGACGCCGAGAAGTACGGCGACGACCGCCGCTCGCCGATCGTCGCGCGCGCCGAGGCCAAGGCCCTGTCGGAAACCGAGCTGATGCCGACCGAGCCGGTCACCGTGGTGCTATCGGAGAAAGGCTGGGTGCGCTGCGCCAAGGGTCACGACATCGATGCCACCGGTCTCTCCTACAAGGCCGGTGACGGCTTCAAGGCTGCAGCGCCAGGCCGTTCCAACCAGTACGCGGTCTTTATCGACTCGACAGGCAGGAGTTATTCGCTCGCCGCCCACAGCCTGCCGTCGGCGCGTGGCCAGGGTGAACCGCTGACCGGTCGCCTGACACCACCTCCGGGGGCGACCTTCGAATGCGTGATGCTGCCGGAGGACAGTGCGCTGTACGTGATCGCCTCTGATGCCGGTTACGGTTTCGTGGTCAAGGGCGAGGATCTGCAGGCCAAGAACAAGGCGGGCAAGGCGCTGCTGACCCTACCCAACGGCGCCAAGGTGGTCACCCCGAAGCCAGTCAGCAATCTGGAAGACAGCTGGTTGGCCGCGGTGACGACAGAGGGTCGCCTGCTGCTGTTCAAGGTCACCGATCTGCCGCAACTGGGTAAAGGCAAGGGCAACAAGATCATCGGCATTCCCGGCGAGCGCGTAGCCTCGCGTGAGGAATATCTGACCGATCTGGCCGTGCTGCCCAGCGGCGCCAGTTTGGTTTTGCAGGCTGGGAAGCGTACCCTGACACTCAAAGCCGACGACCTCGAGCACTACAAGGGCGAGCGCGGCCGCCGCGGCAACAAGCTGCCGCGAGGCTTCCAGCGCATCGACCAGCTGCTGGTGGAATAGCGTCGGCAACACGCCCCGTACGTCCGGGATATCCGCGCTACCAGCCAGCAGGCAAGGCTGGAGTCGTAGCGCGGTTTGACGGATGATACGCGCCCCGGGTCATGCGCAAATGACCCCACAGCATGATATGGGATCGATATGCAGCTGCCCCAGAAGCGGTTGCCTGGAATTAATGATGACAGTAGTACGCCCTGTGGCCCTGCTTATGACCGCGCTGCTCGTATTGAGTGGTTGCAGTCTGCTGCAGCAGAAGCCGGTGCCTCTTTACCAACTCGATAGCGGCAGCGCCGTAACACCGACCCAGGACAACGGCGTGACCGTACTGGTCGGCCCGATCAGCGTGGCCGATTACCTGCGCCAGCAAAATCTGCTGCAACGTCAGGCCGATGGCAGCCTGGTGGCCGCGCATGATGCCCGCTGGGCCAGCGGCCTGGCCAACGATATCGACCAGCAGATGCTACGCCAGCTGGCCTGGCGCCTGGATAGCCAGCGCCTGGTTCTAGCCCCGGCGGCACCTGGCTTCAGTGCCGACGCTCAAGTCATGCTGACCATCACCCGCCTGGATTCCGGCCCGGCCCAACCTGCCGTACTGGAAGCTCAGTGGCGCCTGCTCGACCGGCGTGGACAACTGCGCGACAGCCGCCTGATTCGCCTTGAGGAGGCGCACGGAGGTCCCATGGCCGAACAGGTCAAGGCGCAGAGTGTCTTGCTGCAACGTCTGGCGGCTGAATTGGCAGTGGCCATTCAGCCCATCGCTGCGGCCGAGCCTACCCCCGAGCCGCCGCGCAAGAAGCCTCCGGTGGCCAAAGCCCAACCGCAGGAACCCGCCGCTGCCGAGCCGAAGATCCCGGTGGCAGAACCGATCAAGATCGATACGGAAGTCTTCCGCTTCTAAGAATAAGCCCGCAAATGCGGGCTTTTTTCTTGTATGGTGCGCCGCGCGCACCAGCCCTCGGCTGTGGCGCGCGGGCTTACTTGAGCTCGCTGGAACTCTTGCCCAGCAGGCGCCGGGCGATGATCAGCAACTGAATCTGCTGGGTGCCTTCGAAGATATCGAGAATCTTCGAGTCGCGCGCCCACTTTTCCAGCAACTCATCCTCACCGTAGCCCAGCGCACCGGCCAGCTCCACGCACTTGAGCGTCACCTCGCTGGCCACACGCCCGGCCTTGGCCTTGGCGATCGAGGCCTCTTTCGAGTTAGGCAACTTGTTGTCAGCCATCCAGGCGGCCTTCAGCGTCAACAGACGCGCCGCCTCCCATTCCGCTTCCAGACGATACAGTGTGGCCTCGGCATGAGTGACGGTCAGCAGCGGCTTGGCGTAATCAAAGCGGCAGCCCGCACAGATCAGCAACTCACGCGTGCGCTCCAGCGCAGCACGAGCGACACCGACCGCCATACCTGCAACCAGCGGCCGGGTGTTGTCGAAGGTCTCCATGACCCCGGCAAAGCCCTTCTGCACGTCGATCTCGGCGTTTCCCAGCAGGTTGGCCGCTGGCACCCGGCAATCGCTCAGGCTGATCGAGGCCGTATCGGATGCCTTGATCCCCAGCTTCTTCTCCAGGCGCGTAACCGTCATTCCCGCTGTGCCCTTCTCCACCACGAAGGACTTGATCGCCGCACGCCCAAGGTTTTTATCCAGCGTGGCCCAGATCACCACGGCATCGGCACGCTCACCGGAAGTGACGAAGATCTTCTCGCCGTTGAGGATGTAGTGATCACCGTCGCGCACCGCCGTGGTGCGGATCGCCGCTGAATCAGAGCCGCAACCGGGCTCGGTAATGGCCATGGCCGCCCAGGCCCCGGCGAAACGCGCCAGTTGCTCGTCATTGGCCACCGCCGCGATAGCTGCGTTGCCCAGCCCCTGGCGTGGCATGGCCAGAAGCAGGCCGACATCACCCCAGCACAGCTCCATCACGCCAAGCAGCGCTGCCATGTTGCCAGCATTCTTGTTGCCCGCCTGCTGCTCGCGTGCAGCCCCGCGCTTGCTGGCCGAGCCGGCGCCGACTGCGTCGGGTGAGCCTTCGTTCATACCATCGAGCAACGCAGCGAGCAGATCCAGCTCCTTGGGATAGGCGTGCTCGACCTTGTCATACTTGCGCGAGATCGGCCGAAAGTAGTGCTTGGCCACCTGCTGCGCCTGCTGTTGCAAGCCGTGGAATTTACGTGGGGTTTCCAGGTTCATGGTTGTTCTGCCTGTTCAGAGATGAAGGCCGCCAGCGAGCACCGCCAAGCTGCGCAGGTCGCGATACCAGCGCTCGACCGGGTGCTCCTGAGTAAAACCATGACCACCGAGCAGTTGCACCGCATCGGAACCGATCTTCATCGCCTTATCCACGCAGAGCAGACGCGCCAGATAGGCCTCACGGCGCAGCGGCAAACCGGCCTCGGCACGTGTGCAGGCACGCCAGAGCAACATGCGCATGGCGTCCAGTTCGATGGCGATATCAGCCACCATGAAGGCCACGCCCTGGCGATGACTGATCGGCTCGCCGAACGCTTGGCGCTCGTTGCAGTACCTCGTCACGTAGTCCAGTGACGCCTGCGCCGTACCGACTGCAAGGGCGCAAAATGCCAAGGAAGAGTAATCGAGGAAGGCCAGAAAATCGAAGCCATCGCCTGCCAGGCGGCACTCGCTCGACACCTTGACGCCTTTCAGTTGAATACGCGTCAACCCACAAGCCTTGAGCCCCATTCCCGGTTCGGTACGGCGACTGACGCCTTTGCTCGCCGCATCGACGACAAATAGCGCCGGGCCATCAGTTGCCTGGGCGCTTACGATCAATCGACTGGCAGCCAGACCAGCGATGACCAACGCCTTCTCTCCATCAAGCAGATAGTGTTTGCCATGCTTGCGCGCCCGCGTCGCAGGCTGACCAGCATCGGTCAATACGCCAGGCTCAGTTACCGCCAAGGCGAAGGCTGGCGCGCCTTGCTCACTGATGAATGCCGGCAACCAGGCAGCCTGCTGCGCCGAGTTTCCCCAGCGACGAATGCAATTGGCTGCAGACAGCGGCACTAGCAAGGCTGCGGCCAGAGAAAAGTCGCCCTGCGCCAGGCTCTCGGCGATCAGCGCGTTGCTCAGCACGGTGCGCTCCCCGGCAAGACCACCTTGTGCCTCGGCAACACCATAGTGCGCCAGGCCCAGTTCATGTGCCTGATTGAGCAGTGCTGCAGGCACGTGAGCCCGTGCATCGGCCTCGTGCGCGGCCGGACGCAGAACCTCCAGCGCGAATCCCTGGAGCATATCCACCAGCATCTGCTGCTCTTCGGTCAGTGACAGGTCAAACAGGTCATCGGTTGCCGCGCGCGGCGTTTTTCTGCTGCCGCCGGCGGCCAGGCGAAAGCTGACACGGCTACCGCTGTAGACGAGTTTCTCGAAAGATTTGCGCATCTTGAGGCGGTCTGGCCAGTCAGCCTGGGCCAGCTTGCTCAGTACGCTCAGGGCCTGGCCCTGCGTATCGACGATCATGGCATCTCGCTCCACGAGAGGGATGCCATCGATGATGCGCTGCCGACTGGCGCACGCCTATGACCCTCAAGACGCGGCGCGGCGGCAATCGGGTCAAGCCACGGACAAGCTGAGCAAGGTCTGCGCCTTGCTCAGCCCGGTGTCACTTGCTGCGAATCTTCTCGACGATAGCGGTGGTGGAGCTGTTTTCCACCAGCCCCAGCACACGTACTTCGCCGCCATGGGCCTGGACGATATCGGCACCTACCACCTGATCAATGCCGTAGTCGCCGCCCTTGACCAGCACATCCGGCAGTACCTGTGCGAGCAGGCGCTCGGGCGTGTCCTCACCGAAGCTCACCACCCAATCCACCGCACCGAGACCGGCGAGCACGGCCATGCGTCGGTCGACGGCATTGATCGGACGTCCAGGACCTTTCAGACGGCTGACAGAGGCATCGTCGTTGATCGCCACGATCAGGCGGTCACCCTGCGCACGAGCCTGTTCCAGATAGGTCACGTGGCCAGCGTGAAGAATGTCGAAGCAGCCATTGGTGAAAACGATCTTCTCGCCATGGGCGCGAGCGTCCTCGATGGCGATCAGCAACTGATCCAGGCTCAGTACGCCACGCTCGGAGCCTTCTTCGCGCTGCACGGCGCGGCGCAGTTCGGGTGCGCTGATCGCTGCAGTGCCCAACTTGCCGACGACGATGCCGGCAGCCAGGTTGGCCAGAGCCACCGCCAGCGGCAACTCCTCACCAGCAGCGATGGATGCTGCAAGGGTGGAAATGACCGTATCGCCTGCACCGGTAACGTCGAATACTTCACGGGCACGAGCCGGCAGATGCAACGGTGCATGTTCCGGACGCAGCAGGGTCATGCCGTGCTCGCCGCGGGTCACCAGCAGCGCGCCCAGCTCCAGTTCGCGCATCAGCGTGGCCCCCTTGCTGACCAGCTCGGCTTCATCGGCGCAACCACCCACGATGAGTTCGAACTCGTGCAGATTGGGAGTGATCAGGCTGGCTCCACGGTAGATGGAGAAATCCTTGCCCTTGGGATCGGCCAGCACCGCAATACCCTTCTTTCGCGCCGACTGGATCAGCACCTGATGATTCTGCAACGCACCCTTGCCATAGTCCGACAGCACCAACACCTTGATCCCATCGAGTAACGTGTCCACCTCACGCGCCAGGGCTGCGGTATCGGTGTTGAAAGGCTCTTCGAAATCCATGCGCAGCAGTTGCTGGTGACGGCTCATCACCCGCAACTTGACGATGGTCGGCTGGCTGTCATGACGCTGAAAATGTGCATCCACACCTGCACCACGCAGGCTGTCGCTCAGGCTTTCTGCGGCTTCATCATTACCGGTCACGCCAACCAGCAAGGCTCGCGCGCCGAGCGCGGCGATATTCAGAGCCACGTTGGCAGCACCACCGGGACGATCCTCGATCTGGTCGACACGCACCACCGGCACCGGCGCCTCCGGAGAAATCCGCGAGGTGCCGCCATGCCAATAGCGATCGAGCATCACGTCGCCCACCACCAGGACGGCGGCTTGATCGTAACGGGGCATGGTCAACTTCATGTGAACTCCGGGGCCTTAGTCTTGGCGGGCTCGTAGTTTATCAGGCGATATCCAAGGGCGCGCCTTCATCGAGCCCCATGGAATGCAAACGTGCATAGAAACCGTTTTGGGCCAGCAACTGGTCGTGAGTACCGCGCTCGACGATGCGCCCCTGATCCATCACCAGAATCAAATCGGCCTTCTCGATGGTCGACAGACGATGTGCAATCACCAACGTGGTTCGGCCCTCCATGACCCGATCCAGAGCGGCCTGGATATGCCGCTCGGACTCAGTGTCAAGGGCCGAGGTCGCTTCGTCCAGCACCAGGATCGGTGCGTCCTTGAGCAACGCCCGCGCAATTGCCAAGCGCTGGCGCTGGCCACCAGACAGCAGCACGCCGTTTTCGCCAACCTCGGTATCCAGCCCCTGCGGCAGCTTGTCGATGAACTCCTTGGCGTAGGCCGCTTCGACCGCCTGCTCAATCGCTTCACGCGGAGCATCGGCCAGGTCGCCATAAGCAATATTGCTGGCCACACTGTCGTTGAACAGGGTGACCTGCTGCGTAACCAGGGCAATATGACGCCGCAGATTACGCAATTTGTATTGCTCGACGTCTACCCCATCCAACAGGATCTGACCCGTTTCGTGATGGTAGAAACGAGGAATCAGGTTGGCCAGGGTCGATTTTCCGCTACCGGAACGCCCGACCAATGCCACCATCTGCCCAGGCTCGGCCGTGAAATTGATATCACTGAGCACAGGCTTTTCCGTGTCCGGATACTGGAAGCTCAGGTTGCGTACTTCCAAACGACCGCTGACGCGCTCGCGCTCTACCGTTCCCTGATCGACTTCGGGCACCTCATCCAGCTGCTCGAAGATGCTCTCGGCACCGGCAATACCCTTTTGAATCGTCGAGCTGACCTCGGACAACTGGCGAATGGGTTTGGGCAGGAGCCCCGCAGCGGTGATATAGGCCACCAAGTCACCTGCCGTAGCATCGCCACGCAGCAGCAAAACGAGGAACATCAACACGGCCATCGCGCTGTAGATCACCAGTTGCAGCATCGGCGTGTACACCGCTCCGGTCTTGGTCATGCGCAGCTGTTTCTCGGTATTGTCCTGGCTGGCAGCGGCAAAGCGCCGGGATTCGTAAGTCTCCCCGCCAAAACTGCGCACCACTCGGTAACCCTGGATCGTTTCCGACGCAACGTGGGTAACATCGCCCATCGCCACCTGAATCTTCTTGCTCTGCTTGCGAAATTTCTTGCTGGCACTGCTCACCATCAATGCGATTAGCGGCAGGATTGCCAGCATTACCAGAGTCAGTTGCCAGTTCATCCACAGCAGGTAGGCGAACAGGAAGATGACTGTCAGCCCTTCACGGATAACCACCTTGATTGCATCCGTCGCAGCACCGGTGACCATCGTCACGTTGAAGGTGATGCGCGAGATCAGGTGACCGGAGTTGTGGCTATCGAAATAGCGATTTGGCAACACCATGAGGCTGTTGAACAGTGCGATACGCAAGTCGTGAACCAGGCCCAGCGAGACCCTGGCCAGGAAATAGTTACCCAGGAAGGAACCGACACCCTGCCAGGCGGCGATCAGGACGATGAGCAGGGGCACCGTCTGCAGTAGTTGCAGATCGCGCAGGTAGGGCACCGTGGGAAACAGCACGACATCAGGGTTGGACAGGCCATCCACGAAGTACTTGAGGATGCCCGCCAGCATTGGTTGGGTGGAAGCAAAAATGACGTAACCCAGGATGCTGATCAGGAACATGCCTATATAGGGCCTGACATATCCGAGTAGCCGAAGGTAGATTTTCAGGCTGCTAGATGGGCTTGCAGTGGTGTGCTTGTCGGTCATGCGCTCACACTTCGACTTGGCCGAAAAAGCGCGAATTCTAGCACAGGTGCAGCCTACCCCCCCGAGGATGCATTAAGATGCCGCCCATTCGAAAATCAGCCACCGGTTTCAAACGTGCAGACATCACTCCCTCCCACACGCCCCATGCCCTTGCGTATCAGCAACTTCATTTCCAGCTACTGGCTGGTGGCGGGCTACCTGGTGTTGTTGAGCGGCCTATTCTGGTCCGCGAACGGTAGCCAGTACACGAAGTTGTTCTACGCACTGCTCGCCGCCCCCGCCCTGATCGCACTGCTGCTCTCACCAAAAGTCTTCATGCAGTTGCTCAAGGAACCCATCACGCTGGCCTATTTGGCATTCGCGACCTGGTTGCTGCTGAGCCTTTCGTGGACCCAGGCAGACACCAGCCTGAGCGGCCTGGCCAAGCGGCCACTGTACGTATTCATGATCTTTGCGGCCTGCACCCTGATCGCCTGCAAGGATCAGCGTCTGCTGCTCTCCGTACTGAGAGTCGGGGCGCTATTGGCCGTAGGCGCGGCCGTCATCAACCTGTGCATCTATGCCAACGCCTATCCATCCGAACAACGACTGATTGGAACCGGAGCACTCAGCAACCCGCTGCTGACGTCCCATGTGCTGGGCTTCTTCTGCACCTACTGGCTGGCTGCCTGGCTCGCGCAGAGCGAGCGCCGTGACTGGCTGCCGATTCTCTGTACCACTCCATTGCTGGTTGCACTTATTGCCACCGGCTCCCGCACCCCGCTCCTGGCGCTGACCTTGACCAGCCTTTGGATGCTGGTGATGACGCCTCGCCGAGGGGTCTACCTGATAGGTGCACTGATCGCCCTGGCCATCGCGACCTTTGTAGCGATGCCGGAGATATTCCTGGAGCGCGGACTTTCCTTCCGGCCTCAACTCTGGGCCGACGCCGTTTCCCAGGCGGCCGCGAAGCCGTGGTTCGGATATGGCTACGACAGTAAGTTCATCTTCGATATCCCGGAAATCGGTCGCCTTCTGAGTGACCCGCATAATGTAGAGCTGGCCGTGTTACTGGAACTCGGCGCCATCGGACTCATCCTGTGGCTGGTGATGTACGGAGCCGCCTTGTTCCGTTGCCTGCAACAGAGAAGACATGCCGGTTTTCAGATCGCATCGGCACTGCTCGTCTACGGTATCGCTGCCGGCCTTACCGAGGGCAGCTCCTACCTCTCCAGGCCCAACGAAAGCTGGTTCCTGATCTGGATTCCACTGTCACTGGTAGCAGCACTTTCCATCCAGCAGCGCCAACTGGACAACCGATGAGAACAATCAGCACCTTGCAGCTCGATGCGCTCCTGCAGAACTCCACCCCGATAGAAAGCGATGGCTTCGGGCTGAAGGTCGCACGCTTGTCGGACGGCAATTTCCTGAAGTTCTACCGGCGCAAGCGCCTGCTGTCGTCGGCGCTCTGGATCCTGCCGAGCGAGCGCTTCGCCAGCAACGTGCAGCGCCTGAAAGAGCTGGGCGTCGCCTGCCCGGATGTCGTGGAGCTGCTGCTCATTCCTGACAGGCGATTGAATGCGGTGCTGTATCGGCCACTGCCAGGGGACACGCTGCGCAACCACTGGCGACGAATCGATGCTGAACAGCGCTCAATCGAAGTTCGTCAATTCGGAGCGTTTCTCGCCCATCTGCACCAGTCAGGCGTCTACTTCCGCTCCCTGCACCTGGGCAATGTCCTGCGCTTGCCAGACGGCACACTAGGGCTGATCGACCTGTCGGACATGAAAGTTGGAAGCCGCCCGCTCAATGCCGGCAAGCGCAAGCGCAATATTCAGCACATTCTGCGCTACCCGGAAGACACCGCGTGGCTCACACAGCAGCATCGGCAGGATTGGGTAGCGGGTTATGCCCAGAATTGCAGCAGCAGGCACGCGATGAGCTTCGAACGCGCGCTGAACAAGACCTACCCACCTCTCCCCTGATTCGCCCGACCTCAGGGCATCATCAGGCGAAAAATCGCGCGAGCCGTCTTCAGATTGCGGTACTTCATCGGCAGTTGCGCCAACAGCTCACGAGCCAACGGCTTGTCATCGCGCGCACACTTGAGCAGCATCGAATTGATGAAGGCCGCGCACACCTTCGGATAGTCCGGGTGATCGGCAAAATGCCCATAGGTGCTCAGCACCGCGTCCACCATCATGCGCCGGTTCTTGTAGGTATTGGTTTCATGCACCCGATACTGCGCCAGCACATCGGGGAGCACGTCGATGAAGTATCCGGCCCGGGTAATCTTCAACTCGATCAACAAGTCCTCCAGGCGGATACTCGGATCGAAGCCCCCGACAGCCTCCAACGCCTCACGTCGAAACAGCAGGGTCGGGGCGGGAGCGCCGGCCTTTTTATCGTTGAACAGATCCTCAAAATCCAGGCGACGAAACCCAAGCTCGCGCTTACGCCGACACTGCGCCTTCCCCTCTGCATCGATGTACTGGATTTCCCCGGCACAGATGCCGACCTCAGGCTTGTCCTGCATATAGGCGACCTGAATGGCGATACGCTCGGGGCACATAATGTCGTCGGAACCAAAAGGCGCGACCAGGCTTCCCCGTGAACGAGCGATGCAAGCATTCAGGGTACGGGTCAGCCCCTGATTCTCCTGGGCGACGAAATCGAATGCGTGGCGCGCCTGCAACGCCTGGATCCGTACGACACTGTCATCGCTGGAACCGTCATCGACGACCAGCAACTCGATATTAGGATAGGTTTGCGCCAATACGCTTTCGATACAGCGTTCGATATAGGGCGCATGGTTGTAGGACGAAATGACAACACTGACAAGCGGCTGCCGGTTCGATTCACTCATGAAAAACGCCCTTCATTGCCAACACCTTCTTCTACCAGCTTGCGGTAGTGTCGGCGAAAATCCTCGATGTCGTGAGCTCGACGCAGGTAAGCATACGACCGAGCCCCTTCCTCATCCCGCTCTTGCTCCGTCATGGCCAGCAGATCCATCATCATCGCGGCCAGCACATCCGGCTGTCCACTCGGAAACAGGCGCCCTCCACAATCCTCAAGGATGGGCTTCAAACTCGGAATATCCGAGCCGATGACAGGCAGGTGCCCGCTCATACCCTCCAGCAGGGCCAGCGGCAGACCTTCGCTCAGAGACGGCATGACGAAAGCGTCGAATGCCCTGACATACTGCAGGGCATCTTCACGCGCCCCCAACAGGAACACCACATCGGTCAGACCAAGGCGCGCGACCAGCGCCTCAAGCTCCTGACGCATGCGCCCTTCGCCAATGATTGCCAACTGAGCTTGAGGGTATCGGGCACGCACCTGGGCAAACGCCTCGATCAAGTGGACATGCCCCTTGACCGGTACCAGCCGACCGATAGCCCCGAAGACAAAAGGCTCCTGCGAAAGGCCAAGCAACTCGCGGGCGTAGGCTTTGGGATGCTGCAATGTTTCGGCACGATCAATATCGATCGCGTTGTTGATCTGCACCGTGTTGGAGGCATTAAAACCGGCACCGCATCCAACCAAGTAATCACGCACCGCCCGGGAGACGCCTACGATACGCCAGTTATCCTTCAGCAACTGACGAGCTTCCCAGCGGCGGTATGGGCGATCGAAATCGCCAATCCCATGCTGCACGCCGATGCAGAGCGGAATACGCAATGCCCGGTTGAGCAGCATCAGCATGTTCATCGGTTTGAAGCGATGGGCGATCACCACATCGAAACGCTCAGCCCGGATCAGACGATAAAGGCGCCACAACGCTCGCAGCCGTACCCCTTTGAGATCCGACTGGCTGAAGCCCAGATACAGGGAGCGCGCAGCACGACTTTCCGGCTCACCCTCATCTGGCCGCCCGCGCAGAAACAGCGTGGTGACTTCGAAGTTGTCTGTGGGCAACCCCTGAATGATCTGCTCGGCGAGATCAGACGCATTGACGTTGTAACGGTTCTGCATCTGCAGAACCCTTATCTTGCGACTCATACACCGATCCCGAGCCACAGGCGCACAGCCTTGCGCATATACGATCCTTTCAACAGCACCCGCCAGTCACAGTGATAGGCGCAGCGGAAATAACTTTTTGCAGCAGCCACATCGCCGGCCAGATAAGCACTACGGAAAAGCGACAGGCTACGCTGCACATAGAACTCTGGCTTCAGCGCCTGGAAGCGCTCGTCAAGCCGACGGGGGGAGAACACCTCATCCACCAGAGCCAACCCACCCGCGTTGGCGTGGCTGAACTGGTGCCGCAAGCTGTCATCGTGCTTGTGTATCAACGCCAATGGTCGTGCAATCAACGAGCAGGCGTAATTGGCCACCGCCTGCGCAAATACGGGGATATCTTCGGCACTGCGGAACTGCTCGGGGTAGCCGCCTCGCTCGAACACGTCGCGGTGCATGACACAGGCACCGTTGGACAATGCCAGGCGCTTGTCCAGCAGATAAGCTCGAAGACGTTCCAGGGGTTCTGCCGGCAGATCCGTCGGCACGTGTTCACGGTGCTTGCCATCAGGCCATACGGCAATGTGCCCGCCGATAATCAGATGGGTCCGTGGGTTTGCCATCAGATGCTCATTTAGAATAGCCAAAGCGTCCGGAGCCAATTCATCGTCGGCATCAAGGAACAATAAAAAGTCCCCTGTGGCCTCCTGAATGCCTCGGTTGCGCGCTGAAGACGCTCCGCCATTGCTTTTCAGAACCACCCGGAAACGCCCTGGGTACTGCGCCAGAAGTTGCTCCAGCACCGCATGCGTGTCATCGGTCGAACCATCATCGACGACGATCAGCTCAGCGTTACCCGTACTCTCAAGCTGAGCAAGGACGGACTCGACCGCACGCGGTAGAACAGCCGCATAGTTGTACGCAGGGATGACAATTGAAACCCTGGTACCTTGGCTATCGCCGGCAGTGCCCATCAAACCTCTACCTCACTCTGTCTCTTCAACCCGCAAACGCTCAACATTACATAGCCTTGGAGTCATGACAGTCGAAGCGACCACCATTGGCCCACTCCCGCAACATCCCTTGATGCGCGTCGACAACCGCCATGGCTATTACTGTTTCACGACAAGAATATCTTCCATGATCAGGTACTGCAGGTCAGAGCCGTAGAACATGTTCAGCGCGTCGGTCGGCGAGCAGATCATCGGTTCACCGCGACGGTTGAGCGAGGTATTCAACGACACACCGTTGCCGGTAAGTTTCTCCAGTTCCAGCATCAGGTCATACCAACGTGGGTTGTATTCACGTTCTAGCACCTGGGCGCGGGAGGTACCGTCTTCGTGGACGACTTCGCTGACGCGCTCCTTCCACTCCTCGTTGACCTCGAAGGTGAAGGTCATGAACGGGCTCGGATGATCGACCTTGAGCATCTGCGCAGCAACGGTATCGAGCATGGACGGGCAGAACGGTCTCCAGCGCTCGCGGAACTTGATTTGCTCGTTGATGCGATCGGCCACGCCAGGGATGCTCGGGCAGCCAATGATGGAACGACCACCGAGTGCGCGCGGGCCGAACTCCATACGGCCCTGGAACCAGGCCACCGGGTTGCCATCGACCATGATCTTGGCGATGCGCTGCGGCATGTCGTCGATCTTCTGCCACTTCGGTGCGTTCGGGTGGCGAGCGCAGGCGGCAATGATGTCTTCGTTGCTGTAGGCAGGGCCGAGATAGACGTGCTCCATCTTCTCCACCGGCACGCCACGCTGGTGCGAGACATAGGCAGCAGCGCCGACCGAAGTACCAGCGTCGCCAGAAGCCGGTTGCACGAACAGTTCCTTCACCTCGGGACGGGCGATGATCTTCTGGTTGAGCTTGACGTTCAGCGCACAGCCACCGGCAAAGGCGATCTTGCCGGTCTCGCGGATAATGTCGCCCAGGTAGTAATCCATCATCTCCAGCGCCAGCTTCTCGAACAGCGCCTGCATGCTGGCGGCGTAGTGGATGTAGGGGTCGTCGGCGATATCGCCTTCGCGCTTCGGGCCGAGCCACTCGATCAGTTTGGGCGAGAAGTAGAACCCCTTGCCCTTTTCCTTGTAGCGACGCAGGCCAATGACGTTGGCGTAATCGGTGTTGATGATCAGCTCGCCGTTCTCGAACGTGGCCAGGCGCGAGAAATCGTACTTGCTGGCATCGCCATAAGGTGCCATGCCCATGACCTTGAACTCGCCATCGAGCATCTCGAAACCGAGGAATTCTGTGATAGCACCGTACAGACCGCCGAGCGAGTCCGGGTCGAAGAACTCCTTGATCTTGTGGATCTTGCCGTTCTCGCCATAGCCGAAGAAGGTGGTGGCGTACTCACCTTTGCCGTCGATGCCGAGGATCGCGGTCTTCTCCTTGAAGCCCGAGCAATGGTAAGCGCTGGCGGCGTGGGCAAGGTGGTGTTCGACCGGTTCGATCTTGACCTTCTTGGCATCGAAACCCAGCTGCTCCAGGCACCAGACGATCTTCTTGCGGTAACGCTTGTAACGGCGGTTACCCATGAGAAGCGCGTCAAGCGCACGATCCGGCGCATACCAGTAACGCTTGGCGTAATGCCAACGCGCCTTGCCGAACAGACTGATGGGCGCAAAGGGAATAGCGACCACATCGACGTCGGACGGCTTGATGCCGGCCTGCTCCAGACAGAACTTGGCGGACTCGTAGGGCATGCGGTTCTTCGCATGCTTGTCACGCACGAAGCGCTCTTCTTCGGCGGCAGCGATAAGCTTGCCGTCGATGTATAGCGCGGCGGATGGATCATGGCTCAGGGCGCCGGAAAGGCCGAGGATCGTCAATGCCAAGGATAAAGCCTCTTAAAAAAGCGGCTGAAGGCTTCAAGCGGCAAGCTTCAAGCAACAGCGTTCGTTATTCAGTCGCCCCGGTCGGGCACATTTACTGCCTTAACTGTTCGGTTTTGCCACCACCGACGGAAGGCGCTCGTCCAGAACCTGGTATAGCGTACTGTCCTGCGGCCAGTTACGCAGGAAACGCGCCCGATCCTTCGCATAGGCGGGTGCGAAGCTACCGGCTCGACGGTGCTGCTGCATGGCGTCCAGGTCGATCAACATCCAGCGCCCATCCTGCCACAGGATATTGCTGCCTTTGAGATCCCCATGACTGATGCGCTCACGCAGCAGCGCCGCAAACAGGTCATCCAGTGCCCGCAGTTCCGCTTCGGCTGGTAACTCGCCAGGCGCGCAAGACGCGAAACGAGTAATTATATCCACACCCGATGCGTGTTCGGTAACAAGATAGGACCGGCGCCTGAGCCACAGGGTACGGCACTCGAGCACGGCAAGCGGTTTGGGCGTTGCGATGCCGAGAAAAACCAGGCGATTGCCCTCGCACCAGCTGTGCCAGGCGCGGCTCGGACGCCAGAAGCGTTTGAGCCAATGCAGCATGCCCTTGATGTTGTAGCGTTTGATGACCAATTGCCTGGCACCCTGATCGACTCGCGCGACGGTAGACGAACCACCCCGTTTGAGGGACTGCCCAGCCGCGATAGCGGCGTCAGGGTCAGCCAGTAATCGCGCCAGCAAGGCCTCTTCCTCGCGCCGGACCACCTGCAAACGCGAGGCGCCGCGCCATGCGCAAAACGCCGAACAATCGCGACCGAGCTTGCCCATGAAGTGATGCAGACGCGAACCACGGGCCTTGGCTACTGCCTTGAGCAGAGCCTCGAGCGGCAGCGCGTGCTCGCCATTGACCAGCAGATAATGCACCAGCAGCTCCTCGATGAATGGATCGAGAGCACTCGGGAATTGAGCGAAGAACACACCCAGATTGGCCAGCACCCTGTCTCGCGACAAAGGTTGGCCCGGCGTCTCGGCACGCACGCCGCCACCGTCGATCAGATACAGGCTGCCCTGGTGACGCAGCAGGTTGTCCAGATGCAGGTCCTCTTGCCACAGACCTTGCCGGTGTAGCCCGGCAATGGCTGCCAGCGCCTCACCCAGCACCTGCAGCCGAGCGTCGTCCGGCCACGCCAGATGGGCCAACGCCTGCCAGGCATCTCCCAGGCTGCTGGCATCGTCGAGGAACTCGAACAGCAGCCAACCGCCCTCTCCAGGCGTCGAACCGTGGACAAGCAACTCGGGCGTCTTCAGCCCCCGCTCAGCCAGTAGCTGAACGCCGCGCAGCTCGCGGGCGAAATGCCGTTCGGCCTTATCGCCGACCAGCAGCTTGGCCAGCACCTCACGCCCCTGCCACTGCGCTCGACCGACATAGCGTTGGCCTGGCAGCACCCGCAACAGGCTGAGCAACTGGATAGATCCCGCGCCCTCCAGCTCGATCAGCAGCGGTAGCGCAGGGGTACGTCCGACATCGACCAGGGAAGCAAGCCTCATGAGCGCCCCGCCTTGTCCTTGAACCGTGCCGTGAGACGTTGCAACCAGTACCCCAACTGGCGAGCATCACCGAGATAGGCGGTCAGGAAACAGGCTACATCGTCCTCGCTCCAGGCACTGGCGCGACGCAGCAGGGGTTCCAGATCCTTGACCCGATCACGCTCGCCAAATAACAGGGGCCGGGTCTTTTCCAGGTCGATCAGCTGCGCGACGAAACCATCGCCGCTGGGCTGGAGGAAAACATGTTTGGGATAGAAGCAACCATGGACCTGGCCCTGGCGATGTACGCACCGGGCCAGCACCCCGCAGGCACTGGCGATGGCATGGCGTTGCACGGCGGCCAGTTGCGACCAGTTCGGCAGGTAGCTGTCCAGATCCCGCCAACCATCCAGGGCTCGGGTCAGCAGGACGGCGCGGCGCTCGCCGCCAATGCGTCGTTCGGCATAGAACGCCGAACGCAGCGCCGGAATGCCCAGGCGCCGATAGCGGCAGGTATTGCGAAACTCTCGCGCCAGGGTCGGTTCACCCAACGGACGATGCAAGCTACGGGTCAGGTAATTGCTCTGGCGCTTGAGGTAGTAGCCGGTGCCATCGAGGTCGAGCCGGTACACCGTGCTCCAACCACCGCGAGAAGCGGTGTTGGGCTCGTCCACGGCAAACAGTTGCAGTGCCCACAATGCCTCGAAACTGTCCAGGCCGTGACGCTCGAGCAGCGTTTTATCCTCGCCCTCGATGAAGTCCTTCATTCTCGTCCCTCGAAGTAGCGCACGATCTGCACGATCCGTCGTTTGTCACTGTCGTTGAGACGATCGCGACGCCGATACTGCAGATAGAAACGCAGGCGCTGAGTGCGCGACAGGTGGTACTTGGCGACCTTGTCCAGGCAAGCGAGATCCTTGACGATCCGGTGGCGCAGGAACGGCCCCCACCAGAAGGTTCCGGCAGGGCAGTCGATGAGGAACAGTCGGCGCTGCTCGTCCACCAGAAGGTTGCGCCACTTGAGGTCGTTGTGGACGAAGTGATGGTCATGCAGCGTGCGCGTGGCCTTGGCCAACTGGCGGCTGACATCGTCGACCCAGGCCCGGTCATGCAGACGTGCATCGTCCGTGGCCGCCAGGCGTGACATGTCCAACGTATCGACGATCTCCTGGGTGATCAGCGCGCCTCGGGCGAAGGCGCCAAGCTTGCGCTCCAGCCCGTAGGCGGCGATGGGCGCAGTGGGAATGCCCCAGGCGGCGAAGTGCTTGAGATTCTGCCATTCGGCCTTGACCCGCGGCCGGCCGATGAAACGCCGAACACCCTTGCCGGCGCCGTGATAGCGCTTGACGTAATAACGCAGCCCATCGAATTCGACGCGGATCACGTCCGACAGCGGATCATGGGTGATTGCTTCGCCCTGCAGGGAAAATACCGCATCCAGACTGGCGAAGGCTCTTGCCGCCTGCGGCGTGGCCAGGGAGGTGACGCGCCATTCACTCATGGTTCGCTCCAGGCGCGTACTTGCGTGCATAGCGAACCAGCAGGCGATCGGCTTTGCGTTGCAGCCAGAGCAGCAGCGCCGCCTCCTCCCGCAGGATCTGCCGCAACCGCCGCTCATTGCCTGCCGCTGCGAAATAACTGTTGAGAAAACGCAGCTTGTCACGCCGGGTCAGGCCGATATGCAGCGCCGAAAAATACAGGGCGGCCAGATCCTTGTCGCGCCAGCGCCGTGGCGTGGCACTGCGCACCTGGGCGCGGTGCAGGTCGATCACTGACAGGCGCAGGTCACTGGCCTGGATCGGCTGGTCAGTGTGCAGCAGGAAGTGGCAGATATAACAGTCGCGGTGGTTGACCCCGGCACGGTGCATGTTGCCGGTCATCTGCGCCACTTCGCGGATCAGCGCCCACTTGAGCGCAGGTTTCGGCGGTTGCTTCGCCCAGTTGAGGCTGAGCTGCTCCAGGTCGACAGTCGGCGCCAGCTCTTCAGTGACGATGAACGAGTGCTGGCGCGCCGGATTGCTGCCACGCTCACCGTAGGCCACGGCGGTCATGGTCGGCACACCGGCCTCGGTCAGACGCTGAATGGCGTGCCACTCTTGCGCGGCTCCCAACACAGGCGCCTTGGCCGTGAGCAGGTTCTTGGCGATCTCACCCCAGCCGATGCCACGGTGGATCTTGACGAAGTAACCGCGCCCGTCGACCTCGGTCCGCAGGGTGCGACGCCCTTCCAGTTCGCGGTAGACCTGGCCCTCGAGCTTCTCGACGGCCTCGAAGGCATCGCGGCCCGCCCACAGGCTCTTGAAGGGTTCGGCGAGAATCAGGCGCATGCAAGCCTCCCCGGCCGGGTATCCGCAGGGTAGATGCTGCGCACCGATGACACCGCGCTGTCGACCTTGTGGTGCGCACGGCGCACCCTACCCGAGCGGCTCATGCGTGCTTCTCCGCGAGGATCACGTCAGCGGCCTTCTTCGGCATCGAATACAGGTCGGCGCTATCGGCATAGACCAGGCCATTGCGGCTCCAGAAAGCGCGGCGCTCGGGATCAGCCAGCATATCGGCCAACGTGCGGTTGAGCGCGTCCTGCTCGAAGGGGCTGGGCAGTACGCGGCCGCAGTCGGCGTCGGCGATGTAATGGGCATAGCCGCAAACATTGGTGACCAGTACCGGCAAGCCGGATACCAGAGCCTCCAGCAGCACGGTACCGGTGTTCTCGTTATAGGCTGGATGGATCAGCAGATCGGCACCAAGCAGGAAGCGCGGAATGTCGCTGCGCCCCTTGAGGATCCGCACCTGATCGGACAGACCCAGCGCCTTGATCTGCAGCAGGAAGGGCTTGGGATCGTCCTGGCCGATGGCGATCAGACGGGTGCGCTTGCGCAGCTCGCGCGGCAACGCGGCCAGCGCCTTGAGGCTGCGATCCAGCCCCTTGGTCTTGAAGCCGGAGCCGATCTGCACCAACAGCAGATCATCGTCACTCAGTTTGAACTCGCGGCGAAACTCGGCGCGAATGTCGGCAGCATTGGCGGGTGCCCGGCGGTCAAAGGCGATACCCGGCGGCAGCAGGTGGAAGCGCTGCAGCGGGGTCTTGTAGTGTTTGATGAATAGCGGCTGCTGCACCTCGGAGATCATCAGAATCTCGGTCTTCGACTCCGGCGCGAATACCGCGCGCTCGTAATCGGCGAAGTGCTTGTAGCGGCCCCAGCGACGGTAGATCGGGTTGCGCAGGGTCTGCGCCTTGTCCTCGAAACAGCCGTCGGCAGCGTAATAAACATCCAGGCCCGGCATCTTGTTGAAACCGATCACCCGGTCGACCGGGTCGCGTTTCAAATCGGCCTGCAGCCAGGCACTGAATTTCTCGTTGCGGCGATGATTGAACAGCGCACGCACCGGCGCCACGCGCACATCGAAGCCACCGGGGTTTTCGCCTTCCCAGATAGGCGTGTAAACGCGAATGGCATGGCCACGCGCCTGGCATTCGAGGGCGATGCGCATGAAGTCGCGCTGCAGCCCGCCGAAGGGGAAGTATTTGTAGAGAACGAAGGCCAGTTGCATAGCCGCTCCTTAAAGGGTGCCGGGAGGCGCGAGCAGCAGCGCCTCCAGTTCCAGGCCGACGCGCTCGGCACCGAGGCCGTCGAAACAGGGCTTGTCACGATCACCGCTGCCAGCGCCCGGACCACTGGCGCACAGGTGAATCTGACTATGACCGTAAGCGCCCACCTTGCCGGGCAGCGTCGGGCCATAAAGAGAAATATTGGGTACGTCCAGCGCAGCGGCCAGATGACCGAGCCCGGTGTCGACGGAGACGCAGGCGCTGGCCCCGGCAATCACCTTGGCCACGCCGGCCAGGTTCAGCTTCGGCAGCACAGCGGCATGACTGAGTCCGGCGGCAATGCGTTCGGCACGCGCCTTTTCCGTCTCGTTGCCCCAAGGTAGGCGCACGGCCCAGCCCAGCTCGTCCATGCGCTCTGCCAGCGCACGCCAGTCGGCTTCCGGCCAGTGCTTACTGGCCCAGGTGGTGCCATGCAGGAACACCAGATACGGCTGCGCAGCGGAATCCATCATCGCTGCGCGGCTGAGGCCATAGTCCCCAGTGCCGGACGGAAGCGCATAACCCAGCGCCTTGGCGAAGAGTTGGCGTACGCGCTCCAGAGCATGCTGATCCTTGGCCACTGCGTAGCGACGGTCGTAGAAACGACTGGCCAGCGGCTCACGCGCCGAATCACGATCCAGCCCGGCCACCGGCGCCGACACGTAGCGCGTCAGCCAGGCGCTCTTGAGCAGGCCCTGGGCGTCGATCACCAGATCGTAGCGGGTTTCCCGCAGACGCTGCTTGAAGCGCGCCCACTCACCACTACGCCAGGTGCGCAACGGGTGCTTGCGCCAGCGGCGGATGGCCACCGGGATCACCTGGGAAACTGCCGGATGCCAGGCGGGAATCTCGGCGAAGCCTTCTTCCACCACCCAATCGAAACGAATGCCGGGAATGGCACGGGCCGCATCGGTCAACGCCGGCAGGGTATGCACCACGTCGCCCAGCGACGAAGTCTTGATGATCAGTACCCGCAAATCAGTCGCCCTCGACCAGGGTCAAGGTTTCGCCGACCAGCCGATCCAGCGCCTCGATCACAGGCCGCGGTTTGAGCTCACGCAGGCAGTTGTAGTGACCAAAACGGCAAGTCCGATCAAAGCAGGGACTGCACTCCAGGCCCAGGCGAACGATCTCGACGCGATCAGCCAGCGGCGGAGTGAACGCTGGCGAGGTGGAACCATAGACCGCCACCAGCGGACGGTTCAGCGCCGCCGCCACGTGCATCAAACCGGAGTCGTTGGACACCACGGCAGTGGCCGCCGACATCAGGTCGATGGCCTCGGCCAGGCTGGTCTGCCCGGACAGGTTGCTGACTTCCTCACGCAACCCCGGAATCAGGCGCATGCGAATGTCCTCGCCGCCGGCATGATCGTTCTTCGAGCCGAACAGCCAGACCTGCCAACCTTCGCGAATCTTGATCTCGGCCACCTTGGCGTAGTGCTCGGCCGGCCAGCGCTTGGCCTCGCCGAACTCTGCACCGGGACACAGCGCCAGCACCGGGCGATCCAGTTGCAGCTCGAACTTGACCAGCGCGGCATCACGACTGGTTTCATCGATCACCAGACGTGGCTGCGGATAGGGCTGCGGCAAGGCAGCGCCAGGTTCATAGGCCAGCGCCATGAAGCGCTCGATCATCAGCGGATAGCGGTCTTTGTCCAGCGTACGAATATCGTTGAGCAATCCATAGCGCATCTCGCCCTTCCAGCCGGTGCGCTTGGAGATGCCGGCGAACCAGGGCACCAGCGCGGACTTGAGCGAGTTGGGCAGCAGGATCGCCTGGTCGTACTGGCCAGCCAGCGATTTGCCAATGCGCCGGCGCGTGGCCAGATCGAGCACACCATGACCCAGTGGCAGACTCAGCGCGGCGCGCACCTCGGGCATGCGCTCGAGAATCGGCCGACTCCAGTCTGGCGCCAGCACGTCGATCTCGCATGCAGGGTGGCGTTGCTTCAGGCACTGGAACAGCGTCTGCGCCATCACCATGTCGCCTACCCAGCTTGGCCCAACGATCAGTATCTTCATATTCTTTCCAGAAACGACCGGGGAGGCTTTCGCCTCCCCGTCGAGCCTTCGAGCAATCGCTTATTTAACCAGCGTACGCCATTCGGCGTGGCCACTGGTTTTGCCGGTGACCAGGTCGAAGTAGGCCTTCTGCAGCTTCTCGGTGACCGGGCCGCGACGACCGGCGCCAATCTTGCGACCATCCACTTCACGAATCGGGGTGACTTCAGCGGCGGTGCCGGTGAAGAAAGCCTCGTCGGCGATGTACACCTCATCGCGGGTGATGCGCTTCTCGACCACCTTGATGCCGTGCTCGTCGGCCAGGGTCAGGATGGTGCTGCGGGTAATGCCGTTGAGGCAAGAGGTCACTTCCGGGGTGTACACCACGCCGTCCTTGACCAGGAAGATGTTCTCGCCCGAGCCTTCGGCCACGTAGCCTTCCGGATCCAGCAGCATGGCCTCGTCGGCGCCGCCGGAGATGGCTTCCTGCAGGGCCAGCATCGAGTTGATGTAGTTGCCGTTGGCCTTGGCGCGGGTCATGGCGATGTTGACGTGATGGCGGGTATAGGAGCTGGTACGCACCTTGATGCCGGCTTCCAGCGCCTCTTCGCCCATGTAGGCGCCCCAGTGCCAGGCTGCGACGATCACGTGCACCTTCAGGCCCGCAGCGCGCAGGCCCATGCCCTCGCTGCCGAAGAACACCATCGGCCGCAGGTAGGCGCTTTCCAGACCATTTTCACGCACGGCGGCGCGCTGGGCTTCGTTGATCTCTTCCTTGCTGAAAGGGATCTGCATATTGAAGATGTGCGCCGAATCGAACAGGCGGTCGGTGTGCGCTTGCAGGCGGAAGATCGCGGTGCCGTCCGGGGTGTTATAGGCACGCACGCCTTCGAACACGCCCATGCCGTAGTGCAGGGTATGGGTCAGCACATGGGTGTTGGCTTCGCGCCACGGCACCAGTTCGCCGTCGTACCAGATCACGCCATCACGGTCGGACATCGACATCTTGCCTGCTCCTCAAATTCGCTTCACGGTTCGATCAGTAGGTGGGGCCTCAAACCCCGTCGTTCAACTCAGCCCCAGCTCACGCCACAGGCGCATCACGGCGCGACGCTCATCCTGGAACTGATCCCCCGGCACCACCCCAGGCTGCTTCTGCAGCGCCTGGCGATGGGCAGCCGAGCGATAGATCTTGTAGACCTCACGCAGCAATGCGGCATCCTCGGCGCTCATCAGATCGACCCGCTCCAGGCCTTCCAGAATACGGATGTTATCGGTGAACTCGAGTAGCTGCGGGTGTTGCCACGACCAGGCCAGAGCCGCGTATTGCACCATAAATTCGATATCGACGATACCACCGGCATCCTGCTTCAGATCGAAGGAGGACGTGGCCTCGAAGGCATTCGCTGCCGTTCCGGCCGCAGTATTCCTGGTGCCAAGGTTGTCACGCATCTTCGCGCGCATCTCGCTGACCTCGACGCGCAGCGCCTCGGTATCGCGCCGGCGACCCAGCACTTCGGCGCGCACGCGAGCGAACTCGCCGGCCAGGCGCGGGCATCCCACCAGTACCCGCGCCCGCACCAGCGCCTGATGCTCCCAGGTCCAGGCCTCGGTCTCCTGATAGCGCTGGAAGGCACCCAGCGAGCTGACCAGAAGGCCCGCTGCGCCAGATGGTCGCAGGCGCATATCCACCTCATAGAGCGCACCGGAGGTGGTCTGGGTAGTCAACAGGTGAATGATGCGCTGCCCCAGGCGGGTGAAGAACTGCGCACCGTCGATGGGTTTGGCGCCATCGGTCTCGGCCTGCGGATCGCCGTCATGGATGAACACCAGGTCCAGATCCGAGCCATGGCCGAACTCCAGACCACCGACCTTGCCATAGCCAATGATGATGAAGTCCGGGTCGCAGGGCGTGCCATCGGCACGATGCGGCCGGCCGTGCCGCTGCACCGTATGCTGCCAGGCCAGCGCCAGCACCTGATCGAGAATCGCCTCGGCCAGCCAGGTCAGGTAGTCCGATACCTTCATCAAGGGCAGCGTGCCGGCAATTTCCGAAGCGGCCACGCGCAGGCTGTGGGCCAACTTGAAGTGGCGCAGCGCCTCCATCTGCTGCTCCAGATCCTCCTCGGGAATACGGATCAGCCGTTCGCGCAACTCGGCAGCCAGCTCCGGGGCCAGCGGCGGATGGTACAGCCGCCCCTCGTTGAGCAGTTCGTCGAGCAACAGTGGATAGCGAGCGATCTGCTCGGCGATCCATGGGCTACCCGCACAAAGGCTGATCAGGCGCTCCAGCGCGCCTGGGTTTTCGCTCAGCAACACCAGGTAGGCCGAGCGCCGTGCGACCTTTTCCACCAGCGGCAACACCCGCTCCAACACCAGATCCGGCTTGTCGTGCTCAACAGTCTGCGTCAGCAGACGCGGAATGAACGCATCCAGACGCTCACGACCGAGGCGCTGCATGGCGCGCACCTGCGGGCCGTTACGCAGATCCCCCAGGCGCCGACAGGCTGCACCAGGCTCGATGAAACCCGCCTCCTGCAACTGCAGCGCGGCAGCCTCATCGTCCAGCGCCCCCTGCCACAACGGCAGCCACTCGGCGCCAACGCAGGCCTCGCCAGCATCCGACTCATCTTCGTCAGGATCGGCGATCACCTGCTGGAAGTGCCATTCGATGCGACCGCGCCAGTGCATCAGGCGCTCATGAAAACTCGCCCAGTCAGCAAAGCCCATGATCGCCGCCACCCGCGCCTGATCCTGCGGGTCGGCCGGCAGCATCTGGGTCTGCCGATCACCGATGCCCTGCAAGGCGTGCTCGGCATAACGCAGGAACTCGTAACCCTCCTTCATTTCCGCGACCACCGCCGGCGGCAGATAGCCCTGCCCTTCCAGCGTGGTCAGCACCTTGAGCAATGGCCGCTGCTGCAGACTGAGATCACGCCCACCATGTATCAGCTGGAAGGCCTGAGCGATGAACTCGACCTCGCGAATGCCGCCGGCGCCGAGCTTGATGTTCTCGCTCATACCCTTGCGCCGCACTTCCTGCTGGATCAGCAGCTTCATCGCACGCAGCGCCTCGATGGCGGAAAAATCCAGGTAGCGCCGGTAGACGAAGGGCCGCAGCATCTCCAGCAACTCGGCACCCGCGGCCTGATCACCACCGACCACGCGCGCCTTGATCATCGCGTAGCGCTCCCAGTCACGACCCTGATCCTGGTAGTACTGCTCCAACGCATTGAAGCTGAACACCAGCGCACCGCTGGAACCGTAGGGACGCAGGCGCATGTCGGTACGGAATACGAAGCCGTCGACGGTGATCGCATCCAGCGCCTTGATCAGGCGCTGCCCGAGACGGATGAAGAACTCCTGATTATCCAGCGGGCGCTTCACACCCTCGGTCTCGCCACCCTCCGGATAGCCGAAGATCAGGTCGATGTCCGAAGACAGGTTCAGCTCGTGCGCGCCGAGCTTGCCCATGCCGAGGATGACCATGTGTTGCGGCTGGCCACTGCGCCGCCCGATCGGCGTACCGAACTGCGCGCAATGACGCGGGTACAGCCAGTGATAGGCCAGATCGATGCAGGCATCGGCGAGATCGGACAGATCGCGGCAGGTTTCACCAAGCGCCGCCTGGCGGCTGAAATCGCGCCAGATGATGCGCAGCTGCTGACGATTGCGAAAACGCCGCAGGCAGCGCCCCAGGGCATCCTCATCGGCACACTCGGCCAGCTGTGCCTCCAGCTGCTGGCGCAACTCACCCGGCGCCAGGCTGCGCTCCAGCTCACCGGACTCGGCCAGGGCAACGAACATCTGCGGATCACGCTGCGCCTGCTCGGCGACGAAATCGCTCAGCGCCGACACCTGCCGCCAGGCAACGCGGCGTTCTTGCGGCCATGCGGCAACAGGTTCAGCCAGCGCCTCATGCTCTGCCAAAGCGGCTTGCAACGACTGTTCGGCGCGTTCGGCCAGGGAGACAAGGGAAGGGGGCAACTCGACCAGCAACGGCAGGCTCATGGTCTATCCTTTTGGCGGACTGCCGGACGCACGGTGCAATCGCCCGCAGCCCCGCACCAGCGGGGCACGCGCGGCCGGCGGTGCCGCGGATTGTAGTTTTACTACGAAAGAATTGTATCCAGAGGGCTGAATCCGTCGTCGAAATGTAGTAAAACTACAAGCGGCCGGTCCTACCCCCGGTAAATCCAAGAATTTCAACTCGCCCGCCCAAAAAGCCGGTGAGACCCAACTGGCCTCCGATTCTGGAAGCCTTTCCGCCCTGGAGCAAGCCATGCAAGACCTCGATCCGATCGAAACCCAGGAATGGCTGGACGCCCTTGAATCCGTCCTCGACCGTGAGGGTGAAGACCGTGCCCATTACCTGATGACCCGTCTGGGCGAGCTGGCCACCCGTAGCGGTGCGCAACTGCCCTACGCGATCACCACGCCTTACCGCAACAGCATCCCGGTAACCCATGAAGCTCGCATGCCCGGCGACCTGTTCATGGAGCGCCGCATCCGCTCGCTGGTGCGCTGGAACGCCCTGGCCATGGTGATGCGCACCAACCTGGACGACCCGGATCTGGGCGGCCACATTTCCAGCTTCGCCTCCTCCGCGACGCTGTATGACATCGGTTTCAACTACTTCTTCCAGGCCCCGACCGACGAACACGGCGGCGACCTGGTGTTCTATCAGGGCCACGCCAGCCCTGGCGTCTACGCCCGCGCCTTCATGGAAGGCCGCATCAGCGAAGACCAGATGAAGAACTTCCGCCGCGAAGTGGATGGCAAAGGTCTGTCGTCCTACCCGCACCCCTGGCTGATGCCGGACTTCTGGCAGTTCCCGACCGTGTCCATGGGCCTCGGCCCGATCCAGGCGATCTACCAGGCCCGCTTCATGAAGTACCTGGAAGCGCGCGGCTTCATTCCGGCTGGCAAGCAGAAGGTCTGGTGCTTCATGGGCGACGGCGAGTGCGACGAGCCGGAATCCCTTGGCGCCATTTCCCTGGCCGGCCGCGAGAAGCTGGACAACCTGATCTTCGTCATCAACTGCAACCTGCAGCGCCTCGACGGCCCGGTGCGTGGTAACGGCAAGATCATCCAGGAACTCGAAGGCGTGTTCCGCGGTGCCCAGTGGAACGTCAACAAGGTGGTCTGGGGTCGCTTCTGGGATCCGCTGTTCGCCAAGGACAAGGACGGCGCCCTGCAGCGTCGCATGGACGAAGTGGTCGACGGTGAATACCAGAACTACAAGGCCAAAGACGGCGCCTACGTTCGTGAAAACTTCTTCAATAGCCCGGAGCTCAAGGAGATGGTCAAGGACCTCTCCGACGACGAGATCTGGAAGCTCAACCGTGGCGGCCACGACCCGTACAAGGTCTACGCAGCCTATCACCAGGCCGTGAACCACAGCGGCCAGCCGACCGTGATCCTGGCCAAGACCATCAAGGGCTACGGTACCGGCGCCGGTGAAGCGAAGAACACCGCGCACAACACCAAGAAGGTCGATGTCGACAGCCTGCGTCAGTTCCGCGACCGCTTCGACATCCCGGTCAAGGATGAAGAGCTGGAAAACCTGCCCTTCGTCAAGCCGGAGCCAGGCAGCCCCGAGTACAAGTACCTGCACGAGCGCCGCAACGCGTTGGGTGGCTTCGTACCGCAGCGTCGCCAGCAGAGTTTCAGCATCCCGACACCACCACTGGATACCCTCAAGGCCATCCTCGACGGCTCGGGCGACCGCGAAATCTCCACCACCATGGCTTTCGTGCGCATCCTCGCGCAGTTGGTCAAGGACAAGGAACTCGGCCAGCGCATCGTCCCGATCATCCCGGACGAAGCCCGTACCTTCGGTATGGAAGGCATGTTCCGCCAGCTCGGCATCTACTCCTCGGTCGGCCAGCTGTACGAGCCGGTCGATAAAGACCAGGTGATGTTCTACAAAGAGGACAAGAAAGGTCAGATCCTCGAGGAAGGCATCAACGAAGCCGGCGCCATGAGTTCCTTCATCGCCGCCGGTACGTCGTACTCCTGCCACAACCAGCCGATGCTGCCGTTCTACATCTTCTACTCGATGTTCGGCTTCCAGCGCATCGGCGACCTGGCCTGGGCCGCTGGCGACAGCCGCACCCGTGGTTTCCTGATCGGCGGTACCGCCGGCCGTACCACCCTCAACGGTGAAGGCCTGCAGCACGAAGACGGTCACAGCCACATGCTGGCAGCGACCATCCCCAACTGCCGCACCTACGACCCGACCTACGGCTACGAGCTCGCCGTGATCATCCGCGAAGGCATTCGCCAGATGACCGAAGAGCAGCAGGACATCTTCTACTACATCACCGTGATGAACGAGTCGTACCAGCAGCCGGCCATGCCGCAGGGCGTGGAAGACGGCATCATCAAGGGCATGTACCTGCTCGAGGAAGACAAGAAGGAAGCCGCGCACCACGTGCAGCTGCTGGGTTCCGGCACCATCCTGCGTGAAGTCGTCGAAGCCGCGAAGATCCTGCGTGACGAGTTCAACATCGGCGCCGATGTGTGGAGCGTCACCAGCTTCAACGAACTGCGCCGCGACGGCCTGGCCGTGGAGCGCAGCAACCGCCTGCACCCGGGGCAGAAGCCCAAGCAGACCTACATCGAGCAGTGCCTGAGCGGTCGCAAGGGTCCGGTCATCGCCTCCACCGACTACATGAAGCTGTTCGCCGAGCAGGTTCGTCAGTGGGTTCCGAGCAAGGAATACAAGGTCCTGGGCACCGACGGCTTCGGCCGCAGCGACAGCCGCAAGCAGCTGCGTCACTTCTTCGAAGTGGATCGCAACTGGGTCGTGCTGGCCGCCCTGGAAGCCCTGGTCGACCGTGGCGAGATCGAAGCCAAGGTGCTGGCTGACGCCATCGCCAAGTTCGGTATCGACGCCGACAAAGCCAATCCCCTGGACTGCTAAGGAGCGTAGCGATGAGTGAATTGATTCGCGTACCCGACCTCGGCGGTGAAGGCGAGGTGATTGAACTGCTGGTGAAGGTCGGCGACCGTATCGAAGCCGACCAGAGCGTACTGACTCTGGAGTCCGACAAGGCCTCAATGGAAGTGCCCTCGCCCAAGGCCGGCGTGATCAAGGAAATCAAGGTCAAGATCGGCGACCGTCTCAAGGAAGGCGACGAGCTGCTGGTGCTGGAAGTCGAAGGTGCCGCGCAAGCGGCGCCTGCGCCGAAAGCCGAAGCTGCGCCTGCCGAAGCGCCGAAAGCAGCCGCTGCGGCGGCCGCTCCTGCCGCTGCTGCGACCAGCAGCAGCGTGCAGGACGTGCACGTGCCGGATATCGGCACCGACGGCAAGGTCAAGGTCATCGAAGTCATGGTCAAGGTCGGTGACAGCATCGAAGCCGACCAGTCACTGATCACCCTGGAATCCGACAAGGCCTCCATGGAAATCCCCTCGCCGGCTGCCGGCGTGGTGGAAGAAGTGCTGGTCAAGCTGGACGCCGAAGTCGGCACCGGCGACCTGATCCTCAAGCTGCGCACCGCTGGTGGCACAACCGCCAGTGCTGCGCCGGCTCAAGCCGCAGCACCGGCTGCCGCACCAGCAGCCGCTCCCGCTGCCGCCGCTCCGGCTGCTGCTTCGGTGCAGGACGTGCATGTGCCGGACATTGGCACCGACGGCAAGGTCAAGGTCATCGAAGTCATGGTCAAGGCCGGTGACAGCATCGAAGCCGACCAGTCACTGATCACCCTGGAATCCGACAAGGCCTCCATGGAAATCCCTTCGCCGGCTGCCGGCGTGGTGGAAGAAGTGCTGGTCAAGCTGGACGCCGAAGTCGGTACTGGCGACCTGATTCTCAAGCTCAGGGTGGCAGGCGCCGCTCCGGCCGCTGCGCCGGCGCAAGCCAGCCAGGAAGTGCACCGCGTGCCGGAAGGTGCCGCACCGGAAGTGGCCGCAGAAGTACGCGCCATTGCCTCGTTGTCGGCTGCTGCTGCCGAGGTTGCCAACGCGCCCAAACGCGATGGTGCCAAGGTGCACGCAGGCCCCGCCGTGCGTCAGCTGGCTCGTGATTTCGGCGTGGAACTGGCGGATATCGCCGGCACCGGTCCGAAAGGCCGCATCCTCAAGGAAGACGTGCAGGTGTACGTCAAGGCGATGATGCACAAGGCCAAGGCCGCACCGCAGGCGACTGCCGCTGCTGCCACCGGCGGCGCCGGCATTCCGCCGATCCCGACCGTGGACTTCAGCAAGTTCGGTGAAATCGAAGAAGTGGCGATGACCCGCCTGATGCAGGTCGGCGCCGCCAACCTGCATCGCAGCTGGCTCAACGTGCCGCACGTGACTCAGTTCGACTCGGCCGACATCACCGACCTGGAAGCCTTCCGCGTCGCGCAGAAGGCCGTGGCCGAGAAGGCTGGCGTCAAGCTGACCGTGCTGCCGCTGCTGCTCAAGGCCTGCGCCCACCTGCTCAAGGAACTGCCGGACTTCAACAGTTCGCTGGCCCCGAGCGGCAAGGCGATCATCCGCAAGAAGTACGTGCATATCGGCTTCGCCGTCGATACGCCGGACGGCCTGCTGGTGCCGGTGATCAAGAACGTCGATCAGAAGAGCCTGCTGCAGCTTGCGGCTGAGGCCGCCGCACTGGCGGAAAAAGCGCGCACCAAGAAGCTCTCGGCTGATGACATGCAGGGCGCCTGCTTCACCATCTCCAGCCTCGGCCACATTGGCGGCACCGGCTTCACGCCGATCGTCAACGCGCCGGAAGTGGCGATCCTGGGTGTCAGCAAGGCCACCATGCAGCCAGTGTGGGATGGCAAGGCCTTCCAGCCCAAGCTGATGCTGCCGCTGTCGCTGTCCTACGACCACCGGGTGATCAACGGCGCTGCCGCCGCACGCTTCACTCAGCGTCTGTCGCAGCTGCTGGCCGATATCCGCACCATCCTGCTGTAAACCGTTTCGAGCACGCCACGCTCGCATCCTCAACCCCGCCCATTCAGGCGGGGTTTTTTTGCATTCTTTCGGAGCGGTGTGAGGCCTATCAGCCCTTCTGCACGTTGCGAATCAGAAAGCTCAGCGCCTTGGCCAATTCACCCGCGCCCTGGTGATCACGCACGATGCTCAGCAGCGGACTGCCATCAGCCGGGTTGAACAGCACACAGCGGATACCGCCGGTCGGACACTCATAACGGATGAACGGATCGACACCGAACACCGGAACACGCTGATTGCGCACCGAGATGGCGGTGCCCTGCGCGTCACGACTCTCCTCACGCAGGATAAGCTCGCCGGCATTGCCGACATTGAAGCGATACAGCAGGTCCTGCCGCTGCGCCTGGCCAACCTGATAACCCGCGCGCAGGGCGTAGGTTTCCAGCAATGCATTGCTGTGCGCGAGCAATGCATTGCGCTCGTTGTCGGCCAGATAAAGACGCTTGAGCCCGTCCAGATAAGCAGCCTGCTCGGCCCCCTGCAGCGTCGCCGCGTCATCGGCGCTAGCAACCGCGGGTATGGCCGTAAAAAGTGCTCCGCCAAGCACCATGGCCATGAGTTTTCTTGTCAGTCTCGCTTGCATGATGCACCCTTGCCGAACGCTATAGTGAAGTAGGCCTGAGCCCTAGCCTCCGTCCGTGCCGCTGCGCCTTCTGGCAGCAACGGCCCTGTACTGAGAACGGATGCCTCGCCTGGTCAGCATACTGGAAGCCCGCCGCCCAATGAAAAGCCATCCCGATGCCAGCGCCCGCTCGGCAGCCGAGGTTGTGACGCAGTTGCCAGTGCCCTCGCGGCTCGGCATGCTGCGTTTCGAGCGCTTGAACGAGCCAAGCTGGGCATTGCTGTTTCTCGACCCGGCCTGCGAACGCCAGTTGGGTATCAGCGCCAGCGATCTCTGCGCGCTGGTGGATGCCCCCTACGCCAGTCTGATGGAGCCCGAGGCGCGCTATCGCTTGCATGACGCCATCCAGCAGCAACTGCTGCAAGGCCCGCATTACCTGGTGCGCTATACCCTGCATACACCGCAAGGTGCTCTGACCCTGCTGGAGATGGGCGAACCCTTCAAACAGCGCAACCGCCAGTTGCTGCGCGGCTATCTGCTGGTAGCGGACGAAAGCCTTGATCAGTACGCCCCTGCCGAACAGGAGCTGCACACGCAGAATCAGCAACTGCGCAGCTCGCTGCAGCAATATCAACGCACCCAGAATGACCACCTGCAACACCTCGCCCGTTCACGCACCCAGCAGCAACTGATCGTGCGCCTGGCGCGCCAGCGCTACACCTCCAGCGACCCACAGCAGGAAGCGGCCGAACTGATCACCCAGGCCGCCTGCGAGGTCTACGGTGTCGCTCGCGCCGGTATCTGGAAGCTTGGCAGCCATCATCTGGACTCCGTGTCGCTTTATCGCCGCGACCTGGACCGCCACGAACAACTACCGTCGATAAACGCGCGGAATTTCCCGCAGTATCTGGAGGCATTGCACAGCGGCAGAGCCATCGACGCGCACGATGCGCAGCGCGACCCGCGCACCTGCGAGCTGGCCGCCAACTACCTGCAGCCGCTGAACATCTGCTCGATGCTCGACGCCAGCATACGCGTCGAGGGCGAAGTGGTCGGCGTACTCTGCCTGGAACATATCGGCGGCATACGCACCTGGCAGGCTGATGAAATCGCCTTCGCCGGCGAATTGGCCGATCAGTTCGCTCAGGTATTGATCAACCAGCAGAAACGCAGCGCCACCAGCGCCCTGCATCTGTTCCAGCGCGCCGTCGAACAGAGCGCCAGCGCCTTTCTGCTGGTCGACCGCGACGGCCGGGTGGAGTACGTCAACCCCAGCTTCACCGCCATCACCCTGTACAGCAGCGACGAGGTCTGCGGCCATCGTCTCTCCGAACTGCCCGCTCTGACCAACCTCAGCGACCTGCTGTTCGATGCCAGCTCCAGTCTCGCCGAGCACAGCAGCTGGCAAGGCGAGTTCCGCAGCCGACGCAAGAATCTGGAGCCCTACTGGGGACATCTATCGATATCCAAGGTGTATGGCGACGACGGCGAGCTGACCCACTACATCGGCATCTACGAAGACATCACCGAAGCCAAGCTGGCGCAGCAGCGCATCGAACGCCTGGCCTATACCGACAACCTGACCAACCTGGGCAATCGCCCCTCGTTCATCCGCAGCCTCGAACAACGCTTCGCTCAGCATACGCAGCAGCCGCTGGTGCTGCTGCTGGTGGACATCGACAACTTCAAGCGGATCAACGACAGCCTCGGCCACCAGACCGGCGACAAGCTGCTCTCGGCCCTGGCCCGACGCCTGCGCAACAGCCTCGGCGCCAAGGGCACACTGGCACGCTTCGCCAGCAACGAATTCGCCATCCTGCTCGATGGTTGCGACCAGGACAGCGGCCTGCGCGTCGCTCATCAGGTGCTGCAGACCCTGGACAAGCCGCTGTTCGTCGATAACCAGTTGATCAGCATCACCGGCTCGCTCGGCCTGGCCCTGGCCCCGGAGCATGGCGACGACCCGCAGACGCTGATGAAGCACGCCGGCCTGGCGCTGCACAAGGCCAAGGCCAACGGCAAGCATCAGGTGCAGCTGTTCACCGAGGAGCTCAACGCCGAGGCCAACTACAAGCTGTTCGTCGAGAACAACCTGCGTAGGGCCTTGACCCAGAGTGAACTGGAGGTCTTCTACCAGCCCAAGCTGTGTCTGAAGAACGGCCAGTTGCTGGGTTTGGAGGCGCTGCTGCGCTGGCACCATCCGGAGAAGGGCATGATCCGCCCTGACCAGTTCATCAGCGTCGCCGAGGAAACCGGCCTGATCATTCCCATTGGCAAATGGGTCGTACGCCAGGCCTGCCGCATGAGCAAGCAAATCGCCGCCATCGGCATGGGCGAACTGCAGGTGGCGATCAATCTGTCGCCCAAGCAGTTCTCCGATCCTGATCTGGTCGGCTCCATCGCCGCCATCCTGCATGAAGAACAGCTCGACCCGCGCCTGCTGGAACTGGAACTGACCGAGAGCCTGCTACTGGAGGCCACCGAGGACACCCGCCACCAGCTCGGCCGCCTCAAGAGCCTGGGCCTGACCCTGGCCATGGACGACTTCGGCACCGGTTATTCCTCGCTCAGCTACCTGAAGAAATTCCCCATCGACGTGATCAAGATCGATCGCAGCTTCATCAAGGATATTCCCGACAACCAGGACGACATGGAGATCACCTCAGCGGTGATTGCCATGGCCCACAACCTCAAGCTCAAGGTGGTCGCAGAAGGTATCGAGACTGGCGCCCAGCTCGGTTTCCTGCGCCGCCAGCAATGCGACGTAGGCCAAGGCTACCTGTTCGACAAGCCGATTCCTGGCCGCGAACTGATCGAAAGCCTGCGCCGCTACCCCTGCCGGCCACAGGCTGACCAACGGACGTAATACGCCATACTGCGCGTAGTCCACTACCCACCCACTTTCAGGAGACCGTCATGGTTCTGCGTTCCCAGATTCTCGTCAACAAGGATGTCCTGCCCACTGCCGAGCAGGCCTTGCCCGGCCGCCCAGAGGCAATGCCGGTGGCGGAGACTCACTATGTCAACGGCAACCCGATCAAAGCGCCCTTCCCCGCCGGCCTGCAACAGGCGGTATTCGGTCTCGGCTGCTTCTGGGGCGCCGAACGACGTTTCTGGCAACAGCCTGGCGTGTTCAGCACAGCGGTCGGCTATGCCGGTGGCCTCACGCCCAACCCCACCTATGAGGAAGTCTGCTCGGGTCTGACCGGGCACACCGAAGTGGTACTGGTCGTGTTCGATCCGCAGCAGACCAGCTTCGAAGCACTGCTCAAAGTGTTCTGGGAAGTGCATAACCCGACGCAGGGCATGCGCCAGGGCAACGACCAGGGCACCCAGTACCGCTCGGCAATCTACTGCCAGGACGACGCTCAACTGAGCGCCGCCAAAGCCAGCCAGGCGCGCTTCCAGGATGAGCTGGACAAGGCCGGAGTGGGCCGCATCACCACTGAAATCGCCGAGGCACCGACCTTCTACTACGCCGAAACCTATCACCAGCAATACCTGGCGAAGAATCCAGGCGGCTATTGCGGCCTGGGCGGAACAGGCGTATGTCTACCCCCTGAACAGTGAGCATGGGTAACGGGTCGTGGAGCTGAGCAGCATTTCCAGCCAGGTATCGAGTCAGGCATCGGCGCAGATTTCTGCGCAGATGTCGCTTCTGCTTCTGCGCAAGACACTGGAGCTGCAGGCCGCCAACATCACCGGGCTGGTGCAGTCAGCTGCACCGGTCAGCGCCCCCAGCAACCCACCCAACCTGGGCAACAGCATCGACGTGATGGCCTGAATAACTAATGTCTTCAGGCCATCAGCCGGACTAAACTGCGGGCCATCAGCCATCGTTCGACGAGCCCGGCATGCCCGCCACTCTCCCCACCATCACCCCCGATCAGCTGTGCATCGGCCTCTACGTCCATCTGGACCTGAGCTGGTGGGAGCATGATTTCGCCTTCAGCAATTTCAAGATCAAGGATGAAGCACAGCTTCGCGCCTTGCGCGCACTCGACCTGAAGCAGCTGCGCTATGACCCTGCGCGCAGCGACTGCCTGCCCGCGCCTCTCGTCGACAGCGTCCCGCCCCCTCCTGTTGAAGAACCGCCGGTCGATCCGGAACGTCAGGCACGCCAGGAACGCGTGGAGAAGCTGCATCATCTGCGCAGCCGCCTGGCCGAGGTGGATCGCCGCTTCATCGAGGCCAGCCAACGCATCAAGACGCTCAACCAGACCCTGCGCAGCCGCCCGGAAGACGCCATGCGCCAGGCAGGTGCAATCGTCGCCGAGATGGTCGAGACGCTGCTCGGCGCCCCTGGCGTGGTGCTGCATGGCATCACGGGCAAGGCGGCCGAGGACAGTTACTTCCACGCCCTCAACGTCACCGTGTTGTCCCTGCTGCTCGGGCGCCAGCTCGGACTCGACAGCGAGGCCTGTCATAGCCTCGGCCTCGGCGCCCTGTTGCACGACATCGGCAAGCTGGAAGTGCCGAGCAAGGTGCTACTCAAGCCCGCCCCCCTGAGCCGCCCGGAGCAGCAACTGCTGCAGATGCACACCGACTTCGGCCTGCGCATGGGGCAGAAACTGATGCTCGATGACGAGGTGCTGCGCATCATCCATGAACATCACGAGCACTGTGACGGCAGTGGCTATCCACGCGGGCTGCGCGAGGCTGGCATCGGTCGCCTGAGTCGTCTGGTGGTCATCACCAACCATTTCGACGGGCTGTGCAACCCGCCCGACCCGCGCCAGGCACTAAGCCCACACGAAGCCCTGGCGCTGATGTTCAAGCAGCAGCGTGAGCGCTTCGACGAAGTGGCGCTGAAGGTCTTCGTTCGCGTCATGGGCATCTACCCGCCGGGCAGCCTGGTGCAACTGGAGGATGAGCGCTATGCGCTGGTGCTGGGCATGAACCCGACTCAGGCACTCAAACCGACGCTGATTCTCTACGACGCCGACACGCCCAAGCAGGAAGCCCTGATCGTCGATCTCGCCCAGGAACCGAAGCTCGCCATTGCCCGCAGCCTGCGCCCCTCACAGCTACCGCTGGAGGTACTGGAATACCTCAGCCCGCGGCGCAACCTGAGCTATCACATCGAGCCCAACCACAAGCCCGCTTGAGCCCCTTGTAGCCCGGATGCAATCCGGGGATCGGGGCCACGGCTCCCGGATTTCATCCGGGCTACGCGCTAAGTTGGCCGCATCCCGCGTAGGGTGCGCCATGCGCACCGCCCCGCTCGCTCAACCGGCCGACTTTTCCTCGATCAGCCAGTCCAGGCGCCAACCGCCCTGGCTCTGGCCAAGCACATCAGCCAACCAGGGCAGGAGCTGCTTGAGCTCATCTTCCAGGCCCCATGGCGGGTTACTGATCACCAGGCCCGAACCGCTCAGCCGCGTGGCATCGTCCGGCGCGTGCACGTACAGCTCTGCGCGCAGCAGCTTGGGCGCGGCGCTCTTGCTCAGATCACGATAGAAGCGCGCCAACTGGCGCTCATCCTTGATCGGATACCAGATCGCCACGATGGCCTGGCGCATGCGCCCGTGCGCTTCGTTCAAAGCCTCGACGCAGCGCTGCAATTCATCGGTCTTCTCGAACGGCGGATCGATCAGCAGCAACACGCGCTTCTCGCGCGTCGGCATCAGCGCACGCGGCACGTGCCAGCCTTCGCCCAGGTGCACAGCGACGCGGCGATCACCGCGCATGTTGTCCTTGAGCAGGCGGCCGTCCTCGGGGTGCTTCTCGTTGAGCTGCAGAGCGTCCTGCTCGCGACTGAGCAGCCGCGCCAGCTCGGGCGAGCCGGGGTAATAGCGCAGTTCACCATTCGGGTTCATCGCCCGCACCACCTCCAGGTAGGCTTCCACCGCATCCGGCAGTTGCGTGGCCTGCCACAGACGCGCGATGCCCTCCTGGTATTCGCCGGTGCGGCTGGCTGCATCGCCGTGCAGGTCGTACAAGCCAATACCGGCATGACTGTCGAGGTAGGCGAAAGGTGCCTCCTTCTTCGACAGCAGACCGATCAGGCGAGTCAACACCAGATGCTTGAGTACGTCGGCGTGGTTGCCGGCATGGAAGGCGTGGCGGTAGTTCATGTAGGTCTCCGAAGCGGTCGCCAAGTTTACCCGTTGAAAGGGCTTTACGCGCGCATCAGCTCCAGCAACAAGGCCAGCGGCGGGTGCTCACCGGCGTCGCGACGGCGCGCCAACAATGTAGTCGTCGCGCCAAGCTCAGGGGCGATGGCCTGGTATTGCACCAGATGCACACGCGGGTGACTGTCGAGCAGGCTGCGTGGCAACAGGCCGATACCCATACCGGCAGCAATGCCGGCAAAGATGGCGTCGATGGAGCCATAACTCTGCCGCGCCGCCACCTGCAAACCACGACTGACCGCCCAACGTTCCAGGCGTTCGCGGTAATGGCAACCCTCGGGGAACCCCAGCAGCGTCTGCGGCCGGCTCTCCAGGTTGGTGCCAGCCTGCTCGGGCGGCAGCACCAGCATCAACTCCTCCTGCCAGATGGGCAGGCAGTCGAGCTGGGGATGCTCGAACGGCCCACCAATCAATCCACCGTCCAGTTCCCCGGATAACACACCCTCGACCAGTCGCCGGCTCGGACCGGTGCTGAGTTGCAGGTTCACCCGCGGAGCTCGCTGATGGAAAGCCGCCAGCAGCTCCGGCAGGCGCACTGCCGCAGTAGTTTCCATCGACCCCAGGCGCAGATCGCCGCTCCAGATATCTTCTTGCACGCTGCGCCAGGCCATCTGGCAAAGCTGCTCCAGGTTTTCGGCGTGTGGCAACAGGCGCTCACCCGCTGGCGTCAGCCGCAAGCGCTGGCCGCGACGCAGGAACAGTCGTGTGTCGAGCTGTTGCTCCAGTTGACGCAGGCGCGCCGAGACGTTCGACGGTACGCAACTCAGGCGCAGGCCTGCGGCGCTCAACGAACCTTCGCGCGCCACAGCGAGGAAGTAGCGGAATAATTGAGGATTGAGCCGCTGCCAGGCACCCATGACTTCACCAAAAGTGAAAATTGACAACAGTATTTTTCACTAACGATTAGCTAGCGACAACGACTAAGGTGCGCGGCACGACCGGAGGCCAAATGCCCAGATTCGACCGCACCCACTTCACCGCCCTGCTCGCCGCTGCCCTGGCGCTGGTTGTCGTGCATGCGCTCGGTCGCTTTGCCTTTACTCCGCTTTTACCGCTGCTGCTCGATGACGGTTTGTTCGATCTGGCTGAAGGCGCCCAGTTGGCGACCTGGAACTATCTCGGCTATCTGCTCGGCGCCCTGCTCGCACTGCCCATGGCCAGTCCACGCGGTTTGCGCCTGGGCCTGCCAACGGCGCTGCTGATCAATGCCGGCCTGACCCTGGGACAGGTTTTCGTCCATGACTTCGCCGGACTCGCGGCACTGCGCCTGGCAAATGGCATCAGCAACGGCATTGTCTTCGTGCTCGCACCAGCGCTGGTACTGGAATGGCTGGCCTTGCGCCAAGCGACGGCACTGAGCGGCCTGGTGTACCTGGGCCTGGGCGGCGGCATGCTGTTGTGCGGCCTGCTAGTGGCCATAACGCCCTGGCAAGGGCCGATGCGCTGGTTGCCCATGGCCCTCTGCGCCCTGCCTTTGGCCCTGCTATGCGCACCCATGCTGCGACGCCTGGCACAACAGCTACCCGAAAAGCCTCACGCGACCACTCAAGCACCACTCTTCGACAGGCGAACTCGACCACTGTTGATGGCCTACCTCGGTGCTGGTCTGGGTTACATACTGCCACTGACCTTCCTGCCGGCACTGGCTCGGGAGCAGTTGCCCGCCGACCATCCGCTGCTGATCGGCAACTGGTGGTGGACCGCGCTTGCCTGTCTGGTATCGGCGACCCTATGGAACCACGCAGGCACCTGGCTGGGTGATCGCCGCGCCCTGCTGGCCAACTACCTGCTGCAACTGTTCGGCGTGGTCATGCCCATTCTGCTGCCTGGACCTATCGGCGTGATGACCTGCGCCCTGCTGGTAGGCGGCACCTTTCTCGGCACCGTGCTGCTGACCCAGCGCCTTGCACGCGCCCTCAACCCAGGCCAGGGCTTGCGCCTGGCGGCGCTGCTGATCAGTCTCTATGGCGGCAGCCAGTTGCTCGGCCCCTGGCTGGTGGAACATTGGACTGCCGCCGGGCATAGCCTCACAAGCAGTTTTTCCATTGGTGCGGCTGCACTGCTCTGGGCTCTGTTCTGGGCCTGGCGCGTGGCCGAACCGCAACCCGACCGCTGAAACGGAGCCATCCCATGCACCTACCCGCCCTGCTTGGCAGCGAACTTCCCCTGATCCAGGCACCAATGGCCGGCTCGCAGGATTACCGCCTGGCCGCCGCCGTGAGCCAGGCCGGTGGCCTGGGCTCGATTCCCTGCGCGATGCTCGCCCCTGCGGCCCTGCGCCAGGCGCTGCAAACGATGCGCGGCCTGACCGAGCGGCCGTTCAACCTCAATTTTTTCAGCCACGTCCCGCCACAGCCAGACGCGGTCCGCGAGGCTGGCTGGCGCGAAGCGCTGGCGCCCTACTATGACGAGCTGGGCGTGGACCCGGCCAACATCGCCAGCGGACCTGGGCGCCTGCCATTCAACGACGAAGCGGCTGAACTGGTGGAAGAGTTCCGCCCTGCGGTGGTCAGCTTCCACTTCGGCCTACCGAAAGAGGCCTTGCTAAAGCGAGTCCGTGACAGCGGGGCGAAGATCCTCTCCAGCGCCACCACCCTGGATGAAGCGCTGTGGCTACAGGAACGCGGCGTCGATGCCGTGATCGCCCAGGGTCTGGAGGCTGGCGGCCATCGCGGGCACTTTCTGGATTTCGACCTGAGCCGTCAGCTCGGCACCTTCGCTCTGTTACCACAGCTGGTGGATGCGCTGTCTGTGCCGGTGATTGCCGCAGGCGGCATCAGCGATGCCCGTGGCGTGGCGGCGGCCATGGCCCTCGGCGCAGCCGGCGTGCAGGTTGGTAGTGCGTACTTGCTGTGCCCGGAAGCCACGACCAGCGTCCTGCACCGCGCTGCACTGCAAAGCCCGGCGGCGCGCCACACGGCGCTGACCAACCTGTTCAGCGGACGCCCGGCGCGCGGCATCGTCAATCGCCTGATGCGCGAGCTGGGGCCGCTGAGCACGCAGGCACCCGCTTTCCCCCTGGCCACTGCAGCCATTGCGCCGTTGCGCGCAGCGGCCGAGGCGCAGGGCAGCGGCGACTTTTCACCGCTGTGGGCCGGGCAGAACGTCGCGAGTTGCCGCCCCATGCCCGCAGCCGAGCTGACGCGCGAGCTGGCGCGGGGCTTCGCCTGACAGCCAGGAGCAGCCTCGTAGGGCGGGTGTAACCCGCCATTGCCGAGGCGGCGGGTTGCACCCCCGCCAACGAGCAATTATCACCGCCACTGATGATGCTGTGCAGGCGGACGGCCCACTGCCTAGACTCGGTCGATCATCTGGAGGCCCGTTCCATGTCCGAGACCCTGCTCAGCTCCCGCAACCTGGCGTTCGAACTCTACGAGGTGCTCGACGCCGAAGCCCTGACCCAGCGTCCGCGCTTCGCCGATCACAACCGCGAGACCTTCGATGCGGCGATCGGCACCGCACGCAACATCGCCGAGGCGCTGTTCGCCCCGCACAATCGCAAGAACGACGAACACGAGCCGCAGTACGTCGAGGGTGGCGCGGTGCTGATCCCGGAGGTCGAGCCGGCCTTGCGCGCCTTCCACGAAGCCGGTTTTCTCAACGCCACCCGCGACTTCGAACACGGCGGCATGCAACTGCCCAACCTGCTGTCGCAGGCCTGCTTCGCGCATTTCCAGTCGGCCAACATCGCCACCAGCTCCTACTCGATGCTGACCATGGGCGTGGCCAATCTGATCGAGGCCTTCGGCAGCCAGCAGCAGAAATCACGCTACCTGCAGCCGATCATCGACGGCCGCTTTTTCGGCACCATGGCGCTGACCGAGCCGCATGCCGGCTCCTCGCTGTCGGACATCAGAACCCGCGCCGAGCCGCATGACGATGGCAGCTACCGGATCAAGGGCAACAAGATCTTCATCTCCGGCGGTGATCAGCCGATCTCCGAGAACATCGTGCATATGGTACTGGCCAAGCTGCCGGACGCACCGCCCGGGGTGAAGGGCATCAGCCTGTTCCTGGTGCCCAAGTTTCACGTCAATGACGACGGCAGCCTGGGTGCGCGCAACGATGTGACCCTGGCCGGCCTGTTCCACAAGATGGGCTGGCGCGGCACCACGTCCACCGCGCTGAATTTCGGTGACAACGGCGAATGCGTCGGCTACTTGGTAGGCAAGCCACATGCCGGGCTCTCCTACATGTTCCAGATGATGAACGAGGCGCGCATCGGCGTCGGCATGGGCGCGATCATGCTGGGCTACGCCGGCTACCTCTATTCGCTGGACTACGCGCGTAATCGCCCACAGGGCCGCCAACCCGATGGCAAGGACCCGAGCAGTCCGCAGATTTCCATCGTCGAGCACGCCGACGTACGGCGCATGCTGCTGACGCAGAAGGCCTACGTCGAAGGCGCCTTCGACCTCGGCCTGTACGCTGCACGTCTGTTCGACGACACCCAGACACTGGAAACCGCCGAAGAGCGCACCCGCGCTCTGGAACTGCTCGACCTACTCACGCCCATCGTCAAGTCCTGGCCTTCGGAGTTCTGCCTCAAGGCCAACGAGCTGGCCATTCAGATTCTCGGTGGCCATGGCTACACCCGCGATTACCCGGTGGAGCAGTACTACCGCGACAACCGCCTCAACCCGATCCATGAGGGTACCCATGGCATTCAGTCGCTCGACCTGCTCGGGCGCAAGGTCTCGCAGAATGGCGGCGCCGCCCTCAAGCAACTGCTCAAGCTGATCAACGATTGCTGCCAGCACGCCAGCGCGCATGAAACGCTCGATGCCCTGCGCCAGCCACTGGAACAACTGCTGGCGCGCCTGCAGGTGGTGACCCTGGCGCTACTGGGCGATCTGATGAGCGGCAAGGTCAACCAGGGCCTGGCCAACTCGGCGTTGTACCTGAAGGTGTTCGGTCACACGGTAATCGGCTGGCGTTGGCTGGAGCAGGCGATTCGCGCTGAAGAAGGCCTCGCCCGCACGGATAATGCCGAGGAGCAGGCCTTCTATCGTGGCAAGCTGCAGGCGGCGCGCTACTTTCTGACCTGGGAGGTGCCGAGCTGCCACCACGACCTGGCCATTCTCGAAGCACGCGACGACACCTGCCTGAGCATGCAGGACGCCTGGTTCTGAAACTGAGCCAAACGCCCCAGCGCCCGATCATGGGCGCGTTGGGGCAATCTGGAAAAATGTAATAACCTTTTTGACAGCAGCACGAAGGCTGCGGTTAGAATCCCTGGCACGCGCCATGCATAACGGCGCACCCAATGACCCAGCCAGGAGTAGCGCCGTTGGATGCCAGCGCCATCAACAATCTGTTCTTGATCGGCGCCTTGCTGGTGGCGGCCAGTATTCTGGTCAGCGCGTTCGGCACACGTTTCGGCATCCCCATCCTGGTGATCTTCCTCGCCGTCGGTATGCTCGCCGGCACCGACGGCCCTGGCGGCATCATCTTCAACAACTATCCCCTGGCCTACCTGGTCGGCAACCTGGCGTTGGCGGTGATCCTGCTCGACGGCGGCATGCGCACACGAGTCTCCAGCTTCCGTGTGGCCTTGTGGCCGTCGCTGTCACTGGCGACGGTGGGCGTGGTGATAACCGCTGGCCTGACCGGCCTGGCTGCCACCTGGCTGTTCAATCTGACCCTGCTGGAAGGCTTGCTGATCGGCGCCATCGTCGGCTCCACCGATGCGGCGGCGGTGTTCTCTCTGCTCGGCGGACGCGGCCTCAACGAGCGGGTCAGTTCCACACTGGAAATCGAGTCCGGTAGCAACGACCCGATGGCGGTGTTCCTCACCGTCACCCTGATCGCCATGCTCGCCAGCGGCCAGACCGGCTTCAGCTGGGATCTGCCGATTCAGCTGGTACAGCAATTCGGCCTTGGTGCCCTGCTGGGTCTCGGCGGCGGCTGGCTGCTGCTCAAGCTGATCAATCGCATGGAACTGGCCACTGGCCTTTACCCGCTGCTGGTCGTCAGCGGCGGCCTGATCATCTTCGCCATCACCACCGCCGTCGGCGGCAGCGGCATCCTCGCCATCTACCTGTGCGGTCTGTTGCTGGGTAACCGGCCGATACGTTCGCGTCACGGCATCCTGCACATGCTCGACGGCCTCACCTGGCTGGCGCAGATCAGCATGTTCCTGGTGCTCGGCCTGCTGATCACGCCGCACGAACTGCTACCCATCGCCCTGCCGGCGCTGGCCTTGGCGCTGTGGATGATTCTCTTCGCGCGGCCGCTGTCGATCTTCCTCGGCCTGTTGCCTTTCCGCGCCTTCCACGATCGCGAGCGGATCTTCATCGCCTGGGTCGGCCTGCGCGGCGCCGTGCCCATCATCCTCGCCGTGTTCCCGCTGATGGCCGGCCTGCCCAATGCACAGCTGTTCTTCAACGTGGCGTTCTTCATCGTGATGATCTCCCTGCTGCTGCAGGGCACCAGCCTGCCGCTGGCCGCCAAGCTGATGCGCGTCACCGTGCCGCCAGAGCCTGCCCCCGTATCACGCGCTGGGCTGGAAGTGCATCCGACCAGCCAGTGGGAGTTGTTCGTCTACCGCCTGGGCGCAGAAAAGTGGTGCATCGGCGCCGCCCTGCGCGAGCTGAACATGCCCGAGGGCACTCGTATCGCCGCGCTGTTCCGTGGTCGCGATCTGCTTCACCCCTCGGGCAGTACGCGCCTGGAGGCTGGAGATCTGCTCTGCGTGATCGGCCACGAACAGGATCTGCCTGCCCTCGGCAAGCTGTTCAGCCAGGCGCCCAAGCGTGGCCAGGACCTGCGTTTCTTCGGCGATTTCGTGCTGGAAGGCGACGCCGAACTTAGCGCGGTTGCTGCACTCTATGGTCTGAAGCTGGATGACGTGGAAGGCAATCAGCCACTGGGGCGCTTCATCGCCCACGAAATCGGTGGCGAGCCCGTAGTTGGCGACCAGGTCGAATGGCAGGGTCTGACTTGGACGGTGGCGGCCATGGAAGGGAACAAGGTACGCAAGGTTGGCGTCAGATTCCCCGAAGGCACACGCCCCGGGCCAGGGCTGCACTTCTAGCAAGCGGGTGAATTGTCCCTGCCAGGACTCTGCTAGCATCAGCATCAAGCGCGGGCCACCAGGCCCGCGCCTTCGTTGTGCCGCGGATAACTCAATCGTCATCGCTCACTCAGTAGATCAATCGACCATGCCTCTCTCGCGCCTCTCCCTAGTAGCCATCCTGCTTGCCCTGTGTCTCGGCATCCCGCAGGTGTTCGCCGAGGAACCACCCCAAGCCGAGAGTGTGCAGCAGAGCCTGGACAGCCTGGCTGACCGCAAGCTGCCAGAGGCCGAGCAACTGGCGCTCAAGCAAACGCTGGAGCAGACGCTGCGCATGCTCAATGACCGGCAGGCTGCCGATCAGCGCCTCAGTGATCTCCGCAAACAGCTGGACGAGGCACCGCGCCTGATCAGCGAAGCCCAACGCGACCTTGCTCGCCTCAAGGCCAGTCCCGATCAGCCTGTGGCCGAACGCCATGCACGGACATCGCTGGCGCAGCTGGAACAACTACTCAACGAGCGCGCCAATCAGCTTAGCGAATGGAACAAGGCGATCATCGAAGCCAACAGCATGGTGATCACCGCGCAGACCCGACCGGAACGTGCCCAATCAGAGATCAGTCAGAACCAGACACGCAGCCAGCTGATCAACGATGCACTCAAGAGCGGCCGCTATGACGGCAAAACGCTGACCCCGGAACGCCGCGACCAGCTCAATGCAGAACTGGCGTTGCTCGCAGCGCAGACGCAGCTGCGCCGCCAGGAGCTGGCAGGCAACAGCCTGCTGCAGGATCTGGGCGGTGCCCAGCGCGCCCTGCTCGAAGAACGCATCAACCGCGCCGAACAGGAACGTCAGGCACTGCAGAGCCTGATCAACGACCGCCGCCGCGCCGAATCGGAGCAGACCGTCGCCGAGCAGTCGCTGGAGGCCGAACGCGCCAGTTCGGACAAGCTGCTGGCCAAGGAAAGCACGCTCAACCTCAAGCTGTCCGACTACCTGCTACGCGCGACCGACCGTCTGAACAGCCTGACCGAGCAGAACCTCCAGACCCGCCAGCAGCTGGACAACCTGGCGCAGGCCGATCAGGCTCTGGACGAGCAGATTCGCGTGCTGCAGGGCAGCCTGCTGCTGTCGAAGATTCTCTACCAGCAAAAGCAGGCTCTGCCAAAGCTGAAGCTCGAAGACGGCGCGCTCGCCGATGATATCGCCGATATTCGTCTCTACCAGTTCGAGCTGAACAAACAGCGCGACGAGATCAGCGATCCAGGTCGCTATGTAGACGATCTGCTGGCCTATCAGCCAGACGAGGAAATCACCAAGGAACTGCGCACTGCTCTGCTGGAGCAGCTCGACACGCGCCGTGAGTTACTCGACCGCCTGAATCGCTCACTGAATGCGCTGCTCAACGAGTCGATCACCCTGCAACTCAATCAGAAGGAGCTGCAGAGCACTGCCAGCAGCCTGCGCGCGACCATCGATGAGCAGATGTTCTGGATTCCCAGCAATAAACCGCTCGACCTCGAATGGCTGAAGTCAGCGCCACGTTACCTTCAGCAGCAATTGGCAGACATGCCCTGGGGCATGGCCATCAGCGAACTCGGCGCCGGTTTGTTCGAGCGCCCACTGGTGTTCCTGCCGCTTATTCTGCTCTGCGCCCTGATCCTCTGGCGACGCCAGTACCTGTTCAGCAAGCTCAGCGCACTGCATGGCGACATCGGCCACTACAAGCACGACAGCCAGCTGCATACACCGATGGCACTGGGTCTGAACATCATCCTCGCACTGCCGGTCACATTGTTCCTGGCGCTCTGCGGCTATGCCCTGCTGCATGATGCGCGCGGGCAGAACCTCTATCTGGGCGCCGCGCTCTATGAAATGGCAGAAGCCTGGCTGGTGTTCTATACCCTGCATCGGATTCTTTCCCCAGACGGCGTAGCCATACTGCACTTCCACTGGCCACCCGCCAACGTGGCGTTCTTCCGTCAGCACCTGCGCCGCCTGGGCCTGGTGGTAATGGCGCTGGTGGCCGTGGTGAGCATTGCCGAACACCAGCCGGCGAGCCTGGCCAACGACGTCATCGGCATCGCCGTGGTCCTGAGCTGCTACGCCCTGATGGCCTGGCTGCTGTTCCATCTGCTGTTCAGCGCACCGCTGCGCGAGAACACCTCCGCCTTGCGCACCAGCGTCGGCGTGCTGTTCAACCTGCTGCCGCTGGCGCTGATCGGTGCGGTTGCCTTCGGCTATTACTACACGGCGCTCAAGCTCACCGACCGATTGATCGACACCCTCTATCTGCTGATCATCCTGCTCATCGTCGAGGCCACTCTGGTGCGCGGGCTGAACGTGGCGGCACGGCGTCTTGCCTATCAGCGTGCCCTGGCCAAACGCCAGGCCCAGAGCAAGGAGGGCGCCGAAGGCGAAGCGGTGATCGAAGAGCCGACGCTCGATATCGAGCAGGTCAACCAGCAATCGCTGCGCCTTATCCGTCTGGCTCTGCTGGGCGGCTTCCTGGTCTGCCTGTACTGGGTCTGGGCCGACCTGATCGGTGTTTTCACCTACCTCGATACGATCAATCTCTACGAGTACAGCAGCGGTACCGGGAACAATGCGACGCTGGTGCCCATCAGCCTGATGGACGTGATCGGTGCGTTGATCATCGTCGCCATCACCGTGGCCCTGGCGCGCAACCTGCCGGGTCTGCTCGAGGTGCTGGTACTGTCGCGCATGCGCCTGGCGCAGGGCAGCGCCTATGCCACCACCACCCTGCTGTCCTACGTACTGGTAGGTATCGGTATCGTCACCACCCTGTCCACCCTGGGGGTGAGCTGGGACAAGTTGCAATGGCTGGTGGCAGCGCTCTCAGTGGGCCTGGGCTTCGGCCTGCAGGAAATCTTCGCCAACTTCATCTCCGGCCTGATCATCCTGTTCGAGCGCCCGGTGCGTATTGGCGACGTGGTGACCATCGGCAACCTGTCCGGCACTGTCAGCAAGATCCGCATCCGCGCCACCACCATCACCGATTTCGACCACAAGGAAATCATCGTTCCGAACAAGACCTTCATCACCGGCCAGTTGATCAACTGGTCGCTGAGCGACACGGTGACCCGCGTCACCCTCAAGGTCGGTGTCGGCTATGGCTCGGACCTCGATCTGGTACGCAAGCTGCTACTGCAGGCCGCGCAGGAAAACCAGCGCGTGCTCAAGGATCCGGCGCCGCTGGTGTACTTCCTCAACTTTGGTGAAAGCACGCTGGATCACGAACTGCGCATCCACGTGCGCGACCTCGGCGACCGCAACCCAGCCACCGACGAGATCAACCGCTTCATCGACCGCGAGTTCCCGAAGAACGGCATCAACATAGCCTTCCGCCAGGTCGAGGTGTATGTGAAGAATCTGGAGCATGGTGAGCAAAAGCTCGACCAGAAGGACCTGGCCAAAGTCGCTGCAGCCGGCGCTGCCAGCGTACAGCAGCCGCCAACACCACCCGTAGCGCCCTAAGATCGATAGGAATCCAGGTGAAAAGTCTCGATACGCTGACCTTCGACAACCGCTTCGCCCGCCTCGGTGACACCTTCTCCACCGAGGTACTGCCCGAACCCATCGAGCAGCCGCGGTTGGTGGTAGCGAGCGAGTCGGCGCTCGCTCTTCTCGATCTCGCTGCCAGCGAAGCGCAACGCCCCGAGTTCGCCGAACTGTTCGCCGGGCACAAACTCTGGGAGGAAGCCGAGCCGCGCGCCATGGTCTATTCCGGCCACCAGTTCGGCGGCTACACACCGCGACTGGGCGATGGTCGCGGGCTGCTACTGGGCGAAGTGGTCAACGAGGCCGGTGAGCACTGGGATCTGCACCTCAAGGGCGCCGGCATGACGCCTTACTCGCGCATGGGCGATGGCCGCGCAGTGCTGCGCAGCTCGATCCGCGAATTTCTCGCCAGCGAACACCTGCACGCCCTCGGCATCCCCAGCTCGCGAGCACTGTGCGTGACAGGATCGAGCACGCCGGTCTGGCGCGAGAAGCAGGAAAGCGCGGCCATGGTGCTGCGCCTGGCGCAGAGCCACGTACGCTTCGGCCACTTCGAATACTTCTACTACACGCGCCAGCACGAGCACCTGAAGACGCTGGGCGAGCATGTCATGGCCTGCCACTTCCCGCATTGCCTGGAACAGAAAGAGCCCTGGCTGGCGCTGCTGCGCGAAGTGATCGAACGCACCGCCGCGATGATCGCCAACTGGCAGGCCTATGGCTTCTGCCATGGGGTGATGAACACCGACAACATGTCGATCCTGGGTATCACCTTCGACTACGGCCCTTACGCCTTCCTCGACGATTTCGACGCCAACCACATCTGCAACCATTCCGACGACACCGGTCGCTACAGCTTCAGCAATCAGGTGCCCATCGCTCACTGGAACCTCGCAGCTCTGGCCCAGGCGCTGACGCCCTTCGCCACGGTCGAACACTTGCGCGAGGCCCTGGAGTTGTTCCTGCCGCTTTACCAGGCGCACTACCTCGACCTCATGCGCAAGCGCCTGGGTTTCACCAGCGCCGAGGCCGAGGACGAAGCGCTGATCCAGCGCCTGCTGCAACTGATGCAACAGGGCAAGGCCACTGACTACAGCCTGTTCTTCCGTCGCCTGGGCGAACAGGCGCCTGTCGAGGCGCTGAAAATCGTGCGCGACGACTTCGTCGACCTGGCTGGCTTCGACGCCTGGAGCCGCGACTACCTGGCCCGTTGCGAACGTGAAGGTGGCGAACAGGCCGAACGCCAGCTGCGCATGCATTCGATCAACCCCAGGTACATCCTGCGCAACTACCTGGCGCAGCAGGCCATTGAGGCCGCCGAACAGGGCGACTATGGCCCGGTGCGGGAGCTGCACGCGGTGCTGTCACGACCGTTCGACGAACAGCCGGACATGCAGCGCTATGCCGAGCGACCACCGGAGTGGGGCAAGCACCTGGAGATCAGCTGTTCGTCGTGAATATGGCGTGCCCCTGGCCGTAGGGTGCGCCGTGCGCACCAACCGTCCGCTGATCACGCAGAATAGAACCCACCACAGCTGCCAGCAGGTTGCACCCGCCCTGCTCAGGCAGTCAGCTCAGGTTGGTGGAGAACGCGCCAGCCACCCAGGCTGGACGTCTTATCCATTAAATCGAAAAGGCATATCAATCTGCCCAAACATTCTTAGACTATCTAAGAGAACCCCTCTATCTTGGCGCCCTGCCAGGCCGCCCAGTGCGTGCCCGATACCTCACACGAGATTCGACGCAAAGAATCTGCGCCCGATCCCGCTGGCCAGGACCTGCTGCCCAAACAGCCAGGCCACCTAGCGGACCAGAGGCCGGTTCTAAGGATTTTCATGCTCTGGGACTCCCTGCCGCTGCTGTTCGTCGGCGCCCTGCTGATCTGGGTGCTCTATGCCTTCGTCCGCGAAAAATGGAGCCCGGATATAGTCGCCGCCATCGCCGTGGCCGCCTTGCTGGTCAGCCAGTTGCTGACGCCAGGCGAGGTGCTCAGTGTGCTGTCCAACTCGGCCCCCGTGACCATCGCCTGCATGTTCGTGCTCTCCGCCGCGCTGGAGCGTACCGGCTGCATCGACGCCCTCGGCAATTGGCTGGGCAATCTGGTCGGTACCAGCCCGATTCGCGTACTCACCGGCCTCACCGTCACCGCGCTGGTGGTGTCCGCCTGCCTGAACAACACGCCGGTGGTGGCCATCCTCACTCCTGTAGCCATCGCACTGGCGCGCCGCGCCGGCACCCTGCCCTCAAAACTGCTGATCCCACTGTCCTACGCCACCATTCTCGGCGGCACCCTGACCATGATCGGTACCTCGACCAACATCCTGGTCGACGGCGTCGCGCGCAAGGCCGGTATGGCGCCGTTCGGCATTTTCGAGATTACCGGCGTCGGTCTGGTGATGGCGGCCTTCGGCATGCTCTATCTGCTGACCGTAGGCCACCGCCTGCTGCCGGAACGCGAGACCCTGTCGCGCCAGCTGCGCCCGGACCTGTCGCGCACCTTCATGACCGAACTGCTGGTGCCACAGGGCTCACCGATGATCGGCAAGACCCTGCACGAAGCCAACCTCAATGGCGGCAGCGGCCTGCAGGTGCTCAAGTTGTTCCGTGAAGAGCAGGAGCTGACCGAACCCGGCGCCGAAACCCTGCTGGCCAGCGGCGACCGACTGGTGCTGCATGGCCAGGTCAAGGATGTCGTGGAACTGCGCGAAAGCGGCCACCTGAGCTTCAACCGGAGCGACGCCTTCGAGACCATCAGCAGCCACGACGTGATCCTCGCCGAGGCCATCGTCGGGCGTAACTCGCGCTACAGCCACCGGCCGATGCGCGATCTGGACCTCACCGCGCGCTACGGCATCGCGGTGCTCGCCGTGCATCGCCAGGACGAGAACGTGCAGGGCAACCTCGATGATTTCGAGCTGCAATTCGGCGACGTGATGCTGGTCGAGGGCACACCTGCGCAGATCAAACGCTTCGCCGACAACGGCGAGCTGATCAGCCTCAACGCCGTGCAAGAGCGCGCCTTCCGCCGCGACAAGGCGCCCATCGCGATTCTCTCGACCCTGGCAGTCATGCTGCTGGCCGCCTTTGGCGTGATGCCCATCGAAGGCCTGGCGATCATCGGCGCAGTCACCGTGCTGGCGACCCGTTGCCTGGATGTGGAAGACGCCTACAAGGCCGTCGACTGGAAGATCCTCAGCCTGATCTTCGGCATGCTGGCCATCAGCATTGCCATGGACAAGGTCGGCCTGGTCAAGCTGCTGGTGGAAAATGTCATGGGCTGGCTGCCCTGGGCCGGGCCGCTGCTGATGCTGAGTTTCATCTACCTGTTCACGTCCATCCTGACCGAGATGCTGTCGAACAATGCCGTGGCCGTGCTGGTGACGCCCATCGCCATCGGCATGGCCCAACATCTGGGCGTCGACCCACGCGCCTTCGTGGTCGCGGTGATGTTCGCCGCCAGCGCCAGCTTCGCCACGCCCATCGGCTACCAGACCAACACCTTCGTCTACAACGCTGGTGGCTACCGCTTCACCGACTTCATGAAGATCGGCATTCCCCTGAATCTGCTGCTGTGGGGCGTCGCCACGCTGGTCATCCCCTGGTTCTTCCCGCTGACCCCGCTCTGACTTGATATCCGCTGGCGCTGGCTCCATGTAAGGCGCATGACCTACGGAGCCTCGCCTCATGTCCGATCCACTGCTGATTCCCTGCCCACACTGCAACGGGCTCAACCGCATTCCCGCCGAGCGTCTGCACGACGCCCCGCGTTGCGGCCGCTGCAAGAGTGACGTGCTGCCCGCGGCGCCCATCACGCTCACCCAAGCCAACTTCGCCAGTCAGTTGAAGGGCGACCTGCCACTACTGGTGGATGTCTGGGCCAGTTGGTGCGGTCCCTGCCAGGCCTTCGCTCCGACCTTCCAGCAGGCAGCCGCCCAACTGCAAGGCCACTGCCGTCTGGGCAAGCTCGACAGCGAGGCCAATCCGAACCTGGCCGGGCAACTCGGCATTCGCTCCATTCCCAGCCTGATCCTGTTCAAGGACGGCGTCGAAATCGCCCGCCAGAGCGGCGCCATGCCTCTCCCCCAACTGCAGGCCTGGCTGCGCCAGCAGGGCATATAGGATGCCCCTGTAGCCCGGATGCAATCCGGGAAACGTGCCGGCTATCCTCGGATTGCATCCGGGCTGCAGGCTTGGGGCGATTGAGCGCTTCGGTCAGTCAGCACGGGCGCTGCGGTCAATTGCAGCGCCCCCCCCTGCCCCTTAGTCTGGCAAACCGTCCACTCAGGGAGTTTTGCCATGCCGCTGCCCGTTGAAATCGCTCGCCAGCTCACCGAGGAACAGATCGCCTTCGTCAAACGCAGCGGCCTCAGGGCCGAGGTGCTGGAGCCAGGCTTTGTGCGCCTGCGCATGCCCCTGCAAGGCAACCAGAACCATATCGGCAGCATGTACGCGGGCGCCCTCTTCACCCTCGCCGAAATACCCGGCGGCGCGCTGTTTCTGACCAGCTTCGACGCCGAGCGCTTCTACCCCATCATCAAGGAAATGAACCTGCGCTTTCGCCGCCCGGCCACGGGCGACATTCAGGTTGAGGCGCGCCTCTCGGCCGAGGCAATCGTCCACCTGGAAGAACAAGCCAGCCTGCAGGGCAAGGCCGACTATCTGCTGGAGCTGCAACTGACCGACGGCAGCGGCGAAGTGGTCGCAGAAAGTCGCGGCCACTACCAATTGCGTTTACGCTGAATCACGCCGCTGCCTGCATTCGCAATCGGTAACAGTCCCCGACCTTGCCATAGGTCAAAAGAGCGGCTATCTGAACAGGCACAATAAAATTGCCGAGGGGTATCGGCAGGAGAGCCGTCACCATGTTCAACCATATTCTTATCGCCCATGACCTGCGCGACACCGCTGACATGGCGTTGTGCCGTGCCACGCAGTTGGCTCAGCAGCACAAGGCCCGCCTGAGCATCCTGCATGTACTCGACCCCAGCCAGAGTAGCGAACAGCACGAAAAGGCGCGCCAGGCGCTGGATCGCAGCCTGACCCGATACGCTCCACCCGGCACCGAACTGCGCATGCTCAGCGGCAAACCTTCCGAGGTCGTCCTGCAACAGGTTCAGGACAGCGGCTGCGACCTGCTGGTGCTGGGCGGGCACCACCAGCGCCATGACTTTTTCTCCGGCACCAGCCTCGATCGCATTGCCCGCCGCTGCACGGTGCCGCTGCTGCTGGTAGCGCGCAACGACGCCCAGCCTTACCAGCGGGCGCTGGCCGCCATCGACTTCTCCCTGTGCGCCTGCAGTGCCCTCGGCCAGGCCTATCGCCTGTTGCCCGGCGATGCCGAGCTGCACGCCCTGCATGTATTCGAACCGGACAAGGGCACGCCGCAGCAGGTCGAACTGCAACTGCAGACCCAGCGCGGCCTGATCGATCAGCTGTTGCAGGACGAAGCGCAAAGCCTGCCACCTGGGGGGCCGAAGCTGAGCCACGACGTGCTGCAGGGCGGCATCCTGCGCAGCCTGCAGGAGCAGATCAAGGCGCGTCGAGCAGAACTGCTGGTGCTCGGCAGCCACGGCCGCAGCGCCTTCTCCCAGGCACTGCTGGGTAGCCTGGCGCAGCATTTCCTGCACAAGGCACCGTGCGACGTGTTCGTGGTGCGCTAGCCCGCGCGGTCAGATCGCCGCCAAGCCCCGCCCCCCATCACCCTCACTCAGGGCGGCCGATCTGCCGCCCTTTGCACTGCGGCAACACGCGCGCCTTCCGAGCAGAGGCGTCGTAAACCCATGGTCGGCACCCCGACTCCCCCTCGATGCCTGGACACAGCAGCACGGATGCCAATTAGCCATCATCTTTGTAGAATCGCCCCGCCTAATGGCCAAACCGATGCATACAAGGAGTAGTTTCATGAGTATGGAAAAGACCTTCAGACTGGTCGCCGTTACCTTCCTGCTGGCGCTTTGCGTTGGCTGCGCAACGAGTCGTTCCGAGATCGACGTGAAGGTTCCTTCACTGGAGCTGGCCGCTAACCCCGAAGCCGGCAACGGCAAGAAGGTGTACATCAGCGCAGTCGATGAACGCGTTTTCGAAATCAAGCCGAGTCAGGCCGACATCCCGTCACTGAAGAATGCGGAAACTGCTGATCGCTCGATCACCGAGCGGGCCGTTGGTCGCAAGAGAAATGGCTACGGCAAAGCGCTTGGCGACGTTCTGCTGCCATCTGGCCGCACCGTTTCCGCCCTGGTCGAAGAGTCTGTGGCCTCTGCCTATCGGCAAGCCGGCTATGACGTGGTGACAGAGCCCAACGCCGCAGGCGCTACCGAGGTGAAGGTTCGCGTCAAGGAGTTCTGGTCATGGTTTTCGCCTGGCTTCTTCTACGTGACGGTCAACAACAAGTCGCGCCTGAACATCGAAGCCGCAGGCCAACCGAACATGGAGATCGTCACGCTGAAAAGCGACGGCATGCAAGCCGTTACCGACAGCGACTGGAAGGCCATCACCGAAGCTGGCCTCCGGGAAATCGCCCAGGAAACCGCCAACAAACTCTGATGCATCAAGCTGAAACAGGAACGCCCCGATAACCTTGGGGCGTTCTTGTTGAAATCTATTACTCAAGCCGTCTTGGACAGCGTCAATCTGCCGCGTTCAGCAGATCGTGCAACTCGACGAACTGCTGGGTCAGCTTGTGCCGTGCATCCAGATAGATCAGTGGCGTGCACACCTGGTGCGATTCGCGCATCTTCACCGAGCTCATCAGGTTCACCGGCAACACCGGCAAGCCCTCGGCGACCAACTCATCCAGCAGTTGCTGCGGCAATGTGGCACGCGGCTGAAACTGGTTGACCACGATACCCTCCACCTCCAGATCCTCGTTATGGTCCTCCTTCAACTCGTCGATCTCGGCCAGCAGGCCGTACAGGGCGTTGCGCGAGAAGCTGTCGCAGTCGAAGGGAATCAACACGCGGTCTGCCGCGATCAAGGCTGAAACCGTATAGAAATTCAGTGCTGGCGGCGTGTCCAGGTAGATGTGGTCGTAATCTTCGGCCAGCTCGTCGAGCAGTTTGCGCAGTTTGTTGATCTTGTGCTTCTGCTCCAGCTTCGGCTGCAGCTCGGCCAGCTCTGCCGTGGCGGTGACCACATGCAGGTTGTCGAACGGCGTCTCGTAGATATCCACCTTGCCCTTCTTGGCGAAAGGCCCGGAAGACAGGGTCTGTTTGAAGAAGTCGGCAATGCCCATGGGGATTTCCTCACCAGTGAGCCCGGTGAGGTACTGGGTCGAGTTGGCCTGGGCATCCAGGTCTATCAGCAGCGTACGGTAGCCCTGCGCCGCACTTACCGCCGCGAGATTACAGGCGATGCTGGACTTGCCCACGCCCCCCTTCTGGTTGAACACCACACGTCGCATCGCCGCTCTCCCTGATCTGGAATGTTCCGAATACTATGCAAAGCCCATGACAAGCACGAGACGTAGGCCACATCGCCATCATCCGCCCATCAGAAGAAGCTGCGCAACATTTGCACAGCGCTGCGTGCATCTAGATAATGCCCGCCCGAACAAGTACCGGCACTATGCCATGGCACTGACTGACACTGTCTCTTTCAGGCGTCTCGTCGTGCCGACCAGTATGCCCGGAGTGGCGAAAAGCCTCGTGCTATGAATTTCCAGATCGAAGGATTGCGCGCCTGGGCCCCCGGCCTGGAGTCAGAGGATGATTGGCGAGCCTGGTGCAACGCCCCCGTGGTCGTGCCCGACGACCAGCAGCAGCCGGACGTGAGTTTCCTACCCGCCATGCAGCGCCGCCGCCTCAGCCGGCTGGCGCGGATGCTGTTCCATGTCGCCTGGCCGCTGGCAGAGGGTCAAGGCCCTCTGCCACTGGTGTTCGCCTCGCGTCATGGCGAGACGCCGCGCACGCTGGCGATCCTCAGCGAACTGGCGAAGGACGAACCGCTGTCGCCCACCCAATTCAGCCTCTCGGTGCATAACGCCATCATCGGCCTGTGGTCGATCCTGCGCGAAGACACCAGCGAGATGACCGCCATGGCTGCTGCCGGGGACGGTCTGGAACAGGCCATGCTCGAAGCCAGTGGCCTGCTTGCCGAAGGTGCTCCTGCAGTATTACTGGTTATTGCAGAAGAATTACCGCCTGACCTCTACACGCCCTATATAGATGACGTACCCTTCTCCTACGCGCTGGCTCTGCTGCTGAAACCGGGCAAAACCTGGACATTGAGCCTCGCCCCCGCCGAATCCGGCTTACCCGCCGCCTGGCCACACCCCCTGAACCTGCTGCGCGCCTTGTATGGTGGGCAGCCAACGCTGATTCACTACTGGAAAGACCGCCAATGGATCTGGTCACGCAACGAGGCCTGAGCCCTTACAGCCCGCCTTATGCATGGAGGCTTGTCGCCACCGCACTGAGCTTCGCCCTATTCGGCGTCGGCGGGGTGTTGCTGCGCGTGCTTGTCTTCCCGCTGCTCAGCCTGCTGCCCGGCGACACCCTGCGCCGGCGAACCCGAGCGCGTGCAGTGGTCAGCCGGACGTTTCGCATATTCGTCGAGTTCATGTTCCGCACCGGTGTTCTCACCTATGAGGTCGAGGGCGCAGAACGCCTGGGCCGTCCAGGACAAATGGTCATTGCCAATCATCCCTCGCTGATCGATGTGGTCGTGCTGATTGCCTTCATCCGCGATGCCAACTGCGTGGTCAAACAGAGCCTGTGGGAAAACCCCTGCATGCGCGGGCCGATTCGTGCCGCCCGGTACATCAGCAACAGCGGCAGCATGGACATGCTCGACGAAGCTGCCGGTGCCCTGCAGAACGGCGAAACCCTCATCATTTTCCCCGAGGGCACCCGCACCGTACCCGGCACCAACCCGGAATTTCATCGTGGTGCCGCCGCGATTGCCGTGCGCGGCGCCAGTGTGGTGACCCCGGTGGTCATCAGCGTGACACCTACGACGCTGACCAAGGCCGAACCCTGGTACAGCATTCCATCGCGCCGCTTTCACTTTCGGCTGCGGGTCGGGGAGGATATCGACCCGCGGCAATTCACCGAGCAGGCGCCATTGCCGATTGCCTCGCGCAAGCTCAACGACCATCTGCACCAACACTTTATGAAGGAGCTCGCCTCAGATGAGCGATCTGCAACTTGAAATCAAGAACCTGATCATCGATGCCCTCGGCCTCGAGGACATGAGCGCCGATGACATTGGCGCGGAGCAGACTCTGTTTGGCGAAGGGCTCGGCCTGGACTCGGTGGACGCGCTCGAGCTGGGGCTGGCGATCCAGAAGCGCTTCGGCATCAAGATCGACGCTGAAGCCAAGGACACGCGCAAGCACTTCGCCAACGTCGCGAGCCTGGCTGCGTTCGTTTCCGCCCAGAAAGCTGCCTGAGGTTTTCACCGATGCAAAGCCGTGAAGAAATCTTCGTCACCCTGCGTAGCGCCCTGGTGGAGCTGTTCGAGCTGGATGCCGAGCGCGTGACCCTCGACGCCAGCCTGTATGAAGACCTGGAGATCGACAGCATCGATGCGGTCGACCTGATCGACCATATCAAGCGCCAGACCGGGCGCAAGCTCGCCGCTGAAGAGTTCAAGAGCGTGCGCAGCGTGGGCGACGTGGTCGAAGCCGTCTATCGCCTGATCAATGACACGCCTCAGGCCCAAGACTGACTCCATGGCTCGCCTGTTTGGCCTGCTCTTGCTGATAGCCGGCGTGCTCTATCCGTTCGCCGTCTATTACGGCCTGGAGCATTGGTCGCCACGTGTGTTCGCCGCATTGCTGGGCGGACTCTGGCTTGCCCGCGCACTGACGGCACGACGCCGACCGGGCGGCCTGTGGCTGGCCGTGGCGGCGTTGGTGTTCTGCCTGCTGCTCGGAGTCGCGAACGAACCGGCGCTGCTGCGCTGGTACCCGGTACTGCTCAACCTGATGCTGCTGGCGCTGTTTGGCCTCAGCCTGAAATTCGGCCCGCCACTGGTGGAACGCATGGCGCGCCTGCGTGAACCGGAGCTGCCGGACGTCGCCGTGCGCTACACGCGCACCGTCACCAAGGTCTGGGCGCTGTTCTTCCTCGGCAACACGCTCCTGCTGATGGCGCTGGCGATGTGGGCGCCGCTTTCCTGGTGGACGCTCTACACCGGATTCATCTCTTACGGCCTGATTGGCCTGTTGTTCGCTGGCGAATGGTTGATCCGCCAGCAGGTAAGGAAATACGAATGACCTGGCTGCCCATCACCGATCTGTTGCTGAAGGCTCAGCCCGAGCGTCAGGTTGCTCTGGAACCCGCGCTGCATCATCCAGAGCTGCGTGAGCGCGCCTTGCGCCTGGCCGCAGCCCTGCAGGCGCGCGGTGTACAACGCGTGGCGCTGTATCTGGAAGATGCTGCCGAGCTGGCCATCGCTCTGCTCGGCGCCTGGCGCGTCGGGGTGCAGGTACTGCTGCCCGCCGATGCCCAGACGCAAACCCGGCAGCGCCTGTCCGCCCAGATCGACCTGTGGCTGGACGACCTGAGCGAGCTGGATGCCGAGCCACTGCCTGGTGCACGCCTGCTGCCCGAGCATTGCCGCCTGACCCTGTGCACCTCGGGCTCCAGTGGCGAACCCAAGCTGATCGACAAGAGCCTTGCGCAACTGGCCAACGAGGTCGAAGCACTGGAGCGGTTGTGGGGCCAGAACCTCGGCCAGGCCAGCATCCTCGGCAGTGTCGCCTGCCAGCATATCTATGGCCTGCTGTTTCGCCTGCTGTGGCCACTGTGCGCAGGCCGCCCCCTGTACCGCCGCGCCGTGCCCTTCCCCGAGGATCTGCAGCGCATCAGCCTGGATCAGGGCGACTTTGCCTGGATAGCCAGCCCGGCCTTGCTCAAGCGCATGGGCGACAACCTCGACTGGTCGGCGCTGAGCCGCGTGAAACAGGTATTTTCCTCCGGCGGCGCGCTGCCCGGCGAAGCGGCCGAATCCCTGCACGAACGCCTGGGCCAGTGGCCGACGGAAATCTACGGCAGCTCGGAAACCGGCGGCATTGGCTGGCGTCAGGGCGATACGGCCTGGCAGCCGTTCCCAGGCGTCGAGCTGAGCCTCGATGAAACCGGCGCCCTGCGCATCGCTTCGCCGTACTTGCCAGCTGGGCATATCGAACAGAGCGCAGATGCCGCCGAGATCGGCACTGACGGCCGTTTCGTCCTGCGTGGGCGCCTCGACCGCATCGTCAAGCTGGAAGAGAAGCGCATCTCCCTGCCCATGCTCGAGCAGGCGCTGATGAGTCATGACTGGGTGACCGATGCCCGCCTTGGCGTGATTCAGGAAGGTCGAGCCTTCCTCGGTGCCGTGCTGGCCCTGAGCACGAACGGCGTGCATGCCCTGCGCAACCAGGGGCGTCGCACCGTCACCGAAACCCTGCGCCGGCACCTGGCCGAACATTGCGAGGCCATCGCCCTGCCGCGCCGCTGGCGCCTGCTCCTGGAGTTGCCCTACAGCAGCCAGGGCAAGCTGGCGCAGAGCCAGATCGACGCCCTGCTGGCCGCGCCACGTCCAACGCGGGTGGAGCCTCTCAGTAGCGAAGAACTCGACGGCGAATGGCTGCTGCAATTGCAGGTACCAGTGGATCTCGCCCACTTCACCGGCCATTTCCCGCAAACGCCGGTACTGCCGGGCGTGGTACAGGTCGACTGGGCCCAACAACTGGCCCGCCAGTTGATCGCACATCTGCCACCGCGCTTCGCCGGCATGGAAGTGCTGAAATTCCAGCAACTGGTGCGCCCCGGCGACACCCTGCAGTTGTCCCTGCGTTTCGATGCCGAACGCGGCAAGCTGTATTTCGCTTATCGCAATGGCGAGGCTGCCTGTTCTTCCGGGCGCATTCTGCTGGAGCAGGCCCATGGCTGAGCCAGGCTTCAATCCCTGCGCGGTGATCCCAGTGTATGACCACGAGCGGCCATTGCCCGGTGTGGTCGGGCAACTGCGCAGCGCCGGCTTGCCGTGCCTGCTGGTGGACGACGGCTCGAACGCAACCTGCGCTGCGGTAATCGACGAACTGGCGCAGCAGCCGAACATTCACCTGCTACGCCTGCCGAGCAACCAGGGCAAGGGCGGCGCAGTGATGGCCGGCCTGCGCGAAGCAGCGCGCCTCGGCTACAGCCATGCCCTGCAGGTAGACGCTGATGGTCAGCACGACCTGAGCACCCTGGATCAGTTCATCGCCGCCGCTCGCGCTCATCCGCAAACCTTGGTCTGTGGCTATCCGCAATACGATGCGAGCGTGCCCAGGTCGCGCCTTTACGCCCGCTACCTGACCCACGTCTGGGTCTGGATCAACTGCCTGTCATTGCAGATTCGCGACTCCATGTGCGGCTTTCGCATCTACCCGCTGCCGGCCACCCTGGCCCTGCTCGATACGGTGCAACTCGGTCGGCGCATGGATTTCGACACCGAGATACTGGTGCGCATGGCCTGGCGTGAACAACCGATGCACTGGCTGCCGACCCGCGTGCACTACCCGGCCGATGGCCTTTCGCATTTTCGCCTGTGGCACGACAACCTCCTGATCTCGGGCATGCATGCCCGGTTGTTCTTCGGCATGCTGCTGCGCGCGCCGAGGATTCTATGGCGCAGGCTGGTCGCATGAACGCTGCCGAGCACAACGACCACTGGGCACGGCAGAAGGAGCGCGGCAGTTTTCTGCTGATGCGCTTTACCGTCGTAGCGGCGCGCCTGCTTGGCCGTCGTCCCCTGGTGCCGCTGCTGTACCTGATCGTCTTGTATTTCTACATCTTCGGCCGCAGCGCGCGGACCAGCATCCATCAGTACCAGAACAACCTGGCGAGCTGGGGCGCACGTCCCGATCTGCGCCCGAGCCGCCGTTCGGTACTGCGTCAGTTCCTGGCATTCGCCGATAGTCTGCTGGACAAGCTCGATGTGTGGAACGGCCGCCTGCCTTTGCAGGAACTACAACTGGTCGACCCCGGCAACCTGCGCGACACGCTGCACGATGGCGGCCGTGGACGGCTGCTGGTAGGCGCCCACCTGGGCAACCTGGAGGTCTGTCGGGCACTGGCCGAACTCGGCGAGCGGGTACGCATGAACGTACTGGTGCACACCAAGCACGCCGAGCGCTTCAACCGCCTGCTGGGCGAATCCGGCGCCAGCCACCTGCGCCTGATTCAGGTCAGCGAACTGGACCCGGCGATCATGCTGCAACTGGCCGAGCGCCTGGAACGCGGCGAGTGGCTGGCTATCGCTGGGGACCGCGTGCCGCTGCATGGCGGACGCAATGTCACGGTCGACTTTCTTGGCCAACCCGCAGCATTCCCTCAAGGTCCCTGGCTGCTGGCAGGCCTGTTGCAATGCCCGGTCGGGCTGATGCACTGCCTGAAGATCGACGGGCGCTACCAGGTGCGCCTGGAACACTTTGCCGATGTGGTGAGCTGGAAGCGCAGCGAGCGCGACCAAGTGGTTCACAGCTGGGCACAACGTTACGCGCAGCGCCTGGGCGAACACTGCCTGGACGCACCGCTGCAATGGTTCAACTTCTACCCTTTCTGGAAGCGAGATGACGACATACCAGCCTGAGCCGGTGATCTTCGGCGAGCGCGCCCTGACCATCGAGAACATCGTAGCCCTGTCGCAGCGCCAGGCCCGCGCCCAGCTGCAGGATGATACCGCCTACCGGGAAAAGATCGCCAAGGGGGCACGCTTCCTCGACACCCTGCTGGACAAGGAAGGCGTGATCTACGGCGTGACCACCGGCTACGGCGACTCCTGCGTGGTAGCGGTGCCGCTGCATCAGGTCGAGGCGCTGCCCAAGCACCTGTTTACCTTCCACGGTTGCGGCCTGGGCAAACTGCTCGACGCGCCGAGCAGCCGCGCCGTTCTGGCTGCCCGACTGCAGTCGCTTTGCCACGGTGTTTCCGGCGTGCGCGTGGAACTGCTGGAGCGCATCCAGGCCTTCATCGATCACGACGTGCTGCCCCTGATCCCGGAAGAAGGCTCGGTCGGTGCCAGCGGCGATCTCACTCCGCTGTCCTACGTCGCCGCCACCCTCAGCGGTGAGCGCGACGTGCTGTACAAGGGCGAACGTCGCAGCGCCGCCGAGGTGCATGAAGAACTCGGCTGGACGCCGCTGACCCTGCGCCCGAAAGAAGCCCTGGCACTGATGAACGGCACCGCCGTGATGACCGCCCTGGCCTGCCTGGCCTATGCCCGCGCCGACTACCTGCTGAAGCTGGCGACGCGCATCACCGCGCTCAACGTGATCGCTCTGGAGGGCAACCCGGAGCACTTCGACGAGCGCCTGTTCGCCGCCAAGCCGCACCCGGGCCAGACCCAGGTCGCCGCCTGGATTCGTCAGGATCTGGCCGTCGAGGCGCCGCTGCCACCACTGCATCGCCTGCAGGATCGCTACTCGATCCGTTGTGCGCCGCACGTACTTGGCGTACTGGCCGACAGCCTGGGCCTGCTGCGTCAGTTCATCGAGATCGAACTCAATAGCGCCAACGACAACCCGTTGTTCGACGCCGAGACCGAGCGCACCCTGCACGGCGGCCACTTCTATGGCGGGCATATTGCCTTCGCCATGGACAGCCTGAAGAACCTGGTCGGCAACGTCGCCGACCTGCTCGACCGTCAGCTCGCCCTGCTAGTGGACTCTCGCTACAACCACGGCCTGCCGAGCAACCTGTCCGGCGCGCCGGCCGAAACGGCGATGATCAACCACGGTTTCAAGGCCGTGCAGATCGGCGCCAGCGCCTGGACCGCCGAAGCGCTGAAGAACACCATGCCGGCCAGCGTGTTCTCGCGCTCCACCGAATGCCATAACCAGGACAAGGTGAGCATGGGCACCATCGCCGCGCGCGATGCCCTGCGCAGCCTGGAACTGACCGAGCAGGTCGCTGCCGCCACGCTGCTGGCCGCCAACCAGGGCGTGTGGCTGCGCGAGCGCGCCGGCAAGCAGGACATCCCCGCGCCACTGGCTGCCATGCGCGAGCAGTTGGCCAACGACTTCCCGCCGGTGATCGAAGACCGCGCCCTTGAAGGCGAACTGCGCCTGTGCCTGGAACGCATCCGCACCCAGCACTGGAGGCTGTATGCCTGAGCCTGTTCTGGTGCGCATGGCGCACCCGATGCCCCACTACCAAGTAGGGTGCGCCATGCGCACCATCGGCTCAGGAGCAATCCATGCGTAAGTCAGGCGTCTTGCAGGCGGAAATCGAACTGCAGGTGCAGTTCTACGATGTCGACATGATGGAAATCGTCTGGCATGGCCATTACGTCAAATACTTCGAGCAGGCGCGCTGCGCCCTGCTCGACAAGCTCGACCACAACTACCGGCAGATGCGCGACTCCGGCTACGCCTGGCCGGTGATCGATCTGCAAGTGCGCTACGTGCGCGGCGCGCAATTCGGCCAGCGCATCATCGTGCGCGCCGATCTGGTGGAGTGGGAAAGCCGCCTGAAGATCAATTACCTGATCAGCGATGCCGAGACGGGCGAGCGCATGACCCGCGGCAGCACCGTGCAAGTCGCCGTGGAAATCGCCACGCGGGAAATGCAGTTCGCCTCACCACAGGTCTTCATCGATGCCGTGCAGAGGGCCATCGCGTGAACCGCCTGCTCAGCGCCGCCCTGGCTGGCGTAGCCCGGATGCAATCCGGGAAAAACCTCATTGCCAGGTGCATCGCCCGGATTATCTCCGGGCTACTGCTGGCGGGCCTTGCCCAGCAGGCCATGGCCTTCGACCTCGAGCAGCTCAGCGCACAACTCGGCGAGCCCGAGGTGGTGCGCGGCAGTTTCATCCAGGAAAAACACCTGCGCGCCCTGCCGCAACCGCTCACCAGCCGTGGCCACTTCGTCCTGGCCAAGGATCACGGCCTGCTCTGGCTGCTCGAACGCCCGCTGCAGCAGGATTATCGTATCGACGTCCAAGGCATCGCCCGACGCAGTGAGCAGGGTTGGCAGTTCGTCGCCCAGCAAAGCGCCACCGCTCAGCAGAATCGCCTGTTCCTCGCCGTGCTCAAGGGCGACAGCAGCGGCCTGCGTCAGGATTTCGAGCTCAGCCTGAGCGGCACAGCCGAGGCCTGGCAGCTCGATCTGACGCCTCGCAGCGTTCTGCTCAAGCAGGTCTTCAAGGCCATCGTCATCAATGGCGGTGAGCTGGTACAGCGCATCGAGCTACAGGAAACCCAGGGCGACAGCACCGTGCTGCGCCTTGAGGACAGTCAGGCCGATCAGTCCCTGAGCGATGCGGAGCAACATGACTTCCAGAGTTGAATACTGGGGTTCACGGCTGTTCCCGCTCGCCCTGCTTCTGCTCATTATCGTTGCAGCCTGGCAGTGGCGCGGCGGCGCGCCCATCACGGCCAACCTGCTGGAGCTGGTACCCAACGGCAAGCCGGACGCGCTCGAGCAGCAGGCCGTGCAACGCATGCAGGAGCCGCTCAACCGCGAGCTGCTGGTGCTGATCAGCCACCCGCAGCGCGAACAAGCCCTGGCGCTTGCAGCCGCACTGGGCACGCGCTGGCAGCAGCAGGCGCTGTTCGAGAAGGTACAGTGGGAGCCGCAAGCCGACCTGTCTGGCATACGTCAGCAATTGCAGGATCAGCGCCTGGCGCTGTTGCCGGCTGCCGACCGCCAATTGCTGATCGACAACCCGGCCGCCTTCGTCGAACGACGTGTTCAGGATCTGTTCGACCCCTTCCGCAGCCAGGGCGTGGTTGCCACCAACGATGACCTGCTCGGCCTCAGCACCCTGGTGGAGAAAGGCCTTCCCCACCACCACAATGTCCAGGTCGATCTCAGCGGCGCGCTGATCGCCGAAAGCGAGGGAATCACCTGGGCCCTGCTACGCGCCCGCACCAATGCCGACGCCTTCGACGGCAACCTGGCGCTGGCGGTGGACGATCTGGTCATTCAGGCCCGCGACGAGGTGCAGGCACGCGGCGGCCAATTGCTCGCCAGCAGCGGGTTGCTGTACTCCGCCCACGGCCAGCGCGAGGCCACACGCGAAATCAGCCTGATGGGCAGCATCGCCAGTGCCGGCGTCCTGTTGATGCTGCTGCTGGTGTTTCGCCGGGTACGCGTGTTGCTCGCCTTCATCCCCGCTGCCATTGGCGTATTCGCCGGGCTCACGGCTTGCGTCGCGGTGTTCGGCCACATCCACGTGATGACCCTGGTGCTGGGCGCCAGCCTGATCGGCGTGGCCATCGACTACCCCCTGCACCTGCTGTCGAAGAGCTGGACGCTGCAACCCTGGGATAGCTGGCGTGCCTTGCGCGCCACGCTGCTCGGTCTGAGTCTCGGTCTGCTGACCAACGTCATCGGCTATCTGGCCCTGGCCTTCACGCCGTTCCCGGCACTCAAGCAGGTAGCGATCTTTTCCGCAGCCGGCCTGCTCGGCGCCTACCTGAGCACCCTGTTCCTGCTGCCAACGCTGCTCGGCAAAGCCGAGATCCGCCCCTGGCAGCCGCCGCATGTCCTGGCACAGCGTCTGCTCGACTGGCGCGAAGCCTTGCTGCGTAAACTGCCCACACCCTGGCTGCTGTTGATCTTCGCCCTGTTCTGCGCTGGTGGCCTGCTGCAGCTCTCGCACGAGGACGACCTGCGCCAGTGGGCCAGCGTGCCGCCGCAATTGCTGGAGCAATCGAAAACCATCAGCCAGATCGTCGGCATGCAACCGACCAGTCAGTTCTTTCTGGTGCGCGGCGACGATGAAGAGCAATTGCTGCAACGCCAGCAGTCGTTGAGCCAGCGCCTGGACAGGCTGGTCGAGCAGGGTCAGTTGAAGAGCTATCTGGCGTTGAGCCAACTGATCGCGCCGGCCACACAGCAGGAAAAACTGCGTCAGGCCGTGGCACAACTCCCGAGCCACAGCACCGCACTCAGCGAACTGGGCATCCCCGCCGCTGCCATCGAACAGGAAGCACAACAGCTGCAAGCCCTGCCGACGCTGAGTATCGAGCAGGTGCTCGCCGCGCCGCTGAGTGAGCCCTGGCGACCACTCTGGCTGGGCAACGCCGATGACGACCGGGTCGCCGGGCTGATCAGCCTGCAAGGATTGACCGACAGCGACCTGCTCGACGCCCAGGCCGAAGGACTCGACGGGGTAAAACTGGTCGACCGTCTCGGCGAGCTCAATCGCCTGTTCGCCGCCACGCAAGTCAGCGCCGCCGAACTGAAGCTGGCCTCCTGCCTGCTGATCTTCGCCGTACTCTGCACCTTCTTCGGCGTACGCGGCGCCGCTCGCGTACTGGCGGTTTCTCTGTTGGCCGCGCTGGCCAGCCTGGCCAGTCTCGGCTGGCTTGGCCAGCCCTTGACCCTGTTCAGCCTGTTCGGTCTGCTGCTGGTCACCGCCATCGGCGTGGACTACGCCATCCTCATTCGCGAGCGGGTCGGCGGTGCGGCCACCAGCCTGCTCGGCACACTGCTGTCGGCGCTGACCACCTGGTTGTCGTTCGGCCTGCTGGCCGTTTCCAGTACACCTGCGGTGAGCAACTTCGGCCTGGCCATCAGCATCGGCCTGGCGTTCAGCTTCCTCCTCGCCCCCTGGGCGGGTGACGCACACGCAAAGGAAAAGCAGCCATGACGGTCGCCCTGTTCTGGTTGCTGGCCCTGGCCATCTATGCACTGGTCGCGGTCGTCGGCGGGCGCCGCTTGATTCCCATCGTCGGCCAGTTGCTGGTAGCGGCGCTGGTCATTCCTGCGCTGCTGTTGCTGTGGGCCGAGCCGCACTGGCAGTTGAGCGCCAACGAGCTGCTGGCGCCCGACTGGCTGAGTGTTGCCTATGGCCTGTGTTTCGCGCTGCTGCTCGGCTACATCCTCAGCGACGTGATCGACCTCGATGTCAGCCCGGCCTGCGTGAAGATCGCCCTGCCGAGTTTTCTCGTGCCCATGCTGGCGGGCCTGGTCTGTTCGCTCTGGCTACTGCCCGGCGAGCGCGGCTGGCTGAGCGCGGTGGGCATTGGCCTGCTGTTCTCCATCACCGCCATCCCGGTGCTCTATCTGTTTCTGCAGAGCGTCGGTTACCCGGCCGCCGACACCAAGCGTCTGCTGCATGCGGCAATCCTGATGGACTTCATGTGCTGGTGCCTGTTCGGCCTGGCCCAGGGCAGCAGCCAACCGGCGACGCTGCTCTGGCCGCTATTGGCGGCATTGCTGCCGCTGCTCGCGCGCGCGTTCAAGTGGCGCCACCCGTCGTGCTATAGCCTGCCGTTCTTCGCCCTGATGCTGCTGTTTCAACAGCTTGGACTGAATGCGCTGGTGTTCGGCATCGCCTACATGTTGTGTCTGGCCTATCTGAAGCAACCCTTCGTCCTGCCGTTGTCGCAGCGCCACTGGAAGCTGCTGATGAATGGTATCGCGGTCCCGCTGATTCTCACTTATGGCGTGCTGCGTGTGGATTTCCATGGCCTGGATCAACACATGTCCTGGCTGGTGATAGGTACCCTGCTGGCACTGCCGGTCATCAGTAAGGTGCTTGGCAGTTGGCTGGGCCTGCATTGGGCAGACCCGGCTGCGTCGGCGCGGATCAAGTGGCGTGAAAGCCTGCTGCTGAACATCCGTGGCCTGACCGAAATCGTGTTCCTAAACCTGCTCCTGCAGCTCCAGCTGATTGATTCAACGGTGTACTTCGGCCTGCTGCTGATGAGTCTGTTCTCTACTCTGTTGCCTGCCCTGCTGGGCCGGCACACCGTCAATCATGAAGCGAAAGCCCGCTATGAAATCTCCTGAACTCGAACAGCGTCAGATCGTCGTCATCGGTGCCGGCCCCTCCGGCGCCATCGCCGCCGCCATTCTCAAGCGCCAGGGCCATGACGTACTGGTGCTGGAGCGCCAGCGCTTCCCGCGTTTTTCCATCGGCGAGAGCCTGCTGTCGCATTGCCTGGACTTCGTCGAAGAGGCCGGCATGCTCGAAGCGGTTCAGGCCGCCGGTTTCCAGACCAAGCACGGCGCCGCATTCGCCTGGGGCGAGCGCTATACCAGCTTCGACTTTCGCGACAAGTTCACCGAGGGCAAGGGCTCGACCTATCAGGTGATCCGCGCCGACTTCGACAAGCTGCTGGCCGACGAGGCCGAGCGTCAGGGCGTAGAAATCCGCTACGAAGAGGAAATCTTCGCTGCCGACTTCAGCGGCGACTGCCCGCGCCTGTCGGTACGCCGCCTGGCCGACGGCCATGAATACCAAGTCGAGTGCGCCTTCGTCCTCGACGGCAGCGGTTATGGCCGCGTACTGCCGCGCCTGCTCGATCTCGACACGCCGTCGGCCTTCCCGGTCCGCCGCGCGGTGTTCACCCACATCGAGGACAACATCGATCCAGCCTCGGGTTTCAACCGCGAGATGATCCTCATCACCACTCACCCGACCCTGCGTGACGTGTGGTTCTGGACCATTCCATTCAGCAACGGCCGCTGCTCGCTGGGCGTGGTCGCCGCGGCCGAGCACTATCAGAACTCCCCGAAAGATCTCGATGCCTGCCTCAAGCAGTTCGTCGCCGAAACACCGTCGCTGAGCAAGGTGCTGGGTAACGCCGTGTGGGACACCCCGGCGCGCGAGATCAACGGTTACTCGGCCAACGTCAAGAGCCTGCACGGCCCGGGCTTCGCGCTGCTGGGCAACGCCGCCGAGTTCCTCGATCCGGTGTTCAGCTCGGGCGTGACCATCGCCATGCGCTCGGCGAGCATGGCCGCCGGGCTGCTGCATCGGCAATTGAACGGCGAAGCGGTGGACTGGGAAAACGAGTTCGCCATCCCGCTCAAACGCGGCGTCGATACCTTCCGCGTTTACGTCGAGGGCTGGTACGAGGGCTCCTTCCAGGACGTGATCTATTACGAGAACGCCTCCCCAGAAATTCGCCGCATGATCAGTTCGATCCTTGCCGGCTACGCCTGGGACGGTAAAAATCCCTATGTTTCTGAACCACGCCGGCGCCTGCGAGTACTCGCAGAGCTTTGCTCCCCAAACTGACAAGGATAGTCGATGAACGCCCTGCGCCCCGTCTCGCCCACCTACGTCGAAGAAACCCGCTTCGGCTTCTGGTTCCTGCAGAGCCATGTGTGGCAACACCATGTGTTGCGGGTCGCGATCAACGACCTGGTGCGCCTGACCGGCAGCCCGCTGCCGCAAGCACCCGTGCTGCTCGATGCCGGCTGCGGTCAGGGCCGTTCCTTCGGCCTGCTCAACGCCGCCTTCGCACCGACACGGATGATCGGTCTCGACGCCGACCCGCACAGCCTCGAGTGCTCGCGTCGCGAGGCCGAGCGCCTGGGCCTGGAGGTCGAACTGATCGCCAGCGACTGCGCCTCCATCGACCTGCCCGACGCCAGCGTCGACCTGCTGTTCTGCCATCAGACCCTGCACCATCTGGTGGAGCAGGAACAGGCGCTCGCCGAATTCTGGCGCGTGCTCAAGCCCGGTGGCCGACTGCTGCTGGCCGAGTCGACCAAGTTCTATATCGATACCTGGGTGATCCGCTGGCTGTTCCGCCATCCGATGCACGTGCAACGTAGCGCCGAGCAGTACCTGGACATGCTGCGTGCACAGGGCTTCCAATTCGACGATACCCGCGTTTCCTACCCCTACCTGTGGTGGAGCCGGGCCAAGGACTTCGGCCTGCTGGAACGTTGGGGCCTGATGCGGCCCAAGCCGGTCGGCCAACGCGACGAAACGCTGCTCAACGTGGTGGCGCGCAAACCGTGATGCCACGCATACTCCTGCTCGTCGCCAGCCTGCTGCTGGGCGCCTGCACCGCACGCACACCCGTGCCGCAAGTGGCCCCGGCACTGGTCGCGCCCTTGCCGCTCACCTTGCAGATCCGGCGTGAACAGGCGGACGCGCTTCAGGACTGGTTGCTGGTGATCCAGCAGGAAGGTTCGCTCCTGCGCTGGTCGCTGCTGGATCCGCTCGGCATTCCCCTGGCCCGCCAGCTGCTGGATGCCGGGAAGTGGCACAACGACGGCTTGCTGCCACCCAATAGCGAAGCGCGCGAGCTGTTCGCCACGCTGCTGTTCGCCCTGGCTCGCGCCGACGCACTGCATGCTTACCCGCCCGGCAGCTGGCAGCAGGTGAATGATGAGCGGCGCCGACTCGAGCCGGACTGGGTCATCGATTACCACGGCCCACTGGATTTCACCCTTGGCAAGACCGGTTTGAACTACCGGATACGCGTACTGAACCTGGAAGAAAGCGACTGATGCACCGTTCCCCCACTCCCGGCTACCTCAATGCACTCGGCCTGCTCTGCGCCCTCGGCGAAGGCAAGCAGGCCGTGGCCAATGCGCTGTTTGCCGGCGACGCGTCGGGCATGCGTGCCGAAGCGGGCTGGGTCAGCGACCGCAGCCTGACGGTAGGCGCCGTGCATGTCGATCTGCCCGACATGCCTGCAGGTTTCGAGGCATTCCACAGCCGCAACAACCAGTTGCTGCTGGCCGCTGCGCAGCAGATCGAGCCCGAGCTGCGCGCAGCCATCACCCGCTTTGGCGCGCAGCGCGTCGGCCTGGTGCTGGGCACCAGCACCTCGGGCATCCGTGAAGCGGGTGAGCATATCGCGCGTCACTTCAACGAAGGCGTGCTACCCGCCGAATACGACTACGCCCAACAGGAAATGGCTGCACCGGCCAACTTCCTCGCCGACTGGCTGGGCCTGACGGGCCCGGTGTACTGCCAGTCCACGGCCTGTACCTCCAGCGCCCGCGCCATGCTCAGCGCTCATCGCCTGCTCAGCCAGGGTATGTGCGATGCGGTGATCTGCGGTGGCGTCGACAGCCTGTGCCGCCTCACCCTGAATGGCTTCTCGTCGCTGGAAGCCGTCTGCGCCGAACCCTGCAATCCGTTCTCGGTGAACCGCCACGGCATCAATATCGGTGAGGCGGCGGCGTTGTTCCTGATGACCCGCGAGCATGGCCCCATCGCCTTCTTCGGCGGAGGCGCCACCTCGGACGCCCACCATATCTCCGCACCGCACCCGGAAGGTCTCGGCGCCCGAGCAGCCATGGAGAAGGCGCTGATCCAGGCCGGCGTCGGCGCCAGCGAAATCGACTATCTCAACCTGCACGGCACCGCTACCCGACATAACGACGTGATGGAGAGCAAGGCCGTGCACGCGCTGTTCCCCGACAGCCTGCCCTGCTCTTCGAGCAAACCCATGACCGGCCACACCCTGGGCGCTGCCGGCGCGCTGGAAGCGGCCTTCTGCTGGCTCACCCTGAGCGAATACAACCGCGACGGTCTGCTTCCGCCACACCTCTGGGATGGCCAGCACGACCCCGAACTGGCGCCCCTCGAGCTCGTCCAGCCTGGCGCACGCCTGGCCCGCGACAAGGGTCGCTACCTGATGAGCAACTCCTTCGCCTTCGGCGGCAACAATGTCGCGCTGATCCTGGGAGATGCGTCATGAGCCTGTGGCCAGTCGCCGAACTGGTACCCCATGCGGGCAACATGGTGCTGCTCGATGAAGTACTGAGCTGCGATAGCGAAGCGATCGAGGTACGCCTCACAGTGCGCCCCGGCGGCCTGCTCAGCGATGCTGACGGCAGCCTGCCGGCCTGGACCGGCATCGAGCTGATGGCACAGGCCATTGCCGCCTTTGCCGGTATCCAGGCCAAGCGAGCTGGTTTGCCGGTGGAGCTGGGCTTTCTCCTCGGCACCCGCAAGTACACCTGCAACGTCGAGAGCTTTCCGGCCGCAAGCGAATTGCGTATCCGCGCCCTGTGCTCGCTACAGGACGACAATGGCATGGGTGTGTTCGAATGCCACCTGCAAGGCCCCGGCATCCAGGCCGAAGCCCGCCTCAACGTGTTCCGCCCGCCGCAACCGGCGGTCTATCTACAAGAGCAGCAAGAACAATCCCATGACTGAAAGCACTTCTGCCGCCACCGTTCTGGTCACCGGCTCCAGCCGTGGTATCGGCCGCGCCATTGCATTGCGCCTGGCGCGCTCGGGCCATGACATCGTCCTGCACTGCCGCTCGCGCCGCGATGAGGCCGAAGCCGTGCAGGCGCAGATCGCCGAACTGGGTCGCCAGGCGCGCATCCTGCAATTCGACGTGTCCGACCGCGCAGCCTGCCGCGAGGCGCTGGAGGCCGATGTCGAGCAACACGGCGCCTACTATGGCGTGGTGTGCAACGCCGGCCTGACCCGCGATGGCGCCTTTCCGGCGCTGTCCGAGGACGACTGGGATCAGGTCATGCGTACCAACCTGGACGGTTTCTTCAACGTGCTGCACCCGCTGACCATGCCGATGATTCGTCGCCGCGCGCCAGGCCGCATCGTCTGCATCACCTCGGTATCGGGTCTGGTCGGCAACCGCGGTCAGGTCAACTACAGCGCGTCCAAGGCCGGCGTGATCGGCGCCGCCAAGGCCCTGGCGATCGAGCTGGCCAAGCGCAAGATCACCGTCAACTGCGTAGCGCCCGGCCTGATCGATACCGAGATCCTCGACGAGCTGGTACCGGTGGACGAGATTCTCAAGATGATCCCGGCCGCCCGTATGGGCACCCCCGAAGAGGTGGCCGGTGCGGTGAACTTTCTGATGTCCGACGAGGCGGCGTACATTACGCGCCAGGTTCTCGCGGTGAATGGTGGTTTGTGTTGATGAAACGTGTAGTCATCACCGGCATGGCCGGTATCACCTCGCTGGGCAGTGACTGGCCAACCATCTCGGCCGCGTTCAAGGCTGGCAAGAGTGGTATCCGCCGCATGGACGAATGGGACCGCTTCACCGAGCTGAACACCCGTCTGGGTGGGCCGGTGGACGATTTCGTCCAGCCCAAGCACTGGAACCGCAAGCAGACGCGCAGCATGGGCCGGGTGTCCAAGCTGGCCGTGTATGCCGCCGAACGCGCCCTGGAGCACGCCGGGCTGCTCGGCGACCCATGCATCGCCGACGGGCGCATGGGTGTAGCCTGTGGTTCGTCCACCGGCAGCACCGAGGAGGTCAAGGCCTTCGGCAACATGCTGCTGAACTCGGTGGCGGACGGCCTCAACGCCAATTCCTATATCCGCATGATGCCGCACACCACGGCGGCCAATATCAGCATCTTCTTCGGTCTCAAGGGCCGCCTGATCCCCACGTCCAGCGCCTGCACCAGTGGCAGCCAGGGCATCGGCTATGCCTACGAGGCGATCAAGTTCGGCCGCCTGAAGATGATGGTCGCCGGCGGCGCCGAAGAGCTGTGCCCCACCGAAGCCATGGTCTTCGACGCGCTCTACGCCACCAGCCTGAAAAACGACGCGCCGCACACCAGCCCGCGCCCCTACGACAGCGGCCGTGACGGCCTGGTGATCGGTGAAGGCGCCGGCATCCTGGTGCTCGAAGAGCTGGAGCACGCCCTCGCCCGTGGCGCCACCATCCATGCCGAGATCGTCGGCTTCGGCTGCAACTCCGACGGCCAGCACGCCACCAAGCCGGTGCAGGAAACCATGCGCGGGGCGATGCAACTGGCGCTGGACGACGCGGGCCTGGCGCCGGAGGCCATCGGTTACGTTAACGGCCACGGCACTGCCACCGAACAGGGCGACGTCGCCGAGACCCTGGCCACCAGCAGCCTGTTCGGCGCGCGGATGCCGATCAGCTCGCAGAAGAGCTACCTCGGCCATACCCTGGGCGCCTGCGGGGCGCTGGAGTCCTGGTTCAGCATCGAAATGATGAACTCGGACAGCTACGTCTACACCCTGAACCTGGACGAGATCGACCCGGCCTGCGGTGAGCTGGACTATCTGCGCGGCGAGTTCCGCCAGATGAGCCATGAGTACGTGATGAACAACAACTTCGCCTTTGGTGGCGTCAACACCTCGCTGATCTTCAAGCGCTGGCACTGACCTTCAACTGACAAGGAACAAGGATGATGTCTCATTTCACTCGATCTGCTCTGATCGTTGCGCTGCTGCTGGGCGTCGCAGCCTGTACGTCAAAACCGGTGATGAACATTGAGAACCGTACACCCACTTCGGCGGTCAGGAATGAGGATGATATGCGCCGCGCTATTCTCAGCGCCCTGCAAAACCGCCAGTGGACGGTCGAGCGTGCCGACCGGGGCAATATCATGGCGTTGATCCAGCGTCGCAGCCACCAGGCCGAGATCACCATTCCCTATAGCGTGTCAAGCTATTCGATCCGCTATCGCGACAGCCAGAACCTTGGCTACAAGAACGGCAAGATCCATCGCAATTACAACAACTGGATCCATAATCTGGATCGCAGCATCCAGCAGGAACTGAACAGGGCTTCCTTCTAGCAGGTGCCTGGTTGGTAACGGCCTGCTCATCAGTGCGACAGGCCCACGCGCAGCAGACGTTGAACGCGCTCTTACACACAGTGATATTCAAGGAGATACCCATGCAAGCCAAAATCTGGACCACTGCCGCTCTTCTCTCCGTCGCCCTGCTGCCCGGCCTCAGCCAGGCGCGCGACACCGCTCACTTCCTCGACTTCCAGTCGGTGGTCAACGAAGCCACCCAGGCCGGTCGTCTCGACGGTTCGGTGAAGTTCTACCTGAACAAGACTCCGGCTGGCGCACAGATCATCAACGCCAACGTCACCACCAGCCAGAAGACCAACGCTTTCAACAAGAGTGATGAAGAAGCCTGCAGCTGGGTTCTACAATCGGCCCTGATCAAACTGCAGAACGCCGCCAAGGCTGCCGGTGCCAACGCCGTGGTCGACCTGGCCAGCAACTACAAGAACAAGGAATACCGCGACGACAGCAAATACGAATGCCATGCCGGCGCCATCATGGCCGGTGTCGCGCTGAAGGCCAAATACGCCAAGGTGAAGTGACACCAGCGGCACTCACGCAAAGGCCGCCTTCGAGGTGGCCTTTTCACGCAAGGAAGCCCTCGCCCATGTCGAAACTACGCATAACCCTGCCCTTGCTCGCAGCGATAACCCTACTCAGCGGTTGCACTGCTACCCGGGTCACGCCACTAAAGGCGGCGGCCGACCAGATGTGTATCGAAGAGAACCCAAAAGTTCAGGTCAGCGACTTCGTGTCCGTACTGCAGGAAGGCTTCGCACGGCATGGAATCCAGACGCAGATCTACTCGAAGATTCCCAGAGCAGACTGCCCTTATGTGGTGACATACACCGCCCGCCGCTCCTGGGACATGGCGCCCTATCTGTCCACCGCCGAAATCACCATCCTTGGCCCCCGTCGTCAGACACTGGCCAAGGCCAACTATCACCTGCGCGGCAAAGGCGGTTTGTCGCTGATGAAATGGCAAGGCACCAAAAGCAAAATCGACCCGGTCATCGACGAGTTGCTGGCCAGCGCTCAGTTGAGCAGCACAATCCCACCTGCCACACAGGCCACCTCGACACCCGGGCCACGCAAAAGCCTGGATGAACGAGTGCGCGACCTGCAACAGCAGAACCTCGGCTATGAAGACTATCAGCGCGCCTATCGACAGTTGCTGCTGGAGCACCAGAGCGCGCAATAGCAACCCTGCGTGAGATCAGAGCACGAGCGGCACGAACATCCAGCTTCGCCCCATGTACTCGCGGTAGGCCTCGCCGAAATAGGCCAGGCACTCGCGCTCTTCGCAGCGCGCCGAACACCACAGCAGCGCACTGGAAAGCACAGCCAGCAGGACGATCAGCGCATCGATGCGCTTGAAAGCGATGCCCCAGGCCAGCAGCAGCAACGAGCAGTACATCGGATGGCGGATGTAGCGGAAGATACCGCCCGTCACCAGTCGCGACGTGCGCTCGAAGGCGAATAGCTCATCATCCTGGCGCTGCGTACCCGCCTGACCAAAACGGCGCATCTGGTACACGCCCGCAAACAGCACCGCCAGCGAAAGACTCAGTAGCCCCCAGGATATGCGCTGATGCAGTTCACCCCGGTCGCCAAACCAGGACGGCGCATTGAGCACCAGCATCAGCGCCATCGCCTCCCAGGCGAGGAATCGATAGAAGCCGTGACTGCGCGGATTGCCCAAGGTGCGCCAGGAAATGCCTACCAGCACTGCGCTGAGCATCACAAAAGCCGCCAACTGCCAGATTGTCACTGCATCCTCCCTCTATCCCTGCCTCTGTTACACTGCGTCACCCGTACGTACCGACCGCCTGCCATGGATCGCACCCAACTGCACACACTGCTGCCGCACCAGGGCGACGCGCTATGGCTGGATGCATTGGTCGATCATGACAGCCTCAATATCCGCGGCCTCAGTGCCTGGCATCACCTCGACAAGCTTGGCGAAAATGCCTCGCCGTGCCTGCTGTTCGAAGCCGCAGCCCAGCTTTGCGCCGCACATGGTGCCCTATACGGCGAAGCGGATGCCATCGAAATGGCCCTGGTCGGCAAACTTTCCCAGCTCCATCTGCACCCGGTCACACGCAGTGCAGAGCCACTGGTGGTGAGCGCCCAGCAGGAGGCGCTGAGCCCGGCCGGCGCCCTCTATGCCTTTGCCATCCATGCCGGCGCGCAACCGCTGCTGGACGGCAAACTGCTGCTGGTACTCGTCCGTGCTTGAACTAAGCAACGTCAGCTTTCGCTACCCAGGCGCAGACACTTCGGCGCTGCAAGGCATCGATCTGCAACTGGAGGAAGGTCAGTGCCTGGGCCTGCTCGGCAGCAACGGCGCCGGCAAAACCACACTGCTGGCCTTGCTCAGCGATACGCTGGCCCTGCAACAGGGCGAAATCCGCTGGCACGGCCCGCGCAGCCTGGGTCTGGTGCCGCAGCAGCTGGCGTTCTACGCCGAACTCACAGTGGCCGAGAACCTCGCCCTGTTCGCCGATCTCTATCGCCTGCAGGGCACCCAGCGCCGCCAGCGCCTGGAGCTGTGCATCGCCAGCAGTGCCCTGGAAGACAAGCTGCCGCGCCGAGCAGCGCGCCTGTCCGGTGGCGAGCAACGTCGCCTGAACTTCGCCATCGGCCTGCTCCAACCCGCGCGTCTGTACCTGTTCGACGAAGCCACAGTCGGCGTCGACGCCGGCAGCCGCCAGTTGCTGCTCGATGCCGTAGAGCGACTCGCTGCGCAAGGCCATGGGGTGATCTACACCAGTCACTATCTGGACGAAGTCGAGCGCGTGGCCGGGCGCATCCTGCTTCTTCATGAGGGTAAGGTGCGCCTCGATGTGGACAAGAATCAACTGCTCGATGCCGGCCACGGCCTGCTGCTGGAATGGCCGGAGCAGGTACCGGCCGGTTTTCAAGCGCTGCTTGACCAACTGCAGCTGAGCGCCGAGGCGCTGCCGGATGGTCTGCGCATCAGTAATCTGGATAGCCAGCAACTGCTCGCCATCACCCAGTACCTTGCCGCGCAGCCGACCCCACCGAGCCTGCTGCGCTTTGGCCGGCCATCACTGGAACAGCTCTACCTGAGCCTTAACGGAGGCCGCCTGTGAGCCCGTTGCTGGCGCTGGTGCGCAAGGAATGCCTGCTGCTGCTGCGCGACCCGCACGCGCTGGCCGTGCTGTTCATCATGCCGATCCTGTTTCTCGTGCTGATGGCCGCCGCGCTGTCCAACTACCTGCGCGACCAGCCGCCACCGCTGAGCGTGGTGCTGGAGGTGCCACGCAGCAGCGAGGCCAGCCAGTTCTTCCATGAGGCGCTGATGGCCCAGCTGCCAGGCAGCCTGCTGCTGGCCAGCAGCGATGAAGCACTGCCGCGAATCAGCCTTGCCAGCGACTTCTCCGAGACCCTGCTAAACATTCCCCACAAGGGTCCGGTACTGAGCTTTCCCGCGCGCTTCGACAGTCAGAGCCGTCAGCGCCTGCGCGCGGCGCTGAACATCGCCCTGGCGCAGACGCGCCTGCTCGCCTACCTCGAAGACAGCGAAGCGCTGCCAGCAGAGATGACGGCAGACGAACGCTGGCAACTTATCCGCCAGCGTACGCAGAGCGAAGTCGTTGAATTCCAGGTACTGGCCAGCGGCGAACTCAGCGGCAAGGCCAACGCCAGCCAGCTGAGCGTGCCAGCCTGGCTGATCTTCGGCATGTTCTTCGTCGCCCTGCCGATGGCCGGCGGCTTCCAGCGCGAACAACAGAGCGGCGCACTCCTTCGTTTTCGTGCGCTGGGCGTGAGCCCTGCCACCCTGGTTCTGAGCAAGTTGCTGCCCTACCTGGCGATCAATCTGCTGCAGTTCGCCCTGCTGCTGGCCATCGGCATCCATATCCTGCCGCTGCTCGGCCTGAGCGGCCTGAACCTGCCAGGCTCGCCACTGGCCTATGTACTGCTGGCCCTGAGCCTGAGCCTGGCGGCCTGCAGCCTGGGCCTGCTGCTGGCCGCACTGGCACGTAGCGGCGAACAGGCGTTGCTGCTGGGCGGTGGCCTCAATATCATCCTCGCCGCAATCGGCGGCATCATGGTGCCCAAGAGCGTGATGCCAGAAGCGATGAGCCAACTGGCGGAAATCTCGCCGATGAGCTGGGCACTGGACGCCTTCCTGACCCTGCTGGTGGGCCAGGGAACGCTTGCCGACATCGCCCCTGACTGTGCCCGTCTTCTGCTGTTCGCCATCCTGCTGGGCGGCACCGGGCTTTTCCTGTTCCGCAAACGAGTGCAGCAAACGCAATGGACGACACACTACTAGAACAAGAACTCAAGCAATTGCTGATCCGTGAGTGCGACAAGGAAGACGACATCGACTGGCAGAGCATCGCCGATGACGAGCCGCTGTTCGGTCAGCAAAGCCGCATCGCCATGGATAGCCTCGATGCCCTGCAGGTGTCCCTGGCGCTGCAGCAGCACTATGGCGTACGCATCGAAGGAGCCAAGGACGGACGGCGCATTCTCAACAGCATCGCCAGCATCGCGGCCTTCATCAGGCAGAAAAAGTGACGCCCATCTACCTCCAGCGCGGCGCCCTGCACAGCGCCCTTGGCGCCGACCTGCGCGCCGCTGGCGCGGCCCTTCAAGGCGGCCAGCGGCCTGTGTCCGGCTCGTTTCTGCTGCATGAGCTGCAGCAGCCGCGCCCCTATCTGGCAGTCGGCGGCTGCGCTGAAAACCGCCTGCAGCGCTGTGACCGACTGCTCGGCGAAACCCTGGGCGAACAGCCGGGGGGGCTGGATGACTGCCTGCTGATCATCGCCAGCACCAGCCTGGATATCGACGACCTCGAACAATTGATCGCCGCAGAAGGCGGTTTTCACCCGGAGCATTCGACCCCGCTCGACCGGCTGGCCGAAGACCTTCGCCAGCGGTGGGGCTTCGCCGACGCCTTCACCCTCAACACCGCCTGCACCAGCGCTGCCAATGGCCTGCTGTATGGAGCGCGAATGCTCGCGTCCGGCCTCTACGAACGCGTGCTGGTACTGGCCTTCGAGACGCCCAGCGCCATCGCCCAACAAGGCTTCGGTGCACTCGAGCTGATCAGCCCAAGTGGCGTCTACCGGCCCTTTCACCCGGAACGCGACGGCCTGATTCTCGGCGAAGCCTATGCCGCCACGCTGCTGGCAAAGGAGCCCGGCGACGCGCCACTGGCGAAGCTGCTCGGCGGTTTCAGCGCCTGCGACACCAGCAACCTGACCACCACCCGCGAAGACGGCAGCCATATCGACTGGGTAATGCGTGAAGCCCTGCGCAGTGCCGGTGTCGACATCGGACAGATCGGTTTGGTGAAACTGCACGGCACCGCCACCGGCGCCAATGACCGCGCCGAGAGCAATGGTGTGCGCCTGCTGTTCGGCGATGCGCTGCCACCGCTGTGTGTGCTCAAACCCTGGCTCGGCCATACCCTGGGCGCCTGCGGCCTCAGCGAAACCCTGCTGCTGGTGGAAAATCTAGCCAGCCTGCCAGGCGTGGACTATGCGGCCGAGGCGCTGCTGCCACTCATTGCCCAGCCGACCAGCATCGCGGCAGACAGCCTGCTGCTGGCCAACTTCTTCGGTTTCGGTGGTAACAATGCCAGCCTGATATTGCAGCGCTGCAAGGGAGACCAGGCATGAAGCCGGTCATCGCCGCGTGCAGCCTTCGCGGAGAGGCGCGCTGCTCCGACAAGGATCTCAAGGCCGCGCTGAGCCAGTGGCTGGCTACCCCGCCACGGCGCATCGACCGCATGATCCTGCAGGCACTGCTATGCAGCGCGCCACTCAAGGCGCGGGTACGTAGCGACTGCGGTCTCTATCTGGCCTCGCGTCACCCGGCACGCGCCACCATGGGCGCACTGCTCGATGCCGTGTGCGTCCACCAGCGCCAGCCCAAGCCCTTTGAGTTCGTCAACAGCGTCAGCAACGCTGCCGGCTTCCACGTCGCCGCTCAATTGGGGCTGGAGGGGCCAAACCTATTTATAGGAGCCGGGACGAATGTATGGAAACAGCTGCAAGCACTGGCTGCCCTGGATCTTTCCGATGGCGTAATCACCCAGGCGCTGCTGGTGGTGATCGACGAGAATGGCGATTTTCAGGCACAGGCGGTGTTGATCGAGGCGCCAACGAACGCACAGGATTTTGCCGAGCTGACAGCAGGCATCGAAGTGCTGCAGCTGCAGCTCTAATCTGGTTTGTTGGCGGCGTTGGTGGGCTGAAGCCCACCCTACGATTACGGAGCCGCATCTGCAGTTGTTCTGATGGTTCCCACGCTTCTGCGTGGGAACTAAGGCCAGAGCGCTCCGCGCCCGTTCTTGCTCAGGCGCTCGATAACGGACGCAGAGGCATTCCCACGCGAAGCGTGGGGAACGATCAGCTGACTGGCAGTTGTAGGGTGGGCCGGGCGGTGATCCGCTTCAGCCCACCACAACCAGCCTCTCAGAAAGCAATCAGCCCTTGCGCTTGGCCCAGGCACCCAGCTCTTTCATCAACACCCGCTCCTGCCCGGCGATACCTCGAAGCATCTCGGCGATCGGCCTGAAGTCCGGCGCCTCGCCCTTGCTGCGGCTGGCCCGCACACAGGCCGAGGCGAACTGGCGCCAGTCATCGCCCACCGCCGTCAGGCGCGACGAAGCCTCCTGCAGCCTGGCATCACCGATCTTCTCGCCGGCCTCCTGCAGGAAGCTGGCGTACATAAAACGAAAGCCTGCACCGCCAGTGCCGATCTCTTCCTGCATGCGCACGATATGAGTGAGGTACAGGCGGTTGTACTTGACCTGCGCCGGGTCGAGCGATTCGACGCATTTAGCCAGGTGCTGGATGCCACGAATGCCGATCCACGGCAGCGGCATGCCGTCGAGGATACGCGAGGTGGACAGCACGCTCTGGCGGATCAGGCGCTCCCAATCCTGATCCGGCGACACGTCGTCGAGGTAGTACATCAGGCCCTTGGCCGCCAGCGCGCCCTTGGCGAAGCGCGCCTTCTGCAGATCGGCGCTGGCGCAGCGCACCGGCTCCTCGAATACCGGATCGCTGAGCAGGTACTCGTCACCCTCGCGCCCATAGGCCAGCAGGTTGTGCGCGTTGAAATGAAAGCGCATCTCCGGTGGGAAATACGGCAGCCAGAACACCGAGCTCTGCAGGCCAGCCAGGCGACCGCTGTCGAGCACCGAATCCAATGCCGCCTGGCCCTGCTCGGGGCTGGAGAACGTGCGACTGCTCAGGCGCACCCCAAGGCGTTTGCTCAGAGTTTTGATCAGGTGGCGCGGCGGCATGCGATAGGCAATCAACGGCATACCACCGAGCTTGACGATCGGCAGATAGGCGAAGGCCAGACCCGATGCGAGGCCGAAAGCCATCGGCTCGCTCATGGGCAGGCCGGCGTGGGTCAGCAGACTGGCCATGACGCCACTTTCGCAGTGGGCGCTCTGGCGGTGTTCGAACGCAGTCATGGCAACTCTCTCTGGTAGCGACGCAACTCGTCGACGGTCAGGCCAAAGGCCTCGGCGTAGCGCGCCAGCAGCGAAGTGCTCAAGCGGCGATAGATGTTTGGACGGAAATGCCGACGCACGCGCCATTGCCACAGGCCGGTGATTTGCGACAGGGCCGATTCATCCATGCGGTAGCGGTACATCAGGCATTTCAGCGGTGACAGCTCGCCGCGCTGCCAAGCCTCTCTGGCCTCGGCCTCCTGGGCCTCGAGCTCGGCTACGGCGAGCAATGTGCTATAGGCCTCTGGCTCCCAGCCATCGCTTTGGGTCCCCTGGTAATGGCCGCTGGCATCCACTGCGTAAACCAGCTTGCTGTGGCCACCATAGGTGGAGCTGTGATCCTGGGGAACCTCATCAAGCTTCATCGCCGACCACCGTCAGGTGCATGAACGCACTGGAGAAACGCCCGCTCTCGGGCACGTAGCAAAGCAGCCGCTGGCCACTGCGCAAGCGACCACCATTGAACAGTTCTTCGAGGATGATGAAGATCGACGCCGCGCCGGTATTGCCCTTGCTGGTCAGGTTGGTGAACCAGCGCTCCATCGGGATCGGCAGGTCGACATTGGCCAGGCCCACGGCCAGCGGCTCGCGGAAGAACTCCGAGGAGTAGTGCGGCAGGAACCAGTCGATGTCCGCCACCCGCAGTTCGCGGCGCGCCATGATGCGGCGCAGCGCTTCGATCACGGTGTACTTGACGATGTTCTCGTTGAGCAGTTTGACGTTCTGCTTGATCGCCATCACCGACTGCTTCGCGCGCTCGTCGGCGTCGTAGCGGCTCCAGCCGCGCAGGGTGTCATCCTGCATGTCGGCACCGGCATACATGCAGGGCGGCATCTGATCGGCGAAGGAGTAGATATCAAGCCAGTCGATGCGCAGGCTCAGGCCTTTCTGATTGGGGCGATCCTGCAACAGCACGGCACCAGCACCATCGGAAAGCATCCAGCGCAGGAAATCCTTCTCGAAGGCGATCTCCGGGTGTTTTTCCAACTCGTCGACGCGGCTTTCGTATTCAGCGTTGAAGTTGCGTGCCTGCATCAGCGTCGAGGCGACCTCCGAGCCACAGGCCACGGCATGGCGACTCTCGCCACTGGCCACGCTCATCCAGGCGTATTTCAGCGCCGTCATCCCACACAGGCAGATACCTGCCGTGGTCACCACCTCGCAAGACGGGTTGCCCAACTCGCCATGCACCATCACGGCGTGCCCCGGCATCACCTGATCCGGCGACGAGGTGCTGGCCACCAGGCAGTCGAGCTGGTTCAGTTCGAAGCCGTCACCTTGTAAACCGCGAATGGCTTCGGCGCTGAGCTGTGCGTTGCTCATGCTCGGCTCGCCGGTATTCGGGTCGATCACGTAGTGACGCTGCTCAATACCATTGCGGCGCAGCACCAGTTTGCGCGCGCGCGATGGTTTGCCACCGACCATGCCGAGGCGCGTCTCCATCTGCTCGTTGCCCACAGGATCGTGCGGCAGGCAGGCGCTGATGCGATTGATGAATACGGGATGAGCCACTGCAATACCTCAGGTCACATCACTCGCCGGACGGGCCGGCAAAGTAGGCCTTCTCTCGCTGGATACGCGCCTTGAACAACGGAGCCAGCAACTTTTTCAACACCGCCGTGATCGGCACCACAGTCAGAATCAGGCAAATCAGGAACACGATGTACAGCACCAGCCCGGCGCCGCGTCGGCGGCTCTGCTGCGGGCCAAGCGCCGACAGCAGACGACTCCACAAGGTGAAACTGCGATTGCCGACCTTTTCGCTGGCGATCAGCTTTTCATCCACTTTCACCGCGCCCAGGCCAGCAAGCATCGGCGTCTCGATGGGTAGTTCGTCAGCAAGCAGCCGACGGGCCATAGCGTCGCCGAAGCGGCTGGCCGCCGCCAGTTCCCGCTCGTCGATACCGGCACGCGGCACCCAGCTGTAGGGCTTCTGCCGGCCGGTGAACATCCACAGCGGCGTAGCCAGGAAGCTGGCGGCCGTACCGCAGGCGTCGGTAAGCACCACGTTATCCACCAACTTCGCACCCAGCGTCTGCAGGCGTGCCTTGACCTTCTCTTGTGCCATGAGCCACATGTTGCGGCAACCAATCAGGGTCACCACTGGCGTGTTCTTCAGCAGATGGGCGGCGTCGGGCGAGGCGAGAAAGCTGGTGCACGGCAGCGAGGGCGAGAGAAACCAGACCTGATAGGCCAGAATCACCAGGTCGTAGCGCTTGTCGGCGTCTACAGCGAGCGGCAGCAACGGCTGCGGCTTCATCAGCACGGTTTCCGGGAAGATGCGGAAGAAGTCGAGAAATGGCCAGGGAAAGGGGAACGGCTCAGCCGGTTGCAGCGCCAAGAAGTCCACCTGGATGCCGCCACACTCGCGCAAGGGCGCACAGACCGATTGCGCCAAACGGTCTAATTGGCCAGTCTGAGAAAAGTGGACGACTAAAACATGACGCATTCGCGGCGCATTCCCTGCAAAATATGCAAATTATGCCACAGAGAATTCTTCAAACCGTAACCCGCCCGTGCCAACTTTGCCTATTGGTTCCGCTACTCGCTTGCCAGTCGCTCCGGGCAGGCGACCTGCTGATCGAAGTGGAAGGCGTACAGGATCGGGCAAACCTGTACCTGGCGCTGGTGCCAGCAGATCAGCAGGACTGGCAGCCCAGCCAGCGCGAACTTCAGGGTACGGAAACACCGCTGCGCCTGAGTGATCTCCCCCCAGGTCGCTATGCCGTGCAGGTGTTCCAGGACAGCAACGGTAACGGTCAACTGGATCTCAGCCCCCGAGGCATCCCGCTGGAGCCGGTGGGTTTTTCCGGAAATCCTGCGCTTTTCGGCGGCAAACCCACACCCAGCGAAAGCCTGTTCGAGCATGGCGATACGGACAGCATAATCGGCGTGCGCCTGATTCATCCGCGCAAGAAAAAGGAACGCGTGGCGCCAAGGGAAGCGCCAGGAAGGCCGCTGAAATAGCCGTCATTGTGCTTCGGTTGGCATCCTGATAGCACGCAGCACCGACGCTCCCGCCTTCGCGGGAGTGACAGGGAATGGGGTCTTGGCGTCCTGGAGACGCCTTATCGGTGATACTGCGCGGACAGCTCGTGCACGGCCTCGAAAAAGGCGCCCGCGTGGGCCGGGTCGACTTCCGGGGTGATGCCATGGCCGAGGTTGAACACATGGCCACTGCCAGCACCGTAGGCGTCCAGGATGCGCGCCACCTCGGCACGAATCGCCGCCGGCTTGGCATAGAGCACCGCCGGGTCCATGTTGCCTTGCAGGGCGACCTTGGCACCGACACGGGCGCGAGCGCTGCCGATGTCGCAGGTCCAGTCCAGACCCAGCGCTTCTGCGCCGGTGTCTGCCAGGGATTCGAGCCACAGGCCACCGCCCTTGGTGAACAGAATCACCGGTACACGGCGGCCATCATGCTCGCGAATCAGGCCATCGACGATCTTCTTCATGTAGGCCAGGGAGAATTCCTGATAGGCCGCCGCCGACAGCGCACCGCCCCAGGAATCGAAGATCTGCACCGCCTGCGCACCGGCAAGGATCTGGCCGTTCAGATAAGCGGTGACTGACTGCGCCAGCTTGTCGAGCAACGCATGCAAGGCTTGCGGGTTGTCGTAGAGCATCGCCTTGGTCTTGCGAAAATCCTTCGACGAACCGCCTTCGACCATGTAGGTGGCCAGCGTCCACGGACTGCCGGAGAAGCCGATCAGCGGCACACGGCCATTGAGTTCACGGCGGATGGTGCGCACGGCGTCCATCACATAGCCAAGATCCTTCTCCGGGTCCGGCACCGGCAGCGCCTCGATATCGGCCAGGTTGCTAACCACCTTCTTGAAGCGCGGGCCTTCGCCGGTCTCGAAGTACAGACCCTGCCCCATGGCATCGGGAATGGTGAGGATGTCGGAGAAGAGGATCGCCGCATCCAGTTGCGGGTAGCGATCCAGCGGCTGGATGGTGACCTCGCAGGCCAGCTCCGGGTTCTTCATCAGGCTCACGAAGTCGCCGGCCTTGGCCCGGGTCGCGCGGTATTCCGGCAGATAGCGGCCGGCCTGGCGCATCATCCAGATCGGCGTGACATCCACGGGTTGCTTGAGCAGGGCACGCAGGAAACGGTCGTTCTTCAGGGCGGTCATGGCGGCATCCGACGAAAAAAGTATGGGCATTTTCGCAGAGCGCATAACAAAAGGCACGGCGGGTGCCGTGCCTTTTGTCCATCGCGACGATATGCCGCGACGACTCACCAGCTGCGATAGGGCAGAAACTTGCCGTTGAGCACAATCTGTACACGGTCACCCTTGGGGTCGGCGACGCGGGAAATGTCCATGCTGAAGTCGATGGCGCTCATGATGCCGTCGCCGAACTCCTCGTGGATCAGCTCCTTGATGGTCTCACCGTAGACGTTGATCATCTCGTAAAAGCGGTAGATCAGCGGGTCGGTGGGGATGGCCTTGTCCCAATGTTTGTGCGGGAACGCCTGCAGCGCGGCGGAGACTTCCGCCGGCAATTCGAGCATCTCGCACAGGGCGTCGGCCTGCGCCTTGGCCATGCTGTTCATGCCCAGGCAGGCGGAGGTCGTCCATACCGGCGACATGCCGATGCCCTGGCCAAGCGCGGCCCAGTCCAGGCCCAGGCGCTCCTTGGCGGCGGTGATGGTGGTGCGCATCTGTTGCTTATCCATGGTGAAACTCCTTCACGGGGGTCAGAGGTACGACCCTGGCGGACGCTGCCGGCTCGTCCAGGGCGGGGTTGATATCGGGTGGGAAGCCTTGCTCGTCGGCCACGGTGCGGCCGCGCAGCTCGTGCGAGCGGTTCACCAGAAAGTCCACGAGGTGGTTGCGGATGCGGTAGTACGCCGGGTGGTGAATCACCTGGTCGCGCTGGCGCGGCCGTGGCAGGTCGATGCGCACCGACTCGGCGATGCGCGCCTGCGGGCCGTTGGTCATCAGCAGGATGCGATCGGAGAGCAGGATCGCCTCGTCGACGTCATGGGTGATCATGAACACCGTCTGCTTGGTGGCGCTCCAGATCTTGATCAGCTCGTCCTGGATCACCCCACGGGTCAGGGCGTCCAGTGCGCCAAAGGGCTCATCGAGCAACAGCAACTGCGGCTGAGTGGCGAAGGCGCGGGCAATGCTCACGCGCTGACGCATGCCGCCAGACAGCTGCGCCGGCTTGCGCGCCTCGGAGCCGCCCAGGCCGACCATTTCCAGGTACTTGCGGCTATGCGCGCGGCGCTGCTCCTTCGACCACTGCGGGAAACGCGCACGCACGCCGAACTCGACGTTCTCCAGCGCACTGAGCCAGGGCAGCAGGCTGTAGTTCTGGAACACCACGCCGCGCTCGAGGCTGGGCCCGGCGACTTCCTTGCCGGCCATTTCCAGCGTGCCTTCGCTGAAACTGTCGAGCCCGGCCAGAGCATTGAGAATGGTCGACTTGCCGCAGCCGGAGTGGCCGATGATGCAGACGAACTCGCCCTGGTCGAGACCGAAGCTGACGTCTTCGAAGACTGTCAGCGGCTCACTGCCGGGTTGCGGGAAGCGCTTGGCCAGGCGGCGGGCATCGAGAAAATAGCGGGACATGACATCACTCCTGGTAGCTGACGAGACGGGCGACGCTGCCCAGCAGAAGGTCGAGCAGCATGCCGACCACGCCGATCATCAGAATCGAGAAGATCACACTGGCCAGGTTGAGGTTGTTCCACTCGTTCCACACGTAGTAGCCAATGCCGGTGCCACCGACGAGCATCTCGGCGGCGACGATCACCAGCCAGGCGATGCCAACCGAGATGCGCATACCGGTAAGGATGGTCGGCATCGCCGCAGGCAGGATCACGCTGAACGCCGTGCGCAGCGGGCTCAGCTCATGGGTGCGAGCGACGTTGATCCAGTCGCGGCGTACGCCCGCCACTCCGAAGGCGGTGTTGAGCAGCATCGGCCACACCGAGCAGATGAAGATCACGAAGATCGCCGAAGTCTGCGAATCCTTGATCACGAACAGCGCCAGCGGCATCCAGGCCAGCGGCGAGATCGGCCGCAGGATCTGGATGAAGGGGTTGAGCGCGCGGTACATCAGCGGCGACATGCCGATGACGAAGCCGACCGGGATCGCCACCAGCGCCGCCAGCAGGTAGCCGGTCAGCACTCGGTACAGCGAATGCGCGAGCTGGATGCCGATGCCCTTGTCGTTCGGCCCGTTGTCATAGAACGGCTGGCTCAGCTCGGTGTAGGCATGCGCCAGCACCACCGAGGGCGGCGGCACGCGCGCCTCCTGCTCAGCCTCGCCCATGAGCAGAGCGTATTCGTCATCGGCACTGACTGCGGCGCTAGCGGGCACGCGGCAGAGCACCTCCCAGACCACCAGCAACAGAACCAGCAGCACAACGGAAAGAATCGCCGCGCGCAGGGAAATGGACGCTTTCATCACGACCTCCGCATGGCGAAGCTGGCCAGGTAACCGTCCGGATCGGCCGGGTCGAAAGGTTTGCCCATCACGCTGAAGGATTTGTAGGCATCGGCTGGTACCGGCAGGCCGAGGTCGTTCATCACCTTGCCGGCGTCGGCCGCGAGGAACACCCGTTCGGCAATGGAACGGTAATCGACATCCCCCTGCAGATAGCCCCAGCGCTTCATCTGGGTGAGGATCCACACGGCCATCGACTGCCAGGGGAACGGATCGAAGTCGATGCGCTGCGGCTCGTCATGGATGTTGCCCAGGCCATCGGCATAGCGTCCGCTGAGCACCTGCTGCACCACCGGCACCGGCTGGTTGAGGTAGTTGCGGGTGGAGATCGCCTCGGCCACCGCCTTGCGGTTCTCGGCCTTGGAGGAGTATTGCGTGGCATCGATCAGCGCATGCAGCAGTGCGCCGTAGGTGTTGGGGTTCTCGCTGGCGAAGCGCTGGCTGCAGGCGAAGGCGCAGCATGGATGGCCCGGCCACAGCTCCTTGGTCAGCAGGTGGATGAAACCGACCTTCTCCCACACCGCGCGCTGGTTGAACGGGTCCGGCGAGAGGAAGCCATCGAGGTTGCCGGCGCGCAGGTTGGCGACCATCTCCGGTGGCGGCACCACGCGAATCTGGATGTCGCGATCCGGGTCCAGGCCGTGCTCGGCGACGTAATAACGCAGCAGGAAGTTGTGCATCGAGTATTCGAACGGCACACCGAAGCGCATGCCTTTCCACAGCTTCGGATCGCGTTTGTCCTGGTGCTGCATGCCGAGCACGATGGCCTGGCCGTTGACGTTTTCCAGCGCCGGCATGACGAAGGGCGTCTGCGTCGAACCCAGCCCCAGGCTGATGGCCAGCGGCATCGGCGAGAGCATGTGCGAGGCGTCGTATTCGCCGGCCAGCGACTTGTCGCGCGCCACCGCCCAGCCGGCGGTCTTCACCGTTTCCACCTCCAGCCCGTATTTGGCGTAGAAGCCCATCGGCTCGGCCATGATGATCGGCGTGGCGCAGGTGATGGGCACGAAGCCGATCTTCAGCTTGGTCTTCTCCAACGGACCAAGGCTGTCCTTGACCGCCGCCTTGACCGCATCCAGCGGGATCAAGCTGCCCAGAATCGCCGCCGCGAGACCGCCACCGATCATTCCCATGAAACTGCGCCGGGAAAAATCGTTATGGCCGAACACACCGCGCACGATGGCGTTCTCAACCGCGCGATCGAGCATGGCCTCGCTGCTATCGGGCAGCGCAGCGGCGCTCGGCGTGCAGCGCTGGCAAGCACACCCGGCGGCATGGGAAAGCTCGCTGTCGGGGCTGAATGGATCGTCCAGGCTATTGACGCTCATCGTGATCACTCCTGCGATGGCCTGCCCCAGATTGGTGAGGCGGGCGCTGACTGGGCTGGGCCATTGCTGGCCGGTTCATGTCAGCTATTGCAGGAGCTGTACCAGCTCAAAAAACATAGTAAGCAATTGAAAAATAAAGACTTTAAATCTAAAACTTAAAAACGAAATATCGTCATTAACGATATTTCGTCAGCGTTAGAAACGATATTTCGTCAAATGGCACGGCCTTTGGATAACAAGACAAAAGCTCAATCCCGCGAGGCCCGAGATGCCCGAACCAAATGCCGCCAGCCAATTGCTGCTACAGCGCATGCAGAGCGCCAGCCTGGTCATCGACCCGACCCACGACCGTATCCTGCATGCCAATCCAGCCTGCTGCGCCCTGCTAGGCTGGCCGCAGGAAGAGCTGCTCACACTGCGCGCCAGCCGTCTCTGGGCGCATGACCTTGGAGCACTGGTTACCTTCACCGAGGAAGCGCAGGTGCGTGGCAATGCCTGGCGCGACGGCCTCGGACTGCTGCGCCGCGACGGCGAGCGCCTGGAGGTGGAAATCGATGGCAGCCGACTGGAGCATGATGGCACCACCCTGCTCGGCCTGCTGATCCAACAGCGCCGCCGCCTCGACGCCCTGCGCGGGCTCGCTGAAGCCGAGCGCTATCAACGTCAGGGTCTGCTCGAATGGCAGGGCGTGGAACGCATCTTCCGCCAGTTCGAGCGGCAGAATCAGCTGATCCTCGGCGCCGCAGGCGAGGGCATCTACGGCGTCAACCGTAATGGCGAGACCACCTTCGTCAACCCGGCGGCCGAGCGTATTCTCGGCTGGCGTGCCGACGACTTGATCGGCCACAACATTCACGACCTGATTCACCACCATCATCCCGACGGCAGCACCTACGACGGACACACTTGCCCGATCTACGCCGCCTTCAACGACGGCGAAGTGCATCAGGTGGCCGACGAGGTGTTCTGGAACAAGGACGGCAAGCCGATCCCGGTGGATTACACCAGCACGCCGCTGCGCGATGACGGCGAACTGGTCGGCGCCGTGGTGGTGTTTCGCGACATCAGCGAGCGCCTGGAAACCGAGCGCCGCCTGCGCCAGGCACTGAGCGAGGTTCAACAGCTCAAGCAACGCCTGGAGCTGGAGAATGCCTACCTGCAGGAGGAAATTCGTGGCGAGTACGCCCAGCACGACCTGGTCGGGCGCAGCGCCGCCATGCAGCAGGTAATCCACCAGATCGAACTGGTCGCCCCCACCGGCGCCAACGTACTGATCACCGGCGAGTCAGGCACCGGCAAGGAGCTGATCGCGCGCGCCATTCACGACAACAGCGGGCGCAGTCGCCGCCCGTTGATCCGGGTGAACTGCGCAGCGGTGCCGCGCGAACTGTTCGAGAGCGAATTCTTCGGCCATATCCGCGGCGCCTTCACCGGCGCGCTGAATGACCGCGTCGGGCGCTTCGAGCTGGCCGACGGCGGCACGCTGTTTCTCGACGAGGTCGGCGAAATTCCCCTGGAGCTGCAGAGCAAGTTGTTACGCGTGCTGCAGGAACAGCAGCTGGAACGGGTCGGCGACAACCGTACCCGCCAGGTGGATGTACGCGTGATCGCCGCCACCAACCGCGACCTGCGCCAGGAAGTACGCGCCGGCCGCTTCCGTGAAGACCTGTACTTTCGCCTCAACGTCTTCCCTATCGAGTCGGCGCCCCTGCGCCAGCGCCCGGAAGACATTCCGCCCCTGGCCCAGCACTTTCTCAGCCGCGCCTGTCGCCAGCTCAACCGCCCTGAGCCCAGCCTGCGCCTGGCCGACATCCAACGCCTGCAGGCCTATTCCTGGCCAGGCAACATTCGTGAGCTGGAGAACCTGATCGAGCGCGCGGTGATCATTTCACCCGGCACCCGGCTGCGCCTGGACTTGCCCAACGACAACGGCAACGACGTGCCGTCACAGCCACCAGTCGAACAGGAGGTGCGAATTTTCACTCAAGGCGAGCAACGCCGGCAGATGCGCGAAAACCTGATCGCGGCGCTGACGGCCTGCGCAGGCAGGATATCGGGGAAGGACGGCGCGGCGCGGTTGCTGGAGCTGAAGCCAACGACCCTGCGCTCACGCCTGGAGAGCTTCGCCATCGACCCGCGCGACTACCGACCGGGTAGGTCGCAGCCGCGCAGGTACGAGACGAATCAGACGCCGAGGTAGTCGAGGATGCCTTCGGCGGCGTTGCGGCCTTCGAAGATCGCCGTCACCACCAGGTCGGAACCACGCACCATGTCGCCACCGGCGAAGATCTTCGGGTTGCTGGTCTGGTGCTTGAACTGCGACTGCTCGGGCGCCACGACGCGGCCCTGGCTGTCGGTCTGGATCTCGAACTGCTCGAACCAGGGCGCCGGGCTCGGACGGAAACCGAAGGCGATCAGTACGGCTTCGGCCGGAATGATCTCCTCGGAGCCCGGGATCGGCTCGGGGCTGCGACGACCACGGGCATCTGGCTCACCGAGACGGGTCTCGACCACCTTGATGCCTTCCACCTTGTCTTCGCCAACGATGGCAATGGGCTGGCGGTTGAAGAGGAACTTCACGCCCTCTTCCTTGGCGTTCTTCACTTCCTTGCGCGAGCCCGGCATGTTCTCTTCGTCACGGCGGTAAGCGCAGGTCACGGCCTTGGCGCCCTGACGAATCGAGGTGCGGTTGCAGTCCATCGCGGTGTCGCCACCGCCCAGTACCACCACGCGCTTGCCCTTCATGTCGATGAAGTCCTCCGGCGACTTCTCGAAACCGAGGTTGCGGTTGACGTTGGCGATGAGGAAGTCCAGCGCGTCGTAGACGCCCGGCAGGTCCTCGCCCGGGAAGCCACCCTTCATGTAGGTGTAGGTGCCCATGCCCATGAATACGGCATCGAATTCGGCGAGCAACTCATCCATGCCGATGTCCTTGCCGATCTCGGTATTCAGGCGGAACTCGATGCCCATGCCGGTGAAGACTTCACGACGGCGGCTGAGCACGGTCTTTTCCAGCTTGAACTCGGGAATGCCGAAGGTTAGCAGGCCACCAATTTCCGGGTTCTTGTCGAACACCACCGGAGTCACACCGTTACGCACCAGCACGTCGGCACAGCCCAGGCCGGCCGGGCCGGCCCCGATCACCGCGACACGCTTGCCGGTCGGCTTGACCTTGGACATGTCCGGGCGCCAGCCCATGGCGAACGCCGTGTCAGTGATGTACTTCTCCACCGAACCGATGGTCACCGCGCCGAAGCCGTCATTGAGGGTGCAGGCACCTTCGCAGAGGCGATCCTGCGGGCACACGCGCCCGCACACTTCCGGCAGGGTGTTGGTCTGGTGACTCAGTTCGGCGGCGGCGAGGATATTGCCTTCCGAGACCAGCTTGAGCCAGTTGGGAATGAAGTTGTGCACCGGGCACTTCCACTCGCAATACGGGTTGCCGCAGCCCAGGCAGCGATGCGCCTGGTCTGCAGCTTGCGCCGGCTTGAAGTTGTCGTAGATTTCGACGAACTCCTTCTTGCGCTGACGCAGCAGTTTCTTCTTCGGGTCTTTGCGCCCGACTTCGATGAACTGGAAGTCGTTATTCAGACGTTCAGTCATTGCATTACCTCATCAAACCACTTCAGGCGCATTCTTATTGCGGGTTGGCACGGGTGCTGGACAGCAGAGACTTCAGGCTGGCCGCTTTCGGTTTCACCAGCCAGAACTTGCGCAGGTAATCGTCCAGGTTTTCCAGCAGGTTCTGACCCCACTCGCTGCCGGTTTCCTCGACGTACTCGGCGAGCACGCTTTCGAGGTGGCTGCGGTAGGCCTCCATCGCTTCGTTGTTGATGCGCTGGATTTCCACCAGTTCGTGGTTGACGCGGTCGTAGAAGCCGTTGTCCATGTCGAGCACATAGGCGAAGCCGCCGGTCATGCCCGAGCCGAAGTTGTAACCGGTCTTGCCCAGGACGCAGACGAAACCGCCGGTCATGTACTCGCAGCAGTGATCGCCAGTGCCTTCCACCACGGCATGGGCACCGGAGTTACGCACGGCGAAACGCTCGCCCGCAGTACCGGTAGCGAACAGCTTGCCGCCAGTGGCGCCATACAGGCAGGTGTTGCCGATGATGGCGCTGTCCTCGGTGGCGAACGGACTGCCGGCAGGCGGCGTGATGACGATCTTGCCTGCGGTCATGCCTTTGCCGACGTAGTCGTTGGCGTCGCCTTCCAGGCGCAGGTGCAGACCACCGGCGTTCCACACGCCGAAGCTCTGACCGGCAGTGCCCTTGAAGCGGAAGGTGATCGGCGCGCCGCTCATGCCCTGGTTGCCATGCACGCGCGCGATCTCGCCGGAAATGCGCGCACCGATGGAGCGGTCGCAGTTGCCGATGTTCAGCTCGAACTCACCACCGGTCTTGCCGGCGATGGCGTCCTTGGCCATTTCCACCATCTTCTCGGCCAGCAGGCCTTCGTCGAACGGCGGGTTCTTCGGCACCTGGCAGAACTGCGGCTTGTCAGCCGGGATATGCGCACTGGCCAGCAGCGGCGACAGATCCAGGTTGCCCTGTTTGGCGGTTTCGCCCGGCAGCATCTCGAGCAGGTCGGTACGCCCGATCAGCTCTTCCAGGCTGCGCACGCCCAGCTTGGCCAGCCACTCGCGGGTTTCCTCGGCGACGTAGGTGAAGAAATTCATCACCATCTCGACGGTGCCGATGAAGTGATCCTTGCGCAGCTTGTCGTTCTGCGTGGCCACGCCAGTGGCGCAGTTGTTCAGGTGGCAGATGCGCAGGTACTTGCAGCCCAGGGCAACCATCGGCGCGGTGCCGAAGCCGAAGCTCTCGGCGCCGAGGATGGCCGCCTTGATCACGTCCAAGCCGGTTTTCAGGCCACCGTCGGTCTGTACCCGCACCTTGCCGCGCAGGTCGTTGCCGCGCAGGGTCTGGTGAGTTTCGGCCAGGCCAAGTTCCCAGGGCGCGCCCGCATAGCGGATGGAGGTCAGTGGCGATGCGCCGGTACCACCGTCGTAACCGGAAATGGTGATCAGGTCGGCATAGGCCTTGGCCACGCCGGCGGCGATGGTGCCGACACCGGCTTCCGCCACCAGCTTGACCGACACCAGCGCCTTGGGGTTGACCTGCTTGAGGTCATAGATCAGCTGCGCCAGGTCCTCGATCGAGTAGATGTCGTGGTGCGGCGGCGGCGAGATCAGGGTCACGCCCGGCACCGCGTAGCGCAGCTTGGCGATCAGACCGTTGACCTTGCCACCCGGCAGTTGGCCGCCCTCGCCAGGCTTGGCGCCCTGGGCCACCTTGATCTGCAGCACTTCGGCGTTGACCAGGTATTCCGGGGTCACGCCAAAGCGGCCGGTGGCCACCTGCTTGATCTTCGAACTCTTGATGGTGCCGTAGCGGGCCGGGTCTTCGCCGCCCTCGCCGGAGTTGGAGCGACCACCGAGGCGGTTCATCGCCTCGGCCAGCGCTTCATGCGCCTCCGGCGAAAGCGCGCCAAGGGAGATGCCGGCAGCGTCGAAGCGCTTGAAGATCGACTGCAGCGGCTCGACTTCGTCCAGGGAAATCGGTGTGGCGGATTCCTTGACCTTGAGCAGGTCGCGAATCATCGACACCGGGCGGGTGTCGACCAGCTTCGAGTATTCCTTGTACTTCTCGTAGTTGCCCTGCTGCACGGCCTCCTGCAGCGTCCGCACCACGTCCGGGTTGTAGGCGTGGTACTCGCCGCCGTAGACGAACTTGAGCAGGCCGCCCTGCTGGATCGACTTGCGGTTGTTCCAGGCCTCCAGGGACAGCAGCTTCTGCTCGCTTTCGATGTCGACGAAACGCGCACCCTGGATACGGCTGGCCACGCCACGGAAGCACAGCTCGGTGACTTCGTCAGCCAGACCAACAGCCTCGAACAGTTGCGCACCGCGATAGGACGCGACCGTGGAAATGCCCATCTTCGACAGGATCTTCAGCAGGCCCTTGGAGATGCCCTTGCGGTAGTACTTGAACACTTCGTACAGATCGCCCAGCACTTCGCCGGTGCGGATCAGGTCGCCCAGCACTTCGTAAGCCAGGAACGGATAGACCGCCGAGGCGCCGAAACCCAGCAGCACAGCGTAGTGGTGCGGGTCACGGGCAGTGGCAGTTTCCACCAGGATGTTGCAGTCGCAGCGCAAGCCTTTCTCGGTCAGGCGGTGATGCACGGCGCCAGTGACCAGCGCGGCATGCGCCGGCAGCTTGCCCGGCGCGATGTGACGGTCGGTCAGCACCAGCAGCACCTTACCGGCACGCACGGCTTCCTCGGCCTGGTCGGCCATGTTGCGCACGGCCGCTTCCAGCCCCAGCGACTCGTCGTAGTTCATGTCGATGACATGACGGTCGAAGCCCGGGCGATCCAGGTTCATCAGCGCACGCCACTTGGCTGGCGAAATCACCGGGCTGCTGAGGATCACGCGAGTGGCGTGCTCCGGCGACTCGCTGAAGATGTTGCGCTCGGCGCCCAGGCAGATTTCCAGGGACATGACGATCGCTTCGCGCAGCGGGTCGATCGGCGGGTTGGTGACCTGCGCGAACTGCTGGCGGAAATAATCATATGGCGAACGCACGCGCTGGCTGAGCACTGCCATCGGCGTGTCGTCACCCATCGAGCCGACGGCTTCCTGGCCCTGCTCGCCGAGCGGGCGCAGCACCTGGTCACGCTCTTCGAAGGTGACCTGGAACATCTTCATGTACTGCTTGAGCTGATCCGGGTCGTAGAAGGCCGAACCGTGGTCGCGGTCTTCCAGCGTCGCCTTGATGCGCTGGGCATGCTTGCGCAGCCACAGTTTGTAAGGGTGGCGCGACTTCAGGCGGCTGTCGATGGACTCAGTGTCCAGCACTTGGCCAGTTTCGGTGTCGACGGCGAGGATCTGCCCCGGGCCGACACGCCCCTTGGCGATGACGTCCTCGGGCTGGTAATCCCACACGCCGATTTCCGACGCCAGAGTGATGTAGCCGTTCTTGGTGGTCACCCAACGCGCCGGGCGCAGACCGTTACGGTCGAGCAGGCACACGGCATGGCGACCATCGGTCAGCACCACGCCGGCCGGGCCATCCCAGGGCTCCATGTGCATCGAGTTGTATTCGTAGAACGCGCGCAGATCGGCGTCCATGGTCTCGACGTTCTGCCAGGCCGGCGGAATGATCATGCGCAGGCCGCGGAACAGGTCGATGCCGCCGGTGACCATCAGCTCGAGCATGTTGTCCATGCTTGAGGAGTCGGAACCGACACGGTTGACCAGCGGCCCCAGCTCGTCGAGATCAGGGATCAGCTCGTTGGCGAACTTGGTACGACGGGCCTGCGCCCAGTTGCGGTTGCCGGTGATGGTGTTGATCTCGCCGTTGTGCGCGAGATAACGGAACGGCTGCGCCAGCGGCCACTTCGGCAGTGTATTGGTGGAGAAGCGCTGGTGGAAAACCGCAATAGCGGTCTGCAGGCGCTCGTCACCCAGATCCGGGTAGAACTGCTGCAGGTCCGCCGGCATCATCAGGCCTTTGTAGATGATGGTCTTATGCGAGAAGCTGCAGATGTAGTGATCGCTGTCGTCGGCGTTGGCCACCGAGGAACGACGGCGGGCGCTGAACAGCTTGATGGCAAATTCCTGGTCGGACAGACCTTCGCCGCCGATGAACACCTGCTCGATCTGCGGCAGTCGCTCCAGCGCCAGCCTACCGAGCACGCTGGTGTCGATCGGCACCTTGCGCCAGCCCACCAGTTGCAGGCCGGCAGCCTGAATTTCGCGGTTCATGTTCTCGCGCGCAGCCTCGGCCTTGGCCGAGTCCTGATTGAAGAACACCATGCCCACGGCATATTGCGCAGGCAGTTCGACGCCGAATTGCTCCTGGGCAATGGCGCGCAGGAATTGATCGGGCTTCTGGATCAGCAGGCCACAGCCATCACCGGTCTTGCCGTCGGCGTTGATACCGCCGCGGTGAGTCATGCAGGTGAGGGCCTCAATAGCGGTATTGAGCAGGTGATGACTAGGCTCACCTTGCATGTGGGCGATCAAGCCGAAGCCGCAGTTATCCTTGAACTCATCAGGACGGTACAAACCTGCTTTCATAGGGGAAACTCTCACCAGGCTGCCTAGACCTCAGGCAAATTACTTTCTAATTCAATTGCTTAAACCCGAAAAGCGGGCACGGGCCAGCTTTGCATAGGCAAAAGGGAGGTCATTGTACATATCCACCCATGGCGTCACAAATTTTCGTGACGAGGGGGTGAATATTTATGTCGCAAAAACGAAGGATAAGACTGCAAGGTCGTGCTAACGACCAAGCAGTCATCTTGAGGCAAAGCGCTTAGCGGCTCATTTCCTGCTGGATGCTGCCCAGGGTGCGAGGCCAGGGCTTACCGGCCTGCAGCTTGGCAGGCAGGGTTTTCACGGCGGCCTGAGCGGCGTCGCGACTGGAGAAACTACCATAGGTCAGCACATACAGCGGCTGCCCCTGGTGGATCTTCTTGAAGTAACGGTATTCGCTACCGCCCTCACGCACCAGCGTCTGAATATTGGCCTCCGAACGCGACCCGACTACCTGCAAGGCATAGCGGGACGCCGGCTGCTGCGCGTACCAGCCACTCGTCGCTCCACCCGAAGGCGTAGCCTGAACGGGCGCAGGCTTGGGAACAGGGACCGGCGCTGGTGGTTTCGGAGCAACGGGCTCAGGCTGCTTGGCCGGTGCCGGTGCCGGTGCCGGTGCCGGTGCCGGTGCCGCAGCGATTGGCGCTGACGGCGGCGCAACTGTCGAGGGCTCAGGCGAAGCAGGCGGCTCGAAGTTATCCAACTCTTCGCCTGCTGCCTCAGCCAACGGCTGGCGAATAACGGCCTGCGACTCGCCCACCAATGGCAACGGCAGCGGCTGACTGGCACCCGCGAACTCGATAGCTGGCGCGCGACTTTCCGCAGCAGGCGTTTGCACCGGCTCCTCAGCTTTTACAGCTGGCGCGGAAGACTGCAAAGGTAGCGACGTGTTGCTGGCCACCGGCGCAGGCGGGGCAGATTCGCGCCCCTGCATGAACCAAGCAGCGGCGACACCCAACAACACGACAGCCAGCGCCAGCAGATGCTTCTTCGGCAGGGCAAAACCGCCGCCCGCGCCACGCCCAGCCGAGCGCTGCGCGAGCATCTGCTCGACCAGCAGCTCACGCGCCTCCTGATTGATTGCCCCAGGCCAACCCTGAGCGCGGACATGGATGTCCTCGATCTGCTCTTCGCTCAACAGATCAATACCCTGACCAGCCCCCTCGAGCCGCTGCGCCAGGTAGTCACGCGTTTCCTCTTCGGCGTACGGCTGAAGTTCGATCGCGTGATAACACTCTTCGCCACCTGCCAGCGCCTCCAGCCGCGCCAGCAGATCATGCTCGGCAAACAGGAAGATGTGCGGACGCCCCTCGGCATTACCCGCCGCAAGCGCCAGGACGCCCTTCAGTGCCGCGTCATCCAGTTGATCGGCGTCGTCGACCAACAGATAAACCTCCTGCCCGGTCAATGCCAACTGCCCAACCTGCGCCAGAATCGAACGCACATCGGCCTGAGCAATGGACAACCCCTGAGCGACCTGACGCAGCAGCGCCTCGCTACCCGTGACCCCCTGCGCAACGACAATGCTTTGCACTGCCTGCTTGTTGGTACTGGCGACCAATGCCTGACGCAGCAGAGTCTTACCACTACCTTCAGGACCAACCACTGCCAGCAACAGCTGGCTATAACGCGCAAGATGATGCAACTGCCCCAGCACCGGCTTTCTCTGTGCCGGGAAGAACTTGAAGCCAGGCACTCGTGGCGCAAAGGGGTCGTGACTGAACTGGTAATGCGCCAGGAAAGCTTCGTCAGCATGCAAACTGGTCATGGATCACTCTTCAAGAGTTGGACGACTGAGCCAGCGCTGCGTAATCGCTACGCAGCGTGGCGTCGAGAATTTCACGCGGGTAGTCGGCAGTCACTACAGCCTCACCCAAACGCTTGAGCAACACGAGACGCAGCTGACCATCGAGCACTTTCTTGTCCACCGCCATATGCTCGAGGAACTGCTCAGGCGTCATATCCCGCGGCGGTACCACTGGCAGCCCAGCAGCCTGCAACAGGCGCACACCTCGGTCTCGGTCCGCCGCTGATAGCCAGCCCAGACGATGGGACATCTCCAACGCCATCACCGTTCCAGCGGCAACGGCTTCGCCATGCAGCCAAACGCCATAACCCTGCTCGGTCTCGATGGCGTGCCCAAAAGTGTGGCCAAGATTGAGCGTGGCACGCACTCCCGACTCACGCTCATCCGCACCGACGACACGCGCCTTGGCCGCACAGGATCGCTCGATAGCCTCGGTAAGCGCCCGCTGATCGAGCACACGCAAGGCCGGCATATTCTGCTCCAGCCATGACAGGAAAGGCTCATCGCAGATCAGGCCATACTTGATGACCTCGGCAAGGCCAGCCGACAATTCACGAGCGGGCAAGGTATTCAGGCTGCTCGTATCGATCAGGACGGCCTTGGGCTGGTAGAAGGCGCCAACCATGTTCTTGCCCAGTGGATGATTGATGCCAGTCTTGCCGCCCACCGACGAATCGACTTGAGAAAGCAGGGTCGTCGGGACCTGGATGAAATCGACACCACGCTGGTAACAGGCCGCTGCAAAGCCCGCCATATCACCGATCACACCCCCACCAAGTGCCACGACAGTGGTGCGGCGGTCGTGTCGAGCACTCAGCAGACCATCGAAGATCAGTTGCAAGGTTTCCCAGTTCTTGAACGCCTCACCGTCAGGCAGCACTACAGAGGTGACGCTGTAGCCTTCGAGAGCCTGCTGCAGCGTTTGCAGATATAGCGGCGCGACGGTGTCGTTGGTCACGATCGCCACCTGCCGCCCTGCTATGTGCTGCGCGAGCAGTTCAGGGCGGGACAGCAGCCCCTGACCGATATAAATGGGATAGCTGCGTTCGGCGAGATCGACGCGAAGAGTCTGCATGAGGCCCCCAGAATAAAAAGGCCACTAGGATAGCGCAGTTCGCCCCGCGCTTTAACGGGGCGACAAGGCTTCCAGACGCGAGAGAATTTCCTGAACCACCATGCGCGGCGGCCGCTCGTCCGTCTCGATGATGATATCAGCGACCTCTCGATACAGAGGATCACGCATGGCCATCAGATCCCTGAGTACCTGAGCCGGATTGGCCGTGCGCAATAACGGACGATTGCGATCACGTGACGTGCGATCGATCTGCTGTTCCACCGAAGTATGCAGGTAGACGACTCGCCCGCCAGCATGCAGAGCCTGGCGATTCTCCGGGCGCATGACCGCTCCGCCGCCAGTCGCCAGCACAAGACCGTCCTGCATCGAAAGCTCGGCGATCACCGCCCGCTCCCGCTCACGAAAGCCCTGCTCACCCTCGACATCGAAGATCCAGGGTATATCGGCACCGGTACGCTGCTCGATCTCCTTGTCGGAGTCCTTGAAAGACAAACGCAGTTCTTTTGCAAGCAAACGCCCGATGGTGCTCTTTCCAGCTCCCATCGGGCCCACGAGGATTACATTCCGCACTTAGGTCATCGGTTCACGGCAATGGCTTGGTTGTTCATGATGCGCGGAGTGATGAAAACCAGCAACTCGGCTTTGTTGTCCCGAACGATGTCTCGACGGAACACACGCCCCACGAACGGCAGATCACCCAAAAATGGCACCTTCTCGACCGCACTGGTCTGAGTATTGGAGAACACGCCACCGATGACGATGGTTTCACCATCATTGACCAGTACCTTGGCGTTGACCTCGTTCTTGTTGAGCGGAGGGACACCGTTGACCAGATTCGCGAAATCAGGAGCATCTTTCGTGACCTTGACCTCCATGATGATCCGATTATCCGGGGTGATCTGCGGAGTGACCTCCAGAGCCAGCGCCGCCTCCTTGAATGACGTAGTGGTCGCGCCACTCGAACTGGCCTCCTGATAAGGAACTTCCTGCCCCTTCAGGATCTTTGCCGTTTCCTTGTCAGAGGTGACCACTTTCGGCTGGGAAACGATCTCGCCGTTACCGGTTTTTTCCATGGCAGACAGCTGAAGATCAAGAACGATGTTGCTACCCAAATAGCCTATGGCAATACCAGATGTGCTGTTCTGCACCCCCATGTCGACGAAGGGCAAGTTGGCAAGGCCATCGTCCACAGTGGTATTACCAATGGTGTCGGTGCCCAGGAACTTACGCTGCCCAGTGTCCTCATCGAAAATCTGCGCGCCGTCTTTACCACTGACGTCCCAGCGTCCATTACGCACCGACCCACCCCAGCGCACGCCAAGCGCCTTGTCATAATCGACGTTGGCTTCGACGATACGCGCCTCGATCATGACCTGCCTGACCGGGATATCGAGTTGAGCGACGATGCGACGCAACTCGTCCAGTCGCTCCTGAGTCTGGTACGCGATGATGCTGTTGGTACGGTCATCGACGGTGATGGAGCCACGGCTATCAGGCGTACCATCGGCACTGGTGACCGACTGAAAGAGCTTGGCCATGTCGGTGGCCTTGGCGTAGTTCACCTGGATCAGCTCGCGACGAAGGGGCGCCAGCTCAGCAATCTGCTTCTGCGACTCCAGTTCCTGACGTTCACGGGCAGCAATTTCGTCTGCCGGGGCCACCAGCAAGACGTTACCAACCTGGCGCTTATCCAGGCCCTTGGTCTTCAGTACCAGGTCCAGCGCCTGATCCCAGGGCACATTCTGCAGACGCAGAGTGATGTTGCCAGCAACAGTGTCACTCGCCACCAGGTTCAGGTCGGTAAAATCGGCAATCAACTGCAGGACGGAACGCACGTCGATGTCCTGAAAGTTGAGCGATAACTTCTCGCCGGTGTAGGCGAATCGCTCAGCATTGCGACGCTCGACATCATCCTGGCTGAGCGGCTTTACGCTCAGGGTCAGTTTGTTCTCCGTCTGATAAGCCAGGTAGTCGTACAAACCGACGGGCTCGATCACGATACTGGTCTTGTCTGCACTACCCGTGGCGCTGACGAACTGCACCGGCGTCGCGAAATCCTTCACATCCAGGCGTACGCGCAGGGATTCAGGCAGCTCAGTTTTGGCAAAGTCCAGACGAATCTTCCCACCCTGCTCCTGGATATCAGGGTTGATCGAAGCGTCGGAAAGCGTAATGACGATATTGCCCTCACCCTGCTCGCCACGCTGAAAATCGATGTTGCTGATTGCTTTCGGTTGCGGCCCGTAGGTTTTCTTGGGCGTAACCGCCGCCACGGATGCAGGCGTCGAGGCAGAGGAGCGCGCTGCAGCGGCAGAGGAATCGCCAACCAGGACATACAGGTCATTGCCCTCGACTCGGGTGCTGTATGGCGCCAGATTGGTGAGATTGACTATCAGACGGGTACGGTCCTTAGCCTCGACGATGGTGACACTGCGCGCATTGCCGACGCCCAGCTCACGATTCTTGGAACCCAGCTTGTTCGATACTCCCGGCAGGTCCAGAGCGATACGCGCAGGCTGCTCGATGGTATAGCCGCGAGGAGCCGTTACTGGCTCATCGAAGGAGAGCTTCAGCTCAACTCGATCGCCAGGCAAACTGGCGACATTCAAATCCTGAAGATTGGCCGCCAGTACCGCGGGCGACAGCAGCGCCGCCAGCAGAGCGACGCTAAGACGCGAAAGAGAGCTGTTCATTTTCGTATCCCGTATGGCAGACAGATTATTTATATTCATTTCTCACCCCGCCCCGTCAGGAGCGCTCCTTCAAGGAAAGGCTGCGTGGTCGCTCAAGCCAGCCACCTTCGCCATCTGGAACAATTTCCATCACATCGATCTTGGAGTCATCGATCACGAGAATCTTGCCGTGGTTACGTCCAAGAAAGTCGCCTACTTTTACACGATGAACACCGCCCGCACCGTTAACCAGAGCGAATAACTGGTGATCATTTCTCAGCGTGCCAACCATCTCGAACGTTTCAATGTTGAACCCTTCGAGGAATTGCTTGACACGGCTTTCATCAGGCTTGATCTCTGGCGCCCCTTTCTGACGAGTGACGACATCGATTTTGACCGGGGGCTGAAAAGGACTGCGCAAAGACGCCGCACGATAGGTGAAACTTTCATAAGGTTGAAAAGTTGGCAGCGGCTCGATAGCACCTTTGGGCTTTGCGCGCACTTCATCCATATAGATACGCAAATCGGAAAAGTCACCACCAACACCGCACCCGGCCAGAAGAGAGAACCCCGCAACCAGAACCAAACGAGAGAAACTCATCATTGAGCCCCCTTATCATTGTAGCGATAGGTCTTGGCCATGATCTGCATATTCAGGCGACTGGAACTTTCAGCACTGACGGGTGCCAACTGGAAGTCATGTAAGGTGACGATACGCGGCAGGCTGGCAACACCACTGACGAAGGTCGCAAGGTCGTGATAACCGCCGGTAACTTTGATCTGAATCGGTAATTCGATATAGAACTGCTGAGCCACTTCCGGCAACAGCTTGATCTCTTCAAACTCCAAGCCACTGCCCAAACCGGTACGGGTAATATCTTCCAGCAAACCCGGAACTTCGGTATCGCTTGGCAACTGACGCAAAAGAGCGCCAAAGGATACCTCCATCTCCTGCATCTGCTCCTTGTAGGCCTCAAGGTTCGCCGCCTGAAAAGCCTTGCTGGAGAATTGCTCCTTCAGCGTCACCTCTTCTCGCTGACGCTGCTCCAGCATGCTTTGCAAATCCTTGAGGTGAAAGTTGTAGCCCAACCCCAGAACGACAATAAACAGTAGCAGGCCGGCAATGAATTTGACGGCACCAGGCCACGCCCCGACATTGTTCAGGTCAAGGTCATTGATATCAATGCTGCGCAGGCTGTCCAGGGAATTCTTAATACTCATTGCACCCCCTCCGCTTTTTCCTGATCAGGCTGCGTCTGCTGGACCGTCAGCTGAAACACATTCGCCTGATCCAAAGCTCCTGCTGTAACAGCTTTGACCTCGGTCAGATTGGGAGCTGTCAACCACTCGGAACCATCCAGGTTACGCATCAGATTCGAGACGCGATTATTCGATTCAGCAGCACCGATGATGGCAATGCTCTTACCCGCCATTTTCACATCGGTGAAATACACACCGTCCGGCAGCGTTCTCACCAACTGGTCGAATACCCGACCGATAATGGGTCGATTACCCTGCAGATCCTGAATAATCTTCATGCGCTCCAACAATTGCTGGCGACGCGTTCTAAGCTCACTGATTTCCTTGATACGCGCATCGAGAACTGCGATCTCCTTCTTTATGAAGTCATTTCGCGCATTCTGATTACTGATCGCTGCACTGAGAAATTGATCACCCAGAAACACCAAACCAGCAGCCACAATGAGGACACCGACAAGGCTCACCAGAAACCGCTGCTTGCGTTCCTCACGCAGCTGTTCACGCCAGGGAAGTAGGTTAATCCGCGCCATCAGTCGAAACTCCTCATCGCCAGACCACAGGCAATCATCAGTGCCGGCGCATCGCTGGCCAGCGCACCGGCGTTGACCTTGCTGCTCAGCGCCATATCGGCAAAGGGATTGGCCACTAGCGTCTGCGTACCGATCTTCTGCTGGATCAGCCGATCGAGATCAGGAATGGACGCGGTGCCGCCAGCCAGGAGGATGTAGTCGACATCATTGAACTGCCCGGCGGCGAAGAAGAACTGCAGCGAACGCGAAACCTGCTGAACGACAGCTTCCTTGAACGGCTGCAAAACCTCACTGTCATAGTCATCTGGAAGACCGCCTTGCTTCTTGGCAAGACCAGCTTCCTCGACCGACAGCCCGTAGCGACGCTGGATTTCCTCGGTCAGCTGCTTGCCGCCGAAAAGCTGCTCGCGGGTGTAGATGGTGCGGCCATTGTGCAGAACACTGAGCGTGGTCATCGTCGCGCCAATGTCCACCACCGCGACGGTCAGCTCATCATGACCGCCACCCAACTGCGCTTCCAGCAGACCGTAGGCGCGCTCGAGGGCATATGCCTCGACGTCGACCACTTTCGCGGTAAGCCCGGCAAGCGCCAGGGCTGCCTCGCGAACCTCCACGTTCTCCTTGCGGCATGCAGCCAGCAGCACCTCGACCCGCTCGGGGTTACGTGGCGCCGGCCCCTGCACTTCGAAATCGATGGCGACTTCTTCCAACGGGTAGGGAATGTATTGATCAGCCTCGATCTTCAGCTGGTTTTCCAAGTCGTCCTCGGAAAGACCGGCTTCCATTTCGATGGTCTTGGTGATGACAGCCGAACCCGCCACAGCAACTGCAGCCGTCTTGACGCCGCTCTTGGCCTTGGCCAGCACGCGAGAGAGCGCCTGACCGACCCCCTCCAGCTCGGCGATGTTCTTCTCTACCACTGCGTTAGGTGGAAGCGGCTCGACTGAATAAGCCTCTACCTTGTAGCGGCTTCCCGAGCGACTCAGTTCGAGGAGCTTGACCGAAGTCGAGCTGATATCAATCCCCAGCAGCGTATTCGCTTTCTTAGTGAAGAGCCCTAGCACGACCGTTTTCCTATTGGCATCCGCGACTTACGGACTATTTATGTTTTTCCACATTAAATATCAGTCTTGACAGAAGCGCAAATGGCTCCCCGGGAAAAAAAACGCTTATAATGTGATCAGCTTTTCCCTTTTTGCCTCGACTCCTGCTTAACTCATTCTTTTACTTGGAATTCCGAACATTTTGATACGCCTGCTGAAGTTCATCTGGTGGTCTTGCGTTGCCGTTTTTTGTGGGCTGTTGCTCAGTTTCAGCGGCGCGTTTCTTTATCTTAGCCCGACCCTTCCGTCCGTCGAATCGCTGCGTCAGGTACAGCTACAGATTCCTCTGCGCGTCTACAGCAGCGACGCCAAGCTGATCGCCGAGTTCGGCGAGATGCGCCGCTCGCCCATTCGCTTCGACGAGATCCCCAAAGCATTCATCAGCGCCCTGCTGGCTGCTGAAGACGATAATTTCGCCAATCATTATGGCGTCGATGTGACCAGCCTGATGCGCGCTGCCACGCAATTATTGAAAAGCGGCCAGATTCAGAGCGGTGGTAGCACCATCACCATGCAAGTGGCGAAGAATTTCTTCCTCACCAGTGAGCGCAGCTTCTCACGCAAGGCGACCGAAATTCTCCTGGCGCTGCAGATCGAGCGCGAGCTGAGCAAGGACGAAATCCTCGAGCTCTACGTCAACAAGATCTACCTCGGCCACCGCGCCTATGGCATCGAAGCGGCCGCACAGGTGTACTACGGCAAATCGATCCGCGAGCTCAACCTGGCGCAGATGGCGATGATTGCCGGCCTGCCGAAAGCACCATCGCGCTACAACCCGCTGGTCAACCCGACACGAGCCAAGGAGCGCCGCGACTGGATTCTCGGCCGTCTTTACCGCCTCGGCCGCATCGACCAGGCCAGCTACGAGCAAGCACTGGCCGAAGAGGTCGACGCCCGTTATCACGTTCCAACTCCGGAACTGAGCGCTCCCTATATAGCCGAGATGGCGCGTGCGGAAATGGTCGGACGCTATGGAAGCGAGGCTTATACCGAAGGCTTCAATGTCACCACCACCGTACCCAGCCATCTGCAGGAAGCGGCCAATACCGCGCTACGTGACGGACTGATCGCCTACGACCAACGTCACGGCTACCGTGGCCCTGAGAGTCGCTTGCCGGGCATGGCCCGCGAAACTTGGCAGGCCGAGCTGGGCAAGTACCGCAGCATCGGCGGCCTGGAACCAGCGGTGGTTACCCAGGTCGAGAAAAGCGGCATCCTGGTATTGACCCGTAACGGTGAAGAGCAAGCTGTCTCGTGGGACAGCATGAAATGGGCACGCCCGTTCCTCAACACCAACAGCCTGGGGCCGCGACCACAGCAACCTGGCGATGTCGCCCAGGTCGGCGATATCGTTCGCGTGCAGCGCCAGGAAGATGGCAGCCTGCGTTTCACTCAGGTTCCAGCGGCGCAGAGCGCGCTGGTTTCCCTCGACCCATACAGCGGCGCCATTCAGTCGCTGGTCGGCGGCTTCTCATTCGACCAGAGCAACTACAACCGCGCAGTGCAGGCCAAGCGCCAGCCGGGCTCGAGCTTCAAGCCCTTCATCTATAGCGCGGCACTGGATAGCGGCTACACCGCAGCAACGCTGGTCAACGATGCACCAATCATCCTCTCCGACGATTACCTGTCGCAGAAATGGCGCCCGAAGAACGACAACAACACCTTCCTCGGCCCGATTCGGATGCGTGAAGCGCTGTACAAGTCGCGCAACCTGGTTTCCATCCGCCTGCTGCAGGACATGGGTATCGACCGCAGCCTTCGTTACATCGAGCGCTTCGGCTTCGAGCCACAAGATCTGCCGCGCAACCTGTCGCTGGCACTCGGTACCGCCAGCCTGACACCCATGGAAATTGCAGAGGGCTGGGCCACCTTCGCCAATGGTGGTTACAAGGTCGAGCCCTACCTGATCGAACGCATCGACGATCGCGATGGCAAACCGCTGTTCCGTGCCAACCCGGCACGCGTGCCAGGCAGCGCACCGACCGAGGAAAACGCCAGTCTCACCGTCAACGCAACCGATGAGTTGCCGCTGGAAGAACCCAAGGTCGCCGAGCAGATCATCGACGAACGTACCGCCTACATCATGACCAGCATGCTGCAGGACGTGATCAAGCGCGGTACCGGCCGACGCGCTCTCGCCCTTGGCCGCAATGACCTGGCGGGCAAGACCGGCACTACCAATGAGTCCAAGGACAGCTGGTTTTCCGGCTATAACGCCGATTACGTGACCACCGTCTGGGCAGGCTTCGACCAGCCCGAAAGCCTGGGCCGCCACGAGTACGGCGGTACTGTCGCGCTGCCGATCTGGATGAATTACATGGGCGCGGTACTCAAGGATCGCCCCAACCACCCACCCAAGGAACCCAAGGGCCTGCTGACGCTGCGAGTCGACCCGATCAGCGGCCGCGCTGCAGCACCAGGCACGCCGGACGCCTACTTTGAATTGTTCAAAAGCGAAGACTCGCCTCCTCCGATGAGCGAATTCGAACCTGGCATGGGCGCTCCTGGTAGCCCGCTGCCGGCCGACGAGATGGCGCCGATCGACTTGTTCTAGGGCTAGGCTCAGGCGACGGCACGCGTTGCCTCGAGCCGAATCACAGGCAATAAAAAACCCGCCGAAGCGGGTTTTTTAGTGCTCGGCTGATCAGCCGTTGAACACTTCATCCACCGACTTCAACGGATAGTGCTTCGGATACGGCAGAGTCGCCACACCGGATTCGATGGCAGCCTTGGCCACGGCATCGCAAACCACGGTGATCAGACGCTGATCCATCGGCTTCGGAATGATGTACTCACGACCGAACGACAGCGCGATACCACCGTAGGCGTCACAGACGTCCTGCGGTACCGGCAGCTTGGCCAGGTCGCGCAGTGCCAGCGCTGCGGCGATCTTCATCTCTTCGTTGATGCGGGTGGCGCGTACGTCCAGAGCACCGCGGAAGATGAAGGGGAAACCCAGAACGTTGTTGACCTGGTTCGGGTAGTCGGAACGACCAGTGGCCATGATCACGTCGTTGCGCGTCTCGTGCGCCAGCTCCGGCTTGATTTCCGGGTCAGGATTGGAGCAGGCGAAGACGATCGGGTTGGCCGCCATACGCTTGAGATCTTCCGGGCTCAGCAGGTTGGCGCCAGACAGACCGACGAACACATCTGCGCCGTCGAGCGCATCGGACAGGGTGCGACGATCGGTTTCATGGGCGAACACCGCCTTGTACTGGTTCAGATCATCGCGACCAGCGTGCACCACGCCCTTGCGGTCGATCATGAAGATGTTCTCGACCTTGGCGCCCATGCTCACCAGCAGCTTCATGCAGGAGATGGCGGCAGCACCGGCACCCAGGCAGACGATCTTCGCCTCTTCAAGGGTCTTGCCGGCGATTTCCAGGGCGTTGAGCATGCCGGCAGCGGTGACGATCGCGGTGCCATGCTGGTCATCGTGGAATACCGGGATGTCGCACTGCTCGATCAGCGCGCGCTCGATCTCGAAACATTCGGGGGCCTTGATATCTTCCAAGTTGATGCCGCCGAAGGTAATGGAGATGCGTTTTACGGTGTCGATGAAGGCCTGCGGGCTTTCCGAATCGACTTCGATATCGAACACATCGATACCAGCGAAACGCTTGAACAGCACGCCTTTACCTTCCATGACCGGCTTGGAGGCCAGCGGACCAAGGTTACCCAGGCCGAGGATGGCGGTGCCATCGGAAATAACGGCTACCAGGTTGCCTTTACCGGTGTAACGGTAGGCCAGCTCGGCATCACGAGCGATTTCGCGAACCGGCTCAGCGACACCCGGGCTGTAGGCCAGCGACAGGTCGCGGGCAGTAGCAGTGGCTTTGGTCAACTCGACGCTCAGCTTACCGGGGCGGGGCTGGGCGTGATATTCGAGAGCGGCAGTTTTTAGATCTGACATAGTGGCATTTCCGCTTTTGTTGGCTGTTGAACGGGCAGGCGGCCGAGGATACGCAAGTTGTATACACCTGCACAAGACCGTTCGGTCGCGATTGAGGCACCGCGCTAGCGCAGCGTTTTCAGCCACTGACCGGGGCGCGGCTCACCACTCGGATAGAGCCCGTTAAGCAGCCTCAGCTGCGCCTCGCCATCAACCGCCAACGGCGAATCCTTGGCCAAAGCAGAGATGCCCTGCCCCGTCTTGACCCGCACCAGACGCAAGCGCACTGGCTCGGCCAGCTTGCGCTCAGCCGTCTTGAGCGGCCGGTAACTGCGGATGACATCGAGGAAGCGCTGATCCTCGGTTTCCAGCGAGGCACGCCCCCGTAGCCCAGCCACGAACAGATAGGCATTGTCGTCTCGATAGATCACCGCAACGCGCCGCGCCGATTGGCCCTGCAACACCGCCGTATAGCCCTGCAGCGCACCAAGCCGCAACTCCTCGCCCGCCACCAGACGCTGATTGCCGGCACGCTTGCGCAGGAACTCGGCAGGCGAAAGACCTTTTTCCACCGCCTCCAGGGTCATTGCAATGAAGGCTTGCTCATCCGGGGTGTGGCCGATCAACACATCTGGGCGATTGACCAGTTGCCAGCCCTGCGGGTAGGTCAGGGCGAAGTCCAGCTCGCCGTGATAGAAATTGCGCCCACGGCGAATACCGCTGGCAGCCGAATCGCCGAACACCAGGCCGTCGAGCATCTGCAGGAAATTGTCACGCCCCACTTCCTGATTGCCGCCCACCAATGCACGCGCAGGGCCAATGACTTCCTGCAGACGCCGATCATTGTCCGGGTGCGTGTCGAACAAGCCGTGGTAGCCACCCGCTGCAGGTGCCTCGCCCCGCTTGGCAGCCTGCTCGCGAGCGAAGTCCTCCTGCCCCTTGAGCACCTTGACCACTTCGATCATCGCCTGCGGATCGTAGCCACCACGCGCCAGGTATTGCGCGCCCAGGCCATCAGCCTCCAGCTCCATGTCGCGCCCGTAGCCGCGCACGAAGGCATTGCCCATGGCACTGGTCAGATCCCCCACCGCTCCGACACCGGTACCGATGGCCGCAGCCTGACCGAGCAAGCCCCAGGCCGTGGACTGACTTTGCTGGCGCACGCTATGGCGCGCGGTCACGTGGCCGACCTCATGGCCCAGCACGGCCGCCAGCTCCGCCTCGGAGTTGAGGTAAGCGAGCAGCCCACGATGGATATAGATGTACCCCCCCGGCAGGGCGAAGGCGTTGACGTCCGGACTGTCCACCAGAGTGAAGACGTAGTTGAGCTGATTACGATGGCTGCTGCGCGCCACACGCTCACCCACGCGCTGGATATAGGCCTGCAGTTTGGCATCTTCGTAACGCGGGTATTGCTTGAGGATTTCCTGGTTGTAACGTGCGCCAAGATCCAGTTCCTGGCGCTCGCTCATCATCACGAAATCGGTGCGGCCCGTGGCGGGATTGACCGCACAACCCGCCAACCAGCCGCAGACAAGACACAGCGTCAATGCACGTATCATGGCAACACCTCCAGCATCGCCGAATGGGTAAGCGGCAGCATCCAGCGCGCCTGCCCGGATTTCAAGCCGCCGAGACTCTGACGATCGATGACCCAGCCCCGCGCCTCCACCCGTCGCCCTTCGAGCTGCTGCAACGCGCGCACGTCGAACTCGCCGAGCAGCTCTGGCGCCACGCGCAATACCCGACCGCCATCGAGATCGAGCCAGAGGCCACCGCGATTGCGTTGCACGCCTGCAACCCGCCCGCCGAGCAAGGCGAAGCCGCCACTCTTTAGTTGGCCAGCCGTCTTCACTTGCTCGGTGCGCCACACACCCAGACGCTGACGCCGTGCCTGGCGCTCCGCCTCTGCCTGACAACTCACGAGTGCGCTATTGGGCGCCACGGCGACCATGAACCCAAGGCCTTCACCCAGCAACTGCGCTTCCAGATTACGCCCCTGGCGGTCGTAGAGATGGGCCAGGGTACGCCCGTAGCGATCCTTGCGCTGCGCGCCGTAGAGCAGACCGACCCGACCATCGCTGGCATCGACCAGCGCCTGCAAGCGGCGCTTGGCCTGCACCGCATAAGGCTCGTCGCTACGCCCCTTGCGTCCCAGCTCGGGCGCGTTGATGCCGATCAGGCGGATGCTGCGCCCGTCAGCCAGGCGCACCGTGTCGCCATCGACCACCTGGCGCACCGCGACCTGCGCCAGATCGGCGCGCTGCGGGCAGAAGGCCTGGACCAGATCGGCGCCAAGCAGAGAAACGAAAAAGGCGCCCACCAGGGACGCCTTTTTCAGATTCACGGACAGGTGCATGGCACGTTCCGTAATCGTTCGGTCGCTTACTTGGCGCCGAATACGCCGAAGCGCTGCTTGAAGCGATCGATACGGCCGCCGGTGTCCAGCACTTTCTGCTTACCGGTGTAGAACGGGTGGCACTCGGAGCAAACGTCGAGGCTCAGGTTCTTGCCCAGGGTGGAGCGGGTCTTGATCACGTTACCGCAGGAGCAGGTAGCGTCGATTTCGACGTAGTTCGGATGGATATCGGCTTTCATCGTGCTTTCCTCGGGGTAGTCGTGCCGCCACCCGACCAATGTCAGGCACCGCACAGAAATAGGCCGCGCATCTTACCAGAGACGCAGACCGATGCAAGCCACGCAAGGCGCCGGTCGTCGCGTGTTAAGATCGCCGGCCTGTCAATGGAGCTTCTGGCTTGCCCAACCTGATCCTGCGCCTCGCCCTACCCTCGCCACTGCGCCGCCTGTTCGACTACCTCGCCCCCGCCGGCGTGTCGCGCAGCGCCTTGCAGCCCGGCGTACGCCTGCGCGTGCCTTTCGGCCGGCGCGAAATGATCGGTGTGCTGGTGGAGGTCGACAGTCAGAGCGACGTCCCCACCGACAAACTCAAGCCCGCCCTGGAACTGCTCGACGCCCGCCCACCGCTGCCAGCGTCGCTGTTCAAGCTGTGCCTGTGGACTGCGCAGTACTATCAGCACAGCCTTGGCGACACCCTGAGCTGGGCCCTGCCGGTATTGCTACGCCAGGGCGAGCCGGCCGAAACCCGCCAGGAGCGCTACTGGCTGGTCAATAAAGACGCCAGCGTCGACGACCCACGCCTGGCCCGCGCCCCACGCCAGCGCGACGCACTCAAGGCGCTGGCGCAACATCCACACGGCGTGGCCCACAGCCTGCTCAGCCAACTGCAACTCAACCGCGACAGCCTGCAGTTACTGCATGAGAAGGGACTGGTGCGGGTCGAGGTGCGCCGCACCCAGCCTCATGCCAAGCCGGCGCACTGGCTGGCACAACCGGAATTGCCGCTCAACGCAGAGCAGCGCGCAGCAGTGAATGCCGTGGCGTCGAACTGGGATCAGTTCAATGCCTTTCTGCTCGCTGGCGTCACCGGCAGCGGCAAGACCGAGGTCTATCTGCAACTGATCCACCAGTGCCTGGAGGCCGGCAAGCAGGCACTGGTACTGATCCCGGAGATCAACCTCGGTCCACAGACCTTCGACCGTTTTTCCCGCCGCTTCAACGCGCGCATCGCCTTGCTGCATTCGGCGGTGAATGATCGCGAGCGCCTGGATGCCTGGCTGGCCGCTCGCGACGGCGAGGCCGACATCATCATCGGTACGCGCTCGGCACTGTTCACGCCAATGAAGAACCCAGGACTGATCATCGTCGACGAAGAACACGACGCCTCCTATAAACAGCAGGAAGGCCTGCGCTACCACGCCCGCGACCTGGCGCTGGTTCGCGCCCGCCAGGAAGACGTGCCCATCGTGCTCGGTTCGGCGACGCCCTCGCTGGAAAGCCTGCACAACGCCCACAGCGGCCGCTACGCCCTGCTCAAGCTGACCCAGCGCGCTGGCGGCGCCAGCCAGCCACGCTTCCTGCGCCTTGACGTGAAGAGCCGGCCACTGGACTCGGGCATCTCCGGGCCAATGCAGCAGGCCATCGCCCAGACCCTGGCGGCCGGACAGCAGGTGCTGGTGTTTCTCAACCGCCGCGGCTTCGCCCCGACCCTGCTCTGCCACGACTGCGGCTGGCTGTCGGAATGTCCGCGCTGCGATGCGCGCATGACCGTGCACCAGCGCTACCAGGAACTGCGCTGCCATCACTGCGGGCATGTCGAGAAGCAACCGAGCAACTGCCCGAAATGCCAGCACGTCGATCTGCGCCCGGTCGGCGCCGGCACCGAGCGCGCCGAGGAGCGCCTGGCGGTGCTGTTTCCCGACTACCCGGTGCTGCGCATCGACCGCGACAGCACCTCGCGCAAGGGCGCGATGGACCGGCTGTTCGCCACCATCAACAAGGGCGAGCCGTGCATCCTGGTCGGCACCCAGATGCTCGCCAAGGGTCACCACTTCCCGCGGGTGACACTGGTGTCGATCCTCGACGCCGACGGCGGCCTGTTTTCGGCGGACTTTCGCGCCAGCGAGCGCATGGCGCAGTTGATCGTGCAGGTCGCCGGGCGCGCTGGTCGCGCCGAGGAACCGGGCAAAGTGATTATCCAGAGCCACCTGGCCGACCATCCGCTGCTGGTGCAACTGACCGAGCAAGGCTACTTCGCCTTCGCCGAACAGGCGCTGAGCGAACGGCGCAGTGCCGGTCTGCCACCGTTCTGCCACCTGGCATTGCTGCGCGCCGAAGCGCACAAGCCTGGCCAGGCCGAGAGTTTTCTCGATGAGGCCTGCAGCGAGGCCGAACATTTGCTGGGCGAACTGGGTCTGACCGGCATCGAACTGCTCGGACCGGTGCCCGCACCGATGGAACGCCGCGCCGGGCGCTTCCGCGCGCAACTGCTGCTGCAGGGCAATGCCCGCGCGCCACTGCACCGGCTGCTCAACCGCTGGTTGCATGCACTGGAACAAATACCCAGCGGTCGTGCGGTACGCTGGTCGCTGGATGTCGACCCGATCGACCTGTTTTGACGCACCAGCGCTTCGCCGAACTGTAGGGTGCGCTGTGCGCACCAGCTTCTCGATTCGTAACCAGGCAACCCTTGGTGCGCATAGAGCAACCTACAAGTTATGGCCTGCAGCCTGTCGCTACTTCTATAATGCGCAGTTTTCGATCAAAGCCCCAAGGCAACCCGAGCCGACCATGAAAGACAGCATTCGCCACCTGATCCAGCAAGCCCTCGACCGCCTGACCGCCGAAGGCGTGTTGCCTGCGGGCCTGACGCCGGCCATCCAGGTGGAGAACACCAAGGACAAGAGCCACGGCGACTTCGCCAGCAACATCGCCATGATGCTGGCCAAACCCGCCGGCATGAAGCCGCGCGACCTGGCCGAGAAGCTGATCGCAGCATTGCCAGCCGACGAGCAGATCACCAAGGTGGAAATCGCCGGCCCCGGCTTCCTCAATTTCTTCCAGAACAGCGATGCCCTGGCTCAACGCCTGGAAGCCGCGCTGGCTGACGCCAAGCTCGGCGTACACAAGAACGGTCCGGCGCAACGCGTGGTGGTCGACCTGTCCGCGCCCAACCTGGCCAAGGAAATGCACGTCGGCCACCTGCGCTCGACCATCATCGGCGACGGCGTGGCACGTGTACTGGAATTCCTCGGCGACACGGTGATCCGCCAGAACCATGTCGGCGACTGGGGCACCCAGTTCGGCATGCTGCTGGCCTACATGCAGGAGAACCCGGCCGCCGCCGAAAGCGAGCTGGCAGACCTGGAAGGTTTCTACCGCGCCGCCAAGAAGCGCTTCGACGAATCCCCTGAGTTCGCCGACCGCGCCCGCGAGCTGGTGGTGCAGCTGCAGGCCGGTGACGCCGAGTGCCTGCGCCTGTGGCACCGTTTCAACGACATTTCCCTGTCGCACTGCCAGGCGCTGTATGACCGTCTCGGCGTCAAGCTGAGCATGGCCGACGTCAGGGGCGAGAGTGCCTACAACGACGACCTGCCACAGGTAGTCGCCGACCTCACCGCCAAGGGCCTGCTGACCGAAGACAACGGCGCGCAGTGCGTATTCATGGACGAGTTCAAGAATGCCGAAGGCAACCCACTGCCGCTGATCGTGCAGAAGGCCGGCGGCGGCTACCTGTACGCCACCACGGACCTCGCTGCGACCCGCTACCGCGCTGGCATGCTCAAGGCCGACCGCGTGCTGTACTTCGTCGACCAGCGCCAGGCCTTGCACTTCCAGATGGTCTTCGCCTGCGCACGCCTGGCCGGTTTCGTACCTGCCAACATGGAAATGGAGCACATGGGCTTCGGCACCATGAACGGCCCGGACGGCCGCCCGTTCAAGACCCGCGACGGCGGCACCGTGAAGCTGGTGCACCTGCTCGACGAAGCCGAACAGCGCGCCTACAGCCTGGTCAAGGACAAGAACCCGGACCTGGCCGAAGACGAGCTGCGCAGAATCGCCCGCGTGGTGGGCATCGCTTCGGTGAAATACGCCGACCTGTCCAAGCACCGCAGCAGCGACTACAGCTTCAACTTCGACCTGATGCTCAGCTTCGAGGGCAACACCGCGCCCTACTTGCTGTACGCCTATACCCGCGTGGCCGGCGTGTTCCGCAAGTTGGGCAAGGGCGTGGACGAGATTGGCGGGCAGATCACCCTGGTCGCCGAACAGGAGCAAGCCCTGGCTGCCAAGCTGGCGCAGTTCAACGAACTGCTCGGCAACGTCGCCGACAAGGGTACGCCGCACATGCTCTGCAGCTATCTGTACGACCTCGCCGGCCTGTTCTCCAGCTTCTACGAAAACTGCCCGATCCTGAGTGCCGAGGACGAAGCCACGCGCGACAGCCGCCTGCGCCTGGCCGCCCTGACCGGTCGCACGCTCAAGCAAGGTCTGGAGCTGCTCGGCCTGGAAACTCTGGAGCGGATGTAAATGGCAGCGCGCAAGAAGCCGGCGCCGAAACGCGGCGCCAGTCGCTATCAGGCCCCGGCGAAGAAGCCCGTACCGGGCTGGATCTGGCTGGCTTGCGGCCTGGTGGTCGGCGGTTTCTTCATGTTCCTGTTCAGCCTCGAACCGGGCCGTGACGAGATCAAGCGCGACAAGGGCGAACAGGTGCGCAGCACCAAACCTGAGCCGAAGCCGACGCAACTCGAGCCATCCAGGCCCAAGTACGATTTCTACACCCTGCTGCCAGAGTCGGAAGTGATCCTGCCGCAAGCCCTGGAAGAAACGCCACCACCCGTGCCTGAGCAAAAGCCGGTCACCCCGGAAGAAGCTGCGAAGATCGACACTGCTCGCGCCGAAGCCGCGCTCAACGGTCAGGTGCCGCCGCCCCCACCACCCGTCCTGGCCAGCGCGCCGGTCACCACGCAGTTCTTCCTGCAGGCCGGCTCGTTCCGCAAACGCGATGACGCCGACGGCCTGCGCGCTCAGATCATCCTGCTCGGCCAGAACGTACGGGTGGAAACCGGCAAGGTGCGTGAGGAAACCTGGCACCGCGTCCTGGTCGGCCCCTTTGCCAGCCGCGAGCAACTGGCCAGCGCGCAGAAGACCCTGGCAGCCGGCGGCTTCAGCAACCTGCTGTTACAGCAGCGCCAGGTCCGCTGATCGCCGTTTGATCCGCCGCCGGTTGAAAAGCTGCGGCGGGCACCCCATCTGAGTTTCCATCCGGGCAAGTTCGCCCCGCAGCGTGGAGATTCACCCTTGACCACCATCGTTTCAGTGCGCCGCCACGGCAAGGTCGTGATGGCTGGCGACGGCCAGGTTTCCCTCGGCAACACCGTCATGAAGGGCAACGCCAAGAAGGTGCGCCGCCTCTACCACGGCCAGGTGCTGGCCGGCTTCGCTGGTGCCACCGCCGACGCCTTCACCCTGTTCGAACGTTTCGAAGGCCAACTGGAAAAACACCAGGGCCATCTGGTCCGCGCCGCCGTCGAGCTGGCCAAGGACTGGCGTACCGACCGCAGCCTGAGCCGCCTGGAAGCCATGCTGGCGGTAGCCAACAAGGACGCCTCGCTGATCATCACCGGCAACGGCGACGTCGTCGAACCCGAGGAAGGCCTGATCGCAATGGGCTCTGGCGGCAACTTCGCCCAGGCCGCCGCGCGCGCCCTGCTGATGAAGACCGACCTGTCCGCCCTTGAGGTAGCGCAGACCGCACTCGGCATCGCCGGCGACATCTGCGTGTTCACCAATCATCACCAGACGATAGAGGAACTGGACGCCCCCGAGTGAGGCCTATCTAAAAACTACCTGCGCTGTCATCGCCGCGTTGAAAACAGGCTGGAACGCCAGCCCGGTCAAATGCTCATTTACAAGAGTAAAGTCGACCGCGACTCCGACCGTTCCTCGCCTGTTTTTACGGGGCCGCCATCGGTATTGCGCTGAATGCATCGCCTACGTTTTTAGAGAGCCCCAAGCGTCCATTTTTTTCATAGATTCGATAGCGAGCCAAACTCCATGTCCATGACGCCCCGCGAGATCGTCCACGAACTCAACCGCCACATCATCGGCCAGGACGACGCCAAGCGCGCCGTGGCCATCGCCCTGCGCAACCGCTGGCGGCGCATGCAGCTGCCGGCCGAACTGCGCCAGGAAGTCACGCCGAAGAACATCCTGATGATCGGCCCCACCGGCGTCGGCAAGACCGAGATCGCCCGTCGTCTGGCCAAGCTGGCCAATGCGCCGTTCCTGAAAGTGGAAGCCACCAAGTTCACCGAGGTCGGCTATGTCGGCCGCGATGTCGAATCGATCATCCGCGACCTGGCCGATGCAGCGGTGAAAATGCTCCGTGAGCAGGAAATCACCAAGGTCCGCCATCGCGCCGAAGATGCGGCCGAGGAACGCATCCTCGACGCCCTGCTGCCACCCGCGCGCCAGGGCTTCGGCGACGAGCCGGTGCGCAGCGAGGATTCCAACACCCGTCAGCTGTTCCGCAAGCGCCTGCGCGAAGGTCAGTTGAACGACAAGGAAATCGACATCGAAGTGGCCGACTCGCCCATGGGCGTGGAGATCATGACCCCACCGGGCATGGAAGAAATGACCAACCAGCTGCAGAACCTGTTCTCCAGCATGGGCAAGGGCAAGAAGAAGAGCCGCAAGCTCAAGGTCGCCGACGCGCTGAAACTGGTGCGCGACGAGGAGGCCGCGCGCCTGGTCAACGAGGAAGAACTCAAGGCCCGCGCGCTGGAAGCCGTCGAGCAGCACGGCATCGTCTTCATCGACGAGATCGACAAGGTCGCCAAGCGCGGCAACACCGGCGGCGCCGATGTGTCGCGTGAAGGGGTGCAGCGCGATCTGCTGCCGTTGATCGAGGGCTGCACGGTCAACACCAAGCTGGGCATGGTCAAGACCGACCACATCCTGTTCATCACCAGTGGCGCCTTCCACCTGAGCAAACCCAGCGATCTGGTGCCCGAACTGCAGGGTCGCCTGCCGATTCGCGTCGAGCTCAAGGCGCTGAGCCCGCAGGACTTCGAGCGCATCCTCAGCGAGCCGCATGCCTCGCTCACCGAGCAGTACAGTGCACTGCTGCAGACCGAGGGTTTGAACATCGAGTTCGCCGAAGACGGCATCAAGCGTCTGGCCGAGATCGCCTGGCAGGTCAACGAGAAGACCGAAAACATCGGCGCCCGTCGCCTGCACACCCTGCTCGAGCGCCTGCTGGAGGAGGTATCCTTCAGTGCCGGCGACCTGGCGGGCCAGCAAAACGGCGAGGCTATCCGTATCGACGCGGCTTACGTCAACGGTCACCTCGGCGAGCTGGCACAGGACGAAGACCTGTCGCGTTATATTCTGTAAGCCCGTAGCCCGGATGAGATCCGGGGACGTTCACCACAGCGTCCCGGATTGCATCCGGGCTACATCGTTTCAGGAGCCGAGCATGCCCATCCCCAGCGCGATCAAACTGCACAAGGCATCGAAAACTCTGGAGCTGCGCTACGGCGAGCAGCGCTATCAGCTCAGCGCCGAGTTCCTGCGCGTGCATTCGCCCTCGGCCGAGGTGCAGGGACATGGCAAGCCGATTCTGCAGACCGGCAAACTCAACGTCGGCCTGGAGCGCATCGAACCGGCCGGCAACTATGCACTGAAACTGTGCTTCGACGACGGCCATGACAGCGGCCTGTTCACCTGGGAATACCTGCACGAACTGGCCACCCGTCATGACCAGCTCTGGGCCGACTATCTGGCGCAGCTCAGCGCCGCCGGGAAATCCCGCGACCCCAGCGAATCGGTCGTGCGCCTGATGCTCTGAGGTAATAGGAAAACCCTTGCCGCAGAGCGCTCGGCGCATCCGCCAACGACCACGTTAACGACAGTTAGGGCGAGTTTTCTAATCTATCGCGGCATACTCCTGCGCCATCGAGCAGCTTGCTTAACTTCACAAACTCGGGTAACCAAGGAACTGGCAGGTTCCCTGCATTTGGCAGTGCCAGGTGCAACGAAATACGCGGACTCGATCCGCCCCCGGTAACCCGAGCAGTACCTGGCCCTGTGTCGCCGTGCGCCCTCGCAGGCCGGTATTCGTCTCAGGACAATGGAGCGTCGTAGATGAGTGATAAGAATAACGAAGACCTGAAACGCCAGGCCTCGGAAAACACCCTGGGACTCAACCCGGTGATTGGTATCCGCGGCAAGGATCTCCTGACCTCTGCCCGCATGGTGCTCTCCCAGGCACTCAAGCAACCCTTCCACAGCGCCAAGCACGTCGCCCATTTCGGCCTCGAACTGAAGAACGTCATGCTCGGCCAGTCCGCGCTCAAGCCCGAAGAGGGTGACCGCCGTTTCGCCGACCCGGCCTGGAGCCAGAACCCGCTGTATCGCCGCTACCTGCAGACCTACCTGGCCTGGCGCAAGGAACTGCACGACTGGATCGAGCACAGCTCGCTGTCCGAGCAGGATGCCAGTCGCGGCCACTTCGTCATCAACCTGATGACCGAAGCCATGGCCCCATCCAACAGCATGGCCAACCCGGCCGCCGTCAAACGCTTCTTCGAAACCGGCGGCAAGAGCCTGCTCGACGGTCTATCGCATCTGGCCAAGGACATGGTGCACAACGGCGGCATGCCCAGCCAGGTGAACATGGAAGCCTTCGAGGTCGGCAAGAACCTGGCCACCACTGAGGGTGCCGTGGTGTTCCGCAACGACGTGCTGGAGCTGATCCAGTACAAGCCGATCACCGAAAGCGTGCACGAGCGTCCGCTACTGGTGGTGCCTCCGCAAATCAACAAGTTCTATGTATTCGACCTGTCGCCGGACAAGAGCCTGGCGCGCTTCCTGCTGCGCAGCCAGGTACAGACCTTCGTGGTCAGCTGGCGCAACCCGACCAAGGCGCAGCGCGAGTGGGGCCTGTCCACCTACATCGAGGCGCTCAAGGAAGCCATCGACGTGATCTGCGCCATCACCGGCAGCAAGGACGTCAACATGCTTGGCGCCTGTTCCGGCGGCTTGACCACCGCTTCCCTGCTCGGCCACTACGCTGCGCTTGGCCAGCAGAAGGTCAACGCCCTGACCCTGCTGGTCAGCGTGCTCGACACCCAGCTCGACACCCAGGTTGCCCTGTTCGCCGACGAGAAGACCCTGGAAGCCGCCAAGCGCCGCTCCTACCAGGCTGGCGTGCTGGAAGGCAGCGACATGGCCAAGGTATTCGCCTGGATGCGCCCCAACGACCTGATCTGGAACTACTGGGTCAACAACTACCTGCTCGGCAACGAGCCACCGGTGTTCGACATCCTTTACTGGAACAACGACACCACGCGGCTGCCGGCTGCACTGCACGGCGAGTTCATCGACATGTTCCAGACCAACCCACTGACCCGTCCGGGCGCGCTGGAAGTCTGCGGCACACCGATCGACCTGAAACAGGTCACCTGTGATTTCTTCGTCGTCGCCGGCACCACCGACCACATCACGCCGTGGGATTCCTGCTACAAGTCGGCGCACCTGTTCGGTGGCAAGTGCGAGTTCGTACTGTCCAACAGCGGCCACATCCAGAGCATTCTCAACCCGCCGGGCAACCCCAAGGCACGCTACATGACCAATAGTGAGATGCCGCTGGACCCGAAGGCCTGGCAAGAAAGCTCGACCAAGCACGCAGACTCCTGGTGGCTACATTGGCAGACGTGGCTGAGCGAACGCTCGGGCGCAACCAAGAATGCTCCACGGGCGCTGGGCAACAAGAAATTCCCGGCCGGCGAAGCCGCTCCGGGCACCTATGTACACGAACGCTGATTTTCAGTTTCAACCGCAGCGGCACCGGGAAGTGCCGCATGCCACGACGGTCTGACCGGCGTGGCACCAGGTAACCCCTGGTAACCCTGGAGGCGGCCCGGACGGCCCTCTCCAGCGCTCAACTCCACAGGGGCTGCGCCTATGCCGCAACCATTCGTATTCCGCACCATCGATCTCGATGGGCAGACCATCCGTACCGCGGTGCGGCCAGGCAACAGCCAGTTGGTGCCGCTGCTGATCTTCAACGGCATCGGCGCCAACCTGGAGCTGGTGATGCCCTTCGTCGCCGCCCTGGACCCGGAGCTGGAGATCATCGCCTTCGACGTACCCGGTGTCGGCGGCTCCTCCACCCCGGCTACGCCCTACCGCTTCCCTGGCCTGGCCAAGCTGGCGGCGCGCATGCTCGATTACCTCGACTACGGTCAGGTCAATGCCATCGGCGTGTCCTGGGGTGGCGCCCTGGCGCAACAGTTCGCGCATGATTATCCCGAGCGCTGCAAGAAGCTGATCCTCGCCGCCACCTCGGCCGGCGCGGTGATGGTGCCGGGCAAGCCCAAGGTGCTCTGGCGCATGGCCAGCCCGCGACGTTATGTGCAGCCGTCCTATGGCGTGCGCATCGCCCCGGACATCTACGGCGGTGCCTTCCGCCGTGATCCCAAGCTGGCCATGGCGCATGCCAGCAAGGTGCGCTCGGGCGGCAAGATGGGCTACTACTGGCAGTTGTTCGCCGGCCTCGGCTGGACCAGCATCCACTGGCTGCACAAGATCCGCCAACCGACCCTGGTGATGGCCGGCGACGACGACCCGCTGATTCCGCTGATCAACATGCGTCTGCTGGCCTGGCGCATTCCCAACGCCGAATTGCACGTGATCGACGACGGCCACCTGTTCCTGGTGACCCGCGCCGAAGCGGTGGCGCCGATCATCATGAAGTTTCTCGAGGAGGAACGGCACCGCGCGGTAATGCACCCGCAACCCGCGCCCGTACGCCAGCACTGATCGCACCAGCATGGTGCGCAATGTTCTGTGTGCTCGACAAAGGGGCCGTTCAAGGCCTCATGTTTTTCGACGCGGCGCTCTGGAATGCAGTTCCCGCGTGCCTGGTACAGGGCTTGCTGCACACTGTGCACAAGTACAAGGTGCGTGTCAGGCAGTCCGCGCCATGAAAGTCTCTAGACGGTTTGACGATGGAGTGTTGCCCCATGCGAGACAAGTCGAACCCGGCTTCACTGCCGGCACCTGCCAGTTTCATGAACGCCCAGAGCGCGGTGGTGGGCGTGCGCGGTCGCGATCTGTTGTCCACCATGCGCCTGCTGGCCGCCCAGGGCCTGAAGAATCCGGTGCGCAGCGGACGTCATCTGCTGGCCTTCGGCGGCCAGCTTGGCCGCGTGCTGCTCGGCGACACCCTGCACAAGGTCAATCCGCAGGACGCGCGTTTCGCTGATCCGACCTGGCACCTCAACCCTTTCTACCGGCGCAGCCTGCAGGCCTATCTGGCATGGCAGAAACAACTGGCTGCGTGGATCGACGACAGCGACCTGTCGGCCGATGACCGAGCCCGTGCGCGCTTTCTCGCATCGCTGATGAGCGACGCCCTGTCGCCCTCCAACAGCCCGCTCAACCCACAGGCGCTCAAGGAGCTGTTCAACACCGGAGGTAGCAGTGCATTCAAGGGGTTGCGCCACCTGCTCGACGACCTGCTGAACAACGACGGTCTGCCTAGCCAGGTCAGCAAACATGCCTTCGAGGTCGGCCGTAATCTGGCCTGCACGCCAGGCGCCGTGGTGTTTCGCAACGAGCTGCTGGAACTGATCCAGTACAGGCCGATGAGCGAGAAGCAGTACCTGCGCCCACTGCTGATCGTGCCGCCACAGATCAACAAGTACTACATATTCGACCTGTCCAACGACAAGAGCTTCGTCCAGTACGCGCTGAAGAACGGCCTGCAGACTTTCATGATCAGCTGGCGCAACCCCGACCCGCGCCACCGCGAATGGGGCCTGTCGAGCTATGTGCAAGCCGTCGAGGAGGCCGTCGATGCCTGCCGCGCCATCACCGGCAGCAAGGACGTCAATCTGCTCGGTGCCTGCGCCGGCGGCCTGACCATCGCCGCCATGCAAGGCCACCTGCAGGCACGCCGCCAACTACGCAAGATTTTCAGCGCCACTTACATGGTCAGCCTGCTCGATAGTCAGATCGACAGTCCGGCAATGCTCTTTGCCGACGAGGAAACCCTCGAGTCGGCCAAGCGCCGCTCCTACCAGCAAGGCGTGCTGGACGGTCGCGACATGGCCAGGGTATTCGCCTGGATGCGCCCCAACGACCTGATCTGGAACTACTGGGTCAACAACTACCTGCTCGGCAAGCAGCCGCCAGCCTTCGACATCCTCTACTGGAACAACGACAACACCCGCCTGCCTGCGGCGCTGCATGGCGACCTGATCGATTTCTTCAAGCACAACCCGCTCAGCCGTCCAGGTGCGCTGGAGGTCTGCGGTACGCCGGTGGATCTGGCCAAGGTCAACGTCGACAGCTTCAGCGTGGCCGGCATCAACGATCACATCACGCCCTGGGATGCGGTCTATCGCTCGACCCTGCTGCTTGGTGGCAACCGCCGTTTCATCCTGTCCAACAGCGGGCATATCCAGAGCATTCTCAACCCGCCGGGCAACCCCAAGGCCAACTATTACGAGAACACCAAGCTTACCTCCGACCCGCGCGCCTGGTATCACGACGCCCAACACCAGCAAGGCAGCTGGTGGCCCCAGTGGCTGGAGTGGATGCAGGCGCGCTCCGGCGAGCAACGGGAAACGCTGATGGCGCTGGGCAACCAGAACCATCCGCCGATGGAGGCCGCGCCCGGCACCTACGTGCATATCCGCTGAGCCCCCCAGCTCAGGAACAGCCCGTCACTGCCCAAGGCTTGGTGGCCCGCCTGGCGCTGTTGCCGCCCTATGACAGCACATCAGTTGCTGCCGATCCCGTCGCGGGCAGGCCGGCGGGAAAATAGACGACCATGCGTAGATGGCGATGCTCATCCACGGTAAGTATCTCGTGCTGGAATTCCAGGCGAAGCGGATCGTCGACGCCGCTGATAGTGCGCACTCCGCGACTGTATTCGCCCGCACCCGGCGTTTCCCACCAACGGCGAAAGTCCGCCGACAGCCTCTGCAACTCCTCAATCAGCGCCAGTATGGCCGGGTCGTCCCGCGGCGCCGCGGCAAGATCACAGCGAAAGTGCGACAGTAGGTGCTGCGCATCCTCGCGCCATTCTGGCAGGCGTTTGCGCAGGTCCGGGGCGGTGAAAACCATACGGATGAAGTTGCGCTCCGCCAGGGTCCTGCCGGCGAAGCCGAACAGCTGGTCTGCCGCCCCGTTCCAGGCGATGACGTCCCAGCGCAGGTTGATGACGTAGGCCGGCCGCGCAACCAAGTCGTCCATCAGTTGCTGAATCAGCGGGGTGACCGATGGCCACTGATGGACTTCGGCAGGTGGCGGACGACGATGCGCCAGCAGAAAGAGATGGCAGCACTCGGCGTCATCCAGCTTGAGGGCACGCGCGACGTTGAGCAGAAAGCTCTCGGACACACCAATGTCGCGCCCTTGCTCGAACCAGGTGTACCAGGTGAGGCCGACCCCGGCGAGAGCGGCCACTTCCTCGCGCCTGAGACCCGGGGTTCGCCGGCGACCGGTGGCGGGCAGGCCGACATCGGCAGGCCCGAGCTTGCGTCGATGGTAGAGCAAGAACTCGGAAAGCTCCTGGCGGGTACGGTCGAGGGTGCGAACGGGGGTCAAGGTATTGCCTCGAGTAATAGGATAAATTGCTAAATTGTAATACAAAAATAGCCTTCCAATAATGCCCTCTCCCATCATGGAGGAGAAGGCAACATGAGCCTCGACTGCAATCGAAACCTATCGCCGCCCCACTCGCCTGCCAGCCACGCAGCCACACCCCATGCAGGAGTCCGCGAGTGGCTGGGACTGGCAGTGCTGGCCTTACCCACCATGCTGCTCGGCCTCGATGTCACTCTTTTGTACCTGGCGCTTCCGGCCCTGGCAGCGGACCTCGACTCCAGCAGCACCCAGGCACTCTGGATCATGGATATCTACGGCTTCATGATTGCCGGTTTCCTGATCACCATGGGCACGCTGGGCGACCGTGTCGGCCGCCGACGGTTGCTGATGATAGGCGGCGCAGCGTTCGCCGGCGCTTCGCTGCTGGCGGCCTATTCCACCAGTGCCGAGATGTTGATCATCGCGCGCGCCGCCCTGGGCGTGGCCGGGGCTACCCTGATGCCTTCCACCCTGGCGTTGATCAGCAACATGTTCTCCGATGCTCGCCAGCGCGCCCAGGCTATCGGCGTGTGGGCAACCATGTTCGCGCTGGGCATGGCCGTGGGGCCACTGGTAGGCGGTGTGCTGCTGGAGCGTTTCTGGTGGGGCGCCTCGTTTCTCCTGGCGCTACCGGTGATTGCCCTGTTGCTGGCATTGGCCCCGGTACTGCTCCCGGAGTACCGCTCGGCGCACAGCGGCCACTTCGATCTACTCAGCGTTGCGCTATCGCTCGCTGCCATCCTGCCGGCGATCTACGGTGTGAAGGAACTCGGCAAGGTTGGCGTGGAACTCGGCCCCTTGCTGAGCATGGCTGCCGGGGTGTTTTTTGCAGTGCTGTTCGTCCATCGGCAGCTGCGCCTCGCCGAACCGTTTCTGGACATGGCACTGTTCGCCAGCCGTACATTCAGCGCCGCGCTGATCGTCCTGCTGGTCGGCCTGATAGCTGTCGGTGGCACCATGTTGCTGGTCACCCAGTATCTGCAGCTGGTACTGGGGCTCTCGCCTCTGGCCGCCGGTATATGGATGGCGCCACCGGCTCTGGCCATGGTTGCGGCCGGGATCGTGGCACCGCTAATCGCCCAGCACATCCGCCCGGGTCTGGTCGTCGCCGTAGCCCTGGCACTGTCAACACTCGGCTACCTGTTGCTCGCGCAAGTGCGGGACGCATCCGGCATCGGTCTGCTGGTGGGCGGCTTTGCCCTGGTCTACTTCGGCCTGGGCACCATCGCAGCACTGGGCACCGACCTGGTGGTGGGGGCAGCGCCAGCGGACAAGGCCGGCGCCGCCTCGGCGATGTCCGAGATGGTCCAGGAGCTGGGTGTAGCGCTGGGAGTGGCGACCCTCGGGAGCCTGGCCGCCACGGTCTATCGCCTGCGCATCCTCGAGCATATTCCCGCGGCGCTACCGCAAGAGCTTGCCAGGGCAGTCGGCGACAGCCTCTGGGCATCCTTGGCGGTGGCGCAGCACTTGCCCGCAGGCTTGCTCGAGCAAGCCAGGACCGCCTTCATCCAGGGCCTGAGCCTGTCTACCAGCCTCAGCGCTCTGGGTATCGCGATCCTGGCGATCCTCGCCGCGCTGGCGTTGCGGCATATCGGTACGATTGGCGCTCACGGCAAAGACACATGACGCACCTTCGCGAGTTCCAGCGGTGCGTCACTGCAGGGCGTTGGCCGAGCACACCGAACACAACGCCGCTGAGCCCAGGCACAGTAAACCAGGGGCTGGTCGAGGGCGCGCCGGACGGTTATCGTCACCGCTTTCGCGCCACAAACAAGAAGACCGGATGAAAACCCGCGAGCGCATTTTGCAAGCCGCCCTGCAGTTGTTCAACGAACAGGGCGAGCCCAACGTTTCTACCCTGGAGATTGCCAACGAGCTGGACATCAGCCCGGGCAATCTCTACTACCACTTCCATGGCAAGGAGCCGCTGGTACTGGAGCTGTTCGAACGCTTCCAGAGCGAGATGGCGCCTTTGCTCGACCCGCCCGCAGAAGCCCGACTGGATGTCGAAGACTACTGGCTGTTCCTGCACCTGATCGTCGAGCGACTGTCGCAGTACCGTTTTCTCTTTCAGGATCTGTCCAATCTGGCCGGGCGCCTGCCAAAACTGGCGCGCGGCATTCGCCACTGGCTGAACGCGCTGAAACGCACGCTGGCCTCCCTGCTTGCTCGCCTGATGGCCGACGGTCAAGTGAACAGCGGCACCCAGGCGCTCGGCCAACTGGTCGAGCAGATCACCCTGACGCTGCTGTTCTCCCTCGACTATCAGCGCATCCTCGACCAGGAAGGTGAAGTGCGCCTGGTGGTGTACCAGATCATGATGCTGGTGGCGCCACACCTGAACCACCCCTCACGCGGCACCGTGGAGCACCTCGCGCAGCGTTATCTGGAGGCCTGACACGCATCCTGGGTTGGTACGCATGACACCCCTGCGGCCTGAAACGAAAACGCCCGGCACTAGGCCGGGCGTTTTTGATCCTGAAACACTCAGGACGAAGTGGCTGGGGTTGCCGCAGTGGCAGCCGGAGCCGGTGCAGCGGCCGGGGTCGCAGCGGCGGCAGGCGCCGGAGCTGGTGCAGCTGGTTTCGGCGCGGCGGCCTTGGGCGCTGCCGGTTTCTTCGCAACCGGCTTCTTCGCGGCAGCAGGCTTGGCTGCTGGCTTAGCTGCAGGCTTGGCGGCCGCCGCTGGCTTGGCAGCGGGTTTCGCTGCGGCCTTGGCTGCCGGTTTCGCCGCAGATTTAGCTGGCGGCTTGGCGGCTGCAGGTTTCGCGGCGGCCGGTTTGGCAGCGGGCTTGGCTGCAGCTTTGGCAGCAGGCTTGGCGGCCGGCTTCGTAGCAGGTTTGGCAGCTGCTTTCGCAGCCGGCTTGGCGGCAGCCTTCACGGCAGGTTTGGCAGCAGGCTTGGCGACCGACTTGGCTGATACGCCAGTGATCTTCTCCAGCTGCTTGGTCAGGCTGTCGACCTTGTCATTCAACGCCTTGACCTCATTGCGGCTGGGTACCCCCAGACGCGAGATGGCATTGTTCAGACGCTTGTCAAAAGCCTCTTCCAGCTCACCCCACTTGCCGATCGCCTTGCCCCGGACTTCATCGACCTTGGACCTGGCAGAGCCAACCTTGGAGCCGACACCGGCTTTCACTGCATCGACCTGCTTGTCGACTTCGCTCTTGGCCTGCTTTTCAGCCTTCTCGCCGTCCTTGACCAGCGTGTCGAACAGCTTGGTGCCGTCCTTGCTGACCTTGGAATAAGCGCCCAAGCCTGCCAACCAGATCTGACGCGAGTATTTCTCGACCTCGCCGATCCAGGAGCTGGTCTGTTTCTCGGTTTTCTTCTTAACAGCCATCCTGATCTCCTTATTTGGTACGCGCGACATGCTCGAGCAACGCGCTCAGCTCATCCAGCTTAGCAGAGAGTGCTTCAACATCCTGCTTGGACGGAATGCCGATACGGTTCAGAGCGGAAGCCACACGAGTATCGAAAGCCTTCTCGATCTTGTCGAGTTGAACTTCGACCTTGCCTTTAACGCTGGTGACATTGCTGTTGACCGACTGCTTGACCGATTCGATCTGGCTGTTGGCGGCTTCTACCTGCTCGTCGACCAGCTTCTTGCCTTTGCTTTCGACGCCTTCACCGGTCTTGACCAGCTCCTTGAAGTATTCGGCCCCTTCGCTACCCGCCTTGGCGTAAGCGCCCAGGCCAGCGAGGTAGATCTTGCGGGCATAGCCCTTCACGTCGTCGAACAGACCGGCTTTGTCTTCGACAACGGCTTCTACTTTTTTCTTCACGGCAACTTTCGACATGGTGCACCTCACGCGCTTTTACAGTTAGCGGAAACGCCCACGGAATGCAGGCTTGGGTACACCCTATGGAGAAAAATTAGAAATCGCATACTAAGAGCGGCTGCAAGCTTCAGCGCGGTGGATCACGCCTCATCGATCCACCAACCTGGTGGATGTAAAAAGCGACATCCACCGCCTGCAGGCTCAGGCCAGCGACTTGTCCAATACCTGCTCGATTTCGCGCTGGATCATGCCGCCCATGGGCGACAGCAGCAGCCCTAGCTTGAGCTCGACACGCACGGTGTCCTCACCCACCGCGATGCTGCCGTCGGCACCGCTGCGCTTGAACTCCAGGGTGTCGCCGTTCCAGCGATAGCGCACGTCGTACTCGCTGGCCAGGCGTTCGGCCAGGCGCTCGGCTTTCTCCCGCGCGGCCTCGCGGCCAAGGGAATGGGATCGTTCGACACGAATGCGGGACATGACAGCTCCTCGATCAGACAGACGCCGCAGCACTGCGGCATGAAGTCACAGCACTCTAACAGCCCGCCAACCCACCTGGTACCCAGGCAAGACAAAGGCAGCAGGCGGCTTTAGAATGGACAGGTTTTTTACCTGGTGAGAGCGACATGAGCGATCCACGCAAGGCCCACGAGCAGGAACCCACCACCCACTTCGGTTTTCAGGATGTGCCGGAAAGCCAGAAGGCGGAGAAGGTAGCCGAAGTCTTCCACTCGGTGGCAGCCAAGTACGACCTGATGAACGACGTGCTGTCCGGTGGCCTGCATCGCCTGTGGAAGCGCTTCACCATCGAGCTGTCCGGCGTGCGCACCGGCAACCGCGTGCTGGACATCGCTGGCGGCACCGGAGACCTGACCCGCAAGTTCGCCAGCATCGTCGGCCCGACCGGCCAGGTGGTGCTGGCCGATATCAACGACTCCATGCTCAAGGTCGGTCGTGATCGTCTGCTGGACAAGGGCGTGGCCGGCAACGTGCAGTTCGTCCAGGCCGACGCCGAGAAGCTGCCGTTCCCCGACAACCATTTCGACGTGGTCACCATCGCCTTCGGCCTGCGCAACGTCACCCACAAGGAAGACGCCCTGCGCTCGATGCTGCGCGTGCTCAAACCCGGCGGGCGCCTGCTGGTGCTGGAGTTCTCCAAACCTGGCAACCCGCTGCTGGCCAAGGTCTACGACACCTACTCGTTCAGCTTCATGCCGCTGGCCGGCAAGTTGATCACAAACGATTCGGAAAGCTACCGCTACCTGGCCGAGTCGATCCGCATGCATCCGGATCAGGAAACGCTCAAGGCGATGATGATCGACGCCGGCTTTGAGCGCGTCACCTACCACAACATGACTGGCGGCATCGTCGCCCTGCATCGCGGCATCAAACCTTAATGCTCATCACGGGCCTGCTGGCAGGCGTCGAGACTGGCCTCAACCGCGTCCTGCGCCTAGACGGCACAGCCTTGCCGCGTCTGCAGGCACTCAGTGGCAAGGTCATCGCCGTGCAGTGCCAGAACCCGGTGCTGGAGTTGTTCATCCTGCCCAGCGGCGACGGCCTGCAACTCGCCGCACAGTGGCACGCCCCGGCCGACTGCACCCTGACGGCCCCCGCAGCCAGCCTGGCGCGACTGGCCCTGAGCCGCGACAAAACCGCCATCCTGCACCGCCCGGAAGTGTCGCTCGATGGCGACAGCGCGGTGCTGCTGCAACTGGCCGGCATCCTTCAGGATCTGGAGCTGGACTGGGAATACGAAATCTCTCGCTGGCTCGGCCCGGTGGCCACTACCCTGCTCGCCGGTCACCTGCGCAGCCGGGTCAATCTCGCCAGCCACGGCGCTGCCAGCCTCAAGCAGAATCTGGCCGATTACCTGGCCGAAGAATCACGCACGCTGGTGGGCCAGCGCGAAGCCGATGCGCGTTTCGCCGAGCTGGATCAACTCAAAATCGCCCTCGACCGCCTGGAAGCACGCATCGAGCGCCTCACTTCTGCCAATAAGTCCGACGCATGAAGCTGCTTGCCGTTCGCCGCCTGTTACGCATCCAGCGCGTAGTCATTCGCTATCAACTGGACAAGATGCTCCTCGAGCTACCGCTGCCGTTCTGGCTGCGCGCGCTGTCCTGCCTGCTGCCCTGGCGCTGGCTACCACGCAAGCCGCTGGAGCTGTCACGCGGCGCACGCCTGCGTCTGGCGCTCGAAGACCTGGGGCCGATCTTCATCAAGTTCGGCCAACTGCTGTCCACCCGCCGCGACCTGCTGCCACCGGATATCGCCGATGAGCTGGCGCGCCTGCAGGATCAGGTGCCGCCCTTTCCGGAAGATCAGGCCATCGCCCTGATCGAGCGCCAGCTGGGCGCCCCGGTGAGCGAGCTGTTTGCGCGTTTCGACAGCCAGCCGCTGGCCTCGGCCTCGGTAGCTCAGGTGCATGCCGCGCAGCTGAAAAGCGGTGAGCAGGTGGTGGTCAAGGTGGTGCGCCCCGGTCTCAAACCGGTCATCCGCCAGGACCTGGCCTGGTTGTTCCTGATCGCCCGCATCGCCGAAAAAGCCTCGGCTGATGCGCGCCGCCTGCGCCCGGTGGAAGTGGTCAGCGACTACGAGAAAACCATCTACGACGAACTCGACCTGCTGCGCGAAGCAGCGAACGCCAGTCAGTTGCGGCGTAACTTCGACGGCTCCCCCCTGCTCTACGTGCCGCAAGTGCACTGGGACCTGTGCCGCCACCAGGTGCTGGTGATGGAGCGCATCTACGGCATCCCGGTCACCGACCTGGCCACACTGGCCGACCAGCGTACCGACATGAAGCTGTTGGCCGAACGTGGTGTGGAGATCTTCTTCACTCAGGTGTTCCGCGACAGCTTCTTCCACGCCGACATGCACCCCGGCAACATCTTCGTCAGCCCCCGCACGCCCTGGAGCCCGCAGTACATCGCCATTGACTGCGGCATCATCGGCAGCCTCACCGACGAGGACCAGGATTACCTGGCGCGCAACCTGATCGCCTTCTTCAAGCGCGACTATCGCAAGGTCGCGCAATTGCACATCGACTCGGGCTGGGTCCCGGCCGACACCAAGGTCAACGAGTTCGAGGCGGCTATCCGCACCGTCTGCGAGCCGATCTTCGAGAGGCCACTGAAGGACATTTCCTTCGGCCAGTTGCTGCTGCGCCTGTTCCAGACCGCCCGGCGTTTCAATATGGAAGTGCAGCCACAACTGGTACTGCTGCAGAAGACCCTGCTCAACATCGAAGGCCTGGGCCGCCAGCTCTACCCCGATCTGGATCTGTGGAGCACCGCGCAGCCCTTCCTCGAACGCTGGATGCGTGAACGCATCAGTCCGCTGCATCTGCTGCGTAACCTGCAGCAACAAGCCGAGCAGGTGCCGCACCTGTCACAGATCGCCCGCGACACTCTGGAGCGTCTGCAACAGCCAGTACAGGTCCGGACCAGCACACCGCGCGACCACTGGACGCTGCGCCTGCTTGGTGCGGCACTGATCGGCGCCGGGGCCATGCAAGGCCTGGCCCCCCTGCTGGCCACCTGGCCAGCCTGGCTGATGGTCGGCGGCGGACTCTATCTGGTGCTGCGCCGATAGCCAGTTGGCTGCGGCACTGGCACACTTGGTGAATTCACGGGCCGCGACCCGGCGAAACAGACACGGAATACCGATGAACGATTGGCTCGATGAAATCCACTGGAACGAAGACGGCCTGGTGCCGGCCATCGCCCAGGACCACCAGAGCGGCCGCATCCTGATGATGGCCTGGATGAACCGCGAATCCCTCGCCCTCACCGCCCGCGAACAACGCGCCATCTACTGGTCGCGCTCGCGTGGCAAGCTATGGCGCAAGGGTGAGGAATCCGGCCATGTGCAAAAACTGCACGAGCTGCGGCTGGATTGCGACGCCGATGTCATCGTGCTGATGGTCGAACAGCTGGGCGGCATCGCTTGCCACACCGGTCGCGAAAGCTGCTTCTATCGGGTATACGAGAATGGCGGCTGGAAAACCGTCGACGCGGTGCTGAAAGATCCGCACGCCATCTATGCAGGACACAGCCATGAGTGACACCCTGAGTCGCCTGGCCGAGGTGCTGGAATCGCGCAAGGGCGCAGCAGCCGACACCTCCTACGTCGCCAGCCTGTATCACAAGGGTCTGAACAAGATTCTGGAAAAGGTCGGCGAGGAATCGGTGGAAACCATCCTCGCCGCCAAGGACGCCGCCGCCAGCGGTGACTGCAAGGACCTGATCTACGAAACCGCCGACCTGTGGTTCCATAGCCTGGTCATGCTCGCCGCCCTCGGCCAGCATCCCCAGGCTGTACTGGATGAACTGGATCGCCGTTTCGGCCTCTCCGGGCACGCGGAAAAAGCCGCGCGACCGCAATCCGAATAAACCTTCATTACGGAGTACATATCATGGGTTTTGGCGGTATCAGCATCTGGCAACTCCTGATCATCCTGCTCATCGTGGTCATGTTGTTCGGCACCAAGCGCCTGAAGAGCCTGGGTTCGGATCTGGGCGACGCGATCAAGGGCTTCCGTAAATCGATGGACAATGGCGAAGCCGAGAAACCGGCAGTCGAAGAGCCCAAGGGCCAGACCATCGACGCCCAGGCACGCAAGGTCGAAGAGCCAGCGAAGAAAGACTAAGCCATGTTCGACATCGGTTTTACCGAACTGCTGCTGGTCGGTCTGGTGGCCTTGGTGGTGCTCGGCCCTGAGCGCCTGCCAGGCGCCGTGCGTACGGCCAGCCTGTGGATCGGCCGGATCAAGCGCAGCTTCAACTCGATCAAGGCCGAGGTAGAGCGCGAGATCGGCGCAGACGAGATTCGCCGTCAGTTGCATAACGAGCGGATTCTCGAACTCGAGCGGGAAATGCAGGCGATGAAGCAGGACATTCTCGGCACCGGCAAAAGCGACGATCCGCCAGCTGAGAACAGCGCCAAACCGAATGCCGACACGGCCCCGAGTGTTCAGGACAAGAATCCCCAGCCATGAGCAATAACCCACAAGCCGACCAGGAAATGCCTCTGGTTTCGCACCTGGCCGAGCTGCGTACTCGCCTGTTGCGCTGCGTAGTGATCATCCTGCTGATCTTCGCCGGCCTGTTCTACTTCGCTCAGGATATCTACGCTCTGGTCGCTGCGCCGTTACGCGCCTATCTGCCAGAAGGCGCGACGATGATCGCCACAGGGGTCGCCTCGCCCTTCCTGACGCCCTTCAAGCTGACCCTGATGTGTGCGTTGTTTCTCGGCATGCCGGTGATCCTGCACCAGATCTGGGGTTTCATCGCGCCGGGGCTATACACCCATGAGCGGCGTATCGCGGTGCCGCTGCTGATTTCGAGTATTTTCCTGTTCTATGCCGGTATGGCCTTCGCCTACTTCGTGGTGTTCCCGATCATGTTCGGCTTCTTCGCCAGCGTGACCCCGGAAGGCGTGGCGATGATGACCGACATCGGTCAGTACCTGGATTTCGTCCTGACGCTGTTCTTCGCCTTTGGCGTGGCCTTCGAAATCCCTATCGCTACCTTCCTGGTTATCTGGGTCGGCATTGTCGATGTCGCCACCCTGCGCAAGAGCCGACCCTATGTGATAGTCGGTTGCTTCGTGGTCGGCATGGTGCTGACGCCGCCAGACGTGTTCTCGCAGACCCTGTTGGCCGTACCGATGTGGCTACTGTTCGAAACAGGCGTGCTGGCTGGCGCGCTGGTCAAGCGCACGCGCGATCAGGAACAGAGCGAAGAAGAAGCCAAGCCCGAAGACCAACCTCCCGCACCCCTGCCGTGAACCTGCTGCTGCTGGAGGACGCCGACTTCGTCGACGGCGATCGGGTACACCTCAGTGACAGGCGCCTGAAACATCTGCATGAAGTGCATCGCGCCGAAACCGGTGACCGCCTGCGCGTCGGTCATCTTGGCGGCCTGATGGGCGAAGGTCGACTGATTGCCCTGGATGCCGAACATGCCGAACTGCATGTCAGTCTCGACCAGCCGCCACCTGCCAAGCTACCGCTGACACTGATACTCGCCCTGCCCCGGCCAAAGATGCTCAAGCGCGTGCTGCAGACGGTCAGCGCCATGGGCGTAGCGCGCCTGGTATTGGTCAACAGCTACCGGGTGGAGAAGAGTTTCTGGCAGACACCGTTTCTCGGGGCCGAGGCGATTCGTGAGCAGCTGATCCTCGGGCTGGAACAGGCGCGGGACACGGTGCTGCCCGAAGTGAGCATAGAGAAGCGCTTCAAGCCCTTCGTCGAGGATCGCCTACCGGCCCTGGCGGCCGGCACGCTTGGCCTGACCGGCCACCCCGGTGATTACCCGGCCTGCCCGCGTGCCGTCGGGCAGCCGGTGACCCTGGCAATCGGTCCGGAAGGCGGCTGGATTCCCTACGAAGTCGAGCTGCTGCGCGAAGCCGCAGGCCTGCAACCGGTGCAGCTTGGCGAGCGCATTCTGCGGGTGGAGACGGCAGTGCCGGCGTTACTGGCCAGGCTGTTCTGATGCCTCCTTGGGCGGTGGACAAGCTTCGCGTTGTCCACCCTACGCACTGACTGGTAGTTGCGGCTAAAGCCTCTCCCGCAAGAACGTGGATGCGCCGGAGAAAGCAGGCATGCCACAACACTGTGGGAGGGGCTTCAGCCGCGATAGCCGTGAACACAGGACTGGCCGCGCCCTCAACGCCAGACTCACACCTCCAATAGGAAGGTAACCGGCCCGTCGTTGACCAGGTGCACCTGCATATTGGCGCCGAAGCGTCCGGTGGCGACCTGCGGATGCTGGGCCTTGGCCATTTCGACCAGCGCATCGAACAGCGCAGCGCCCTGGGCAGGTGGCGCGGCACTGGAGAAGCTGGGGCGCATACCGCTTTTGGTGTCGGCTGCCAGGGTGAATTGCGAGACCAGCAATAGCCCGCCTTGCACGTCCGTCAGCGAGCGGTTCATCTTGCCCGCTTCGTCGCTGAATACGCGGTAGTTCAACAACTTGTGCAAGGCACGGGACAGGCTGGCCTGATCGTCCTGCGGCTCGATGCCGACCAGCGCCAGCAGGCCCTGATCGACGCTGCCTACCACCTCACCCTCGACCTCCACCCTTGCTGCGCTGACGCGCTGGAGCAGCAGCTTCATGCATCCTCCGGCGGCAGGTCGAGCAGGCGCCGGGCCATCTGTTCGGCTGCGCGGATCAGCGCGTCGGTGATACCGGGTTCCGCTGCAGAGTGCCCGGCGTCACGGATGATCTGCAGCTCGCTGTTGGGCCAGGCCTGATGCAGCGCCCAGGCATTGTCCAGCGGGCAGATGGCATCGTAGCGGCCATGCACGATGATGCCCGGCAAGTGAGCGATCTTCGGTATGTCACGAAGCAGCTGGTTGGGTTCAAGGAAGGCATCGTTGACGAAGTAGTGGCACTCGATACGGGCAATGGACAGCGCCCGATGCGCCTCGCTGAAACGATCGACTACCTGGGTATTGGGACGCAGGGTGGCGGTGCGACCTTCCCAGGTCGACCAGGCCTTGGCCGCATGCATCTGGGCGATCTGGTCGGTGCCCGTCAGGCGTTTGTAGAAGGCCTGCATCAGGTCACCACGCTCCTCGACCGGGATGGGCGCCACGTAATCTTCCCAGTAATCGGGGAACAGACGACTGGCGCCCTCCTGATAGAACCAGCTGAACTCCTGCGGCCGGCACAGGAAAATGCCACGCAGGATCAGTCCATGCACGCGCTGCGGATGCGCCTGTGCATAGGCCAACGCCAGGGTCGAGCCCCAGGAGCCACCGAAGAGCACGAACTTGTCGATGCCCAGATGTTCGCGAATACGTTCGATATCGGCGATCAGCGCCTGGGTGGTGTTGTTCTCCAGGCTCGCGTGCGGCGTCGAACGACCGCAACCACGCTGGTCGAAGGTGACGATACGATACAGGGCGGGGTCGAAATAGCGGCGGCTGGCTGAATCGCAGCCTGCGCCAGGACCTCCATGAATGAACAGTACCGGCAACCCGTCCGCAGAGCCGCTCTCGTCGATGTACAGTACGTGCGGCTGCTCGACCGCCAGTTCGTGGCGAGCGTAGGGTTTGATCTCCGGGTACAAAGTCTGCATGGTTGGCTCCTGTTGGCTGGGCTACAACTGCCGTGTTCCACTCTGCCCGGCATCATAACCATGAAAAGGAAGTTCAGCATGTCGATGCGTCATCTGGCTTGGTCGCTGCTCATGTCCTTCACCCTCCTGCTCGCCGGCTGCGGCGGTCGCGACGACCCACAGGCAGCTCTGGAGGCGGCTGTTCAGCAGTTGCAGGACAACATCGAGGCCAAGAGCACCGGTGCGGTGCTGGAGCAGTTGCATGGCGACTTCCTGGCCCGCCAGGAACTCGACCGTGAGTGGGCCAAGCGCACCATGACCCTGCTTTTCCTGCGCCACAAGAACATCAAGGTCATCGCACTGGGCAAGAACAGCTGGATCGACGCGGCGATCAGCAGCAAGGGCTATACCGAAGCCCAGGTCGGCCTGAGTGGCGCCGAGGGGTTGATCCCCGACAGCGCGCGGCACTACTCGGTAAAGCTGGAATGGTGGCTCGACGGTGACGAATGGAAGCTGGCGCGCCTGGACTGGGAGTGACGACGTAGCCCGGATGCAATCCGGGATATCCAGGGCAGATATCCCCGGACTGCATCCGAGCTAGAGCTGGATCACTCGGCCTGGCGCCAGATCAGGTCGGACGTGACGTAGCCCTGCTCGCGCGCGACGCTGAGCAGCTTGTCGCGGGTTTCCTGATCCACCTCCGGGGTGCGTGACAGCAGCCACAGGTACTTGTGCTCCGGGTGACCGACCAGCGCCACGCGATAGTCCTCGTCGTGGTAGATCACCCAGTAGTCGCCCTTGATCGGCAGCAGCTTGCTGGCCCAATTGTCGAAGCGCACCCACAGCTTGTCGGTTTGCCCTTCGACCTGAGGCTCGGCCACACCCTTGGCCTCGATCCACTCACCGTCCCTGTCGCGACAGCGGTTGGTCACGTCGATGCGACCATCGTCACGCAGGCCGTAGTGTGCCTCCGATTGCACGCAGTGGCGCTGGAAGAACATGGGCAGACGTGCCAGTTCGTACCAGGTGCCCTGGTAGCGCTGCAGGTCGACCTGCATGGTCTGCGGTGGCGGTTTGGAGATGCTGCCGGTGCCAGAGTTGGCACAGCCCGCAAGGGCGAGAATGGCGCTGGCGATTAGGATCGAACGCATGGAAGCTCCTGTTTACTTGAGTCCCTTGCCGGAGAACAGCATGACCTTGTCCCCGGCGTACTGGACACTGATATAGGCCTTGTCGTCACCCCAGGTGCAGCTGCTCACCCCCAGTGCGCCCGCACACTCGCCCGGGGCACCGAGCAGGCTTTCCACTTCCTGCTTGCTCATGCCCGCCTTGAGCTTGGAATAGTTGTCCTGATTGACCTTGCTGCAGGCGGCGAGCAGACAACAGGCGAGCAACGCGACGATACGCATCGACATGGATGAAACTCCTGATGGGAAGGTGCCAGCAAGCTTGGCATAGCCGGCGATGACTTGCCCGCTTGGAGTTCAGAAACGCGAGCCGGGTTCCCGCAGGAAGGCTTGCTCTTCGTCAGTGGAGGTACGCCCCAGAATCACGTTGCGATGAGGAAAGCGACCGAAACGGGCAATCACCCGCTGATGACGCTCGGCGAAATCGAGGAAGCTGGCGAACAAAGGCCGCTCAGCGGCAGTGGCTTCGTTCAGCAGATCAGCAAACAGCTCGACCGCGCGGTCCTGCAACGACAGATCTTCCGCGTGCTCGAAGACCAGATAGGCAAAGACGCGCTGGATCGGCGTCAGCCTGCGATCCCAGCCACGATCCAGGCCACTACGCAATAGCGGCCGAGCCAGACTGTCGCCGGCAAAGGCCCGCGGCGTATCGCGAAAGATCATGCGCGGCAGCTGATCGAGCAGGATCAGCTGCGCCAGCCAGCCTTGCGGATCGTCCGCCCAGCCGTGCAGCTCGCCAGCCAGTGCCTGCTCGACCAGGGCGCCGAAGCGCACCTCGGCCTCACGATCCTGGCTGTCACGCTTGCCGAACCACAACCCATGGCGCGCGGCCGACACCTCGGTAGCGCTGCCGTCGGCACCGAACCACCAATCGAGCAGCGGTTGCCAGACGTGCATCAGCTGCGGTGGTAGGCGGTGATACGCAGCACTTCTTCCTTGGAGCCAAGGTAGACCGGCACGCGCTGGTGCAGGGAAGTGGGCTGGATATCGAGAATACGCTGGCTGCCGTCGGTGGCTGCACCACCGGCCTGTTCGATGATCATCGACATCGGGTTGGCCTCGTACATCAGACGCAGCTTGCCCGGCTTGTCCGGCTCACGGGCATCACGCGGGTACATGAACACGCCACCACGGGTAAGAATGCGGTGCACATCGGCCACCATCGAAGCGATCCAGCGCATGTTGTAGTTGCGCCCCAGCGGTCCGGTTTCACCGGCCAGCAACTCGGAGACATAGCGCTGTACCGGGGCTTCCCAGTGGCGCTGGTTGGACATGTTGATGGCGAATTCCTTGGTGGACTCCGGCACCTTGATGTTGTCATGGGTGAGCACGAAGCTGCCCAGCTCACGATCCAGGGTGAAGCCCTTCACGCCATCGCCAAGGGTCAGCATCAGCATGGTTTGCGGGCCATAGATGGCGTAGCCGGCCGCGACCTGCTGAGTACCCGGCTGGAGGAAGGCCTCTTCGCCCAGATCACCGGTTTCACCGTTACGTTCAGGGCTGCGCAGCACCGAGAAGATGGTGCCGACCGAGACGTTGACGTCGATATTGCTGGAGCCATCCAGCGGGTCGAATACCAAGAGATAAGCGCCTTTCGGATACTTGCCGGGGATCTGGTAGGCGTTGTCCATTTCCTCGGACGCCATGCCGGCCAGGTGACCGCCCCACTCGTTGGCTTCGAGCAGGATCTCGTTGGAGATCACGTCGAGTTTCTTCTGCACTTCGCCCTGCACGTTTTCGCTGTCCAGGCTGCCCAGCACGCCGCCAAGGGCGCCCTTGGAGACCTGGTGGCTGATCGCCTTACAGGCCCGCGCCACGACTTCGATAAGGAAGCGCAGGTCGGCCGGGGTATTGTGGCTGCGAGTCTGCTCGATCAGGTAGCGGCTCAGGGTGACGCGGGACATGGACGGCTCCGGAAAGGGGAAAAATCGCGCGCAGTTTAACCCGAGTCGCCGCGCAATGCTGCCTGCCGGGATGGATGGCTGAGATCGGCGCCTGCCAGCGGCCCGCAAACGCGATTGCGCCCGTCGCGCTTGGCCTGGTAAAGCGCAGCGTCAGCCGCCTGCAGCAGCTCATCGAGTGCCTGCCCCTGCTCAGGCCAATGGGCCAGGCCGGCAGACAGGGTCACACGCTGGTCGCCGCCACGGGTGGCGACATCCTGAGTCGCCAGTTGCGCGCAGATGCTTTGCAGACGTTCGCTGGCCTCGCGCGGATCGGCGCCCGGCAAGATCAGCAGAAACTCTTCGCCGCCGATACGAAACACCGCATCGGTGCTGCGCAGGTTATCCAGCAGGTGCTGCGCGACGGCCTTGAGTACGTCGTCGCCGACCAGGTGGCCGCATTCGTCGTTGAGGCGCTTGAAGTGATCGAGATCGATCAGGGCCAGCGCCAATGGCAGGTTCTCGCGCTGCGTCCTGGCCAGTTCGCGCTCGAAGAACTCATCCAGATAACGGCGGTTGTACAACCCGGTCAGCGGATCACACAAAGCCTGCTCGCGCAGTTGCTCGTGCAGGCTGGAGATGGTGCGCAGACGCTCCTCACTCAGCGCCAGCGCTTCAGCCAGCTTGAGTTCACTGAGGTGGCGCTGGGTCACGTCACGGATGTAGAGCATATGGCCCAGCAGGGTCGGACCATGGCGGCTGGCGCGCTGGATGGCGCGCACACGCACCTCGTAGTAGCGCGCGGCGCTGGTCAGCGTCAACGGCAGGTCCTGCTCGGAGCCCTTGTGCTCTTGCAGCAACTGCTGCAGATCGGCGCCGAAAACCGGCCAATGCCCCAACTCGGTGCCTTGCCATCCCGATTGCAGGCCTGCCAGTTTCAGTGCCGCCGGGTTGGCCTCGATCACACGCCCACGCGGGTCGATCACCAGCACCGGATCGAGCAAGGCTTCGAGCAGCAGATGACGGGCCACCGGCAACAGGTCGAACAGGCGCACCCCGACGATCAACCAGGAGAACGCCACCAGGGTGAATGCGAAACTGAAGGGCGTCGGGTCGAAGCCGAACAGCGTCCAGCCGACCCCCACATAACCGACATTGGCCACCCAGGGCACTGCGGTGACCAGCACGAAGCCCAGATAATGGCGGCGATGCAGTCCCTGGCTCAGCGCCGCGGCGCGCGTCACCACGCCCATGCAGAAGGCCATGAACAGGTAGACGTAGACGGCAGTCGCGTAGAACAGCGGGCCATGCTCGTAGCGCACCGGCGCACCCAGGCTGGCGTCGACCGGCGCACTACCGGCCCCGTAGAACAGACCATGCCAGGGGTTGCTCAGCGCCAGTCCCCAGACCAGCAGCGGCACCAGGCTCAACCCGAGGATGCTGCTGCGTGCCAGAGGCGCGCGCATGCTGTTGACGTATTGCCAGAGGAAGACGGCCCAGAACGTGGGCGTGGAAACGATGCCGGGCCAGGCCATGCTGGCCCAGAACATCTTGCAGTCGGCACTGAGGAAGGTCATTTCCAGCGCCGCAGCCACCATCCACCAGAGGCTGGCCAGATGCAGCAGGATGAAACTGTCACGTCCGGGAAAGTCGCGCTGGCGGGTCACCCAGTGCGCCAGCAGGATCACGCCGAGGCACACCAGCAGCGTCACCAGCACCGGCGCCGAGAAACTCCAGCCGGAAGCCATGCAGGCCTGCATCAGCGACGCCTCCGCATTCCCGACGAAGCAGTGCGTGAGTCGCATGCGCAAGCGACGCGAGGCGGCTGGACAATGACGCGAATCGAAATACGCAAGGGCCTTCCTGACCTTCCATGCTGGATTGGCGCGGGGTGCCTAAGATACTGCAAAAGCCCTGCCGCTTGTTGGTCCATGCCGCTCAGGCGTCTGGCGGGCGACGCAGCACACTGGCGGCCATCGCGGCCAGCAACCCAACGCCCACCAGCAGTACAGCCCAGAGTCCCCAACGCTGCCAGTCCTGACTGGGGCCGGCTTGGGATTCGACCGAAGCAGCAAGCGGCTCGGCCAACTCGGCACGACCAAGAATGGCGAGTCTTTCCGCTTGATAGCCGGGGATCAGGGTGTGCAGCGGCAATGCTGCCGACGGTGCATTCGGGTTACCCAGCGCCAGCCGATAAGGCGGCTCGCCACGGGCGAGAAATACCAACTGCGTCGCGCGGAGTGCGACCTGCATGCGCGGCATATCCCCGCCCAGGCCGCCGCCACGCGCATCCACCTGCATACGCAGCTGTCGCACTGGCCAACCGGGCAGCGTCAACGCATCGTTCACCACTTCGCGGCCGGCCTCGGGCAGGCGGTAGAGAACCCCGCTGACCAGCTGTCGCCAGGCGCCCTGATCACTGCTGCGCGCCTCGAAGCGCAGTGGCGCCAGCGTGTTGCTCTGTTCCAGCTCGACGCGCAGTCGCTCCAGAGGCAGGGACAGGGGCAACTGCCACTGATACTGCCCCTCAACACTGGTCTGCGCCGACAGGGGCTCTGACCACACCAGAGGCGCCGCCTGATGAGTCAGCCGCTGACTGCGCAGGGTAACGGCCTGCAGTTGCGGGGCCTGTAAGGGGTTGCTCCACAGCAGGCGCAGATAACGGGCACGCTGGCCGGGCAGTTCGACCCGGCGCTGATCGATGCGCTCGTCGGCGAAGCTCAGGCGCGCCATCTGCCCTTCCCCCCAACTGCGCCAGTGCTGCAGATCGTCACTGGCCTCGATACTGAAGCGCTGAAACCCGTCCTCTGCCCCGCTCCAGTCCAGGTTCAGACGCACCAACGGCGCGTCGATGGCACTGGCATCGAGCAACCAGCCCCGCAGTTGCTGCTCGCTTTCGGCCGGCGCCTCGCCGCGCAGCTCGATCAGCGTGCCAGTGGTGCTGCGCTCGACACGTAGCGCGGGCATTTCCTGGGCATCGACGCGGCCCCTCAACGGGAACCAACGCACGCCATGCTCCTGTTCCTGCTGCACGCTCTCGCTGCGACCCGGAATCAGCGCATAGGCCTGCATCTGGCCGTTGCTGTCGAATACGCGCAGATCACGCAAATCACCATGCCCGGCGGCGAGGTGAGCGGCGAAGGGCAACTCCAGGCGATACCAGGGGCCCTCGCCGGCGAGTTGCAGGGCAGCGCTGTGCCGATAGTCCTGAGGTTTCTCGCTGGCCTGGCTGAGCATACTCAGCGAGAGGCCCAGGAGCAGGCCCCAACGGATAAGGTTCATACGGCAGACTCCTGTTCGTCAGCAGCCCGTTCTTCGTCCTTGCGCGGCGGTAGCGGGGCGAAATAGCCCACCACCAACAGCAGCACACCGACGCCGATGAACGAGACGATGCGTTCCAGGCCGCCCCGGTTGCCCAGCTCGACGAAGAACAACTTGGCCACTACCAGGGCGATCAGTGCGGCGCCGACCAGCCACAGTTCACGACGCCCGCGCAAATGGCCGAACAGCATCAGCGCCAGGGCGATCAGCGTCCAGACGATGGACCAGCCAGCCTGCACCAGCATCGAGTCGAACAATGCCGACGTCTGCCAGGGCACGCCGCCCCAGTGGTGCACGGTACGCATCACCATCACCGTCAGCAGGGCGAACAGCGAAACACCTGCCACGCCCTGCACCACCGGCATCGCCCGCACCGGCGCCAGGCCGAAGCGCGGCAGGGCATCGCGCGCCCAGACGAACAGCGCGCCCAGGCACAGCAGCAAACCCAACTCCAGTGGGTTGAACAGCGGCAGATACGGCAGCGGATCACTGTCGCCGGCGCTATTGGCGTTGGCCAGCCAGAACCAGGCGAGCATCAATACGGCCAGGGGCGCCGCCGCCCACAGCCGGTACTCGCGCTCGAAGCTGGCCACCGGCCAGGGCAGGCGGCGACCCTGCGCCATCAACCATAGATAGGCGGTCGGCAGCAGCGCCCAACCCAGCCAGCGCCAGGCGTTGTAGTGATCGGACAGGCTCAGCAGCAGATAACGCAGCTCCAGCGCCAGCACGCCGAGCAGCAGCCAGCAACCGAGCACATGGGCGACGCTGACTGCTCTACGCGGCAGCAGATCGACCAGGGACCGCAGAATAAGCAGATGCACTGCGATCACGGCAGCCCAGCCCACCCAGCCGAAGTGCGCAGCTGGATGGTAGAAGGAATGCCAGGCATGGATCAGGATCAACCCTGCCACCGGCGCCAGCAGGCTGCACAGCGTGGCCAACTCGCTCCAGCGGGTGCGCAACGCCAGCAGCATCCAGATCAGAGCCGACAGCGCTGCCATTACCAGCAACACGCTGGCCTGCCTATCTACAGTCACGAAGCGCATCACTTCACAGGCCAGTGCCAGGGCCCACCAGGCGGCGCCCCAGGCCAGCAGCAACTGGCCCAGACGCTGCAGACTGACGCCATCGAGGCCGGTGTCCCGTCCGCTGCGCGCCAGGCTGTGCAGGCGCCAGGCGCCAACCTGCGCAGCCAGACCAAGTACGGCGGGCGTCCAGAAGCCCGTGTGCGCCAGCGGCGACAGGCCTTCGCCACTGATGCCCGACAGCAGTAACGGCCCGGCCGCGAGGAAAGCCAGGCCGGCGAATACCTGCAGCGTCAGGCTGAACAGGAAAGCCGCGCGCTGCCGCAGATACAGCGCCAGCCACAGAATCAGCAACCCCGTCCCGCCCCACACTGCCGCAGCCGCCACCCAGGGCAGCACGAACAGCACCGCCAGATTGATGAACACCAGCCCAACCAGCATGACCATCGACAATACGCCGAGCAGCCGACGGTTCTCGCGGATCTGCGGATCACGTGCCGCCAGCAGCATGCCGGCGATCAGCCCCAGACCGACCATCGACGCCGCCAGCAGGCCGAACCAACCGGTGCTGAAACCACCACGCCCGAACAGCGAATCCAGCGCCATCTGCCCGAGGAACAGCAAGCCGCCGAGCAACTGGATGGCGAAGGCGCTGTAGACGAAGCTTGGCGCGGCGATACGCAGGCCGACGAACAGGGTCGCCAGCCCGGCCAGCGCCCAGGCGATGGCCGTACCCGGCGCAGCGAACAGCAGCGGCGCAATCAGATAGATGAACGCCAACCCGGCCAGGCCCAGCCAAGGCAGCAGGCGATTCTCCCTGGCGTTCGCCGCTTCGGGCATCGAGCGCAATTGCCAGTAGCTGAACAGCAGCGCTACGCCGAGCATCAACGCGCCCAGGGGCGCACCGTCAAGCAGGCTGCCGTCGCCATGATCCAGACCACTGACGAACGCCAACGCCGCGCCCACCTGTAGCAACAACGCGAACGCACGCGCCAGCGGCCGCCCCTGACGCAGGCCCAACCAGAAGATGCCGGCGCCTTCCACGGCCCAGGCCGCTGCCGTCCAGCGCGCATCCAGGCCGAGCGGAATGGCCAGGCTGGCGAACACCACGCCGAGCGCCAGGCAGGTTTCCACCAGCAACAGTGCGCGGTCGCCAGCACGCGCCTTGAGCACCCGTACCAGCAGCAGATAGAACAGGCCCAGCCCCAGGGCGCTGAACGCCGCGGCGAACTCGATATGTCGAACCAATGCGACTTGCAGACCGAACCCGATCAGCGGCGGACCGAACAACGTGGTGGCATCGACGTAGTCGCCACGGCGCAGGGACCAACGCAGCAATTCGTCACGCGCCTCAGGCGCATCCGCTGCGTCGCGCAGGGTGCGGCGAGCGAAAAGCAGGCCGATGGCCACGTACATCAGGAAGAACAGGATCAGGAATGGCTGAGTGCTGCCCAGCAGTTCCGGCGTGTAGGAACGCAGCCCCCACGCGAAACCGATGCCGAAGGTGCCGACGAAGCCGATCAGGTTGAGCAGCCGCCAGGCCTTGAACCAGGCGATGGCGAAGATGCCGGCATTGAGCAGAGCGAAGTAGGAAAACAGCGCGACATGATTGCCGCTACCGGTGGAGGTGAGGATTGGCGCAGCGAAGCCGCCCAGCGCCGCAGCAGCCGCCAGGCCAAGCGCGTTCTGCTGCACGGCAAGGATGGCCGAGAACAGCGTCACCGCCACCAGCAGGCCGAGGGCCATGCCAGGGTCCAACAACGGATGCAGGCGCATGGCAGCGAACACCGTCAGATACAGCACGGCGATGCCGGTGCCCTGCAGCACCAGAGCATAGCTGCGGTTGCGCCGGCGCAGCCACCAGCCAAGGCCAAGCAACGCCAGTGCACTGGCCGCAACGCCCATGTAGCGCAGCTCCACCGGCACCTCGACACCTTCGGTGGCGTAACGCAGGAGGAAGGCCAGACCAAGGAACAGCAGCACCACGCCAACCCGCAGTACGGTGTTACCGCCAAACAACCAGGCCTTGGCGGCAGCGATACCACGCTCAATCAGATTCGGCTCGCGCGGTGGTTGCTCACGCCAGGGGCTTTGTTGTGGTGCCGGTTGGGGCTGGTGAGCGACCTGTGCGGCCAGTGGCGCAGGTTCATCGACAGGCTGCGATGTTTCGACGTCCGGCAGCGGATCAAGCGTCCAGTCCAGTTCGGGCTGCGGCTGCTGCGGCTCTTCAGCAACGGACGGCTCAGACACTGGGCTAGAGACGGGTTCGACAGGGACAGATTCCGGCTCGCCATGCTCGACCTTGACCAGGCGTTCGTGGATGGCGCGAGTTCCGCGATCAAAACGTTCAGCGAAGTCCTTGAGCTGCGCAGCCAATTGCGCGTTACGCGTCTCCAGACCCTGCAGACGTAGCGCCTGGCCCAGACTGAGGCCGATCAGACCGCCCAGAAGCGCACCCGTGACCGATTCGCTGGCGCCCACACCGAGCACCAAACCGACCAGCATGAAGATCCATTGCATGCGTTATGTCCCAACCTTGAGAAAGAGGTCGCCTCGCGTTCCTAGCAGGCCGCCCGAGACGAGCCACAGTATAGGAGTCGTCCCCAGAGAGACGACTGCCAAGCTGTTCACAGGCACAACGGAAAACGATCAGCCGCCAGCCGGTGCTTCACAAACGCCCCGCGCCCGCTATTATCGCCGCCCCCGTGACAGCAGCGGCGCAGACCGCACGATAGCCAAAACCATGATGAAGCCCCGCCTGATAGCCGCTGCAGAAATCGACCGCCTGGAAACCTGGGCCAAATACACCAGCGACATGTGCCACAGCTGCATGTCCACCTGCTGCACCATGCCGGTTGAGGTGCGCCTGAACGACCTGATCCGCCTGGAGCTGGTGGACGAGTTCGAGCGCAGCGAGCCGCCGAAGAATATCGCCAAGCGCTTGCAGAAGGACGGCATCGTCGAGCGCTTCAACCAGAAGTCGGGCATTTTCACCCTGATCCGCATGTCCAATAACGACTGCCTGTTCCTCGACCGCAAGACACGCCTGTGCACGGTCTACGAGAAGCGCCCGGACACCTGCCGCCACCACCCCAAGGTCGGTCCACGGCCTGGGTATTGCGCGTACAAGCCGAAGTAAGGCTGGTCACGCGGGCACTGGCTCTGGTGCACACAGCGCATTCTACGAAGCCCGGCGCAGGCCGATAACACGCCCGACGCAGGCTGGGCGTTGCAGGTTCTGCTGTTCGGCAGCCAGGTGCGCCACCCGCTCGGCCACCTGTTGGTCGAACAGCGCCGCACGGCCAACGGCACTGTCGATATTCATCAGCATCTGCTCGCTTTCCGCCAGGCTGGCGTCTTCGCCCGGCCGATAAAGGCCATGGTGGATATGCAGGCGCTTGGCGTCATGCGCCAGCAACTGAGTGCGTACCTCGACCTCTTCGCCCTCCTTCACCTCCGCCAGGAAGTTGAGATGGCACTCCAGGGTGTACAGGGAGTTCCCGGTGCGGGCGCGACCCGCTTCGTCGAGGCCCAGCACGTCCATCAGCGCATCGGTGGCGTGGCTGAAGATCAGCAAATAGAAGGCATCGCGCAGGTGGCCGTTGTAGTCGACCCAGTCGCGGGAGATAGTGGTTTGGTAGCTGGTCATCGGCTTGACTGGCATGCATGCGACTCCTGAAGTGCCCCTCTCCCCCAGCCCCTCCCCCGCAAGTGGGAGAGGGGAGCCAGACAGACGGTTGGCCGTAGGGTGCGCCGTGCGCACCGGGAATGACTCGGTTTACTCGGCGAACGCGAACCCATGCTTGGCCTTGGTCTGGCGGATCGCCTCCAGCACCGCCAGCAGGCAATCATCGCGATAGCGCTCCAGGGCATCCAGGCTGCGTTCGCCTTGCTGCTCGGCGGTGCCTTCGACCACGGCATCGATCAACCCTTCGGTCAGTTCCGGCGCCTCCAGATAGGTCCAGGGCAGCTTCAGCGCCGGGCCGAACTGAGCCATGAAGTGGCGCATGCCGGCCGGGCCGCCGGCCAGGGTGTAGGTCAGAAAGCTGCCCATGAACGACCAGCGCAGGCCGGCACCGAAGCGGATCGCATCGTCGATTTCGCCGGTAGTGGCCACCCCGTCGTTGACCAGGTGCAGCGCCTCGCGCCACAGCGCTTCGAGCAGGCGGTCGGCGATAAAGCCCGGCACTTCCTTGCGTACGTGCAGCGGGCGCATGCCCAGCGACTCGTACACCTTGATCGCTGCCTGCACCGCGTCGGGCGCCGTCTTCGCACCGCCCACCACTTCCACCAACGGCAGTAGATACACCGGATTGAACGGATGACCGACCACGCAGCGCTCAGGGTGCGCGGCGTCTGCATAGAACTCACTGGGCAACAGGCCCGAGGTGCTGGAACCGATCAGTACATCCGGACGTGCCGCAGCGCTGATCTGCGCGTGCAGCTCGCACTTGAGGTCGAGGCGTTCGGGCGCACTTTCCTGGATGAAATCGGCATCGCACACGCAGTCTTCGATGCTATCGACGAAACGCAGACGATTCAGCGAAGCGCCAGGTGCCAGGCCCTGCTTTTCCAGCGCCGGCCAGGCGTTGGCCAGACGCGTGCGCAGCGCAGCCTCGGCGCCAGGCGCCGGGTCCCAGGCGATCACGTCGAGGCCGTGGGCCAGGGCGCGGGCGATCCAGCCGGCGCCGATGACGCCGGTGCCAAGGGCGGCGAAGGTCTTGATATCGGTGACGAAGGTCATGGTTGAACTCCGGTAGCCCGGATGCAATCCGGGAAATTGGCGTTAGGGAATGCTCCCGGGTTGAATCCGGGCTACGGGACTGTCGCGGCTAAAGCCCCTCCCACAAGAGCAGCGCAAACCTGTGGGACGCGGCGGGCGGCGTTCCGCTTTAGTCGCGACGCTTGAGCTTCATCTTTTCCCGCCCTTCGGCCGGGCTCAGGGCACGGCCGCCGAGGCGTTCGATGATCTCGATGGCGCGTTCGACCAGTTGGCCGTTGCTCGCATGCACGCCACGGTCCAGCCAGATGTTGTCCTCCAGCCCTACCCGCACGTGGCCGCCGAGCAGCATGGCCTGGGCGACCATGGGCATCTGCATGCGACCGATACCGAAGCCGGCCCAGGTGATGCCCGGCGGCAGGTTGTCGGCCATGGCCTTCATGGTCGTGGTGTCGGCCGGCGCGCCCCAGGGAATGCCCAGGCACAGCTGGATCAGCGGGTCGTCCAGCAGCCCTTCCTTGATCATCTGCTTGGCAAACCACAGGTGGCCGGTATCGAAGATTTCCAGCTCGGCCTTCACGCCCAGCTCGGTGATGCGCTTGGCGCCGGCACGCAGTTGCGCCGGAGTGGAGACGTAGATGAAGTCACCGTCGCCGAAATTCAGGGTGCCGCAGTCCAGGGTGCAGATTTCCGGCAGCAACTCCTCGACATGCGCCAGGCGGGTGATCGGCCCGACCAGATCGGTACCGGCACCGAACTCCAGCGGCTGCTCGCCCCGGCCGATCTCCAGGTCGCCCCCCATGCCAGCGGTGAGGTTGATGATCACGTCGGTGTCGCTTTCGCGGATGCGCTCGACCAGCTCGCGGTACAGCGCCACGTCACGGCTTGGCTTGCCGGTCTGTGGGTCGCGCACATGGCAATGGGCGACGGTGGCGCCGGCCTTGGCCGCCTCGATGGCGGCGGCAGCGATCTCCTTGGGGGTGACCGGGATCGCCGGGTGCTTGCCGACGGTGTCGCCAGCGCCGGTCACCGCGCAGGTGACGATAACCTCGTAGTTCATTTTTGACTGTCCTTTCCAGGGGCGAACGAGTGCCGACGGCAGGGCCGCAGACGTTTTGCAAAAAGGGAATCGGCGCCGGCTCACCCGGCGCCCAGGTATCAGTTGCCGGCGACCAGCGCGGCGTTGGCGGGTTTGCCGTCCAGCGTGGTAACGCCCTCGAGCCAGGCCTCGACCACCTGCGGATTGGCCTTGATCCAGTCACGCGCTACCTGTGCAGGCTGCTTGCGATCCATGATCGGCTGCATCAGCTCGGCTTCCTGCGCACTGGTGAAGCGCAGGCTGGTCAGCAGACGGTTGGCGTTGGGGCAGCGTTCGGCGTAATCCGGCGCGGTAACGGTGGACACCGTGGCGGCACCGTCATTGGGGCCGAACACGTCCTCGGTGCCGGTGAGGTAGGTGATCTGCATCGACAGGTTCATCGGGTGCGGTTTCCAGCCGAAGAACACCACCGGTTTCTCGTTACGCGCCGCGCGGCCGACGGCAGCGAGCATGCCAGCCTCGCTGGACTCCACCAGCTTGAAACCGCCCAGGCCGAACTGGTTGGAGTCGATCATTTTCTGGATCGCCGTATTGGCGCCGGAGCCGGCCTCGATGCCGTAGATCTTGCTATCCAGCTCGTCCTTGAATTTAGCAATGTCGGCCAGGGTCTTGAGTCCCTTGTCAGCGGTGTAGCTGGGCACGGCGAGCACGGCCACGGCGTCATCCAGCGACGGCTCTGCCGCGACCTTGACCGCACCGGCATCGAGGAAGGGCTTGATGTTGTCGTCCATGATCGGCTTCCAGTAACCGAGGAATGCGTCGATCTGTCCCTTCTGGATACCGGCGAAAATGATCTGTTGCGACGCCTGGGTCTGCTTGGTTTCGTAGCCGAGGCCGTGCAGCAGTTCGCTGGCGACGGCAGTGGTGGCGACCACGTCGGTCCAGCCGACGGCGCCGATGCGAACATTCTTGCAACTGGCGTCGTCGGCCAGCAGGGAGGTACTGAACAGGCTCAGGGTGCAGCACGCGGCCAGCGCGGTAAGACCTTTCATCTGGGTGCTCCTCATCGTGTCACAGCGGTTCTATTTCGTTTTTCTAGAGGCCTGCCAGCGGACAGAACCCCCACCGTGCTCGGGGAATCTCGTCTCCCGATGAATGCACCTTACGCTTCGACTTCACGCCAAACTCACACTTGAGCGACTATTCATTGACCTATATCGACTTTCTGCTTGTATGAAAGCCATGCTGGCCCATTAATCTTTCGACATGCGCGTAGCCCGGATGCAATCCGGGAGTCCGACCCCGGATTGCATCCGGGCTACCTGCCACCTCCGATACCGGCGCCATGAGCTGTATGCCCCAGACCTTCTGCTTCCTGCTGCTACCCGGCTTTTCCATGATGGGCCTGATGTCCGCCATCGAGCCGCTGCGCGTGGCCAATCGCTTTCGCGGCGAGCTGTATCGCTGGCGCCTGCTCAGCCAGGACGGCAAAGCCGTGCAGGCCAGCAACGGCATGTCGCTCAACGTCGACGACAGCCTGGAACTGCCAGGGGAAAGTCGAGCACTGTTCGTGGTCGCCGGTTTCGAGCCGCTGGCCCATTACGACCACACTCTGGCGCATTGGCTGCAACGCCGCGAACCCGAGTTGGCCGTGCTCGGCGGTATCGACACCGGCAGCTTCGTGCTGGCCGAGGCCGGGCTGTTCCAGCATCAGCGTCTGACCCTGCACTGGGAAGCCATCGACGCCTTCCGTGAGCGCTACCCGGCGTTGCTGGTCACCCAGGAGCTGTTCGAGATCGATGGCAAACGCATCACCAGCGCCGGCGGCACCAGCAGCCTCGACCTGATGCTCGGCCTGATCGGTCAGGAACACGGCGAGCCGTTGGCGGTGCAGGTGTCCGAGCAGTTTGTGGTCAGCCGCATCCGCACCCGCCTGGACCACCAGCGCATGCAGGTGGCCAGCCGTTACGACCTGCACAACAAGAAGCTGGTGCGGGTGATCGGCGAGATGGAGCGCCAGTGCGAGCAGCCCCTGCCCAGCGAAGCGCTGGCTGAGCGGGTCGGCATCACCGTGCGTCAGCTGGAGCGCCTGTTCCGTCATCATCTGGCGACCACGCCGTCGGCCTTCTATCTGGGCCTGCGCCTGGACAAGGCGCGCCAGTTGCTTCGTCAGAGCGACCTCAGCGTGCTGGAGGTGAGCCTGGCGTGCGGCTTCGATTCGGCCTCGTACTTCTCGCGCTGCTACCGCAAGCGCTTCGCCGCCAGCCCCAGCCAGGATCGCCATGAGCGGCCAGGCAGCTAGCAGGCTGTTGAAAAACTACCTGCGTTGCCATTGCTGCGTTAAACACAGGCTGGAACGCCAGCCCGAGCTAGGCGCCCCCATCAAAATGCTCATCTACAACTCGTAAAGTCGAGCACGACTCCGATCGTTTTTCGCCTGTTTTTGCGGGGCCGCCATCGGTATTGCACTGGCTGCCTCGGCTCTGGCTTCCTACTTCGCGCTACCTCCTGCATCCATGCAGTCGTCGCCTGCGTTTTTCAACGACCTGCTACGCGGTAGGGGCGAAACCACGGCATATCCGTTCGCGACCTCGACTTGACGCTTTCGGCAAACCCCCAGTCGTTTTTGCACCGGGTCGCCCTGCCCCCCAGGGATAAGCTCTCCCCAAAGCGCCGACGACCGACTCGGCGCATACGTTTAGGGGACAAGCCTGATGAGCCCAGCCGAATTGCACGCCGACAGTATCGTCATCGACGGTCTGATCATCGCCAAGTGGAACCGCGACCTGTTCGAGGACATGCGCAGGGGCGGCTTGACCGCTGCCAACTGCACGGTGTCCGTGTGGGAAGGTTTCCAGGCCACGGTGAACAATATCGTTGCCAGCAACAATCTGATTCGCGACAACAGCGACCTGGTCATGCCGGTGCGCACCACCGCCGACATCCGCAAGGCCAAGGAGCAGGGCAAGACCGGCATCCTCTACGGTTTCCAGAACGCCCACGCCTTCGAGGACCAGATCGGCTACGTCGAGGTGTTCAAGCAGCTCGGCGTGGGCATCGTGCAGCTGTGCTACAACACCCAGAACCTGGTCGGCACCGGCTGCTACGAGCGCGACGGCGGCCTGTCCGGTTTCGGCCGCGAGATCGTCGCCGAGATGAACCGCGTCGGCATCATGTGCGACCTGTCCCACGTCGGCTCCCAGACCAGCGAGGAAGTCATCCTCGAATCGAAGAAACCGGTCTGCTACTCCCACTGCCTGCCTTCCGGCCTGAAAGAACACCCACGCAACAAGTCCGACGAAGAGTTGAAGTTCATCGCCAACCACGGCGGCTTCGTCGGCGTGACCATGTTCGCGCCGTTCCTGGCCAAGGGCATCGACTCGACCATCGACGACTACGCCGAAGCCATCGAGTACGTGATGAACCTGGTCGGCGAAGACGCCATCGGCATCGGCACCGACTTCACTCAGGGCCACGGCCAGGACTTCTTCGAGTACCTGACTCACGACAAGGGCTACGCCCGGCGCCTGACCAACTTCGGCAAGATCGTCAACCCGCTGGGCATCCGCACCGTGGGCGAGTTCCCCAATCTGACCGAAACGCTACTCAAGCGAGGCATGTCCGAGCGCGTGGTGCGCAAGGTCATGGGCGAGAACTGGGTGCGCGTATTGAAGGATGTCTGGGGCGAGTGAGCCTTTTTAACTGCCCCTCTCCCCCGGCCCCTCTCCCATAAATGGGAGAGGGGAGCAAAGCGGCCGGTATGCGTTTGAAGTCATGCATACACGGACAGCCCCCTCTCCCGCTTGCGGGAGAGGGTTGGGGAGAGGGCAAAAATACCAACGAATTCTGGAGCTGAAAACACATGGCCACCCACGCCCCCGAAATGCCCATCGCCGTCGACGACGAAACCGGCGTCTGGACCACAGACGCCCTGCCGATGCTCTACGTGCCGCGCCATTTCTTCGTCAACAACCACATGGGCATCGAGGAAGTGCTCGGCGCCGACAAGTACGCAGAGATCCTCTACAAGGCCGGCTACAAGTCCGCCTGGCACTGGTGCGAGAAGGAAGCCGAGTGCCACGGCATCTCGGGCGCTGCGGTGTTCGAGCACTACATGAAGCGCCTGTCGCAGCGCGGCTGGGGCCTGTTCGAAACTCAGAAGCTCGACCTGGAAACCGGCCATGCCGAGGTCAAGCTCAAGCATTCGGCGTTCGTTTACGTCTACGGCAAGGTGAACCGCAAGGTCGACTACATGTTCACCGGCTGGTTCTCCGGTGCGATCGACCAGATCCTCGCCGCCAAGGGCAGCCCGATCCGCACCGTTACCGTGCAGCAATACAGCGGCGCCGAAGAGGGCCACGACGACGGCCTGTTCGTCACCCGACCACTCTGAGTCACCCATAAGAAATCCGTGGGGGCGGCCAGCGCCTCCCACAACGCTAGAGCGCTTACCGTGAGGATGCCGTAATGGCCTTCGAAGCAATGTTCCAGCCGATCCAGATCGGCAAGCTGACCATCCGCAACCGTGTGCTCAGCACCGCGCACGCCGAGGTCTACGCCACCGACGGCGGCATGACCACCGAGCGCTACGTGAAGTACTACGAAGAGAAGGCCAAGGGCGGCATCGGCCTGGCCATCTGCGGCGGTTCCTCGGTGGTGGCCATCGACAGCCCGCAGCAGTGGTGGAGTTCGGTCAACCTGTCCACCGACCGCATCATCCCGCACTTCCAGAATCTCGCTGACGCCATGCACAAGCACGGCGCCAAGATCATGATCCAGATTACCCACATGGGCCGCCGCTCGCGCTGGGACGGTTTCCACTGGCCGACCCTGATGTCGCCGTCCGGCATCCGCGAGCCGGTGCACCGCGCCACCTGCAAGACCATCGAAGTCGAAGAGATCTGGCGGGTGATCGGCAACTACGCGCAGGCCGCACGCCGTGCCAAGGAAGGTGGCCTGGATGGCGTCGAGCTGTCCGCCGTGCACCAGCACATGATCGATCAGTTCTGGTCGCCGCGCGTCAACAAGCGTACCGACGAATGGGGCGGCACCTTCGAGGGCCGCATGAAGTTTGGCCTGGAAGTATTGAAGGCCGTGCGCGCCGAGGTCGGTGACGACTTCTGCGTCGGCATGCGCATCTGCGGCGACGAATTCCACCCGGACGGCCTGTCCCACGAGGACATGAAGCAGATTGCTGCCTATTACGATGCCACCGGCATGCTCGACTTCATCGGCGTCGTCGGCTCGGGCTGCGACACCCACAACACCCTGGCCAACGTCATTCCGAACATGAGCTACCCGCCCGAACCCTTCCTGCACCTGGCGGCCGGCATCAAGGAAGTGGTCAAGGTGCCAGTGCTGCACGCGCAGAACATCAAGGACCCGAACCAGGCCACGCGAATTCTCGAAGGCGGTTACGTGGACATGGTCGGCATGACCCGCGCGCACATCGCCGACCCGCACCTGATCGCCAAGATCAAGATGGGCCAGATCGACCAGATCAAGCAGTGCGTCGGCGCCAACTATTGCATCGACCGTCAGTACCAGGGTCTGGACGTGTTGTGCATTCAGAACGCCGCGACCAGCCGCGAATATATGGGCGTGCCGCACATCATCGAGAAGACCACCGGCGCCAAGCGCAAGGTGGTGATCGTCGGCGGCGGCCCGGCTGGCATGGAAGCAGCGCGCGTAGCCGCTGAGCGTGGTCACGACGTCACCCTGTTCGAAAAGCAGGAACAGCTGGGCGGACAGATCACCCTGGCATCGAAAGCACCGCAGCGTGACCAGATCGCTGGCATCACCCGCTGGTATCAACTGGAGCTGGCGCGTCTGGGGATCGACCTGCGCCTGGGCACTGGCGCCGACGCAGCGAGCATCCTCGACCTGCGTCCGGACATCGTGGTGCTGGCCAACGGCGGCCATCCGTTCCTCGAACAGAACGAGCACTGGGGTGCGGCCGATGGCCTGGTGGTGAGCAGTTGGGACGTGCTAGCGGGCAAGGTCGCACCGGGCAAGAACGTGCTGGTGTACGACACCATCTGCGAATTCACCGGCATGTCGGTGGCAGACTTCCTCGCCGACAAGGGTGCGCAGGTGGAGATCGTCACCGACGATATCAAGCCGGGCGTGGCCATCGGCGGCACCAGCTTCCCGACCTATTACCGCAGCCTGTACCCCAAGGAAGTGATCATGACCGGCGACATGATGCTGGAAAAGGTCTACCGCGAGGGCGACAAGCTGGTGGCCGTGCTGGAGAACGAATACACCGGCGCCAAGGAAGAGCGGGTGATCGACCAGGTGGTGGTGGAGAACGGCGTACGGCCGGACGAGTCGCTGTACTACGCGCTGAAGGAAGGCTCGCGCAACAAGGGCCAGATCGACGTCGAAGCACTGTTCGCGATCAAGCCGCAACCCTGTTTATCCGAGTCGGGCGAGGGCTACCTGCTATTTCGCATCGGCGACTGCGTGGCCCAGCGCAACACCCATGCGGCGATCTACGACGCCTTGCGCCTGTGCAAGGATTTCTGATGCTTGCCTCCCCTCTCCCTGCGGGAGAGGGGCCGGGGGTGAGGAATTGTTGGCGCGACTGGATTATCCCTCGCCGGACATCCCCCTCACCCCAGCCCTCTCCCAGAGGGAGAGGGGGCTGACCGGATCGCCTTGAGGTCCCCCTAAGGAGACCAACGAATGCTGAATACCCTACTCCCCATTCTGCTCTTCGCTGCGCTCAGCCTCGCTGTGCTGGGCGCGTTGAAGCGCTTCCTCATGTGGCGCCGTGGCCGACCATCGAAGGTCGACTGGCTTGGCGGTCTGCTGCAGATGCCGCGCCGCTATCTGGTGGACCTGCACCACGTGGTCGAGCGCGACACGTACATGTCCAGGACCCACGTGGCCACCGCCGGTGGCTTCGTTCTCGCGGCGGTGCTGGCCATCGTCGTGCACGGTTTCGGCCTGCACAACCGCATCCTCGGCTTCGCCCTGCTGGGCGCCACGGTGCTGATGTTCGTCGGTGCCCTGTTCGTCGCCAAGCGCCGCCTCGACCCACCGTCGCGCCTGTCAAAAGGCCCATGGATGCGTTTGCCGAAAAGTCTGCTGATGTTTGCCGCCAGCTTCTTTATCGCCACGCTGCCGGTGGCCGGTATCCTCCCCGAACACTTCGGTGGCTGGAGCCTGGCCGTCATCCTCGCCATCGGCGTGGCCTGGGGCGTGTCGGAGTTGTTCCTCGGCATGACCTGGGGCGGACCGATGAAACACGCCTTCGCCGGCGCCCTGCACCTGGCTTGGCACCGCCGTGCCGAGCGCTTCGGCGGCGGTCGTTCCACCGGCCTGAAAGCCCTGGATCTGGACGACCCGAAAGTCCCGCTGGGCGTGGAGAAACCCTCAGACTTCACCTGGAATCAGTTGCTCGGCTTCGACGCCTGCGTGCAGTGCGGCAAGTGCGAAGCCATGTGCCCGGCCTTTGCCGCCGGCCAGCCGCTGAACCCGAAGAAGCTGATTCAGGACATGGTCATCGGCCTGGCCGGTGGCAACGACGCCAAGTTCGCCGGCAGCCCTTACCCTGGCAAACAGCTCGGCGAACACAGCGGCGGCCCGCACCAACCCATCGTGTCGCTGCAAGGCAAGGCCCTGGTGGATGCCGACACGCTATGGTCGTGCACCACCTGCCGCGCCTGCGTCGAGGAATGCCCGATGATGATCGAGCACGTCGATGCCATCGTCGATATGCGCCGTCATCTGACCCTCGAGAAGGGGGCGACCCCGAACAAGGGTGCCGAGGTGCTGGACAACCTGATCGCCACCGACAACCCGGGCGGCTTCAATCCGGGTGGACGCCTGAACTGGGCGGCCGACCTGAACCTGCCACTGCTCGCCGACAAGGGTGAAACCGACGTGCTGTTCTGGGTCGGTGATGGCGCCTTCGACATGCGCAACCAGCGCACCCTGCGCGCTTTCGTGAAGATCCTCAAGGCTGCCGACGTCGACTTCGCCGTGCTCGGCCTGGAAGAGCGCGACAGCGGCGACGTAGCTCGCCGCCTGGGCGATGAAGCGACCTTCCAGCACCTGGCCAAACGCAACATTGCGACGATGGCCAAGTACCGCTTCAAGCGCATCGTCAGCTGCGACCCGCACAGCTTCCACGTACTGAAGAACGAATACGGCGCACTCGGCGGCAACTATCAGGTACTGCATCACAGCACCTTCATCGACGAACTGCTGCGCAAGGGCTCGCTGAATCTCGGCCAGAGCAAGGCCACCAGCGTGACCTACCACGACCCCTGCTACCTCGGCCGCTATAACGGCGAATACGAGGCACCGCGCGCCGTGCTCAAGGCCATCGGCATCGAGGTCAGGGAAATGGAGCGTTCGGGCTTTCGCTCGCGCTGCTGCGGTGGTGGTGGCGGCGCACCGATCACCGACATCCCCGGCAAGCAGCGCATCCCCGACATGCGCATGATCGACATCAAGGAAACCGGCGCCGAACTGGTGGCTGTTGGTTGCCCGCAATGCACCGCGATGCTCGAAGGCGTGGTCGCGCCGCGCCCGGAAATCAAGGACCTCGCCGAGCTGGTGGCCGAGGTGCTGATCGAAGCCACCGAGGTGGCGGCAAAAAAGCCAGCAGCCAGGCGTGAACTGGTAGAGGTGCAGTGATGCACTTGCCGAGCTACCACGGCTCCGCTTGCCTCGCCTCTCCCTCCGGGAGAGGCGCCGGGGGTGAGGGCCTTCACCCTGCCGCCCATTCCACCTTCACCCCAACCCTCTCCCAAAGGGAGAGGGTGCCGAACAGTTGGAGGCTCCAGAGATGAGCGACATCATCCGCCGCGACCCTCGCGCCGAGTGGATCGCCCGCAACCGCCTGCACCCGCTGCATGCAGCCATGCAGAGTCAGAAGCTAACCAGCTGGATGGGCCCCAACGGCATCATCCGCAAGAACCCGCACGCTATCGCCGCCGGTTTCGTCGGCCCGGCCGGGCTCAAGCGGATCGATCGCAGCGGCGCCCAGCACGGCACCGCCGGCAAGCGCAGCAGCGCCAGCGTCGAGGTGCAATTGCCACTGCATGTCATCGAGCAACCAGCCTTCCATATCTGCGTGGTACCGGACATGGTCGGCGGCCGCCTGTCCAGCCATGACAAGGACCTGCTCGGCCTGGCCCGCAAGCTGGCCGGTGACAGCGGTGCGGTGGTCGCCGTAGTGTTCGGCGAGGACAAGGAAAACGCATTCGACACGGCCGGTGTCGACCGCCTGCTGCGCGTCCAGGGCGACACCTTCGACGGCTATGCGCCGGAAGCCCGCGTGCTCGCCCTGAGCGCCATGGAAAGCCAACTGGCGCCACGTCACTGGCTGCTGCCCGACAGCCGCACCGGTGGCGGCGAGCTGGGTCGGCGCCTGGCCGCCAAGCTCGGTGAACGTCCGGCTACGCGCGTCTGGCAAGTCGCTGGCGAACAGGCCATCGGCCGTGCCGGCAGTGGCCAGCAGGACATCCAGCGCGCGCTGCCACGGCTGATTCTGGCCACCGCCGAATGCGCCGAGCCGGTCAGCGAAACCCGCCATGAAGCTCGTCCGCTGGAACTGGCTGAAAAGGTCGCCCACAGCCTGCCGCGCATCGCAGATCTCGGCCCGGTGGCCGTGGACCCGGCGCAAATCCCCATGGCCGAAGCCGAGTTCATCCTCTCCGGCGGCAACGGCGTGAAAGACTGGAATCTGTTCCACCAGGCCGCCGTCGCCATCGGCGCCACCGAAGGCGCTTCGCGCGTGGCGGTGGACGACGGCTTCATGCCGCGCAACCGCCAGGTCGGCGCCACCGGCACCTGGGTCACTGCCCGCGTCTACCTGGCCGTGGGTATCTCCGGCGCCATCCAGCACCTGCAGGGCATCGGTGCCTGCGACAAGGTGGTGGCGGTGAACATGGACCCTGGCTGCGACATGATCAAACGCGCCGACCTGTCGGTGATCGGCGATTCGGCGGCGATCCTTCAAGCCCTGATCGAACGCGTCGCTGCCTGGCGCCAGGAGGGCAAGCGTGATGCGGCGTAGCCCGGATGAAATCCGGGGCCACCACCATCTTTCCCGGATTGCATCCGGGCTACGAGGGAGCCATGACTGATCTGAATATCGTTACCCTGGTCTCGGTGGGTGCACATCCGACCTCGGGTCGGCCACGCCGCGCCGAGCAGGACGCCCGTGCGGTGGAACTCGGCCTGCGCCTGAGCGGACTCAACCTGGCCGGCTCAAACCTGCAAGTGCTGCATGCAGGCGACCCGCAAGCCGAAGCCCTGCGCGGCTACCTGGGCATGGGCCTGGAACAGCTCCATGTGCTGGAGCAGCCCGAAAGTGCCGATGCCCTGCCGCTGCTGGTCGACTATCTGCAAGGCAGTCGCACGCAGCTGGTACTCACCGGCAGCCAGGCGGAAACTGGCGAAGGCTCCGGCATGCTGCCGTTCCTGCTGGCCGAGCGCCTGGGCTGGCCGATGGTCGTCGGCCTGGCCGAAGTGGAGAAAGTCGAGAATGGCGTGGCCCAAGTGCTGCAAGCCCTGCCTCGCGGCCAGCGGCGTCGCCTCAAGGTGCGCCTGCCCTGCGTGGCCAGCGTCGACAACGCCGCCCCGGTAGCCCGCCAGAGTGCCTTCGGCCCGGCACGGCGCGGGCAGATCGAGGCCCATGAGGTGACCGTGGTGGACGACCCGTTGCTGGTCGAAGCCAGCCTGCAGCCGGCCAAACCAAGACCCAAGCGCCTCAAGGTGATCAAGGCGAAAACAGGGGCGCAGCGGATGAAGGCTGCTACGGCAAAAGCCAGTGGTGGTGGCGGTCAGGTGCTCAAGGATGTCTCGCCACAGGAAGGAGCAGAGGCTATCTTCAAGCTATTGATCGAAGAAGGGGTTCTGCGCTGACCGAAGGTGAAGACCCACTGCACAGCGCCTGCCTCGCCAAAAGGAGCCACGACCATGATGCATGCCGATCTGATCGACCAGGAAGACTTCCGTGAGCGCCTGATCGCGCTGGGCCTGAGTATTCCAGCAGGCGTAACGCCCGAGCAGGCGTGCGAGCTGGCCGTCAACGGCCTCAGCGCCGAGCGCGCCGTGGCCCTGCGTCATCTGGTGGAGGAATTGCTCGGCGGCAGCGCCACCCTGCTGCCCAATGTGCGCGAAGCCATCAGCCGGCATCTGCTGCCGGCCCTGGTGCCGAAGCCAGCCTGATTTCCTCATTGCGCACGGCGCACCCTGAGGACGGGCGCCATTGGGTATGGGTGTGCTATGAGCACCAATTTCTACAGAAGAACGGTGGGCCGAGCAGCTGATCATCCAAAACGGGGCGCCGCTGGCGCCCCGTTTTGATTGCGGCTCGACTCAGATCCGCACGCTAGCGAAGGTCGACTCGCCTTGCGCACGGTTGAGCGCCAGCACCGCGCTGGAGTTGACCTGATGCTCGGGAATCGGCAACAGCATCACCAGGTTGTTGCCCTGCTGACCGGCGCGTTCATCGCGCGGCGGAATGCCGAAGTACTCGCGGTAGCACTTGGAGAAATGCGGGGTGGAGACGAAACCACAGACCGAGGCCACTTCGATGATCGACATGCTGGTCTGCTTGAGCAGCTGCCGCGCGCGGATCAGGCGCAGCTTCAGGTAGTAGCGCGACGGCGAGCAGTGCAGGTACTTCTGGAACAGGCGCTCGAGCTGACGACGGGAGATGTCGACGAAGCAGGCCAGCTCGTCGAGGTCGATCGGCTCCTCCAGGTTGGCCTCCATCAGCGCGACGATTTCCTGCAGCTTCGGCTGGTTGCTGCCGAGCATGTGCTTGAGCGGCACGCGCTGGTGATCCTGCTCGTTGCGGATGCGCTCGTAGATGAACATTTCGGAGATGCCGGCGGCTAGTTCGCGACCGTGCTGCTGGCCAATCAGGTGCAGCATCATGTCCATCGGTGCGGTACCGCCGGAGGAGGTGTGGCGATTGCGGTCGATGGAGAACAGCCGGGTGGTGATGGCCGCACGCGGGAACGCTTCCTGCATCGAGGCCAGGCACTCCCAATGCACGCTGCAGTCGTAGCCATCGAGCAGACCGGCCTTGGCCAGCGCCCAGCTGCCGGTGCACACCGCACCGAGCAAGCGCCCCTGGCGCGCCTGTAGTTGCAGCCAACTGACATGTTCACGCTTGACGCTGTGCTGAATATCCACACCACCACAGACGATCACCGCATCCAACGCCGGAGCACTTTGCATGGTGGCGTCCGGAGTGATCTTCAAACCATCGCTGGCGCAGACAGGCAGGCCATCGTGAGTCAGGGTATGCCAGCGAAACAGTTCCTTGCCGGAAAGCTGGTTGGCCATGCGCAGGGGCTCTACCGCCGAGGCGAGGGAAATCAGGGTGAAGTTGTCCAGGAGCAGGAAGCCGATGGACTGGGCGACACGGTTCTGGGGTTGCGCCCCTTGGCTGAACTGCGACATTGATGGAACCCTCTCACGCTAAGCACGGTGTGAGCCCAATTGAAGTGGGCCTCTGTTTTATCCTGGCCAGGTTTGAAAACCGGGCGGCTATGCATCTCTACGCAAAGGCCATGCCTAAATTGATCAGGCGTTCAATAAAAAACGAACCATCAATGAATGGCGCGCTGGACGGGCTTCCTGACCCTGTTTTCAGAGTTTGCGAAATGCTCTAAAAGCCTCTTTCCACAAGGCTTTGAGCATTTTGGTAGCACGGACTGAGTGACCTGCTACGGCATCTCTGGCTGCCAGTAACGGACAGACGGTAACAAGATCGACCGACCGGTCACGCTTGATGGCATCGACGCCCGCAAGCGTCGCACCAAAAGCTCGCGAAACGCGGGCTTCTGCCAGAATCGCTGCACCAGCAAAGGTCAACGCTGGCCGGCGTGTCATCCGCCGGGACCTCCATGGAGAGATGCATCCTGATGAATCTGCAACGGGTTCGCGATGATCCAACTTTCGCCAGCGCACCCAGATACCCAACCGACTCACGCATATCCAATCGCGCCGCGGCGGCCGTCCGTGTCTGAGTCTTTTCTCGGCATGTCAGTGTGGCTTCTCCCCCGAAGAGCGGCCCACCTCCTTAACACCCGAGCAAATGGACACTCCCGGCTGGGAACCGCACCCGATGAACGAACGTCTGAAGATGAGCTATCTGGCCGGTGGCGATGAATATTTCGGTACCAATCACGGAGCGGCACAGGTCAACACGGAGGCACGCGGTGGGTTGAGCGAGCAGTGTCCCAACCTGGCTTGGCTTTTCCGCAATATGACCTTCACCATCAGCGCAGAAAACCAGTTGATGAGTGCCGTACTGGAAGACAATACCAACCGCCGCCGCGTGGCCAAGCAGTGGATCGAAGACAACCCGCAGATGATGACGACCTGGCTGGAAGGCGTGACCCGCTATCAAGGTGGCCCTGCCAGCAAGGCCCTCGACGTATCACTGACAGTAAATGACTGATAAATTCGACGAAATGGCCGAGAAAAACCAATAAAATGGCAAAAAATAAAGGTCGCCTCACCGTCCGGAAAGGCCGTCCCTCATCTCGCAGAGAATCACGCTCAGGCGCGCGACCTGCACCAGGCGCGACCAATCGGTCACATTGCGCCGCCTTTCGCTTTTCCAGCGATTTTCGGCACTACACCACCCTTCTCTGTAAATTTTTTTCAACATCGCCACAGCCCCCGCGCTACGCCGCCTGCGCCTCGCTTGAAGAGCTGAAAACCAGCACCGGCGCGGCTTTCAGCCTTGGCCAAGGGACGAAAAAGTCTGTTAAGGTTTTTAAAGCACGTTCTCGAAAGCGCTTCTCGATGCTTACATCGAGCGCTATTCGAAACGGCATCACGCAGTGCTTTCAGGAGCCCGGAAACGGCGAAAACATGGAAAAACACAGGGTGTGACGGGCCATGTCGTCGCCCAACACGTCAGGGTCGCAAACCGATAATTGCGCAGAGCCCAAGACTATATCGTTGAGTCAGCCGATGACGTCGCTGCCGCCTCCCAAGGGGAAAGGCAGACTGGGGCCCACCGCCCCGGACCGAAGAACATACAAGCGCTGGCCCACCATCGACAGGGCGCCAGCCCAACAAGAAATTTCGGATGTACGCATGCGCCAGGACGACGCATGAACCCCCAAGGGAATGGGCTTCGAAACACTGCCAGAGGGTTTGGAAAGCGGTTTGCAGCACGGCAAGACAGTGGTCACTCATCAACAGGTTGCAACGACGCTGCGGGCAGTTTTTGCCACCAGCCGCGTGCGCTGCAGCGTGCCCGAGCGCCACACTCGACGCCCACAGCGAAACGTTCGCCAACCTCGAAACTCAGCAAACACCCACACAGGTATCAGAGGCCTGACACAGCTGATCTACGCTTCGACGATGCGTGCCCAGCCGTGCCAGCGTGAACTGGATGCCGATTGAAGGGGAAACGTCCCATGCAGTCTGGAAAGATCGTGGTCGAACACCTGTACAAGGTGTTCGGCTCCAACCCACAAGAAGCCATCGACCTGCTCAAGGAAGGCTGGAGCAAGGAGAGGATTCTGGCCGAGAAAGGCGCCGTGATCGGCGTCAGCGATGTGTCGTTCAGTGTCGAAGAGGGCGAGATTTTCGTTCTCATGGGCCTGTCCGGCTCCGGCAAGTCCACCCTGATCCGTCTGATCAATCGCCTGGTCGAACCCAGCGCCGGTGATGTCTACATCGATGGCCAGAACGTGGCCAAGCTGCCGCAATCGCAACTGATCGACCTGCGCCGGCGCGACATGAGCATGGTCTTCCAGTCCTTCGCCCTGATGCCTTCGCGCAGCGTGCTGGACAACGCCGCCTTCGGTCTGGAAGTTGCCGGCACCGGCCGTAAGGAGCGCGAAAAGCGCGCCATGGAAGTGCTCAAGCAGGTCGGCCTGGACACCTTCGCCCACAAGTACCCGCACGAGCTCTCCGGCGGCATGCAGCAGCGCGTCGGCCTGGCCCGCGCGCTGACGGTGAACCCGTCGATGATCATCATGGACGAGGCCTTCTCCGCCCTCGACCCGCTCAAGCGCCGTGAGATGCAGGACGTGCTGCTGGAGCTGCAGAAGACCCACCGGCGCACCATCATCTTCGTCTCCCACGACATCGAAGAAGCCATGCGCATCGGTACCCGCATCGGCATCATGGAAGGCGGCAAGCTGATCCAGGTCGGCACCCCGCAGGAGCTGATCGAAAAGCCGGCCAACGAGTACGTGCGCAACTTCTTCGACACCGTCGACACCAGCCGCTACCTCACCGCCGGCCAGCTCAAGGCCGACAGCGTGCCGACCTATGTCTACAACGGCAAGGCGCCGGATGCGGCAGTGATCTGCAAGGACTTGCAGGCACTGGACAAGCACTACGCCTTCATCGTCGACGAGCAGAACAACTTCCAGGGCTCCATCAGCCTGGAAAAGATCGCCCTGATGGTCGACGGCGACGAACCCAGGCCACTCGAGGCAGATGCGCTCAAGCACGTGGTACCGGTACCCGAAGACATGCCGCTGGAACACGTCATCACGCGCCTGGTGGACAACGAAGGTCCGATCCCTGTGGTGGACGCCCAAGGCCACTACTGCGGCGCCATCAGCAAGGGCCGTCTGCTGACCCGACTGCAGGGGGAATCTCATGAGTGACAAGAAACTCGACCTGGGTAGCTGGGTCAACGACGTCGTCCAGCACCTGCTGGACAACTACAGCGGTGCCTTCGACAGCATCGGCAAAGTGGTCAGCGGCTTCTCCGAAGGCATCGAAGCTTTGCTGATGCTGCCGCCGGCCTGGCTGCTGATCGCCATCTTCGTCGCCCTCGGTCTGTGGCGCATCGGCGCACGTTTCGCAGTATTCACCGCAGTGGCCTTCATCCTCATCGTCATGACCGGCTTCTGGGAACAGACCGTGGTAACCCTGGGCCTGACCTTCTCCTCGACGCTGATCAGCCTGCTGCTGGGTATTCCGCTGGGCATCTGGGCCGCCAAGAGCGAGCGCGTGGCGACCATCATCCGGCCGATCCTCGACTTCATGCAGACCATGCCGGCGTTCGTCTACCTGATTCCGGCAGCCATGCTCTTTGGCCTCGGCCGCGTGCCCGGCATCATCGCCACGGTGATCTTCGCCATGCCGCCGGCGGTGCGCCTGACCAGCCTGGGCATTCGCCAGGTGAACAAGGAAATCGTCGAGGCCGGCCAGTCCTTCGGCTGCACCAGCCGCCAGCTGTTGTTCAAGGTACAACTGCCCAACGCCATGCCGTCGATCATGGCCGGGGTCAACCAGACCATCATGATGGCCCTGTCGATGGTGATCATCGCCTCGATGGTCGGCGCCGGTGGCCTGGGTAACGATGTGCTGGCGAGTATCCAGCGCCTGGACATCGGGCTAGGCTTCGAAAGCGGCATGGCCGTGGTGCTGCTGGCGATCATTCTCGACCGCATCACTGAAAGCTTCGGCACCAAGCAGACCGCCCGCGGCGGCATCTTTGCCTGGTTCAGCGGCAAGCTGCAGCGCCAGTAAACATTTTTTCACTTCACAGGGAACCGCAGATGAAAATGATCAAGACCACTGCCGCCATCGGCCTGCTGTCCTGCGCACTGATGCAGGGCGCCATGGCCGCAGAGCCGGCGAGCTGCAAGCAGGTGCGTTTCGCCGAGATTGGCTGGGCCGACATCGCCGCCACCACGGGTGTGGCCATGACTCTGGTCGAGGGTCTGGGCTATCAGCCGCGCAAGATCATGGCTTCGGTACCCATCGCCTTCACCGGCGTCAAGAGCGGCCAGGTCGATGTCTTCCTTGGCTATTGGGCGCCGTCAATGGACTCGGTGATCGAGCCGTTCCTCAAGGACGACGGCGTCAAGGTACTGCCCAAGGCCAACCTCGAAGGTGCCAAGTACACCCTGGCCGTGCCGACCTACGCGGCCGAGGCCGGCCTGAAGAGCTTTCAGGATATTGCCAAGTTCAAGGATCAGCTGGGCGGCAAGATCTATGGCATCGAGCCGGGTAACGACGGCAATCTGCTGATCGACGGCATGATCAAGAACAACCAGTTCGACCTCGGCGACTTCCGCATGGTCGAGTCCAGCGAAGCCGGCATGCTGGTGCAGGTATCGCGCGCCATCAAGAAGAAAGAGCCGGTGGTCTTCCTCGGCTGGGCGCCGCACCCGATGAATACCCAGCACGACATCACCTACCTGTCAGGCGGTGACGACGTGTTCGGCCCCGATTACGGCGCGGCCAAGGTTTACACCGTTGTGCCGCCGGATTACGAGGCACGCTGCGAGAACGTCGGCAAGCTGCTGAACAACCTGCAGTTCACCGTCGATATCGAAAGCCAACTGATGGAAAAGGTCCTGGAAAAGGAAAACCCGCAGAACGTCGCCAAGGAGTGGATCAAGGCCAACCCTGCGATCCTCGATCAGTGGCTGAGCGGCGTGACCACCTTTGACGGCCAGGACGGCGTTGCCGCCGTGAAGAAACACGTGGGGCTGTAACAAGCCACAACCTGATTCGGGCTCGAACCTCAGGGTTCGAGCCCGGAAACCTCCTCGTAAACCACTAGCGGCTGATTTCTGGCCGTGACGGGGAGGCTTTGCCCGCGAACCGGCAATCTGCTGCGCAACACGGATTCGCAAGGCCCGCAATGAGAACGAGCCAGTCAACGATCTTGCAACTGCCACTCACTGATGGAGCACAACAAACATGCGCGTAATCAAGCACCTCTGCCTCGGCGCTGCCGCCCTGGCCATCGGCATGGGCAGCGCCCTGGCCGCCGACAAGCCCACCCTGAAGATCGGCTACGTCAATGGCTGGGATGACAGCGTCGCCGTCACCCATGTCGCCGGTGAAATCCTGCAAAGCAAACTCGGCTACACGGTCGAACTGAAGCCGGTCGAACCCGCCATCATGTGGCAGGGCGTGGCCCGTGGGGACCTCGATGCCACCCTCTCCGCCTGGCTGCCGGCGACTCATGGCGAATACTTCGAGAAGCTCAAGGACAAGGTGGAAATCCTCGGCACCAATTACTCCGGCGCCAAGATCGGCCTGATCGTGCCGGACTACGTACAAGCCAAGAGTATCGAGGACCTGGAGAAATACGCCAAGGACTTCGACGGCAAGATCACCGGCATCGACGCTGGTGCCGGCGTGATGCGCCGCACCGAAGACGCCATCAAGGAATACAACCTGGCCAGCATCAAGCTGATGCCGAGCTCCGGTCCGGCCATGGCCACCGCCCTGACCCGCGCCGAGAAGGCGCAGAAGCCGATCGTGGTCACCGGCTGGATTCCGCACTGGATGTTCGCCAAGTGGAAACTGCGCTTCCTCGAAGATCCGAAGAAAGTCTTTGGTGACGACGAGCGCGTCGATACCGTGGCCAACCCGGAACTGAAGGGCAAGGCTGCCGACGCTGCCGCCTTCCTCAGCAAGATTTCCTGGAGCGGTGAAGAAGTCGGTGCAGTGATGCTGGCCATCCGCGAAGGCGCCAAGCCGGATCAGGCCGCCAAGGACTGGATCGCCAAGAACCCGGATCGCGTTGCGCAGTGGCTGAAGTAAGCCTTCCTCCAGTTACATCACAAAGCGGGCTTCGGCCCGCTTTGTCGCTTACTGTAGGGTGCACTGTGCGCACCGGGCTCCATCAGCGACAAGCCGGTGCGCACGGCGCACCCTACCCATGTAATTGATCGAACGATCAAAATCCGCCTAGACTCCAGCCCAACTTACCCCGCTGGAGATCCCCATGCCCAAGGTCGGCATGCAGCCCATTCGTCGTTCGCAGTTGATTGCTGCCACCCTGGAAGCCGTCGACCAGGTCGGTATGGCCGATGCCAGCATCGCCTATATCGCCCGCCTGGCCGGGGTATCCAATGGCATCATCAGTCACTACTTCAATGACAAGAACGGCCTGCTCGACGCCACCATGCGTCACCTGATGCAGGCGCTCAGCAATGCAGTGGGACAACGCCGTCGCGCATTGCGCGAGGACAGCCCGCGCGCGCACCTGAAAGCGATGATCGACGGCAACTTCGATGAAAGCCAGGTCAGCGGCCCGGCGATGAAAACCTGGCTGGCGTTCTGGGCCAGCAGCATGCACCAGCCGGCCCTGCGCCGCTTACAGCGGGTCAATGACCACCGCCTGTACTCCAATCTGTGCGGCCAGTTCCACCGCGCGCTGCCGCAGGATCAGGCACGCTTCGCGGCTCGCGGCCTGGCCTCACTGATCGATGGCCTGTGGCTGCGCGGCGCGCTTTCCGGCGAAGCCTTCGACACCGAACAGGCACGCCGCATTGCCTACGACTATCTCGACCTGCAGCTAAGCAAAGCCCACTGTCCTTAGGATGTCGCGGGGTCACCTTGGCTGTGCGCACCACCAAAGCGTCCCTAACAGTTTCGTAGGGTGCGCTGTGCGCACCGCGTACTACCCCTTTCTCTGGTCATTTGGATCGCTCGGTGCGCACGGCGCACCCTACGCCCTGTGGCTGGCAACAGCCTACCTCCACGTACCTGAAAAGCATGTCGCGTTTGGCTGCGTCCTGTCGCTTTTATTGATTGATCGTTCAATTTAAATAAAATAGGCTGTTCTCCAAGCAGATTGCCAAGTGCAGAGGACAGCCCATGCCCCGTTTCGCCGAACAGCAGCTCTACATCGGTGGTCAGTACGTCGCCGCCAGCAGTGGAGAAACCTTCGACAGCATCAACCCAGCCACCGGCGAGGTGCTGGCCAAGGTGCAACGCGCCAGCCAGGCGGACGTCGATCGCGCCGTGGCCAGCGCAGCCGAGGGGCAGAAGGTGTGGGCGGCGATGACTGCCATGCAGCGCTCGCGCATTCTGCGCAAGGCCGTGGACATCCTGCGTGCGCGCAACGATGAACTGGCCGAGCTGGAAACCCTCGACACCGGCAAGCCGCTGTCCGAAACCCGCTACGTCGACATCGTCACCGGTGCCGACGTGCTGGAGTACTACGCCGGCCTGATCCCGGCGATAGAGGGCGAGCAGATCCCGCTGCGCGAGACTTCCTTCATTTACACCCGCCGCGAGCCGCTGGGCGTGGTCGCCGGCATCGGCGCGTGGAACTACCCGATCCAGATCGCCCTGTGGAAATCCGCCCCGGCCCTCGCCGCCGGCAACGCGATGATCTTCAAACCCAGCGAAGTCACCTCGCTGACCGCGCTGAAACTGGCCGAGATCTACACCGAGGCCGGCCTCCCCGCCGGCGTGTTCAACGTGCTTACTGGCAGCGGTCGCGAAGTCGGCCAATGGCTGACCGAGCATCCAGGCATCGAGAAGATTTCCTTCACCGGCGGCACCGTCACCGGCAAGAAGGTGATGGCCAGCGCCTCCAGTTCCAGCCTCAAGGAAGTGACCATGGAGCTGGGCGGCAAATCGCCCCTGATCCTCTTCGAGGACGCCGACCTGGACCGCGCCGCCGACATCGCCGTGATGGCCAACTTCTACAGCTCCGGCCAGGTCTGCACCAACGGCACCCGCGTGTTCGTGCCGCGCATGCTGCAGGCGCGCTTCGAAGCCAAGGTGCTGGAGCGGGTGGGCCGTATCCGTCTCGGCGATCCGCTCAGCGACACCACTAACTTCGGCCCGCTAGTGAGCTACGCGCACATGGAAAGCGTGCTCGGCTACATCGAGCAAGGCCGCAGTGAGGGCGCACGCCTGCTGATCGGTGGTTCGCGCGTCACCGATGGCGACTATGCCAAGGGCGCCTACGTCGCCCCCACCGTATTTACCGACTGCCGGGACGACATGACCATCGTGCGCGAGGAAATCTTCGGCCCGGTGATGAGCATCCTCATCTACGACAGCGAAGAGGAAGTGATCCGCCGCGCCAACGACACCGACTATGGCCTGGCTGCCGGCGTGGTGACCCGCGACCTCAATCGCGCACACCGGGTGATCCACAAGCTGGAAGCCGGCATCTGCTGGATCAACACCTGGGGCGAGTCGCCGGCCGAAATGCCGGTGGGCGGCTACAAGCAGTCCGGTGTCGGCCGCGAGAACGGCCTGGTCACCCTTGGCCACTACACCCGCATCAAGTCGGTGCAGCTGGAAATGGGCGATTACACCTCGGTGTTCTGAACCCCATCGCAGCTTAGGAGCGGCGGGGCGGCGCACCGCTTCAGCCGCGAAGTCATCGCGGATAAATCCGCTCCTACAAAAAACCGCCGCCCCGTAGCCCGGATGCAATCCGGGAACAATCACCGCGTTTTCCCGGATCACAGCCGGGCAACAGGAGGAGCCATGACCCAGGAATTCGACTACATCATCATCGGCGCCGGTTCGGCCGGTAACGTCCTGGCCACCCGACTGACCGAAGACGCAGACGTCAGCGTGCTGCTGCTGGAAGCCGGTGGGCCGGACTATCGCCTCGACTTTCGTACCCAGATGCCCGCCGCCCTGGCTTTCCCGCTGCAGGGCCGGCGCTACAACTGGGCCTACGAGACCGACCCCGAGCCGCACATGAACAACCGCCGCATGGAATGCGGCCGCGGCAAGGGCCTGGGCGGCTCATCGCTGATCAACGGCATGTGCTACATCCGCGGCAACGCGTTGGACTTCGACAACTGGGCTACGGCCAAAGGCCTGGAAGACTGGAGCTATCTGGACTGCCTGCCGTACTTCCGCAAGGCAGAAACCCGCGACATCGGCCCCAACGATTACCACGGCGGTGACGGCCCGGTCAGCGTGACCACCCCCAAGGCCGGCAACAACCCGTTGTTCCACGCCATGGTCGAGGCCGGCGTGCAGGCCGGCTATCCGCGCACCGATGATCTCAACGGCTATCAGCAGGAAGGCTTCGGCCCGATGGACCGCACCGTGACCCCGGAAGGTCGCCGTGCCAGCACTGCGCGCGGCTACCTGGACCAGGCACGGACGCGGCCCAACCTGACCATCGTCACCCATGCAACCACCGACCGCATCCTGTTCGACGGCAAGCGTGCCAGCGGCGTCAACTATCTGATTGGCAACTCGAACAACGCCAACGAAGCCCGTGCCCGTCGTGAAGTGCTGCTGTGCGCCGGCGCCATCGCCTCACCGCAGATTCTGCAACGCTCAGGCGTCGGCCCCGCCGCGCTGCTGCGCGAGCTGGATATCCCGCTGGTACATGAACTGCCCGGCGTCGGCCAGAACCTGCAGGATCACCTGGAGATGTACCTGCAGTACGCCTGCACCGAACCAGTCTCGCTGTACCCGGCGCTCAAGCTGCTCAACCAGCCTGGCATCGGCGCACAATGGCTGTTCGCAGGCAACGGCATCGGCGCCAGCAACCAGTTCGAGGCCGGCGGTTTCATCCGCACACGCCCGGAGTTCGCCTGGCCCAACATCCAGTTCCACTTCCTGCCGGTGGCGATCAACTACAACGGCAGCAATGCGGTGAACGAGCACGGTTTCCAGGCGCACGTCGGCTCGATGCGCTCGCCCAGCCGCGGGCGCATTCAGCTCAAATCCAGGGACCCGCGCCAGCACCCGAGCATCCTCTTCAACTACATGAGCGCCGATCAGGACTGGCAGGAGTTTCGCGACGGCATACGCCTTACCCGCGAGATCATGGCGCAGCCAGCGCTCGATCCTTACCGTGGGCGTGAAATCAGCCCTGGCGCGCATGTGCAGAGCGACGCCGAGCTGGATGCCTTCATTCGCGAGCATGCGGAAACGGCTTTCCACCCATCCTGCTCGTGCAAGATGGGCGAGGACGACATGGCGGTAGTCGATGGTCAGGGCCGCGTGCATGGCCTACAGGGTTTGCGCGTGGTGGATGCGTCGATCATGCCGGAGATCATCACCGGCAACCTCAACGCCACCACCATCATGATCGCCGAGAAGATCGCGGATCGGATTCGCGGGCGCCAGCCATTGCCGCGCAGCAACGCGCCCTACTTCGTCGCGGGCGAACGCCCGGTGCGTGGTACGCCGCTGCGCAGCCAGCAAGACAGATTAGTCGGGTAATTCCTGGCGGATCATCCAGTGCCCCTCGGGCGGCATCAGCCGGCCGAGGTCGAAACGATCCAATGACGCAGCGTCGAGCATCTCGATCTGCGGGCTCACCAGCTGCGGCAGCTTTTCGCCCTGCAGACCACGAACGGCCAGATCCAACGCGATGCGTGCCTGAATCACCGGTGAATCGGTGGGTGCCGCCAGTACCTGGCCTTCGCGAATCTGCTCCAGCACCCGTTCGGTGGCATAGAACGACAACACCTGCGCTTCGGAGCCAATATTGCGCACCAGTTGCGCGGCAAAAGCAGCCGCTTCGGCATTGGCAATCAGGTAATCGAGACGTGGATGCTGCTTGAGCAGCTCACGCGTCAGCTGCGCCTGTCGGCTGCGATCAACTGGGGCATAACCACCATGGACCAGGGTTACCCGGGTTCCAGGCAAGGCATCACGCAGACCGCGCTCGGCATCCTGCACCCAGCCAGCATCGGCCGGGCCGGGTAGCCAGCCGACCTGAATCGGCCGCCCCTCGCTGACACGTACCAGATACTTGAGCGTGGCACGCGTCATGTCAGCGAAGTCGACCCGCGAATGCGCGCTGAGCCCCGGGCATTCCAGGCGATTGACCAGATCGATCACCGGTCGACCAGCCTTGATCTGCACGTCTGCCGCGTGGCACAGGTCATAGGTGTTGATGCTGGCCACGACGAACGCATCGGCGCCCTCGGCTACACAATGCTCGAACTGCTCCACTTGCACCTCGGCATACTCGTAACCACCGGCTTCGTAGATGCCCAGCCGCACGCCAAGACGCCTGGCTTCCTGATCCAGCCCCCAGGCCACGCCCCACCAGTAGCGGTCCTTGCCATGGGGCAGCAGCGCGCAGACGCGCCAGGGCTGGCTGGCCGCCGGCAAAGGTCGGTAATCCAGCATGCGGCCATCGGCACGTACAGGATAGGGGAACCACTCGGCCGCCAGCAGCGGCTGGCAGGCCAGCGAAAGCCACAGAGATAACCAGCGCATGACGCCGTCCTTAGCCCTTGCGGGGCGATGTGCCAGTAACCCCAGCGTAGCACCACCTCTGGCACCTGCTTGCACATCGGCAACCCGCAGTTGCCCGGGCTCGGCCTGCGGCCTAGAGTGGAGCGCACAGACCATGAGAACAGCATGACCAACCCCACCCTGCTCGACCCCAGAACCGCCCGCCTGCTGCCCTGGATAGTCGCCATCGCCTTCTTCATGCAGACGCTGGACGGCACTATCCTCAACACCGCATTACCGGCCATGGCCGCCGATCTCGGCGAAAATCCATTGCGCATGCAGTCGGTGGTGATCGCCTACATGCTCACCGTGGCCCTGCTGATCCCGGCCTCGGGCTGGATAGCCGACCGCTTCGGCACGCGGCGCATCTTCTTCGGCGCCATTGCCCTGTTCAGCCTCGGCTCGCTGCTCTGCGCGCTGTCGGAGTCGCTGAGCATGCTGATCGGTGCACGCGTCATCCAGGGGCTGGGCGGCGCACTGATGATGCCGGTCGGACGCCTGGTGGTGCTGCGCGCCTATCCGCGTTCGGAGCTGGTGCGGATCATGAGCTTCATTACCCTGCCCGGCCTGCTCGGCCCGCTGATCGGCCCGAGCCTCGGCGGCTGGCTGGTGGAGGTGGCCAGCTGGCACTGGATCTTCCTGATCAATCTGCCGGTGGGGCTACTCGGTTGCTGGGCAGTATGGCGTCACATGCCCGACCTGCGCGGCCCCGAGCGCAGCCGCTTCGATACCGTCGGCTTTCTGCTGTTCGGCGCGGCGATGCTGCTGATCACCGTGGCGCTGGAAGGGCTCGGCGAACTGCACCTGCCGACCATGCGCGTGGTGCTGCTGTTGCTCGGCGGCATGGCCTGCCTGGCCGCCTATTGGCTACGTGCCGGACGTATCGAACAGCCGCTGTTCTCACCCTCGCTGTTCCACACCCGCAGTTTCGCCGTGGGCATCATCGGCAACCTGTTCGCCCGCCTCGGCAGCGGCGCGCTGCCCTTCCTCACGCCGCTGCTGCTGCAATTGGCGATGGGCTATTCGCCGGCCCAGGCCGGCATGAGTCTGATTCCCCTGGCGCTGGCGGCCATGGCGGCCAAGCCGCTGGCCAGGCCGCTGATCGAGCGCCTCGGTTACCGCAACATCCTCACCAGCAACACCCTGCTGCTCGGCGCCCTGATCGCCAGTCTGGCCCTGGTCGATGCACAGACCTCGACCTTGCAGTTGATCATCCAGCTGAGCCTGATCGGTGCCTGCAATTCCCTGCAGTTCACCGCGATGAACACGGTAACGCTGATCGATCTGGACAACCGCGACGCCAGCAGCGGCAACAGCCTGCTGTCGGTAGTGGTGCAACTGGCGATGGGCCTTGGCGTTGCCTCGGCGGCGGCGCTGCTCAGCGGCTTCAGCCGTGAACTGGGTGGCAGTGATCATGTACTGCAGGCATTCCAGGCGACCTACCTGTGCGTTGGCTTGCTGTCGATGCTGGCGGCGGCGATCTTCCTGCAACTGGACACGAAAGATGGCCGTAGCGGGCGCAATATCGAGGTTTCAGCGGACGAATGAGCGGGCCTGCTACACTGCCGGCCTGTTTCTTCACCCCCGAGCTCTTGCCGTGACCGCTACTGCCTTCGCCAGCCTGCCCATTTCTGCCGCCATGCAGGCCAATCTCGCCGCCATCGGCTATGCCGAGATGACGCCCATCCAGGCCGCCAGCCTGCCGCTGATTCTCAAGGGCCGCGACCTGATCGCCCAGGCCAAGACCGGCAGCGGCAAGACCGCAGCCTTCGGCATAGGCCTGCTGCACCCGCTCAACCCGCGCTACTTCGGCTGCCAGGCCATGGTGCTGTGCCCAACGCGCGAACTGGCCGATCAGGTGGCCAAGGAGATCCGTCGCCTGGCCCGTGCTGCCGACAACATCAAGGTGCTCACCCTCTGCGGCGGCGTACCCTTCGGCCCGCAGATCGGCTCGCTGGAGCACGGTGCACACGTTATCGTCGGTACTCCGGGACGCGTGCAGGAGCACCTGCGCAAGGGCACACTGAAAGTCGATGGGCTCAATACCCTGGTACTCGACGAAGCCGACCGCATGCTCGACATGGGCTTCATCGACAGCATCAGCGAAATCATCGAGCAGACCCCGGCGCGCCGCCAGACCCTGCTGTTCTCCGCCACCTACCCGCCCGCCATCGAACAGCTTGCCGCGCGTTTTTTGCGTAGCCCGGAGCGGGTCGAAGTGGAGGCACAGCACGACGACGGGCAGATCGAGCAGCGCTTCTACGAAATAGCGCCGAGCCAGCGCATGGAAGCGGTCAGCACCCTGCTGCGGCATTTCCGCAAACAACCGACCGTGGCCTTCTGCGCCACGCGCCAACAGTGTGACGAACTGGCCGCACAGCTGGAGGCCGAGAAGATTTCTGCCGCCGCCCTGCATGGCGATCTGGAGCAGCGTGATCGCGATCAGATTCTCGCCCTGTTCGCCAATCGCAGCCTCAGCGTGCTGGTGGCCACCGACGTCGCGGCGCGTGGACTGGATATCGCCGGGCTGGAAATGGTGATCAACGTCGAGCTGTCGCGCGATGCCGAGGTGCATATCCACCGCATCGGCCGCAGTGGTCGCGCGGGCGAGAAAGGCCTGGCACTGAGCCTGGTGGCGCCCGCCGAAGCCGGTCGCGCCCAGGCCATCGAAACCCTGCAGGGCAAGGAACTGGCCTGGTACCCGCTGCCTGCAGCCAAGGCGACGGGTGAGCCGCTGCTGCCACCGATGCACACGATCTGCATCGGCGCCGGACGCAAGGATAAGCTACGCCCGGGCGATATCCTCGGTGCCCTGACCGGCGACGCCGGGCTGCCCGGTAGCCAGGTCGGCAAGATCGCCCTCTTCGACTACCAGGCCTATGTCGCAGTCGAACGCGACGTCGCCCGCCAGGCGCTACAGCGCCTCACCGAAGGCAAGATCAAAGGTAGAACGCTGCGTGTGCGTCTATTGTAAGGCTGATATAAAGAGTCAAACGGCCTGGGCCGGAGTCACCCATGCGCAATATTCTGGTCATTGAAGACAGTCCACTGGTACTGAAGATCCTCGAGCATCTGTTTCGTCAGGAAACCGATCTGGAGCCGATCTTCTGTGCGTCACTGGCAGAAGCGGAAGTCATGCTGGAGACCTCTGCGGCACTGTTCTTCGCTGCCATCGTCGACCTGCACCTGCCGGATGCGCCGGATGGCGAGAGCGTCGATCTGGTGATGCGCTATCACCTGCCATGCATCGTGCTCAGTGGCAGTTACAACGAACAGCGCCGCGACGAATTGCTGATGAAAGGCGTGGTCGACTACGTGCTCAAGGAGAGCCAGCACTCCTATGAGTACGCCTTCCGTCTGCTGCACCGGCTCGACCACAACAGCCATATCAAGATTCTCATCGCCGACGACTCCACGGCGCAGCGCCATTACATCCGCCATATCCTTGAGCCACACCACTATCAGATCATCGAGGCCAGCGACGGCAAGGAGACCCTGCGCCAGCTGGGCGAGCACCCGGATATCGACCTGCTGGTGCTGGACCATGCCATGCCCGGTGTCAGCGGTTTCGAGCTGGTCAAGCTGCTGCGACAGAAGCTGCGCCTCAATGACCTGATCATCATCGGCGTCTCCGCCGACCCGAAGGGGTCGCTCAGTGCGCAGTTCATCAAGCACGGTGCCGACGACTTCCTGCGCAAACCCTTCTGCCCTGAAGAACTGAACTGCCGGGTAATGTCGACCCTGGAGCGACGCGACCTGTTGCGCGCACTGAAAAAGGCCGCGCAGTTCGATGCCCTGACCGGCCTGAACAACCGCCGCGCCTTCTACGAGCAAGGCATGCAGATACTGCAGAAGGCACAACGGGAAAGTCGCGAGGTCAGCGTGGCGATGCTCGATCTCGACCACTTCAAGCAGATCAACGACGGCTTCGGTCATGCCAGCGGCGACAGCGCCCTGGTGGTGTTCGCCCGGGCGATGAGCAATACCTTTCCCGACATGCTGCTGGGCCGCCTGGGCGGTGAGGAATTTGCCCTACTTACACTGCATGGTGCGGATCATGTGGCTCAGGCGCTGGATAAACTGCGCCGACAGTGCGCCAGCCTGCACTACGCCGTCGGCGCACCCGCGCTATCGTTCAGCGCGGGCCTCTACCAGGGTGAACCCGAGGACCTGGAAAGCCTGCTGCACGAAGCCGACATTCGCCTGTACCGGGCCAAGCAACAGGGGCGTGCGCGCACCGTACTGGCCTGATCAGGGGCTGTGGCGCTGCAGCGTTGCGGCATAACTGCCGTCATCGCGCATGGCCTGAATCGCCGCATCGAAACGCCTGGCAATGTCGCGATGCTGCGCATGGCTACGGCGTATCAGGATATGCAGGCCGTTCTCGCTCAGGGGTAATGGCAGGAACTCCAGCTCATCGCGGATGGCGCTCAGCTTGCGCCCCAGCAGGTGGCGCGCCACCCACTCGTCCTCCAGCGCCAGTTGCACGCGCCCGGCATGCAGCATCCGCGCGGCGATCTCGAAACTGCCCACGCCGACCTTGAGCAATTGCGGATCGCTGTCGAACTCCCTGGAATAGGCATAGCCCCTGACCACCGCGATGCTGTGCGGATAGAGATCGGCCAGGGTCTCGAATTGAATATCGCTCCCCTTGCGCCGCATGAAGCGGATGCGGTTGACCAGATAAGGCTGGGAAAAATAGCCGTACTCGGTGCGATCGGCGCTGTACCAGGCGTTGATCAGCACATCGTGATCGCCACGCTTGAGCCCCAGCACCGCACGCTCCCAGGGCACCTCCACATAGCGGGTGGTGTAGCCGGCACGGGCCAGTGCCTGCTCCACCAGATCACTGGCCAGACCTTTGCCGGGCAGCCGTTGATCATTGAACGGCGGCCAGGGGTCGGCCACCAGGCGCAACAGCTCTGCCGAGGCCAGTACCGGCGACAGCAACAAGAGCAGTAACCAGGCACGCACTGCGAGCATGGGTGGCGATCCATCCGAAACGATCAGCTCTAGTGATAGCAGGCGCAACGCCACTCGTCACTGTCTCAAATTTGAAACATACAGGCGCACGCTCTACACAGCGTTACCCAGGCACTGGCAGAACCGGCGGCCCAGAGCGGCTTCGGGTAAACTTCAGCGGTTTACGCGCAGCGCTGGCTGCGTCAGCGATTCACCTGAGGACATTTCGTGTTGCAAACCGACGTACTGATCATCGGCGCAGGCGCCGCCGGCCTCATGTGCGCTGCCACTGCCGCCGCCCGTGGCCGCCGCGTGCTGGTGCTCGACCATGCCAACAAGGCCGGCAAGAAGATCCTCATGTCGGGTGGTGGCCGCTGCAACTTCACCAACCTGTACTGCGAGCCGAACAACTTCCTCTCCGGTAACCCGCACTTCTGCAAGTCCGCCCTGGCGCGCTTCACCCAGTGGGACTTCATCGGCCTGGTGGCCAAGCACGGCGTGCCCTACCACGAGAAGAAACTTGGCCAGCTGTTTTGCGACAACAAGTCCAGCGACATCCTCGAACTGCTGCTGGCCGAATGTGCCGAGGCCGGGGCACAGATTCGCCTGGACACGGCGGTACACACCATCGAAAAGACCGAAGGCGGCTTCCTGCTGCAAAGCGACCTCGGCGAAGTGGCCTGCCAGTCACTGGTGATCGCCAGCGGCGGGCTGTCGATCCCGACCCTCGGCGCCACCGGCTTCGGCTATCAGGTGGCCAGGCAATTCGGTCACGAGTTGCTGCCGACCCGTGCCGGCCTGGTGCCTTTCACCCTCACCGACCCGCAGCTCAAGACGCTGTGCACGGAGCTTTCCGGCACCTCGGTGGAAGACTGCCGGGTGAGTTGCAATGGCCAGAGTTTCGTCGAAAACATCCTCTTCACCCACCGTGGCCTGTCCGGCCCGGCGATCCTGCAGATCTCCTCTTACTGGCAGCCGGGCGATACCGTGCATATCGACCTGCTGCCGCATATCGATCTGCCCGAATGGCTGGCCACCCAGCAGCGCGAGCGTGGCAACAGCGAGCTGAAAACCCTGCTGGCCGAGCTGTTCACCAAGAAGATGGCGACCCTGCTGGTCGACAGCTGGTTCACCAACAAACCGCTCAAGCAGTACACGCCCGGCGAGCTCAAGACGATTGCCGAGCGCCTGTCCGACTGGCAATTGGTACCGGCTGGCACCGAAGGCTACCGCACTGCAGAAGTGACCCTGGGCGGGGTGAATACCGACGAGGTGTCATCCAAGACGCTGGAATCGCTCAAGGTGCCTGGCCTGTATTTCATCGGCGAAGTGCTCGACGTCACCGGCCACCTGGGCGGCTTCAACTTCCAGTGGGCCTGGGCGTCGGGCTACGCCGCCGCGCAATACGTCTGAGGCTGAAATATTGCGCCCCAGTCGACAGCGCAGCGGGAACTGCCGACGCGGCGCAGACTCTGCTATGAACAGCAGACCAGAAGTCTGCAAATAACAGGGACGGCACCGCCTCATGACGCTCGAACAAGGCCTGATTTTCGTCATTCTCGTTGCCAGCATGGGGTCGTTCATCTGGGGCCGCTGGCGCCATGACGTGGTAGCGCTGGGCGCGCTGCTGACCTGCGTGATCGTTGGCCTGGTACCCGAGCGCGAAGCCTTTGCAGGCTTCGGTCACCCAGCGGTGATCACCGTCGCCTGCGTGCTGGTACTCAGCCATGGTTTGCAGCGCACGGGGGCAGTCAGTCGACTGGCCCAACGACTGCTGCCCAGCGGCGCTGGCGTGCTGCTGTCCATCGCCGCATTGACCAGCCTGGGCGCGCTGCTTTCGGCATTCATGAACAACGTCGGCGCCCTCGCCCTGCTGATGCCCATCGCCCTGCAGATTTCTGCACGCCTGGAATTGCCGCCGGGGCGCGTGCTGATGCCGCTGGCCTTCGGCACCATCCTCGGCGGCATGACCACACTGATCGGCACCCCGCCGAACCTGATCGTCTCCAGCTTTCGCGCCCAGAATGGCAGCGGTCCCTTCGCCATGTTCGATTTCAGCCCGGTTGGTGTCGCCGTGGCAGTGGCCGGCGTGCTGTTCATCACCCTGCTCGGCTGGCGCTTGGTGCCCAAACGCGAAGTAGGTAACGCCGCCAGCTTCGACACTGGCCATTACCTGACCGAGGCGCGAGTCAAGGAAGGCGGCAAGGCCGAGGGCAAGACCCTGCGCGAGATCGAACAGTTGCTCGACGAGGCCGACGCCCAGGTGGTGGCCATGGTGCGCAACAAGCTGCGCCTGACCGCGCCCAACCCTCGGCGTGTACTGCAGGCCGACGACGTACTGGTGATCGAAGCGGAACCGGAGGAGCTGGGCGAGGTGCTCGGCCAGCTGGACCTGTTGCTGGAGGCCGAGCGCGAAGCCGAGGAAGCCGAGCAGCAGCAGCAGGCCAAGGACGGCGAAGCAGACAAGAAAGCCAGCAACGGTGAAGACCGTGCCATGCAGGAACTGCTGGTCAAGCCCGACTCGTCACTGATTGGCCGTTCTGCCAGCAGCACACGTTTGCGCAGCCGCTATTCCATCAACCTGCTGGCCATTTCCAGGCAGAGCCATCGCTCGATCAAGCGCCTGCGCTCGACCCTGATCCAGGGCGGTGACGTGTTGCTGATGCAGGGCAGCGCCGAGGATATCGGCGAGTTCGCCAGCGACTATGACTGCGTACCGTTGGCCGCACGCGCCATCAACATTCCCGATCCACGACAGGCCAACCTCGCGCTCGGCATCATGCTGCTGGCCATCGCTGCCGCCGCCTTCGGCCTGCTCTCGGCTGCGATTGCCTTCGCCAGCGGTGTACTGGCCTACATGCTGCTGCGTCTGGTGCCGCTGCGCGCCGTCTACGAGTCCATCGACTGGCCGGTGATCGTGTTGCTCGGGGCCTTGATCCCGGTGGCTGGTGCGATGTCCGCCTCGGGCGCGGCCGATCTGCTGGCACGCCTACTGATGGAGAACCTGGCACAGGGCAACGCCATCATCACTCTGACCCTGTTGCTGGTGGTGACCATGACCCTGTCGGATTTCATGAACAACGCGGCGACGGCAGCGGTGATGTGCCCCATCGCGCTGAGCGCCGCCAGCCAGCTCGGCGTCAGCCCGGACTCGCTGCTGATGGCCGTGGCTATCGGCGCCTCCTGCTCGTTCCTCACGCCCATTGGCCACCAGAACAACACCCTGATCCTCAGCCCCGGTGGTTTCCGTTTTGGCGACTACTGGCGCCTGGGCCTGCCACTGGAAATCCTCGTGGTGCTGATCAGTGTGCCCATGCTGCTGTGGATCTGGCCGTTGTAATCATCCACTCAAGCGTTCGGGGTGATGCCGAGCACCACGTCGAAGCGGGCAACCTGCTCGTCGGTCTGCCCGCTCACCGGCACGAAGGGCACGACCAACAGTTCGCGCAAGCGTGGGTCGCGGATCGCGTTGAGCAGGCCATCGCGCTGATTGAGCGGTTCGCCTTGGACATAGCACTGCGTCGTGAAACGCGGCAGGCCGGGCAGGGTCACTGCCAGATGGATATGCGGCGTGCGGCCGGGATAGGGCACCGGGCGAATGGTGCGAAAACGATAGCGCCCATCGGCTGCGGTGGTGAAACGGCCATAACCCTGGAATCCGGGATCGAGCCTCTGGCGGTCACCGCCGCGACTGTGCAGGTAGATACCGTTGACATCCACTTGCCAGATTTCCACCCGCGCCCCCGCCAGTGGTCGACCACCCGCATCGAGGATCGAGCCGTGCAGTTGCACGCGAATCCCGCGCGCCTCTGTGGCCTGGCCGTCGACTCGCACCAGGTCGTTGTCGTTATCCAGCGGTAGTTGGTCGGGGTAGAAGGGGCCGAGCGTCTGCCTTGGGGTCAGCAGGCGCTCGGCCAGCGCCAGTGCCGGGCTGGCCAGCAAAGCGCCGCCAGCGGCGAAGAGGAGATGGCGACGGCTGGACATGGTCTTTTCCTCCGCAGCGCGCAACCCAGGCGGCCGCCACGACACGCTATGACAGATGCTCCAGGACCCCGGCGGCCGATTGAAAAGGCAGGCCATGGGCCTCGGCCACGCTGCCGCAGGTGATTGCACCCCTGGCCACGTTGAGCCCATTCAGCAGATGCGGGTCGTCTTGCAAGGCGCGGCGAGTGCCCTTCTGGGCGAGCGCCACGACGAACGGCAGGGTGGCGTTGTTCAGTGCCAGGGTCGAGGTGCGCGCTACCGCGCCGGGCATATTGGCCACGCAATAGTGCACCACATCATCGACCACATAGGTGGGCTCGGCATGGGTCGTGGCGCGGGAAGTCTCGGCGCACCCACCCTGGTCGATGGCGACATCCACCAACACCGCACCGGCCTTCATCTGCCGCACCATGTCCGCGGTGACCAGCTTGGGCGCGGCAGCCCCGGGAATCAGCACCCCGCCAATCACCAGGTCGGCCGCCAGCACCTGCTCGCGCACCGCCGCGCGAGTGGAGTAGAGCGTGGTGATGCGATTGCCGTACTGGGCATCGAGCCGGCGCAGCGCGTCGACGCTCTTGTCCAGCACCGTGACATCGGCACCCAGGCCGACCGCCATGGCCAGGGCATGACTGCCGACCACGCCGCCGCCGAGAATCACCACCTTGCCCGGCGCCACGCCTGGTACGCCGCCCAACAACACGCCACGCCCGCCACGGGCCTTTTCCAGGCAGCCGGCACCAGCCTGGATCGACATGCGCCCGGCCACTTCCGACATCGGCGCCAGCAATGGCAACCGGCCCTGTGCATCGGACACCGTTTCATAGGCGATGCAGGTGGCACCGCCGGCCATCAGCTCTTCGGTCTGTGCCCGATCCGGCGCCAGGTGCAGGTAGGTGAACAGCGTGTGGTGGGCGCGCAACCTGGCCCGTTCCACCGCCAGAGGCTCCTTGACCTTGACGATCAACTGCCCCTGCTGGAACACCTCGCATGAATTCCTGGCGATCTGCGCGCCCGCCTCGAGGTAATCCTCGTCGGCGAAACCGACAGCGGCACCGGCATGAGTTTCGATCCAGACCTCATGGCCGAGTGCCGTCAGCTCGGCCACCGACTGTGGCGTGAGGCCGACTCGGTACTCGTGGTTCTTGATTTCCTTGGGTACGCCGATTCGCATAACCATCTCCAACCATTGCGGGCCAACAGTGTGAAGTCTAGGAAAGCGTGAGCCAGCTCACAGGAAAATCCTCGAGAAATTTCGTCCGTCCGTCACTGCCCGAACAACAGGCGCCGGGCCTCTGCGGTGAGCAAGGCTTGCGGATCGGCATTCACCTGTTCTACCAGCGCGTAGGCACGCTGTACTGCGGGGCGCGCATCGATACGTTCGAGCCAGGCGGCCATGTTGGGGAAGTCCTCCAGTTTCTGTTGCTGCATCTTCCACAGCTTGGCCCAGGGATAGATGGCCATGTCGGCGATGGAATAATCGTCCGCCACGTACTCGCGACCGGCCAGTTGACGGTCCAGCACACCGTAGAGGCGCGAGGTTTCCTTCACGTAGCGATCGATGGCATACGGAATCGGCTCCGGTGCGTAGCGCACGAAGTGATGGTTCTGCCCTGCCATCGGGCCAACGCCGCCCATCTGCCAGTACAGCCACTGCAACACGGTGAAACGCGCGCGTGTCTCGCGCGGCAGGAACTGCCCGCTCTTGTCGGCCAGGTATTCGAGAATCGCCCCGGATTCGAACAGGGCGATGGGCTCACCGCCATCGGCCGGCGCATGATCGACGATGGCCGGAATACGGTTGTTCGGCGCAATCTTGAGAAACTCCGGCGCGAACTGCTCGCCCTTGCCGATATGCACCGGGATGATGCGGTAGTCCAACCCGGCTTCCTCGAGAAAGATGCTGACCTTGTGGCCGTTGGGTGTGGTCCAGTAGTACAGGTCGATCATTGGTTTTCCTCCACGTGGATCGCGGCCCGCTTGACCGGGCCGTGAGTCGCTTCATACGTCTGCAGGATGCGCGCGAACCAGGCGCCCAGAGCCGAGTCGTCGGTCCAGGGCTGCGCGCCCAGGCACCAGGCCCAGAGCAGCATGCCGGCCAGCAGGTAATCGCAACCGCCAGGTGTCTGGCCGTCGAGGAAGGGCTGCTCACGCAGCCACATTTCCAGCGGTGCCACGCCTTCACGAAACAGCTGCTCACCGCCCTGCGGATCGGCGAACGCCTCCAGGCTCACGCCCAGCGCCTTCTCCCGGCTACTGCGGAAATAATCGCGGTCAGCCGGGTCGATCACCTGCCAGACCCGCGGAAGCAGAATCTTCAACAGCGGCACACGCACCATATTAAAGCTCAGGCGCTCGACCAGGCGGGCGCGCTGGGCAGCCAATGCATCACCGAGCAAGGGATGCTGCGGATAACGCTGATCCAGGTGAGTGAAGATCGCCAGGCTGTCATGCACCGTCTCACCGTCATCGATCAGCACCGGCACCAGCTTCTGCCCGGAAAAAGCGATCAACTCCTTGTCGGTGAAGCGTATCGGCCGGCTCTGCCAGTCCAGCCCCTTGTGCGCCAGCGCCAGACGTACGCGCCAGCAGTAGGGCGAGAACACCAGCTCAGGATCGGCACCGCATAACTCGAACAATTCCCGCATACCACCCCCATTCAAAACCAATCAGTCCAAAAATCAAGCGAACAAAACCCAGCACAGGACGGCTCAGGCGCAATCCAGGCTGGCCATCACCACTTCCACGGTGGCGCGGATCGAATCCGCCGGCACCGCAGATTTCACCTGGGTACGCAGCCCGCTCATCACACATTGCAGATAACTGGCGCGAGCCGCGAGGTCCTGAGCGCTCCTCAGCTCGCCGCAGGCCACGGCGCGTTCGAGCGCCTGCTCGAAGACCTGGCAGACACCCGCCGTGGCCTGTTGCAGAACTGGCACCAGCGCTGGCTCCGACAAGGAAAATTCATTGGCGACATTGACCAGCATGCAGCCACGCGGCACACCGTCAGGGCCGTCGTCTTCGAGCACACTGAGCAGTCGCTCGCGGATGAAAGCGAGCGGCGAGGTGCTGGCAGCAAGCTGTTCCAGCAACAAGGCACGACGCTGCGCTACGTAGCGGCTGAAGGCAGCGACGAACCAGGCCTGCTTGCTCGGGTATGTCTGATACAGGCTGCTCTTGGACAGCCCGGTGGCCGCCTGCAGGTCCTGCAGCGACGCGGCTTCATAACCGCGTTGCCAGAACAGCTGCATGGCGTTTTCCAGGGCACGGTCCGGGCAGAAGCTCTTGGGGCGTCCACGTGTCGTCATGCACGCAATTTAGAACTGATCGGTTCTAAATTCAAGCCTTGGGCTCCTTCAGATCGACGATGCCGCGCAACAACTCCACCGGTAGCGGAAAGACGATGGTCGAGCTCTTGTCACTGGCAATATTGCTCAGCGTCTGCATATAACGCAGCTGCATGGCGCCGGACTGGCGGCCGAGCATCTCGGCGGCCTGCATGAGTTTTTCCGAGGCCTGCAGCTCGCCTTCGGCGTGAATCACCTTGGCCCGCCGCTCGCGCTCGGCCTCGGCCTGCTTGGCGATGGCGCGGATCATCGACTCGTCGAGGTCGACGTGCTTGATCTCGACGTTGGCCACCTTGATGCCCCAGGCGTCGGTCTGCGCGTCGAGCACCTGCTGGATGTCGACGTTGAGTCGCTCGCGCTCGGCGAGCATCTCGTCCAGCTCGTGTTTGCCGAGCACTGCACGCAAGGTGGTCTGCGCCAGCTGGCTGGTGGCGACGTGGTAATCCTCGACCTGGATGATCGCCTTCTGCGCGTCGAGCACGCGGAAGTAGACCACCGCGTTGACCTTGACCGAGACGTTGTCGCGGGAGATCACATCCTGGGTCGGAACGTCCAGCACGATAGTGCGCAGGTCAACCCGCACCATCTGTTGCAGCCCGGGGATGACCAGCACCAGGCCCGGCCCCTTGACCCGCCAGAAACGGCCGAGCTGGAACACCACGCCACGCTCGTATTCGCGAAGGATGCGAAATGATGAGACGAGCAGTGCCAGGACGATGATTACCAACGACAGAAAACTCAGTTCGAAACCCATCAGAAACCTCCTTGGCGCGGCGGTTCATCCACCGCGCTGACCTGCAGATGCACGCCTTCGCGCGCCATGACGCGTACCTGCTGCCCAGGCCGCAGTGGAGCAGCGCCCTCCACCTGCCAACGCTCGCCCTGCAGCGCCACCCAACCGGCGCGCGGATCGTCGTCGCGCACTGCGGTTATGGCCACCAGGCTGCCGACCAGACCGCTGTCACCGGCCACCTGCTGACGCCGCCTGGCCCGAAGTGCCATACCGACTATGGCCAGGATCAGCGCGGCACTGATCAGCGCGAGGGTGAAGATCAGCGCCAGCGGGATACCGAAGCCCGGCACGTCGGTGTCGATCAGGATCAACCCGCCGAAGACGAACGCAACCACCCCGCCGATACCGAGCACACCGAAGCTGGGCAAGAAGGCCTCGGCGGTGATGAAGGCAATACCGAGCAGGATCAACGCGATCCCGGCGTAGTTCACCGGCAACAGCTGCAGGGCGTAGAGCGCGAGCACCAGGCTGATGCCACCGAGCACACCGCCGACGCCGCTACCGGGATTGGAAAACTCGAAGAACAGGCCGTAGACACCGATCATCATCAGGATCAGCGCCACGCTGGGGTTGGTGATCACCGCCAGCAGCCGGGTGCGCCAGTCCGGCGCATGGCTGATTAGCGGCGCACCGGCGGTGGCCAGGGTGACTTCGACGCCTGCGGCTTGCAGGGACTTGCCATCAAGCTGGCGCAGCAAATCGCTCAGGTCCCTGGCCAGATAGTCGATCACCTTCTGCTCCAGCGCCTCCTCGGCGGACAGGCTGACAGCCTCGCGCACCGCCTGTTCGGCCCACTCGGCATTGCGCCCGCGCATATTCGCCAGCCCGCGGATGTAGGCGGCCGCATCGTTGACCTGCTTGGCTGTCATGGCATCGGCCGGCATCTTGTCGGCTTCTCCCTTATTCTGCGCGTCCTCCTTGTCCTCGCCCGTCGGTTTGCTCGGCGCCGCCGGCATGCCAATGGCCACCGGCGTGGCTGCGCCGAGATTGGTGCCCGGCGCCATGGCGGCGACATGACTGGCGTAGAGGATATAGGTGCCGGCGCTGGCTGCCCTCGCGCCACCCGGGGCGACATAGCTGGCCACTGGAATCTGGCTGGCGAGAATCGCCTTGATGATGGCGCGCATGGAGGTATCCAGGCCGCCCGGCGTGTCGATTTCGATCACCACCAGTTGCGCACCCTCGTCCACCGCCTTGGCCAAGCCGCGCACCAGGTAGTCGGCACTGGCCGGGCCGATCACCCCGTCCACCTGCAGCTGCACCACCGCGCCCGGCGCCGCACTCGCCCCCACCGAACCGCAGAGGATCAGGGCACACAGACACAGACGCAACCAGCCAGGAAACACGTTCGACTCCCAGGCCCCGCAGTGATACCAGGCAGCTGGCGGAGGGCCTCTGTTGAGCATAGTTCATGCCTCCAGCGGCTCCCGCGACAGGACCGGCGGATGTGCTACAGGGGATGTACGGGTGCGCCAGCAGCTGCTCGCTGTAGAAGCAGACTTATCCGCGAGACGGATGATGAAATTGCAAAAGGCGCCAGGCCAAACAGATTGCCAGCAGACAGATACCCAGTGACTGGCCAGTTCCGGTAGTCTGCTCAGATCGTTTCCGACTCTACTTCCTATGCCCCGCCCTCGCCTTCGTCAATCACTGCGCCGCCTCTGGGCGCTGGACAAGTTCAGCGCCAGCCTGCGGGTATTCATCGCCCTGGCCGGAGCCCTGGCGCTGTGCGGGTGGCAGGGCTGGATGCATGGGCTGATCCCACTGTTTCTCGGCATCATCGCCAGCGCCCTGACCGAGACCGACGACAGCTGGCAAGGCCGCCTCGGCGCAGTGCTGGTCACCCTGGCCTGCTTCAGCGCGGCGGCCTATGCGGTGGAATTTCTCTTTCCCTATCCCTGGTTGTTCGTCATCGCCCTGGCCTTTTCCGCCTTTTGTCTGACCATGCTCGGCGCACTCGGTGAACGCTTCGCCACCCTGGGTTCCGGCACCCTGATCCTCGCGGTGTACAGCATGATCGGCGTCGAGCAGCGCGGCGGCGTCGCCGGCCTGTGGTTGGAACCGTTGCTGCTGGTGGCTGGTGCCGCCTGGTACGGCCTGCTGTCGGTGATCTGGCATGGCCTGTTCGCCCATCAGCCGGTACAGCTCGCCCTGGCCCGACTGTTTCGCGAACTGGGCAAGTACCTCAAGCTCAAGGCAGCGCTGTTCGAACCCGTGCGCCAACTGGATGTGGAGCAACGCCGTCTGGAGTTGGCCCAGCAGAATGGCCGCGTCGTCTCCGCACTCAACGCGGCCAAGGAGATCATCCTGCACCGGGTCGGAGGCGGTCGCCCAGGCCCCAAGGTCAATCGTTATCTGAAGCTGTACTTCCTTGCCCAGGACATCCACGAGCGCGCCAGCTCGTCGCACTACCCTTACAACGAACTGGCCGAAGCCTTCTTCCACAGCGATGTGCTGTTTCGCTGCCAGCGCCTGCTGCGTCTGCACGGCGAAGCCTGCCAGCGCCTGGGCAGTGCCATCGAGTTGCGCCAGCCGTTCGAATACCGCGAGCTGTGCAGCCAGGCTCTGGAAGACCTGCATGCCTCCCTCGACCACCTGCATCTGCAAAGCAACCCGGCCTGGCGCCGCCTGCTGCGCTCGCTCGGCGCACTGGCCGGCAACCTCGCCAGCCTCGACCTGCTGCTCGGCAGTGCCAGCAACCCCGACGCCCTGGCCGATGAGCAGGACAGCAGCCTGCTGGATCGCGAACCGCATTCGTTGCGCGAGGTCATCGAACGCATCGGCCAGCAACTGACACCCACCTCGCTGCTGTTTCGCCACTCGCTGCGCCTGTCCATTGCTCTGGCTGCCGGTTATGGCCTGCTGCACCTGATTCATCCGACCCAGGGCTACTGGATTCTGCTGACCACCCTGTTCGTCTGCCAGCCGAACTACGGCGCCACGCGTCTAAAGCTGGTGCAGCGCATCGTCGGCACCCTGATTGGCTTGGGGTTAGGCTGGGCATTGATCGATCTGTTCCCCGACCCACGCATCCAGGCCCTGTTTGCCGTGGTCGCCGGCGTCGCCTTCTTCGCCACACGCAGCACGCGCTACACCCTGGCCACGGCGGCGATCACCCTGCTGGTGCTGTTCTGCTTCAACCAGATCGGCGATGGCTACGGCCTGTTCCTGCCGCGCCTGGTCGACACCCTGCTCGGCGGCATGCTGGCCGGGCTGGCGGTGTTCCTGATCCTGCCGGACTGGCAGGGCCGTCGCCTGGGGCGCATGTTGGCCAGCACGCTGAGCTGCAACAGCGCCTACCTGCGGCAGATCATCGCCCAGTACGCACACGGCAAGCGTGACGACCTCGGCTACCGCCTGGCTCGACGTAACGCGCACAACGCCGATGCAGCGCTGTCCACCACCCTCGGCAACATGCTGATGGAGCCAGGGTACTTCCGTAAGGACGCCGACCTCGGTTTTCGCTTCCTGGTGCTGTCGCACACACTGCTCAGTTACCTCTCCGGGCTCGGCGCCCATCGTGGCGAGCAGTTGCCGCAGACGGCCCAGGCACAATTATTGGAACAGGCCGAAGCGCTGGCGAACAGCCTCGATGATATCGCCACCGGTCTGCGCGGCGAGCAGCCGTTGGCCATTCACAGCGACGAGGAACAGGCACTGGCGCAGAGCCTGGAGCAGATCGCCGACGACGTCGACGAGCGCCAGCGCCTGGTGCAGACGCAACTGGCGCTGATCTGCCGCCAGCTCGCGCCCCTGCGCACGCTGGCCGCGCATCTGCAGAAGGATCGCCACTAGCAGGCTCACGGGGCTTTCTGCCACTATCTAACGACGCCTAGTTCCCAGGCCTTGCCCATGCCAGCCAACCGACACACCACCCTCACCTACCTGGCCTCGCTGCCAGGTCTGCTGCTGGTGTGCAGCCTGCTGTTGGCGTGCCAGGTCACTCTCGCCAGCACGCGCCTGGACGACAGCAGCGCAGCACAGGATCTCTATGGACGGGTCGACTTTCTCGTCGATCCCCAGAGCGCGCTGAGCCTGGACGACGTTCGCGCTGTCGATGCCCCTTTTCAGCCCTCGATGAACCGCCGTGACCTCAGCTTCGGCTACGTGCCGGGAGTAATCTGGCTGCGCCTGGCGCTGCAATCGGATGCCCGGCAAACACGTGTCTGGCGCCTGGAACTGAATTACGCCTCGCTGGACGAGGTGCGCCTGTACGACATCGGCGCCGATGGCGTGCGCGAGTCGCGCAGCGGCGACACCGTGCCCTACGCGCAGCGCAGCGTCGGCCATCGCAACCCGGTATTCGAGATCGCGCTGCAGCCCGGCGAGCAACGCACGCTGTACCTGCGCGTCGACTCGCGCGGCAGCATGACCCTCAGCGGCACCCTGATGCCTGCGCGCGATTTCGAGCAGCATAGTCAGAATGGTTATCTGGTACATGCCATCTACTTCGGCGTGCTGATCGCACTGGGGCTTTACAACCTGCTGCTGTTTCTCGCCCTGCGCGAACGGCCTTTCCTAAACTATGTGCTGTTCATGTTCGCCTTCGCCCTCAGCGTGCTCTCGCTCAATGGTCTTGGCGCGCAGTATTTGTGGTCCGAAGCTGCGCCCTGGAGCAACCGCATGCTGCCGGTCAGCCTGACGTCGGCGGCGCTGCTGTCGGTGGTTTTTGCGCGCAGCTTTCTCGATACCCGCCAGTGGCTGCCGCGCTGGGACAAGGGCCTGCTGATGCTGTCCATCGCCATCGGCGTGGCCGTCTTGGCCAGTGTGCTGCTGCCGCTGCAGCGCGCGCTGCAGCTGATGTCGCTGACCGGCCTGATCGCCACCCTGACACTACTGCTCACCAGCTTCGTCTGCATTGGCTACCGGGTGCCCGGCGCCCGCCTGTTCGCCCTGGCCTGGCTGATGCTACTGACCGGCGCGGTGCTGCTGGCGCTACGCAACTTCGCCCTGATCCCGTCGAATTTTCTTACCCTGTACGCCATGCAGATCGGCTCGGGGCTGGAGATGATCCTGTTATCCTTTGCCCTGGCAGCACGTTTCAACGAACTCAAGCGCCAGCGCGAGGCCGCGCTGCAGCTCAACGAACAGATCCTCGCCAAGCGCGTCACCGAACGTACCCAGGCCTTGGAACAGGCCAATCAGCGCCTCAGTGAGCTGGCCCTGCAGGACCCACTGACCGGCCTGGCCAACCGTACCGCCCTGCAGCAACACCTGGAGCAGGCACTGGCGCGCAGCCTGCGGCGCAACGAACTACTGGCCGTGATGCTGATCGACCTGGACGGCTTCAAGCCGATCAACGACCAGCACGGCCATGGCTATGGCGACCTGGTACTGGCCGAAATAGCGCGGCGCCTGCGGCAGTACGTGCGCGATACCGATCTGCCTGCGCGCCTCGGCGGTGACGAGTTCGTGGTGATCTGCGAGAGCGTGCAATCAGCCGAACATGCGCACGACCTGGCCAAGCGCCTGCTGGAAGGACTGGACACGCCGATGCATCTGGAAGATCGTGCCGTACGCGTCGGCGCCAGCATCGGCATCGCCCTGAGCCGCGGCGCTGACGATGCCACCCTGCTGATTCGCCTGGCTGATGCCGCCATGTACCGAGCCAAGGCCGAAGGTCGCAACCGCGTACAACTGGCCACCCAATAGCTTTGAAGAGGGGCTGCCGCCCCTTTCACCAACCCGAATCCGAAAACGCACCATGAACAAGAATCTGCTGCTGCAAGACGTGCTCACCCATCTGCAGACCGACCTCGAACAGGCCAGCCTCGCAGCCCTGAGCGCCCACGAAGCGGCTACCCACGAAGAGAACGTCGCCGAGAACAAGTACGACACCCTGGGCCTGGAGGCCGCCTACCTGGCCAGTGGGCAGGCGCGTCGCGTCGAAGAGCTGCGCCAGACCCTGATCACCTGGCGCCAGTTGCGCCCGCGCCCCTTCGATATCGAGCAGGGCATCCAGCTCGGCGCGCTGGTGCAACTTGCGACCGAGGATGGTCACGAACACTGGCTGTTTCTTGGCCCCCCAGGTGCCAGCATGAAACTGCAACTGGCCGACCAGACCATCCAGGTACTAGGCCATACCGCACCGCTCGGGAAGCTGCTGCTCGGCAAGAAGCCCGGCGACGAGATAAGCCTGCCAGTAGGGAGCCGGCAACAGGTTTTCGAGGTGCTGACAGCCGCGTAAACGGAACTATCTGGGCTAGGGTTGGTAATGAGCGATGAACACCACGCCTTGCGAGAGCCCATACCATGGAAAACCCGACCCACAGCCTGCCAGCCCTGTTCAAGCAGCTCGGCCTGCCTGACGATGCCGCCAGCATCAGCGCCTTCATCAGTACCCACTCGCCGCTGCCAGCCACTTGCTCGCTGGCCGATGCGCCGTTCTGGAGCCCGGCGCAGGCCGCGCTGCTGCGCGAGGAAATTCTCGAAGACGCCGACTGGGCCGAGGTAGTCGATCAGCTCAACCTGCGCCTGCACAGCTAATACACCGGGGTGTCCCATCGGTGCGCACAGCACAACCTACGATGGAGCCAGCCGCACCCTGTGGTTCAGCCTGTGCCGGTCATTTCGCGCCAGGTCAGGTACATGCGCAGGTCGAACTCGATCTGCGCATAGCCCGGCAACATGTGATCGCACAGCTTGTAGAAAGCCTTGTTGTGATCGGCCTCCTTCAGGTGCGCGAGCTCATGCACCACGATCATCTGCAAGAAGGCCGGCGCCGCGTCGCGAAACAGCGAGGCGACGCGAATCTCCTTCTTAGCCTTGAGCTTGCCGCCCTGCACCCGCGAGATCGCCGTGTGCAGGCCGAGGGCGCGGTGGGTGAGGTCGAGGCGATTGTCGTAGAGCACCTTGTCGATGGCTGGTGCGTTCTTCAGGTGCTCCTGCTTGAGCGCCATCACGTAGCCGTAGAGCGCCTTGTCGCTCTGCACCTCATGCCGGCCCGGATAGCGCTGCGCCAGGTAGTCGCCCAACCGGTCATCGGCGATCAGTTGGCGAACCTGCTGCTGCAAGGCAACCGGATAACCCTGTAGATACTTCAACGATACGATTCCACATACATCAGGACCGCCAGTGTAACGGATGCCGCACTACTCGCTGGGCACCACACGCAGCAGGCGCCCCTGCGGGTTATCGGTGAGCAGATACAGCGCACCATCCGGCCCGCTGCGCACATCACGAATGCGCTCGCCCAGCTCCTCGAAGAGGATTTCCTCACCCGCCAGCATGCCGTCGCGCACGCGAATGCGTCGTACGCTGCGCTCGGCCAGGGTGGCGGCGAACAAGTCGCCCTGCCACTCGGGGAAACGCTCGCCGCGATACAGGGTCAGGCTCGACGGCGCCACCGAGGGCGTCCAGTGCAGCAATGGCGAGGTCAACCCCGGCAGCTCGGTGTAGGGGCTAACGCGCGCACCGGTGTAATCGATACCGAAGGTCGCCAGCGGCCAGCCGTAGTTGTTGCCGGCCTCGATCAGGTTGAGCTCGTCCCCTCCGCGCGGGCCATGCTCGTGGCTATACAGCCGATTGTGCTCGGCGTCGTAGAAGATGCCCTGGACGTTGCGGTGGCCGAGGCTGTAGATCTCCGGCGCAGCGCCTTCCTGCCCCACCAGCGGGTTGTCCTGCGGCACGCTGCCGTCGCGGTTCAGGCGCACGATCTTGCCCAGGTGGTTGGTCGGGTTCTGCGCCTGCTCGCGCCAGTCGAAGCCGTCGCCCAGGGTCAGCACCAGGGTCTTGTCGGCGAGAAAGGCGATACGCCCGCCGTAATGCGCGGCGCCAGCCTTGAGCGGCTGGGCGGTGAACAACACTTCGAAGTCGTGCAACTCGTCATCCACCAGGCGGGCGCGAGCCAGTCGCGTGTTGTTGGCCTCCAGCGAGCCGTGCGCATAGGTCAGGTACAGCCAGCGGTTGTCGCTGTAGTCGGGGTCCAGCGCCACTTCCATCAGCCCGGCCTGGGCAGCGATGAAGGCTTCGGGCAAACCCGCCACCGGCTCGGGATCGACGCTGCCATCGGCTTCGATGATGCGCAGCCGCCCGACACGCTCGGTCACCAGCATGCGCCCGTCCGGCAGGAAAGCCACGGCCCAGGGATTCTCCAGCCCCTTGCTGAAGGTTTCGATGCGGTAGTCCTGGGCCAGCAGCGGCGTGCTGACGAACAGGGCGCCGAGTATCAGCGCGCGGGTGCTTCTCAACATGGGCAACGCCTTGTCACAGAGAATCGGAGGAAGTCGGCTGCGTCCGGTAGCGCACTCGTCGGCCGAGCAGGGCGAACAGCAGCGCACCGACGCTACCGCAGGCCATCAGCCCGAGCGTGCCGAAAGGGCTACGGTCAGCGGCAATCAGAGTCGGCATCGGCGCCAGCGCATTGGCCAGTGCCAGCGCCGTCCAGATGGCTGCAGCGCCGGCCAGCACGAAGATCAGCCAACGCAGCAGCGGCATGCGCCGCGCCAGCCAGGTAGCCAGCGGCAGGGCAATGAGAAAACCCAGGGCACTGAGCAGAGCGAAGGTCGGGGCGAAGCCAAGCAGATCGAGGCAGGTTGTGCCGACGCGCACATCCAGCGGCATCGGCGCGCCGAGCGCCTGCAGCGCGGCGAGATTGGTCTGGGTCTGGAAGATCGAGGCGAGCAGCGAGGCCAGCAACACGGCAAGAAGGAAAGCGAGCAACAGACGTGGCTTGCTGGACATGGGTGGCAGGTTCCCGGAACGACAGTGCAGGGATTATGGCGTACCCCATCAGCCGTTATGCCCTGGGTGTTTTACAGGGTTTTACCTGCACCGAGCCGAGCGCAGCACGACAGGATTCCAGACTGGATCGAAACGCCACCGATCACGACCTTATATTGACGCCAACAATACGACGTACGGCCCTCTCGCTTTCCCACCGGCGGCCGTTACAACGCCTGCCACGAGCGCACTCGCTGCTCGCGACAGGCAGCCCTGCCGCCCTTCTAGCTCGCGCGTCACCGGCTGGAACGCCAAGTAAGCCGTTACTGACTCCTGGATGAGATGTGCCACCGACTGAAGTTTCCGTTTTTCAGGAGCGTTGAACATGATCGAACTCGCCATGTGGAATCTCAGCATTCCAGTCGGCGTCCCAGCGACCACCATCGAGACCCGCGTTCTGGCCGGTGGATATCAGGATCACTATTTCCAGTCCAAAGATGGCGCCATCTTCTTCTGGGCGCCGGTCAACGGCACCACCACCGAAAGCGCCAAGTACCCACGCAGCGAGCTGCGCGAAACCTATGCCGACGGCAGCCTGCGCAACTGGACCTACCCGGAGGCGGACCATTTCCTGCACGCCGGGCTGCAGATCAGCCAGGTTCCCTCCACCGGCAAGATCGTCATCGGCCAGATCCACGCTTATAAGAGCTCGATGCCGCTGCTCAAGCTGGAGTATCAGTACAAAGCCTATGCGCAAAGCGGCAACATCGTTGCCAAGGTACGTCTGAGCCCCGAGGCCGAGATTCAGACCGTTACCCTGGCGACTGGCATTGCCCTGAACCAGCGTTTTACCTATGTCGTGCACCTGACACCCAAAGGCACGCTGGTAATCAACCTCAACGCCAGCAAATGGGGCACCCGACTTGACTCGAGTTGGGCTCAGAAGCCGCTGTATTTCAAGGCCGGCGTTTATACCCAGGACAACACTGGCTACGAGACCGAGGCGGGCGCTGCACGCTTCGACAAGCTGCTTATCGAGCACCGCGCCCCGCTCAGCGCAACCCCCTGAAACCCGAACGCCAGGCATGAAAAAGCCGCGACGTTTGCACAGTCGCGGCTCTCGGCTGAACCAGGCGGCGGGCTTGCGCCCGCGCAGGCTCAGTTGACCTTGGCGTTCAACTCGCCACTGGCGTAGCGCTGGTACATGCCTTCCAGAGAAATCGGCTTGATCTTGGAGGCGTTGCCAGCGGTGCCGAAGGCTTCGTAGCGGGCGATGCAGATGTCGCGCATGGCAACGATGGTCTTGGCGAAGAACTTGCGCGGGTCGAACTCGCTCGGGTGCTCGGCCATCATGCGGCGGATGGCGCCCGTGGAAGCCAGACGCAGGTCGGTGTCGATATTGACCTTGCGCACGCCGTGCTTGATGCCTTCGACGATTTCTTCGACCGGCACACCGTAGGTTTCCTTGATGTCGCCGCCGAATTCGTTGATCACCTTCAGCCATTCCTGCGGAACGGAGGAAGAACCGTGCATCACCAGGTGGGTGTTGGGGATGCGCTTGTGGATTTCCTTGATGCGCTCGATGGAGAGCACGTCGCCGGTTGGCGGCTTGGTGAACTTGTAGGCGCCGTGACTGGTGCCGATGGCAATGGCCAGGGCATCGACCTGGGTGGCCTTGACGAAGGCAGCAGCTTCTTCCGGGTCGGTCAGCAGTTGACTGTGATCCAGCACGCCCTCGGCGCCGACGCCGTCTTCTTCACCGGCCATGCCGGTTTCCAGGCTACCCAGGCAACCCAACTCGCCTTCCACGGATACGCCACAGGCGTGTGCGAACGCAACGGTCTGCTGGGTCACACGCACGTTGTAGTCGTAGTCGGCCGGCGTCTTGCCGTCTTCCTTGAGCGAGCCGTCCATCATCACCGAGGAAAAACCCAGCTGGATGGAGCGCTGGCAGACGTCAGGGCTGGTGCCGTGATCCTGATGCATGCACACCGGGATGTGCGGGAACTCCTCGATGGCAGCCAGGATCAGGTGGCGCAGGAAAGGCGCGCCTGCGTACTTGCGGGCACCAGCGGAGGCCTGGACGATGACCGGCGAATCGGTCTTGTCGGCGGCTTCCATGATGGCGCGCATCTGCTCGAGGTTGTTGACGTTGAAGGCCGGCACGCCGTAGCCGAATTCGGCGGCGTGGTCGAGCATCTGGCGCATGCTGATAAGTGCCATGGTGTTTCTGTCTCCCGGTTTGGAGGTCGTTAATCGTGCAAGCCTGCCGCAGGGGCAGGCGTTGTTCAAGTTTCCTGAAGCTCGGGCATGCCCGCAGTTCTCGCCTCGGCGTCGCCGAGGATGTTACGGGGCCTTGCAGCCGCGGCCTATCAGGTCATCGGTCGCCGTCCAGTAGACCAGGCCTTCCTCACCCTTGGTGTGGAAGGACAAACGCCCGTCGCTGTACAACGCACCAGATCCTGCCGGCTCCTGAGTCAGACGGTAGACGATGTCGCCACCGCCCAGGCGCAGATCCACCTGGTCGACGCTGTCGTTGGCGAAGCGCCAGAGCACTTCGGTCTGGCTGTCGCATACCCAGCGATTCCATTGATCCGGTGCCGCTGGCTGACTGCTGCAGGCCACAAGCAACAGGGCGGCGGCAGCAAGCCCCGCCAGTCTGATTCCGATCATTGCTTCTCCTAGTCAGCAACGCTGTTCCGGTGCCGAACCCGTGGGCTGACCACTGCTCTGCTCGACCCGCTGATCATCCTGAGTGGTCGGGGTTTCGATCTGCGCCGGGCTGAACACCTCGCAGGCCGCTTCTCGACCACCGCCAGCGCAACCCGCCAGCAACATACCCATGACACTCAAGACGGCTAACTTGCCCATGACATGACTCCTTGTTCGATGATCCGGTTTTCTACAGACCACCCGTTCACGTCAGGGTTTAATCCGTCGCGGGTGAAGGACACGCCCTCACCCTGACCGGTGTTTATCGTGCGCGTTGCTCCAGCACTTCCACAGCTGGCAGCACCTTGCCTTCGACGAACTCGAGGAACGCGCCGCCGCCAGTGGAAATGTAGGAGATCTTGTCGGCTACGCCATATTTGTCGATGGCTGCCAGGGTATCGCCACCGCCAGCGATGGAGAACGCAGGACTTTCAGCGATGGCCAGTGCCAGGGCCTTGGTGCCGTTGCCGAACTGATCGAACTCGAACACACCGACCGGGCCGTTCCACAGGATAGTCTGCGAAGCCTTGAGCATCTCAGCGAACATCACCGCAGTCTGCGGGCCGATGTCGAGGATCATGTCGTCTTCAGCCACATCCTTGACCGCCTTGACGGTGGCTTCGGCATCCTCGGCGAAGGCCTTGGCGACCACCACGTCGACCGGCAGCGGTACGCTGACCTTGGCCGCAATGGCCTTGGCGGTCTCGACCAGATCGGCCTCGTACAGCGATTTGCCCACCGGCAGGCCGGCAGCAGCGAGGAAGGTGTTGGCGATGCCTCCACCGACGATCAGCGAGTCGCAGATATCAGCCAGGGAGTTGAGTACGTCCAGCTTGGTCGACACCTTGGAGCCGGCGACGATGGCCAGCATCGGCCGGGCCGGCTTGCCCAGCGCCTGGCCCAGGGCGTCCAGCTCGGCTGCCAGCAGCGGGCCGGCGCAGGCGACCTTGGCGAACTTCGCCACGCCATGAGTCGAACCCTGAGCGCGGTGAGCGGTACCGAAGGCGTCCATCACGAACACGTCGCACAGGGCAGCGTACTGCTGGGCCAGATCGTCGGTGTTCTTCTTCTCGCCCTTGTTGAAGCGTACGTTCTCCAGCAGCACCAGCTCGCCAGCCTTGACCTCGACACCGCCGAGGTAGTCCTTGACCAGCGGCACATCGCGGCCGAGCGCCTTGCTCAGGTAGGCGGCGACCGGTGCCAGGCTGTCTTCCTCGCTGTAGATGCCCTCTTCCGGGCGCCCCAGGTGCGAGCAGACCAGCACGGCCGCGCCCTTCTCCAGCGCCAGCTTGATGGTCGGCAAGGAGGCGAGGATACGCGCGTCGCTCTTGACCACACCGTCCTTCACCGGGACGTTGAGGTCTTCGCGGATCAACACCCGCTTACCAGCGAGGTCGAGGTCGGTCATCTTCAGAACGGTCATGGATCAGTCCTTCACAAAGGCTGGTTGTACGGAGGAAGTGGATACAGCGAGAAAATGTTCAGCGACATCGAGCATACGGTTGGCAAACCCCCACTCATTGTCGAACCAGGCCAGCAGGTTGACCAGGCGCGGGCCGGACACGCGGGTCTGGCTGCCGTCGACGATGGCCGAGTGCGGGTCGTGGTTGAAGTCGCAGCTGGCGTGCGGCAGTTCGGTATAGGCCAGCAGCCCCTTGAGCGGGCCGCTTTGTGCCGCCTGGCGCAGCACGCGGTTGATCTCTTCTGCAGACGTATCGCGCGCGGTCTGCAGGGTAATGTCCAGGCAGGAGACGTTGACCGTCGGCACACGGATGGCCTTGGCCTGGATACGCCCAGCCAGTTCCGGCAGCAAGCGCTCTATACCACGCGCCAGGCCGGTGGACACCGGGATCACCGACTGAAAGGCCGAGCGCGTGCGGCGCAGGTCTTCGTGGTGGTAGGCATCGATCACCGGTTGGTCGTTCATCGCCGAGTGGATGGTGGTAATGGAGACGTACTCCAGACCCACCACCTCATCGAGAAGTTTCAACAACGGCACGCCGCAGTTGGTGGTGCAGGATGCATTCGATACCAGCCGCTCGGCGCCGCTCAGGCACTGCTGATTGACTCCGTAGACCACGGTGGCATCGATATCCGCCTCGCTGGCCATCGGCTGCGACAGCAGTACGCGCGGCGCGCCGGCGTCGATGAAGCGTTGCGCCTGGTCACGGGTAACGTACTGGCCGGAGCACTCCAGCAGCAGATCGATATCCAACGCCGTCCAGTCGATGGCCTCGGGTTCGCTCTGGCGCAGCACCTTCACGCAATCGCCATTGATGTGCAGGCAGTCGCCATCGACCTTCACCTCGCCGGGAAAGCGCCCGTGGGTGGAGTCGAAGCGGGTCAGGTATTCGATGCTGGCCTGATCGGCCAGGTCGTTCAGCGCGACGATTTCCAGACTCGCCGAATTGCCACGCTCATGCAGCGCGCGCAGCACGCAACGGCCGATGCGGCCATAACCGTTGAGGGCGACACGATAGGGACGATTGGACATAGCATATCTCGGATGAACGTAGGGTGGATCGCGCTTTATTGATCCACCGGGCGGTGTAACGGTGGATCAACAGAGCGTCAGCTACGCGCCCTGATCCACCGCTACAGCGTCGTTCTCGCTCAGGCGTCCAGCAGTTCTTCGGCAGTGGCGACGATGTTGTCGACAGTGAAGCCGAAGTGCTCGAACAGTGCAGGAGCCGGGGCCGACTCACCGAAGCTGGTCATGCCGATGATGCGACCTTCCAGGCCCACGTACTTGTACCAGTAGTCGGCGTGCGAGGCCTCGATGGCAATGCGCGCACCGACTTGCAGTGGCAGCACGTCCTGCTTGTAGCCGGCGTCCTGGGCGTCGAACACGCTGGTGGAGGGCATCGACACCACGCGCACCTTGCGGCCGGCAGCGGTCAGCTTGTCGTAGGCCGCCACGGCCAGACCGACTTCCGAACCGGTGGCGATCAGAATCAGCTCCGGCTCGCCGCCGCTGTCTTTCAGTACGTAGCCACCGCGAGCGATATTAGCCAGTTGCTGGGCGTCGCGTGCTTGGTGCGGCAGATTCTGGCGGCTGAACACCAGGGCGCTCGGGCCGTCGGCGCGCTCGATGGCGTACTTCCAGGCCACGGCGGATTCCACGGCATCAGCCGGGCGCCAGGTATCGAGGTTCGGCGTGCCACGCAGGCTGGCCAGTTGCTCGATCGGCTGGTGGGTCGGGCCATCTTCGCCAAGACCGATGGAGTCGTGGGTGAACACGTACAGCACACGTTTCTTCATCAGCGCGGACATGCGCACGGCGTTGCGCGCGTATTCCATGAAGATCAGGAAGGTCGCACCGTACGGCACGAAACCGCCGTGCAGCGCGATGCCGTTCATGATGGCGCTCATGCCGAACTCGCGCACGCCGTAGAACATGTAGTTGCCGGAAGCGTCGTCAGCGGAGACGCCCTTGCAGCCCTTCCACAGGGTCAGGTTGGAGCCGGCCAGGTCGGCCGAACCGCCAAGGAATTCCGGCAGCAGCGGGCCGAAGGCATTCAGCGCGTTCTGGCTGGCCTTGCGGCTGGCGATGGTTTCACCCTTCTCGGCGACATCCTTGATGTAGGCAGCGGCCTTCTCGGCGAAATCGGCCGGCAGCTCACCGGCAATGCGGCGCTTGAACTCGGCGGCCAGTTCAGGATGGGCAGCGGCGTAGGCGGCAAACTTCTCGTTCCAGGCGGCTTCGGCGGCAGCACCAGCGACCTTGGCGTCCCACTCGGCGTAGATCTCGGCCGGGATTTCGAACGGACCGTGGTTCCAGCCCAGCGCGGCGCGGGTCAGGGCAATTTCGTCGTTGCCCAGCGGGGCACCGTGGCACTCTTCCTTGCCCTGCTTGTTCGGCGAACCGAAGCCGATGGTGGTCTTGCAGCAGATCAGGGTCGGCTGGTCCACGCTCTTGCGCGCGGTCTCGATGGCCATCTTGATCTCTTCGGCGTCATGGCCGTCGACGTTGCGGATCACCTGCCAGCCGTAGGCTTCGAAGCGCTTGGGCGTATCGTCGGTGAACCAGCCCTCGACTTCACCGTCGATGGAGATGCCATTGTCGTCGTAGAAGGCGATCAGCTTGCCCAGGCCCAGGGTACCGGCCAGCGAACAGACTTCATGACTGATGCCTTCCATCATGCAACCGTCACCGAGGAACACATAGGTGTTGTGGTCGACGATGTTGTGGCCTTCACGGTTGAACTGCGCGCCCAGCACCTTCTCGGCGATGGCGAAGCCGACGGCGTTGGCAATGCCCTGGCCGAGCGGGCCGGTGGTGGTCTCGACGCCCGGGGTGTAACCGTATTCCGGGTGGCCCGGAGTACGACTGTGCAGCTGGCGGAACTGCTTGAGGTCTTCGATGCCGAGGTCGTAGCCAGTCAGGTGCAGCAACGAATAGATCAGCATCGAGCCATGACCGTTGGACAGCACGAAGCGGTCACGATCAGCGAAGTTCGGGTTGCTGGGGTTGTGCTTGAGGTAGTCGCGCCACAGCACTTCGGCGATGTCCGCCATACCCATGGGGGCACCGGGGTGGCCGCTGTTGGCTTTCTGCACGGCATCCATGCTCAGGGCACGAATGGCATTGGCTCGCTCACGACGGCTGGGCATCGCTGAATCTCCTACGGGGGCTGCTTCTGAATGAAGGGGGCGAAAAAAGACGCCTATTTTCGCCCAGCCGGCCCCCATGGGGCAATGACAGATGGTCGTAGAGACCAAATCAGCCCGCCGGCTCGCTCAGAACGCTCACCGCCGGGCTGCCCGGTCCGCCCAGGCAGGGCGCCTGAAACAACTCGCCATGCCAGACGCCGGCGAGCGTGCGACTGAACACTAGCGTCCAGACCGCCGCCAGTTGCACCGCCAGCAGCAAACCGATGAAGGCGAAAAGACTCAAACCGGTCACGGCCTGCAGCTCGAAAGTGGCCAGGGCGAATACGCCCAGCGGAAAGGTGAAACCCCACCAACCGAGGTTGAACGGCATGTTGTCGCGGATGTAGTGGCGGGTGAACAGCGTGGCGATCACCAGCCACCACAGCCCCGCCCCCCACAGTGCCAGACCACCAATCAGACCGAGATCCCGCGCCAGCTCGGCGGCGCTGACCAGCGGTGTACCGGCAAAAGCCAGCGGCGCCGCCTGCCCCATGCTCAGAAGGCCCAGACAGCCGGTAGCCAGCGGCCCCAGCGGCAGCCAACTGGTGGCGGCAAAATCGGTATCCGGCAGTTTGTGCAAAGCCAGGCGCAGCAGCACCAGAGTGATCAGCGAGAACGCCAGCGACAGCGACAATCCCCACAGCACGAAACCGGCCACCAGCAGCTGTTGCGCCGCCTCGGTCGCCAGATGCGGCGCCAACGCCCCTGCCGTGCTGGCGGCGACCTCCGGTGCGACGATAGGTAGCAGCCAGACCGCAGTGAGCTTCTCCAGCGCATGATGCTGGCGGGTGAACATCAGATAAGGCACCAACAAGGCGCCGAGCAGCGCCAGCGCCGCGTCCAGCCACCACAGTGCATGGGCCAGCGCGTAGATCCCTTCGCCCCAGCGCGGCACACCGAACAGCAACAAGCCCTTGATCAGCACCGCCAAGCCCATGGGAATGGCACCCAGGAACATCGACTGCACCGGATGCAGCAGCATCGGCCAGATGGTTTCGCGAAACAGCGCCAGGCGCAGCAGAAACAAAATGCCGAACAAGGCAAACAGGCCGACCGCAACAAACCACAGCCCTTCGGCGAGTATCGACAATCCCGGCATATGCCAGGGCAGATGAGCGATCACCAGCGCCAGCACACCGGTGCCCATGGTCATGGCGAACCAGCTGGGGGTGAAATGACGAATGAAAGCCAGGGGCTCGGGTAAACGACTGAAGGGGCGCGGCATGAGTCGGGTGGTCCCGTGACATGAGTGATGGCGCAAGGGTAAGAATTGGCTTGCCATATGAAAAATACATATTCAGCATTCAATCCATACTTTTCCTTTATGCATAAATCATGAATCTCCATCACCTGAAGGTTTTTCTGGCCGTGGCAGAAGCCGGCAGCATCAGCGCCGGCGCCGAACGCCTGCACATCAGTCAGCCTGCCGTAACGCGGGAAATTCGCGATCTCGAAGCCAGCCTCGACCTGCGCCTGTTCGATCGCCAGCCACGCGGCGTGCAACTGACCGAAGGCGGCCTGCGCCTGCATGACTATGCGCGGCGCATCTTCGCTCTGGAGCGCGCTGCCGAACGCGACCTGCGCGATTTTGCCCAACTGGAGCAGGGCGAGTTGCATCTGGGCGCCAGCGCCACGCTCGGCGCCTACCTGCTGCCGCCACTCCTCACCCGCTTCTGCGCCCTGCATCCACAGATATTCGTCAGCCTGGAAGTAAGCAACACCGACGTCGTGACCCGGCAACTGGACGAAGGCCGCATCAGCCTGGGCTTCGTCGAAGGCCCGTTCGCACAGGCCGACTACGCGCATCACCTGTTGGCACGCGATGCCCTGCTTCCGGTGGCATCGCCGCTGCACCCGCTGGCCAGGGCCGAGCGCCTTGAGGCCCGCGACCTGCAGACGTACCCGCTGTACATGCGCGAACCCGGCTCAGGTGCTCGCGCCAGCATCGAGCATGCCTATCGCGACCACGGATTGGAGCCAGAGGCCGGCATGGCCATCGGCAGCACCGAGGCGCTCAAGCGCCTTCTCACCGACGGCAAGGGCATCGCCTGGCTGTCGCAGCGGGTGGTCGAACGTGAACTGGCCAGCGGCGAACTGCAGCGCTTGGCAGTGCAGGACCTGCAGATCGAGCGTGAACTGCATGTACTGTGGCGCCTCGGCACCAGCCTGAGCCCGGCCCCCGCAGCCTTTCTGCAGTTGAGCCAGGTTCCAGGCTAGACACGAAACCAATATCAAAACTTTTTGATATTGGTATTGCTGTATGAAAAATGACCGACTAGACTGCGCCACCATGACTCTGCGCGCACCCCAGTTGGAATTCGACCCCTACGACGAGCTCGCCGCCCTGTGCAAGGCCGGCGGGGATCCGCTGCGCCTGAGCGTGCTGCGCACCCTGAGCAACGATTCATTTGGCGTCCTGGAACTGGCGCAGATCTTCGCCATTGGTCAGTCAGGCATGAGCCATCACCTCAAGGTCCTGGCCCAGGCCGGCCTGGTGGCCACGCGTCGTGAAGGCAATGCGATCTTCTACCGCCGCGCCCTGCCCAATGGCCGCTTGCACGCCGCCCTGCTGGACGATATCGACGAACTGCCATTGCCCGGCGATGTGCAAACGCGCATTGCCGCCGTGCATCAGCAACGCGCCACCGTCAGCCGCGACTTTTTCGCGCGCATGGCCACCAGCTTCCAGGCCCAGCAGGATCTGATCGCAGGTTTACCGCAGTACCGCGACAGCCTGCTGTCCCTGCTCGATGCCCTGCATTTCAGCGCCGATGCCACGGCACTGGAAATTGGCCCCGGCGACGGCGCCTTCCTGCCCGAACTGGCGCGGCGCTTCGCCCAGGTCACCGCACTGGACAACAGCCCGGCGATGCTCGAACTGGCCAGCCAACGCTGCGCCGCCGAGGGCCTGGATAACGTCGAGCTGAAACTGGCCGATGCGCTGCAGGACGCGCAAGTCAAGGCCGATTGCGTGGTGCTGAACATGGTTCTGCACCACTTCGCCACGCCGGCCGAAGCCTTTCGCAAGCTGGCCGCCTTGGTCGCCCCCGGCGGCAGCCTGCTGCTCAGCGAACTGTGCAGCCACGACCAGAGCTGGGCGCGCGAAGCCTGCGGCGACCTGTGGCTCGGTTTCGAACAGGAAGACCTGGCGCGCTGGGCGACGGCCGCCGGCCTGACACCCGGCGAAAGCCTCTACATAGGCCTGAAAAACGGCTTTCAGATTCAATTACGGCACTTTGCCAAAACCGATGCGCACAGCGCCTTCAGCCTCCGGCAAGAAAGGAACCGATAGATGAGCGAATATTCCCTGTTTACCTCCGAGTCCGTGTCCGAAGGGCATCCGGACAAGATCGCCGACCAGATCTCCGATGCGGTGCTCGACGCCATCATCACCCAGGACAAACACGCCCGCGTGGCCGTGGAAACCCTGGTCAAGACGGGTGTGGCCATCGTTGCCGGTGAAGTCACCACCAGCGCCTGGGTCGACCTGGAGCAGATCGTTCGCGACGTGATCTGCGACATCGGCTACACCAGCTCCGACGTTGGCTTCGATGGCGCCACCTGCGGCGTGCTCAATATCATCGGCAAGCAGTCTCCGGACATCAACCAGGGCGTCGACCGCGCCAAGCCAGAAGATCAGGGTGCTGGCGACCAGGGCCTGATGTTCGGTTACGCCAGCAACGAAACCGACGTGCTGATGCCAGCGCCGATCTGCTTCTCGCACCGCCTGGTCGAGCGTCAGTCCGAAGCGCGCAAGTCCGGCCTGCTGCCGTGGCTGCGCCCGGACGCCAAATCCCAGGTCACCTGCCGTTACGAGAACGGCAAAGTCGTTGCCATCGACGCAGTGGTGCTGTCCACCCAGCACAACCCGGAAGTGAAATACGACGACCTGCGCGAAGGTGTGATGGAGCTGATCGTCAAGCACGTGCTGCCGGCCGAGCTGCTGCACAAGGACACCCAGTTCCACATCAACCCGACCGGCCAGTTCATCATCGGTGGCCCGGTGGGTGACTGCGGCCTGACCGGGCGCAAGATCATCGTCGACAGCTACGGCGGCATGGCCCGCCACGGCGGCGGCGCCTTCTCCGGCAAGGACCCGTCCAAGGTCGATCGCAGCGCTGCCTATGCAGGCCGCTACGTGGCCAAGAACATCGTCGCTGCCGGCCTGGCCGAGCGCTGCGAGATCCAGGTGTCCTACGCCATCGGCGTGGCCCAGCCGACCTCCATCTCGATCAACACCTTCGGCACCCACAAGATCGCCGAAGAGAAGATCATCAAACTGGTGCGTGACGTGTTCGACCTGCGCCCCTACGCCATCACCAAGATGCTCGACCTGCTGCACCCGATGTATCAGGACACCGCAGCTTACGGCCACTTCGGCCGCACGCCGCAATCCAAGATCGTCGGCGACGACAGCTTCACCACCTTTACTTGGGAACGCACCGACAAGGCTGCCGACCTGCGCGCCGCTGCCGGCCTGTAAGCCCCTGAAAATGAAAAAGCCCCGCCAGAGCGATCTGGCGGGGCTTTTTCGTGCCTGAGGGCTTATTTGCCGAACATCGAACTCAGGCCCTTGAGTGCATCCTTGGTGGCATTCAACTGATCAGGCGCAGCAGCCTGAGTGGAAGCGTCGGATTCAGCGCTGAGACGCTCACAGCCACCATCAAGCGAAGCCAGGGTTTCGCTGGCCTTGTCGTTGCCAGCCAGTGCCGCCAACTGCTTGATCTGAGCCAGACCGTCCTGATTGGCAGCCATCTGCTCCTGACATTTAGCCTGGATCGCGGCGACCTCGGCAGCATGAGCAGGCAGAGCGGCGAAGGCCAGAGCGGCGAAACAGGCAACGGAAACAATACGCATCGGTGAAGACCTCTGAGGGTTGAGGCCCGGCTGTCCATGCGCCCCCGCCGGGCAAATCCATTTGTTTGGGGGTAGAAAAGGTGCGCGAATCTATCACCCACACAGCCAGGTAACAAGAAAAAAACTAACAATATCCGTGACTTAGCTGCAGAGACTCAGCGAATACCCATACAGCCTGCTAGGCTCAGTGAATACCTTGAGCAAGGAAGCTCCGCGATGAAACCTGCCCTACTGCTACTACTCCTTCCGCTGGTCGCCCAGGCCACCCCTTGCCCCGACTGGCCCGCCAGTCGGGGCACGTCCGAACTTGCTGCACTCAGTCAGCAGATCGCCGAGTGGGACGACGCCTACCATAATCACGGAAGCTCGCCGGTGGCCGACGAAATCTACGACCAGGCACGCGAGCGCCTGCAAACCTGGCATCAGTGCTTTGCGACTGTCCGCACAGCATTGCCAGACCCACTGGCTGGCAGCACTGGAACGATCACGCACCCGGTGCCGCAGACCGGACTGCGCAAACTGAACGAAGCGGCCGTGTTCGAATGGGTCAACAAGCGCAGCGATCTGTGGGTTCAGCCCAAGGTCGACGGCGTCGCGGTCACCCTGGTCTACCGTGGCGGCGTACTGCAACAAGCCATCAGCCGTGGCGACGGGAGCCGCGGCCAGGACTGGACAGCCCGCGCGCGGCAACTGTCGGCCATTCCCGCGCGTCTGCAGAAGCCACTCGATGCCGTGCTGCAGGGCGAGCTTTACTGGCGCCTGGACAATCACATGCAGGGTCGCGACGGCGGTGCAGGCGCCCGTGGCAAGGTAGCTGGATCGATGGCGCGACAGACGTTCGATGAGCAGCAGGCCAATGCCATCGGCCTGTTCGTCTGGGACTGGCCGGACGGCCCGGCGAACATGCCCGAGCGCCTGCAAGCCCTGCAGGAGTTGGGTTTCAGCGACAGCCTGCGCTACACCCAGCCGCTCAAAAGCGCCGAGGATGCCCGCCGCTGGCGCCAGCACTGGTTCGATGAGCCGCTACCGTTCGCCAGCGACGGTGTGGTGCTACGCCAAGGCATACGGCCACCCGGAGAACGCTGGCGGGCAGAAGCGCCGCACTGGGCGGTCGCCTGGAAGTACCCGGTCAGCCAGGCACTGGCCGTGGTGCAGGCTGTGGAGTTCAACATCGGCCGCAGTGGTCGTATCACGCCGGTTCTGCGCCTGCAGCCGGTTGACCTCGACGAGCGGCGGATCAGCCGGATTGCCCTCGGCTCGCTGCAGATCTGGGAGAAACTGGACATACGCCCTGGTGATCAGGTTGCGATACACCTGGCCGGCCTGACCATTCCGCGTCTCGACCAGGTGATCTGGCGCAGCCCGGAGCGCGCAGTCGTGCACGCACCGGACCCCAATCGATACCACGCCCTGAGTTGCTGGCGCCTCAACGACGAATGTCAGCAACAGTTCCGGGCACGCTTGAACTGGCTCGCCGGCAAGCAGGGACTGAACCTGACCGGCGTAGGACCCGGCACCTGGAGTTCGCTATTGGCGGGGCAGAAACTGGATGGTCTGCTCGATTGGCTGGAACTCGATAGCGAACACCTGCAACAGCTGCCAGGTATCGGCCCACGACGCGCCTCACGGCTGCTGCAGGCCTTCGCCCAGGCCCGACAGCGCCCACTGCAACAATGGCTGCAGGCACTCGGCGCACCGCCTGGTTTCAAGCTCAGCGCGGAGGACGACTGGGCCACGCTACTGACTCGCAACCACGCCGAATGGATGCAGCAACCCGGCGTGAACCAGAAGAGTGCTGAGCGCCTGGTGGCGTTCTTCAGCCACCCGGAGGTTCAGCGCCTGGGCGAGCGTCTGCAGCAAGCCGGCACTGTCGGTTTCAGGCCGCAGGAAAATTCACCCCGCGGCTGACCCAGATCAGCCAATGGTCCAATCGGGTCGAACCTCGCGCAACAACCAGGGTCATTTCGAAGTAGCCCCTCACGAGGAGAGACCATGATTCGTCAAACCGCTTTGCTCGGCCTGCTGCTGGCCGCCAACCTGAACGCCGCACCGATTCTGGCCGCCGAAGGCGACAGCGGCTGCGCCGCCAAACGCCAGGTGCTCCAGGAGAAGATCGACGCAGCGCACAAGAGTGGCAACTCGCGAGAATTGGATGGACTGCAAAGAGCACTGGGCAATGTCGATGCCCATTGCGATGACGCTTCACTGCACAAGGAGCGCCTGGCCACCGTCAAGGAAGCCCGGGAGGAGGTGCAGGAGCGCGAGATGGATCTGCGCGAGGCCATGGGCAAGGGTGATCAGGAGAAGATCGCCAAGCGTCAGGCCAAACTGGCCGAGGCACGCGCCGAGCTGCAGCAGGCCGAAGCCGAAGCGCGCGCCGATCAGTAAGCGCGGAACGCCTTGTGGCATGCCTCGCAACTATCCTCGATGGTCTGCATCGCCGGCTCCAGCTCGGAGCGACGTAGCGGCGGTGTGGTCGCGGCCTGCACCAGCGCGGCGGTGGCCTGCTCCAGATCGCGTGCCATCGACTGGAACTGCTCCTGGCGCTGCCAGACTTCAGGGTTGGCCTTGCTGCGCTCGTCGTCGCGGACCTGTGGAAAGTGCTGCCAAGGCTCGCGCGACAGGCGCTCCAGCTTGCCGGCGCCAGTGATGAAAGCAGACTCGTCGTAGGGAATGCGGCCGCGCAGCATCCCACCGAGGTCTTCGCTGACCTTGAGCATCTCCTTGAACGCTGCCTGGCGCTTGCCCAACGGTGAATTGGGGTCGACCCCACCACAGGCGGCCAGGGCCAGGCAGACGCAGGTGAGCAGCAGGCGTTTCTTCAGGGGCATCGACACGACTTCCGGGCGACAAGGGGGCGCCAGTATCGCGGCTCGCCCCGGTCGGGCCAAGCGACCTCTTGTCACAACAGCTGTCGTTTGTATGTGTTGGTCAGCCAGGGTTCAGGTACGGAAGCGCCCCAGTTGGCTGTTGAGCTGTTGCACCTCGCCCTGAATCTGCGCACTGACTTGCACCACACTCTCGGTCTCGCCCTGGCTGCGCTCGGCCAGCCCGGAGATATGCGTTACCCGCTGGTCGATCTCCTGCGCCACCTGGCTCTGCTGTTCTGCGGCCGTGGCGATCTGCGCGTTCAGGGCATTGATGCCATCCACCGCACCGACGATGGTCTCCAGTGACTCGCTGGCCTGACGGATATGCTGAAGGTTGCCGTCGGCCAGAGCCGCGCTGCGCTGCATCGCCAGAACCGCATCGCGCGCACCACCCTGTAAACGCTGGATGATCGCCTGGATTTCGCCGGTCGATTGCTGGGTACGGCTGGCCAAGGTGCGCACCTCGTCGGCGACCACAGCAAAGCCACGCCCTGCCTCGCCGGCGCGCGCGGCCTCGATGGCTGCGTTGAGCGCCAGCAGGTTGGTCTGCTCGGCGATGCCGGTGATCACTTCGAGCACCTTGCCGACACCACCGGTTTCGGCCTCCAGGCGTTGTACCTGCTCGCCACTGCGCTGCAGCTGTTCCACCAGTTCGGCGATCTGCTCCGCACTGCGCTGCACCACTTGCTTGCCACTCTGCGCACAATCATCGGCACTGCGCGCCGACTCGGCAGCATGGGCAGCGTGACGCGCGACCTCGGCCACGGTGGCGCTCATCTCGTTCATCGCGGTGGCTACCTGATCGAGATCCTCGTACTGGCGCCGCACGCCATCGCCTGCCGATTGCGCGGCACCGACCACACTGCCGACATGCTCCCCGGTACGCTCACCGCTGCGCTTGACCTCCGCCAGCAAGCCACGCACCTGCTCCTGCATACGGTTGTAGCCCGCGAAGATGCGGCCGATCTCGTTGTCTCCCTGACGACCTTCAAGGCTACGTGTGAAGTCGCCGGAGCCGACTCGGGTCAGCGCCCCCTCCACTGCATTGAGGTTGTGCATCAGCGGGCGCAGGCCGAACTGGCGGCCCAGCACCACCAGCGCCAGAATGCCCAGCACGCAACCGAACGCCAGCCACATCTGGCGACGCTGGCTGCCTTCAGCGTGCGCGGCCATCAACCCGACGGCCTGGTTCATCTCGCGCAGCAGCTCGACCGACCGCTGCTCGAGGGCCTTGAGATCGACTGCCACATCGCCTGCAACCACACTCTGCAGTTGAGAACGAAAGCCCTGCCAGAGGCCACCGACCTTGTTCATCTGCGCCTGGACGCTGGGCTCGGCGATGGCGCTGATATTGCGCGCCGCGTTGCCACTCAACAGGTCGCGATGGGCGGCATCGAACTGCGCCATGGTGGCTTCCAGCGTCGCTGCAGGCAGAACGCCTTCGCGCAGCAACAGCGCCTCCTTGGTCATCTTCTGGCTGAGCATGCGCTGCGCGCCGGCGACATTGATGGTCTCCGGTGACACCGACATGCTCATGTACAGCGCCACCGAGGCGACCACCGCAAGCAGAAACATCAGCGCATAGGAAAACAGAAACTGCTGATTCAACGTGCGCAGGCCAATGGCACAGAGCAGTCGATCGAAAAAGGTGGTGGCGGACATGAGAGGCTCCCTGGCAGGCGGCGGGAATCCCCGCCAAATAACCGGGAACAAGCAAGAAAGTGGCCAACGGCCAGCCGCTCTACAGACTGATCACCTACATAAAACGCACCAGAGTGGCGCAATGACTGATAGGTCACGCGCCTTTTCAGCTCTTCCTTCAGAGTCGACAGCAAGCGTCGACTATGCGGACACCACGAACAACGCCGCGATCAGCCCCATCCCGGCGAACCACACCAGCGAGCGCACCGGACCCCAGTCAGCCAGATAGCAGATGAAATACAGCACGCGGCTGATGATGAAGGCCACGGCCAACTGGTCGAGCAGCCCCTGCTCGGCACCACCGGCCTGATGGGCAATGATCACCGCAGCGGCGAACGCCGGGGTCACCTCGAAGCCATTGAGTTGCGCGTTGTTGGCCCGCTTGCGCCAGCCGTCCAGGGTACTCAGGAACGCGCGCGGATCCTGATTGGCGCGCGGTCCGTAGCCGGGGCCAAGGAACTTGGCTGAAGCAGTACCCAGGTAGGGCAGAAATATGGCAATCAACACGCACCAGTAGGCAAGGGTCATGGAGGCTCCGCAGCTCGGTAATGGAGTGCGCAGCTTGTCCCGACCAGGAACGGGCGTCCATGACTGCCACCACCCAAGTCGATGGCGATTCGGCCAATCATGCCGCCAGCTTGCCCTCTGCCAGTGCCACGGAGGCAGCGAGCATGGCGCGCAGCAACACCGCGCAGCCGGCAGCCAGGTCCGCTGGCGCGGCGTTCTCGATTTCGTTGTGGCTGATACCACCCTCGCACGGCACGAAGATCATCCCGGCCGGCCCCAACTCGGCGAGGAAGATCGCGTCATGCCCGGCGCCGCTGACGATGTCCATATGCGATAACCCCAACCCGGCTGCCGCGCTGCGCACCGCCTCGACGCAGCCCAGGTCGAAATACAGCGGCGGGAAGTCCGCGGTCGGCGTCAGCTCGAAACTCAGGCCATGCTTGGCACAGGTTGCCTCGATCACCTGGCGCACCGCAGCAATCATCGAATCCAGCCGCGCCGGCTCCAGGTGACGGAAATCCAGGGTCATGCGTACCTCACCGGGAATCACATTGCGCGAACCGGGGTAGGCCTGCAGGCAGCCGACCGTGCCGCAAGCATGCGGTTGATGCTCCAGCGCCACCCGGTTGACCGCGGCGACCACGGCCGCAGCGCCGACCAGAGCATCCTTGCGCAAGTGCATCGGCGTGGGCCCGGCGTGGGCCTCGACGCCCTTGAGAGTGAGATCGAACCACTTCTGCCCGAGCGCGCCGAGCACCACGCCAATGGTCTTGCCCTGATCCTCGAGAATCGGCCCCTGCTCGATATGCGCCTCGAAATAGGCGCCCACCGCATGGCCGCTCACCGCCCGTGACCCGGCGTAGCCGATGGCGTTCAGCGCCTCGCCGACGCTGATGCCTTCGGCGTCGCGCTTGGCCAGGGTTTCCTCCAGGGTGAACTTCTCGGCGAACACCCCGGAGCCCATCATGCAGGGGGCGAAGCGCGAGCCTTCCTCGTTGGTCCACACCACCACTTCCAGCGGCGCTTCGGTCTGTATGCCCAGGTCGTTGAGAGTACGCAGCACCTCTACACCAGCCAGTACGCCGAAGCAGCCGTCGAACTTGCCGCCAGTGGGCTGGGTGTCGATATGGCTGCCGGTCATCACCGGCGCCAGAGCAGCGTTGCGTCCGGGACGTCGAGCGAAGATGTTGCCGACGCCATCGACCGTGACGGTGCAGCCAGCCTCCTCGCACCAGCGCACGAACAGGTCGCGCGCCTGGCGGTCGAGGTCAGTCAGGGCCAGGCGACAGACCCCTCCCTTGGCGGTGGCGCCGAGCTGCGCCAACTCCATCAGCGATTGCCACAGGCGGTCGCCGTTGACGTGCGGCTGGCTGGACTGCAGAACCTCGGTGGCAGTTTTCATGGTCATTTCCTCGGCCTCTCTGGTTGTCTGTGACGCGCCCGCGGCAGCGAGGCGCGTGTGCTGAATCACGCTGCTGTTGCCTTAAACCGGCGCCTTGGCCACCACCGGCTGTGCGCTACGCAAGCTGCACAAACCGAAGTAGATCAAGCCGCCCAGGAAGGAGCCGGTAAACCAGCCGTAGTCGTAGAACCAGCTGAAGGCGTTGCTGCCCAGCGACAGCAGGGTCAGCGCTACAGGTACGGCGAAGGCGGCGAAGCCGATCCAGTTCCACGCCGGGTAGACGTCATCGCGGTACAGCCCGGCCAGGTCCAGTTGCTGTTTCTTGATCAGGAAGTAGTCGACCACCATGATCCCGGCTATCGGCCCGAGCAGGCTGGAGTAACCCAGCAGCCAGTTGGAATACACGCTCTCCAGGCTCAGCTCTGAGACCAGCAGACCGAGCTTCTTCAACAGTTCGTGGCCCATCAGGCCGAGACCGATCAGGCCGGTGAGGATCACCGCCTTGGTGCGGTCGATCAGCTTGGGCGCGATGTTCTGGAAATCATTGGTCGGCGAAACGATGTTCGCCGCCGTGTTGGTCGACAGCGTGGCGACGATGATCAATGCCATGGCCAGAGCGACCCACCCGGGGCTCTGGATATGGCCGATCAGGCTGACCGGGTCGGCCACCGTCTGCCCCACCAGACCTTCCGAGGCGGCGGTCATCACCACGCCGAGAGCGGCGAAGAGGAACATGGTCAGCGGCAGACCGAAGATCTGCCCGAGAATCTGGTCCTTCTGGCTCTTCGCATAGCGGCTGAAGTCGGGGATATTCAACGACAGGGTAGCCCAGAAGCCGACCATGGCGGTCAGCCCGGCGAGAAAGTAACCGGTGACGCTGGCACCCTCGGGACGATTGGCCGGCTGCGCCAGCAGTTCGCTCATCGACACGTTGGGCAATGCCCACACCAGCAGACCGGCGCCAACCAACACCAGCAGCGGTGCGGACAGGGTTTCCAGCCACTTGATCGACTCGGCGCCGCGCAGCACGATCCACAGATTGAGTACCCAGAAGATCATGAAACCGATCACCTCGCCGGTGCCGCCGAGCGCCTTCCAGCTCTCGAAAATCGAACCCAGCAGCAGGTGGATCGCCAGGCCGCCGAACAGGGTCTGAATACCGAACCAGCCACAGGCCACCACGGCGCGAATCAGGCAGGGCACGTTGGAACCGAGTATGCCGAACGAGGAGCGCAACAATACCGGGAAGGGGATGCCGTACTTGGTGCCGGCAAAGGCGTTGAGTGTCAGCGGGATCAGCACGACCACGTTGGCCAGCAGGATCGCCAGCAGTGCCTCACCCACCGACAGACCGAAGTAGGCGGTGAGCACACCGCCCAGGGTGTAGGTGGGTACGCAAATCGACATGCCGACCCACAGCGCGGTGATGTGCCACTTGTTCCAGGTTCGCTGATGCACCTTGGTCGGGGCGATGTCATGGTTGTAGCGCGCGCTGTCGAGTACGTCGCTGCCAGCGTTCAGCTCATACAAGCCCTCCCGCTCGGTCACTTCCGATCTGCTCTGTTGCATGGGCCTCTCCAGTATTTTTCTGATTGTTAGCGCATCGGGCTAATTCGATGGCCGGAGTTCAGTAGCCGGCCAGCACGGGGGCAGCGCCACTCAATAAGCGTGCCGCATTCCCCGGCGGGGCCTGCATCCTGCCTGTTTGAACACATTAAGCATCTGATCTGAAAACGTTTTATCTGAACCCAAAGGCGCCGCCAGCACACGCCACCGACATCCTCTGGGCGGCTTGTCCTGTCAGTCAGGATTCAAACTGGTGCAAGCGATTTTTTTTCGCCGCCCGAGGCCGCGCAATGCCAAGACACAAGCGGCTGATTTTCCATGAGAAATCTTGACCATATTGTCATTCTGTCAAGTGCGTCAAAATGGTGAGAGCTCTCACCATTTTGGTGATTTTTAATTTTTATCCTTAATTTTCAAAAGCTTATATAAATAAAAACTGATCAAAAAATAATCTTGCCCAATCCGATTACTGCAACTAGATTCAGTTCTTGTCATTGCTGACAGGAATAGACATTGACCCTCGTCAGCACCAGAAAGCCAAGAGCCGACCTGCATCGGCCAGCCTGCGAGGAACCCACCATGTCGCTGTTGATCCGTGGCGCCACCCTGGTCACCCATGAGCAAAGCTACCGCGCCGATGTGCTGTGCGCAGACGGCCTGATCCAGGCCATTGGCGACAACCTCGACGCCCCCGCGGGCTGCCAGGTACTCGACGGCAGCGGCCAGTACCTGATGCCCGGCGGCATCGACCCGCACACCCATATGCAATTGCCCTTCATGGGTACGGTGGCCAGCGAGGACTTCTTCAGCGGTACCGCTGCAGGCCTGGCCGGTGGCACCACCTCGATCATCGACTTCGTGATTCCTAATCCGCAGCAATCCTTGCTGGACGCCTTCCACACCTGGCGCGACTGGGCGAAGAAATCCGCGTCTGACTACGGTTTCCACGTCGCCATCACCTGGTGGAGCGAGCAGGTCGCCGCCGAGATGGGCGAGCTGGTGACGGAGTTCGGGGTCAACAGCTTCAAGCACTTCATGGCCTACAAGAACGCCATCATGGCCGCCGACGACACCCTGGTGGCGAGCTTCGAGCGCTGCCTCGAACTGGGCGCAGTGCCCACCGTGCATGCGGAGAACGGCGAACTGGTCTATCACCTGCAGCAGAAGCTGCTCGCGCAGGGACTGACCGGTCCGGAAGCTCACCCGCTGTCGCGGCCCTCGCAGGTCGAAGGCGAAGCCGCCAGTCGCGCCATCCGCATCGCCGAGACCCTGGGTACACCGCTTTATCTGGTGCATGTCTCGACCCAGGAAGCCCTGGATGAAATCACCTACGCCCGCGCCAAGGGCCAGCCTGTGTACGGCGAGGTGCTCGCCGGCCACCTGCTGCTAGACGACAGCGTGTACCGCCACCCCGACTGGCAGACCGCTGCCGGCTATGTGATGAGTCCACCGTTCCGCCCGCGCGGCCATCAGCAGGCCCTGTGGCGCGGCCTGCAGTCGGGCAACCTGCACACCACCGCCACCGACCACTGCTGCTTCTGCGCCGAACAGAAAGCCGCCGGGCGCGATGACTTCAGCAAGATCCCCAACGGCACCGCCGGCATCGAGGACCGTATGGCGGTGCTCTGGGATGAAGGGGTGGGCAGCGGCAAGTTGTCGATCAATGACTTCGTCGCGCTGACCAGCACCAACACCGCGAAGATCTTCAACATTTACCCGCGCAAGGGCGCGCTGCAGGTCGGTGCCGATGCCGACCTGGTCCTATGGGACCCTCAAGGCACACGGACCATCTCGGCGAAAACCCATCACCAGCAGGTCGACTTCAACATCTTCGAAGGCAAGACCGTGCGCGGCGTACCCAGCCACACCATCAGCGCCGGCAAACTGGTCTGGGTCGATGGCGAGCTGCGCGCCGAACGTGGCGCCGGCCGCTATGTCGAGCGACCGGCCTACCCGGCGGTGTTCGACCTGCTTAGCAAACGAGCCGAGCACAGTCGGCCGGTTGCAGTCGAGCGCTGAGACAGAATCTGGGGCCGTGGGAGGGGCTTTAGCCGCGGAAGATGTTGAGGCTAGAGCCACTCGCGGCTAAAGCGGAACGCCGCCCGGCCCCTCCCACACAGCCCCGGCCGCCGCCGCAACCCATTCCGCCACACCGGCCCGCAGAGGCTGGACGGCCGCTTATCCGCTGTTAACTGCCGAATAAAAGCCACAAAACCGTGAGGCAATTACCGTGATAGACACCCTCAGCCATTTGCCGCGACCGGATGCCGGCACAGCCGAACTGGCCGATCGCTTCAGCGATCTGGCCCCGCCACTCACCGCTCGCCAAGCCGCCCTGGAAAGTTCGCGCTGCCTGTATTGCTACGACGCGCCCTGCGTCAACGCCTGCCCCAGCGAGATCGACATTCCCTCGTTCATCCGCAATATCAGCCACGAGAACATTCAGGGCGCGGCCGAGAAGATTCTCTCGGCCAATATCCTCGGTGGCAGCTGCGCCCGCGTCTGCCCGACGGAAATCCTCTGCCAGCAGGCCTGCGTGCGTAACAACGCCCAGGAATGCGCACCGGTGCTGATTGGCCTGTTGCAGCGCCATGCCATCGACAACGCGCAGTTCAGCGAGCACCCATTCCAGCGCGCCCCGGCCAGCGGCAAGCGCATCGCCGTGGTCGGCGCGGGGCCGGCGGGCTTGTCCTGCGCCCACCGCCTGGCCATGCACGGTCATGAAGTGGTGATCTTCGAGGCCCGCGAGAAAGCCGGCGGCCTCAACGAATACGGCATCGCCAAGTACAAGCTGGTGGATGACTTCGCCCAGCGCGAAGTGGAATTCCTTCTGCAGATCGGCGGCATCGAGATCCGCCACGGCCACAAACTGGGCGACGACCTCAGCCTCAGCGAGCTGCACCAGCAGTTCGACGCCGTGTTTCTCGGCATCGGCCTGGCCGCCAGCAAGCGCCTTGGCCTGCCGGGCGAAGAGGCGCCGGGCCTGCTCGCCGCCACCGACTACATCCGCGAACTGCGCCAGAGCGATGACCTGACCCAGTTGCCCGTGGCCGAGTGCTGCATCGTGCTCGGTGCCGGCAATACCGCCATCGACATGGCCGTGCAGATGAGCAAGCTCGGCGCCCGCGACGTCAATCTGGTCTATCGCCGCGGCTTCGAGGAAATGGGCGCCACCGAACATGAACAGGACATCGCCAAGGCCAACCAGGTACGCCTGCTGACCTGGGCACAACCGGATGCGGTGCTGCTCAACGAGCAGGGCCAGGTGCGCGGCATGCGCTTCGCCCGCACCCGCGTGGAGAACGGCCGGTTGCAGAGCACCGGGCAGACCTTCGAGCTGGCCGCCGACGCCATCTTCAGCGCCATCGGCCAGGCGTTTGACGGTTCAGCCCTGGGCGACCCGCTGGCCCGCGAACTGAAGCGTGAGGGCGAACGCATCTGGGTCGACGCCCAGCTGCAAACCAGCGTGCCCGGCATCTACGCTGGCGGCGACTGCACCGCCCTCGGCCAGGACCTCACCGTTCAGGCCGTGCAACACGGCAAGCTGGCCGCCGAGGCCATCCACTCTCACCTGCTGCTCAATGTGGAGGCCGCATAAATGGCCGATCTATCCATCGAATTCGCCGGCATCAAGGCACCCAACCCCTTCTGGCTGGCCAGCGCGCCGCCCACCGACAAGGCCTACAACGTGGTCCGCGCCTTCGAGGCCGGCTGGGGCGGCGTGGTCTGGAAGACCCTCGGCGAAGACCCGGCCGCGGTCAACGTGTCGTCGCGCTACTCGGCGCACTTCGGCGCTGACAGGAGCATCCTCGGGATCAATAACATCGAGCTGATCACCGACCGCTCGCTGGACATCAACCTGCGCGAAATCACCCAGGTGAAGAAGGACTGGCCGGACCGCGCACTGATCGTGTCCTTGATGGTGCCCTGCGTCGAGGAGTCCTGGAAAACCATCCTGCCGTTGGTGGAAGCCACCGGTTGCGACGGCATCGAGCTGAACTTCGGCTGCCCCCACGGCATGCCCGAGCGCGGCATGGGCGCAGCCGTCGGTCAGGTGCCGGAATACGTGGAGATGGTCACCCGCTGGTGCAAGACCTATTGCTCGCTGCCGGTGATCGTCAAACTGACGCCGAACATCACCGACATTCGCACCTCGGCACGCGCCGCCCATCGCGGCGGCGCCGATGCGGTGTCGCTGATCAACACCATCAACTCGATCACCAGCATCGACCTGGAGCGCATGGTCGCCCACCCCGTGGTCGGCACGCAGAGCACCCACGGCGGCTACTGTGGCTCCGCGGTCAAACCCATCGCCCTGAATATGGTCGCCGAGATCGCCCGCGACCCCGAAACCCGTGGCTTGCCGATCTGCGGCATCGGCGGCATCGGCAGCTGGCGCGACGCGGCGGAGTTCGTGGCGCTGGGCTGCGGCGCGGTGCAGGTATGCACGGCGGCCATGCTGCATGGTTTTCGCATCGTTGAGGAGATGAAGGACGGCCTGTCGCGCTGGATGGACAGTCAGGGCTACGCCAGCCTGCAAGATTTCTCCGGGCGCGCGGTGGGCAATACCACCGACTGGAAGTACCTGGACATCAACTACCAGGTGATCGCCAGGATCGACCAGAACGCCTGCATCGGTTGCGGCCGCTGCCATATCGCCTGCGAAGACACCTCACACCAGGCCATCGCCAGCCTGACCCAGGACGATGGCACGCATAAATACGAAGTGATCGACGCGGAATGCGTGGGCTGCAACCTGTGCCAGATCACCTGCCCAGTGGAGAACTGCATCGAGATGGTGCCCCAGGACAGCGGCAAGCCCTTCCTCGATTGGAACCACGACCCACGCAATCCCTATCGTGTAGCCAGTTGAAAATAACTCGCGACTGAAACGGATCGCCGCCCGCACCCTCCCACAAGAGCACTGCGCATCTGTGGGAGGGACCGGGCGGCGCAATGCTTTGGCCGACGGGGTGAGCCACGACAACGGCTGTGGGAGGAGCTTCAGCCGCGACAAGCAGTGACTGCGATCACGGCTCCAACCCGATCCCACGCAGGATCACCGCAGTGACTGTCTGCACCGCGCGCTCGAACTGTAACTCGGACAGCGCCTGGTGCTCGTTGAGCATGCTCACCTGATGACTGAAATCGGCATAGTGCTGGGTCGAAGCCCAGATCATGTAGAGCAAGGCAGACGGCTCGACGGCCAGGATGCGCTTGTCCTCGACCCATTTACGAATCTTCGCCTCTTTCATCTTCGCCCAGTCGTACAGGCCCTCGTCGAGAGTGACGCCGAGCACCGGCGCACCATGAATGATCTCGTTGGCCCAGACTTTCGAGCCATGCGGCCGACTGCGCGAGTGGTTCATCTTGGCGCGAATGTAGCTGCTCAGCACCACCCGCGGGTCATCGAACACCTCGAAGCACTGGGCATCCTGTTTCCAGACTTCGAGCAGATCGAGCAGCACGGCGCGGTACAGCTCGTCCTTGGTGCTGAAGTAATAGTGCAGGTTCGAACGCGGCAATTCGGCCAGTTCGGCGATATCGGCCATGGCAGTGCCGCCATAGCCTTTCTCGGCGAAGACCTTTTCGGCGGCCAGGAGAATCTTCTTGACGTTGCGACGGCGAATTTCGATTTTGTGGTTGGCCATGGCCGATCCGTTGCGACTAGACGTGCCAAGGCTACCACTGGCGATGCCGACGGAGCGACGGAAAGCCTTGGGCTGCACGCCGCACACAGCTATAATCCGCCAGCTTCAAACGACCGGCACAGCTCCGGTCGCTCCCGCCACCTGTCCGAGGGGCGCTGCAGCAGGCCGGTCGACACCGGTTTGTCAGGCTCGGATGGGGCGTTAACCATACGCATCAACGGCGCCCATTCGCAGACAACGAATGGAGAGCTTTCATGAGCGCTGCTTTTAACGATTTCAAGGTCGCCGACATTTCCCTGGCCGATTGGGGCCGCAAAGAGCTGATCATCGCCGAATCCGAGATGCCGGCACTGATGGGCCTGCGCCGCAAGTACGCCGCCAGCCAGCCGCTGAAAGGCGCGAAGATCCTCGGTTGCATCCACATGACCATCCAGACCGGCGTGCTGATCGAGACGCTGACCGCCCTGGGCGCCGAAGTACGCTGGTCCTCGTGCAACATCTTCTCCACCCAGGATCAGGCCGCTGCCGCCATCGCCGCTGCCGGCATCCCGGTGTTCGCCTGGAAGGGCGAGACCGAAGAAGAGTACGAGTGGTGCATCGAGCAGACCATCCTCAAGGACGGCAAGCCGTGGGACGCCAACATGGTGCTGGACGACGGCGGTGACCTGACCGAGATCCTGCACAAGAAATACCCGCAGATGCTCGAGCGCATCCACGGCGTCACCGAAGAGACCACCACTGGTGTGCACCGCCTGCTCGACATGCTCAAGGCCGGCACCCTGAAAGTCCCGGCGATCAACGTCAACGACGCCGTGACCAAGAGCAAGAACGACAACAAGTACGGCTGCCGCCACAGCCTCAACGACGCCATCAAGCGCGGCACCGACCACCTGCTGTCGGGCAAGCAGGCGCTGGTCATCGGCTACGGCGACGTAGGCAAGGGCTCGGCCCAGTCGCTGCGTCAGGAAGGCATGATCGTCAAGGTTTCCGAGATCGATCCGATCTGCGCCATGCAGGCCTGCATGGACGGCTTCGAGCTGGTTTCGCCCTACAAGAACGGCCTCAATGACGGCACCGAGGCCAGCGTCGATGCTGCGCTGCTGGGCAAGATCGACCTGATCGTTACCACCACCGGTAACGTCAACGTCTGTGATGCCGGCATGCTCAAGGCCCTGAAGAAGCGTGCCGTGGTGTGCAACATCGGCCACTTCGACAACGAGATCGACACCGCATTCATGCGCAAGAACTGGGCGTGGGAAGAGGTCAAGCCGCAGGTGCACAAGATCCACCGCACCGGTGCCGGTACCTTCGATCCGACCAACGACGACTACCTGATCCTGCTGGCCGAAGGTCGTCTGGTGAATCTGGGCAACGCCACTGGCCATCCGAGCCGGATCATGGACGGTTCGTTCGCCAACCAGGTGCTGGCGCAGATCTTCCTGTTCGAGCAGAAGTTCGCCGACCTCTCCGCCGAGAAGAAGGCCGAGCGCCTGACCGTCGAAGTACTGCCGAAGAAGCTCGACGAAGAAGTGGCGCTGGAAATGGTCAAAGGCTTCGGCGGCGTGGTCACCCAACTGACCAAGCAGCAGGCCGAGTACATCGGCGTGGCCGTGGAAGGCCCGTTCAAGCCGGACGCCTACCGCTACTAATGCGTAGGGTGGATAAGCCCATGGCTTATCCACCGCCGACCTCCCGCAAGGTGGATGGAAGAACGCCATCCACCCTACGTCTCCAAGGCTAGAAACCCTATGAGCCAAGAACGCCGCTACAGCTTCGAGTTCTTCCCTACCAAGACCGAAGCCGGGCATGAAAAACTGATGGACGTGGCGCGCCAGCTGGCGACCTACAACCCCGACTTCTTCTCCTGCACTTATGGCGCCGGCGGCTCGACACGCGACCGCACCCTCAACACCGTGCTGCAGCTCGATGGCGAGATCAAGGTGCCCACCGCCCCGCACCTGTCCTGCGTGGGTGACAGCAAGGCCGAACTGCGCGAGCTGCTGAATCTGTACAAGAATGCCGGCATCAAGCGCATCGTTGCCCTGCGTGGTGACCTGCCATCCGGCATGGGCATGGCCAGCGGCGAGCTGCGCTACGCCAATGAGCTGGTCGAGTTCATTCGCACCGAAACTGGTGATCACTTCCATATCGAAATCGCGGCCTACCCGGAGATGCATCCGCAGGCGCGCAACTTCGAGGACGATATCGCCAACTTCGTGCGCAAGGCAAAGGCCGGTGCCGACAGCGCCATCACCCAGTACTTCTTCAACGCCGACAGCTACTTCTACTTCGTCGAGCGCGTACAGAAACTGGGCGTGGATATTCCGGTGGTGCCGGGCATCATGCCGATCACCAACTACAGCAAGCTGGCGCGCTTCTCCGACGCCTGTGGCGCAGAAATCCCACGCTGGGTACGCAAGCAACTGGAAGCCTACGGTGACGACGCCGACAGCATTCGCGTCTTCGGCGAACAGGTCATCAGCGAGATGTGCGAACGCCTGCTGCAAGGCGGCGCGCCCGGCCTGCACTTCTACAGCATGAACCTGGCTGGCCCCAGCCTGGCCATCTGGAACAATCTCAAGCTGCCGCGTTAACAGGCTGCTTACTCACAGGCTGCCCACCTCGGGCAGCCTGCTCGCTTCACCCTCCCGCCTTGCCGCCGAAGGATCGCCCCTCATGCTCAAACGCACCAAGATCAACGCCTCTGTCAGCCCCAAGGGCAGCCTGGAAACTCTCTCGCAGCGCGAAGTACAGCAACTGCGCGAAACCGGCTCCGGCGGCGTTTATCGCCTGTTCCGCCAGTGCGCACTGGCGATCCTCAATACCGGCTCGCACAGCGACAACGCCAAGACCATCCTCGAGGCCTACCCGGACTTCGAAGTGAAGATTCACCAGCAGGATCGCGGCATCCGCCTGGAGTTGATCAACGCTCCGGCTGACGCCTTCGTCGATGGGGAGATGATTGCCAGCACCCGCGAGATGCTGTTCAGCGCCCTGCGCGACATCGTCTACACGCAGAGTGAGCTGGAGAACAAGCGCATCGACCTGGACAGCTCCGAAGGCATCACCGATTACGTCTTCCATCTGTTGCGCAACGCCCAGACCCTGCGCAGCGGCGTCGAACCGAAGATGGTGGTGTGCTGGGGCGGCCACTCGATCAGCACCGAGGAATACAAGTACACCAAGAAGGTCGGTCACGAACTCGGTCTGCGCGGCCTGGACATCTGCACCGGCTGCGGCCCGGGCGTGATGAAAGGGCCCATGAAGGGCGCCACCATCAGCCACGCCAAGCAGCGCAACCTCAAGGGCCGCTACCTGGGCCTGACCGAACCGGGCATCATCGCTGCCGAAGCGCCGAATCCGATCGTCAACGAGCTGGTCATCCTGCCGGACATCGAGAAGCGCCTGGAAGCCTTCGTCCGCGTCGGCCACGGCATCATCATTTTCCCCGGCGGCGCCGGCACTGCCGAAGAGTTCCTCTACCTGCTGGGCATCCTCACCCACCCGGACAACCAGGATCTGCCCTTCCCGGTCATCCTTACCGGCCCGAAGAGCGCCGGCCCGTACCTGCAGCAGTTGCATGATTTCATCGGGGCGACCCTCGGCGAGGCCGCTCAGCAGCGCTATCGCATGATCGTCAACGACCCGACCGAGGTCGCCCGTGAAATGGCCGTCGGCATCAAGGCCGTGCGCCAGTTCCGCCGCGAGCGAAACGACGCATTCCACTTCAACTGGTTGCTGAAGATCGACGAAAGCTTCCAGCACCCGTTCGAGCCGAGCCACGAAGCCATGGCCAGCCTCAACCTGACCCGTGAACAACCACTGCATCACCTGGCCGCCAACCTGCGTCGTGCGTTCTCCGGCATCGTCGCGGGCAACGTCAAGGAGAACGGCATCCGCCTGATCGAGGAGCACGGCCCCTACGAGATTCGCGGAGAAACCACCATCATGCGCCCGCTGGATCGCCTGCTGCAGGCCTTCGTCGAGCAGCACCGCATGAAGCTACCGGGTGGCAGTGCCTATGAGCCCTGCTATCGGGTAGTCGACTGAGGCTGCGCAAGACGCACTTTCAAGGCACCGGCAAAATCGATAATCTGGCGCGATGCCATTATTCCAGCGCCAGATTATCGCCATCCTCTTGCTATGCTGTTGCGCTTTCTCCGCACGCGGTGAAACGCTGCGCCTGGTCACGGATGCCTGGGCGCCCTACGTCTACGAGGAAAACGGCCAGGCCGCAGGCCTCGACTACGAGATCACCCGCGAGGTGCTACAGCGCCTGGGGGTCAAGCTGGACCTGCAATTTCTGCCCTGGAAGCGCTGCCTGCTGGAGCTGGAACTGGGCCATGCAGACGGCATCCTGGATATTTTCCATCTGCCCGAGCGCGAGGCGAGCATGCTCTTCGTCGAAGAGCCGCTGAGTGATGTCGAACTCGTGCTGTTCTACGCACGTAACCGCCCCTACCCCTATGAGAGCCTGGAAGACTTGCGTGACCTGGTGATCGGCATCTCACCGGGCTACTGGTACAACGACGAAACCTTCCGCAACTCGCCCTTGTTCAGTCGCGAAGAGGCTCCGACTCACGAGGCCAATCTGGGCAAGCTGATCCGCCATCGCGTCGATCTGGTCATCAACGACCGTCGCGCCGGCCTCTATCTGACCACTCAGCTGGGCTTGCAACCGCAGGTCGACTACAACCGCAAGGCAGTCGGCCATGACCGCATGTACCTCGCACTGCGCCACGACCCTGCCCTGGCACACCTGGCCAAAGACTTCGCTGACGAGCTGCGCCGCTTCAAGCGCGAGCCTGCCTACGCCCAATTGCAGCAGCGCTACGCCAACCCTGAACGACTCAAGCCGTGAACCAACCGACAGGCTGGTAGCTGCGCAAGGCCTCAGCTCTGTTATACTCGGGACTTCCCGCCAGGCTTGCGCCCGGATGCTAGCTCCCAGAAGCCAGCAGTACCGGACGGGATCACGCCCCCCACGTGTGATTCAAGCCAGGCTCTACACCCCCAGGGCCACGCCCTCACTTAGTACAGGATTGCTCATGTCCTTTGCCTCCCTCGGTCTCTCCGAGGCTCTAGTCCGTGCGGTCGAGTCCGCCGGCTACACCCAACCCACTCCGGTGCAACAGCGGGCCATTCCCGCCGTGTTGCAAGGTCGCGATCTCATGGTGGCGGCCCAGACGGGTACAGGTAAGACGGGCGGTTTCGCCCTGCCGATCCTCGAACGCCTGTTTCCGGGCGGTCATCCGGATCGCGAACAACGTCACGGCCCGAAACAACCTCGCGTGCTGGTGCTGACACCCACTCGCGAACTGGCCGCCCAGGTGCATGACAGCTTCAAGGTCTATGCCCGCGATTTGAAATTCGTCAGCGCCTGCATTTTCGGCGGCGTTGGCATGAACCCTCAGGTCCAGGCCCTGGCCAAGGGCGTCGACGTACTGGTGGCCTGCCCCGGTCGCCTGCTCGACCTGGCTAATCAGAAAGCCATCGACCTGTCTCATGTCGAAATCCTCGTGCTCGATGAAGCCGACCGCATGCTCGACATGGGCTTCATTCATGACGTCAAGAAGGTGCTGGCCAAACTTCCGACACAGCGCCAGAACCTGCTGTTCTCGGCGACCTTCTCCAAGGACATCACTGACCTCGCCGGCAAGCTGCTGCACAACCCCGAGCGCATCGAGGTCACGCCGCCAAACACCACGGTCGAGCGCATCGAACAGCGCGTGTTCCGCCTGGCTTCCAGCCACAAGCGCGCCCTGCTCGCCCACCTGATCACCCAGGGCGCCTGGGAACAGGTGCTGGTCTTCACCCGCACCAAGCACGGCGCCAACCGCCTGGCCGAGTACCTCGACAAGCATGGTCTGCCGGCTGCCGCGATCCATGGCAACAAGAGCCAGAACGCGCGCACCAAGGCCCTGGCCGATTTCAAGGCCAACCAGGTACGCATCCTGGTGGCCACCGATATCGCCGCACGCGGCCTGGATATCGACCAACTGCCGCACGTGGTCAACTTCGAGCTGCCCAACGTCGAGGAAGACTACGTCCACCGCATCGGCCGTACTGGCCGTGCTGGCCGTAGCGGCGAGGCCATCTCGCTGGTCGCTCCGGACGAAGAGAAGCTGCTGAAAAGCATCGAACGCATGACCAAGCAGAAGATCCCCGACGGCGACCTGCTGGGCTTCGATGCCAGCACCGTCGAGGCCGAGCGCCCGGAAACCCGCGAACCGCGCCAGCCGCGTGGGCAGAAGCCAGCCAAGGCGCAGAACGCCCAGGGCGGCGACAAGCCCAAGGGCGAGCGCAACAACGGTGGTCGCAGAGACAAGGGCAAGGACAGCGGCAAGGATCAGAAAGCCAAGCCGCAACAGCAAGGCCAGGGCCAGAATCGCCGTGGTCAGCAGCCTCGCAACCAGAGTCGTGGCGCTGCGCCGGCTGTTCCACCACTGCCTCCAGATCGCGACCCGGAAGAGTTCCTCGACGACGAAATCGATAATTTCGGCAATCGTGCCGATTACGTACCGGTGCAGAACAAGCCGCAAGGTCGCGGCCGTCGCACAGGCGGCGGGACGGCTGGCAATGGCGCCGCTCAGGGCCAAGGCCAGAGAGCCAACAGCAACAACAGGCAGCCCCGCAGCAACGCAGGCGGCAACCCAGGCACCCCCGGCAAGAATCGCCGTCAAGGTGGCCAGGGTGGTCAAGGCCGTAACGGCGGTGGTCGTGGCCGACCGGCGGACGGTCGTATCACCTCGCTGGATCGCGATGAGCTGCCACGCGCCGAAGCGGCCGTGCGCAACCCGCGCGAAAAGCAGCCCATCATCGTGCACAAGGGCTCGCGCCTGGATCGTTTCCCTAGCGCTGAGCAGCTCGACGAGCTGAGCAACAGCACTCGTCCACGCAGCGAGAAACCGGCGCTGCTGACGCGTAACCGCGAAGAGTAAGCTGCCCGCTAACGAAAACGCCGCCCATCGGGCGGCGTTTTTCATGGTGCGCTGGCGTGTCCGTTGCGCGGGGTGCGCCGTGCGCACCGATGACCCGCCTCGCCCCTTTTACTACTGACGAACACCTTCGACCGAAATGATCAGCTCGACGGTTTGCGAAGCCGGGCCGAGATCCATGGAAATGTCGAAGTCCTTCAGCGTCAGGGTGGTGGTGCCTTCGAAGCCAGCGCGATAGCCGCCCCACGGATCCTTGCCTTCACCGATGAACTTGGCAGCGATCACCACAGGTTTGGTCACGCCGTTCAGAGTCAGGTTGCCGGTCACGTCAGCAGTGCCTTCGCCAGTGGACTTGACCGAAGTGGATTCGAAGGTGGCAGTAGCGTGCTTGCTCGCATTGAGGAAGTCGGCACTGCGGATGTGCTTGTCACGCTCGGCGTGATTGGTGTCGACGCTGGCGGTCTTCAGGGTCACGTTGACCTTGCTCGCCTCGGGGTTGGCAGCATCGAAGCTGAACGTGCCGTCGAAGTCCTTGAAGGTGCCGTACAGCCAGCTGTAGCCCAGGTGGCTGATCTTGAAGTTGACGAAGGCGTGCTGGCCTTGCTTGTCGATGGCGTAATCAGCCGCCACGGCCTGGCCGCCGATAAGAGCGGAGCCCAGAACCAGTGCAGCGAGGGCATTCTTCAACATGGGTGTTCTCCTTGCGAGGTTGTCGATCTAGATGGGCATGAGCCCGGTTATGAATTGCTTCAGCGCCCAAACATCCGCAGCAGGGTGCTGTCGCGGTCGATGAAATGGTGTTTGAGAGCGGCCAGGCCATGCAGGCCGGCGAAAATCACCAGCCCCCAGGCCAGGTATTCGTGAATCGCCCCAGCAATGTCTTCCTGTTGCGCGATACCCGTCAGGGTCGCCGGCACACTGAACAAGCCAAACACCTCGATACCACGGCCATCGGCGGTGGAAATCAGGTAGCCGGAAATCATCACGCCGAACAGGCCCAGATAGAGGGCGCCATGCCCCAGCCTGGAGGCCAGGCGCGTGAGCCGGCCGTGACTGGCCAGGGCTGCCGGGGCCGGGCTGCACAAACGCCACAGAACCCGCAGCAGCATCACGGCGAACAGCAGGATGCCGATGCTCTTGTGCAGATCAGGCGCACTCTGACGCCACGGATCGTAGTAGCTGAGCCCCACCATCCAGAAGCCGAGGGCGAACAGGCCGAACACAGCCAAGGCCACCAGCCAATGCAGCACGACGCTGACCAGACCATAACGAGCAGAGGTATTACGCCATTGCATGGGAGCGTCCCTAATTCGGTTCCGGGCAAGATTAACGACAAATATATCGATTTAAAATGGAAAATTTCGCTACGAAACATCGAGAAATGCGATATCTCATTTCGGCTTACTTTTGCAAATCAGTTTAGTTCAACGCACCCGTTGCAGAGTTGATCGGCAGCAACATGGACTGTGCATTGCACCAGACCAGCGGCAACGAGCACGTCTCAGCGGTGGCTTCTGGTAGGCTGTGCCGCCGGACACTGGGAGATTCCTCATGAGCCTGAACGACCACTGGATGCAACGCGACCTCGACGTGTTGTGGCACCCCTGCACCCAGATGAAGGATCACGAACGCCTGCCGCTGGTGGCGATTCGCAAGGCCTCTGGTGTATGGCTGGAGGACTTCGACGGCAAGCGCTACCTGGACGCGGTCAGCTCCTGGTGGGTCAACGTGTTCGGCCACGCCAACCCGCGCATCAATGCGCGCATTCGCGATCAGTTGGACAGTCTCGAGCACGTGATGCTCGCCGGCTTCACCCACCAACCGGTCATCGAGCTATCCGAGCGCCTGGTGCAGATCACCCCGGCCGGCCTGAACAAGGTGTTTTACGCCGACAACGGTTCATCGGGCATCGAAGTGGCGCTGAAAATGAGCTTCCACTACTGGCTCAACAGCGGCCAGGCGAGTAAGAAGCGCTTCGTCACCCTGAGCAACAGCTACCACGGTGAAACGGTCGCAGCGATGTCGGTGGGCGACGTGTCGCTGTTCACCGACACCTATAAACCCCTGCTGCTGGACACCCTCAAGGTGCCCAGCCCAGACTGCTACCTGCGCGCGGAGGGCGTGAGCTGGGAAGCGCACTCACGCGCCATGTTCGCCCATATGGAACGGACGCTGGCCGAGCATCATCATGAGGTCGCAGCAGTGATCGTCGAGCCGCTGATCCAGGGCGCTGGCGGTATGCGCATGTATCACCCGGTCTACCTCAAACTGCTGCGCGAAGCCTGCAACCGCTACGGCGTGCACCTGATCCACGACGAGATCGCCGTCGGCTTCGGACGCACCGGCACGATGTTCGCCTGCGAGCAGGCCGGCATCACCCCGGATTTCCTGGTGCTGTCCAAGGCACTGACCGGTGGTTACCTGCCGATGGCCGCGGTACTGACCACCGATGAGGTCTACAGCGCGTTCTACGACGACTACGCCACCCTGCGCGCCTTCCTTCACTCGCACACCTACACCGGTAACCCGCTGGCCTGCGCCGCCGCGCTGGCGACCCTGGACATCTTCCGTGATGACAATGTGATCGAGCGCAACAAGGCCCTTGCTACGCACATGGCCAGTGCTACCGCGCACCTGGCCGAGCACCCGCATGTTGCCGAAGTGCGCCAGACCGGCATGGCCCTGGCCATTGAGATGGTGCAGGACAAAGCCAGCAAAACAGCCTACCCCTGGCAGGAGCGGCGTGGACTGCGCGTCTACCAGCACGCACTGGAGCGGGGTGCGCTGCTGCGCCCGTTGGGCAGCGTGGTGTATTTCCTGCCGCCCTACGTCATCACATCCGAGGAGATCGATTTCCTCGCCGATGTGGCCAGCGAAGGCATCGATATCGCCACACGCGAATCAGTCAGCGTGGCGGTGGATAACCGTTTTCCCGATCATCGCGATCCAGGTTGAGCGAGCCAATAGCGAAACCCGGTGCGCACGGCGCACCCTACGGCAAGGGCAGCGCTTTTCCGTAGGGTGCGCTGCGCGCACCGGCGCTTTAAACTCGCCGCTTCGAACTTGCCGCCTGTAGCTGTCTTTATGCGCCTATCCCGTTTTTTCATCGATGCCCCACTCTCCCTCGGCCAACACGACCTACCCGAGGCGCAGGCCCATTACATCGGCCGCGTGCTGCGCCACGCGGCGGGTGACGCCGTGCAGTTGTTCGACGGCAGTGGCCAGGAATACCTCGGCGAGCTGATCGAAGTGGGCAAGAAAAGCGTACGCGTCGAACTGCGCGAAGCCATCGCTGGACTCAGCGAATCCCCTTTGCGCATTCATCTCGGCCAAGGCCTGTCGCGCGGCGAACGCATGGACTGGGCCATCCAGAAAGCGACCGAACTGGGCGCTAACGAGATCACCCCGATCATCTCGGCTCGCTGCGAGGTGCGCCTGAAGGACGAACGCACCGACAAGCGCATGGCACATTGGCGCCAGGTGGCGATCAGTGCCTGCGAACAATGCGGCCGCTCGGTGCTTCCGGTGATCAACCCGCCGCTGGAACTGGCCGCCTGGTTGCAAAGGACCGAAGCGGACCTGAAGCTGGTGCTGCACCCTGTCGCAGCGCCCCTGCAAAGCCACGAAAAACCGAACAGCCTGGCCTTTCTGATCGGTCCGGAAGGCGGTTTGAGCGATGCCGAAGTGGATCAGGCTAAAGTCTCTGGCTTTCATGCAGCCCGCCTCGGCCCCCGCGTTCTACGCACGGAAACGGCTCCCGTGGTGGCGCTGAGCGTCGCCCAACAGCTCTGGGGCGACCTCCAGGCGTAAAATGTCGCCTTGCCGTAACAAAATGTGACCTCAAGAGATTGCAAGACCGACAGTCTTTGTCATGCTCTGCGCGCCGCTCGCGCGACCCGCTCACCAGCAATCCGCGCGCGGCCGAGGCCGACGCCCCGCAGCGTCGTCCCTCTTCCAATAACAAACAACGGGCTTCGGCCCCGCCCAAAAGGCGGCCGCATGCCCAGGAGCATTGCATGAACGAACTGGTCTCGACCCTAAACGGTCTGGTCTGGAGCCCGGCGCTGATCTATCTATGTCTTGGCGTTGGTCTCTACTTCTCCCTGCGCGGCCGCTTTCTCCAGGTTCGCCACTTCAAAGAAATGATTCGCCTGATGTTCACCGGCAAGACCGATGAGCACGGCATCACCTCCTTCCAGGCCCTGACCATGACCCTCGCCGGTCGCGTCGGTACCGGCAACATTGCCGGCGTGGCTACCGCCATCACCTTCGGTGGTCCGGGTGCCGTGTTCTGGATGTGGATGGTGGCCTTCCTGGGTGCCAGCTCGGCATTCGTCGAGTCCACCCTCGGCCAGGTGTACAAGGAAAAGCTCAACGGTGAATACCGCGGCGGCCCGGCCTTCTACATCGAGCGCGGCCTGGGTCTGAAGTGGTACGCCTGGCTGTTCGCCATCGTTACCGTGTTCGCCTGCGGCCTGTTGCTGCCAGGCGTACAGGCCAACTCCATCGCCTCCAGCGTCAACACCGCCTTCGGTATCGACCCGAACGTCACTGCCGCTGTACTGGCCGTGCTGATCGGTCTGATCATCTTCGGCGGCGTCAAGCGTATCGCCCACTTCACCCAGGTGGTCGTACCGTTCATGGCGCTGGGCTACATCCTGGTGGCGATGGTCATCATCCTGCTGAACATCGAGAAGCTGCCGGAAGTCATCGCACTGATCGTCAAGAGCGCATTCGGCCTCGAGGCCGGTTTCGGCGCCATCGTCGGTATGGCCATCCAGTGGGGCGTCAAGCGCGGTGTCTACTCCAACGAAGCTGGCCAGGGTACTGGTCCGCACGCTTCGTCGGCCGCCGCTGTCAGCCATCCGGCCAAGCAGGGCCTGGTTCAGGGCTTCTCGGTCTACATCGACACCCTGTTCGTCTGCTCGGCGACTGCCTTCATGCTGCTGATCACTGGTCAGTACAACGTGCAGGCCCCGGATGGCAGCGCGCTGTTCACCGGTATCGCTGGCGTAGCCGCAGGTCCGGGCTACGTGCAGACCGCGATGGAGAACATGATGCCCGGCTTCGGTAACGCCTTCGTTGCCATTGCCCTGTTCTTCTTCGCCTTCACCACCATCCTGGCGTACTACTACATCGCCGAAACCAACATTGCCTACATCAACCGCAAGGTGAAACGTCCCATCCTCACCCTGCTGCTGAAGTTCGGCATCATCGCGGCTACCGTGTACGGCACCGTGCACACCGCCACCTTCGCCTGGGACCTGGGTGATCTCGGCGTCGGCCTGATGGCCTGGCTGAACATCATCGCCATCCTGCTCATGCACAAGGTCGCCTACAAGTGCCTGAAGGACTACGAGCAGCAGCTGGACGAGGGCAAGGACCCGGTCTTCCACCCGGAAAAGCTCGGCATCAAGAATGCCGACTACTGGAGCACCAGCACCTCGGAAGAGAACCTGACTGCCGAGAAGGGCGAGGCGCAGCAACCGCAGCGCTGATAGCCGCACAGCAGTAACGAAAAAGCCCCGGCCAGTGCCGGGGCTTTTTCATGGGCGACGCGGTCGCGCCGGGTCGGTTCAGATCAGGCCAGCATCGGCGAGCAGTTGCTCCAGTGCAGCCAGATCAGGAATACGCACCACCTCCTCACCGACGCGCGCTGCACCCAGCTCCAGGGGCGCCAGCTCGACATCGGCGCCTTGCAGCTCGCTACCGACCTTCAGCGAGCGCGGAATACCCTGCACCAGCAGCGCGATGAACTTGACCTTGGGGCGACCGCCCAGGGCATTGATCACCGCAACACGGGCACCACTGGCGACATGCGCCTGGCCGCCACTGGCCGCCTCGAAGGAGAGCAGCGGCAAGCGCAGGTCACGCCAGGCGATCTGGCCGAGAAACCAGTCAGGGGTGCCTTCAGTGACCTGCGGAGCGCGATAGGGAATTAGCTCCGCCACCGCCACGTTGGGCAGCAACAGGGTGCGGTCGGCCAGAGGCACCAGCAAGCCGGTAAGACTGGCGGCGCTGTTCTGGGTGGCGACGGCTTGGCTCATTGAAACGTCCTCAACTGCAATGTTCGGCGAGGTGATTGACCAGGGCCACGGCGAGCTCACGCGGATCGGCACTGAAGCTGCTGTACCCCCCCTCGCGCAGGCTGTCGGGCATGCTCGGACTGGCGCAGCTGTCAGCGCGCTGAGTCCAGATCACGCCACCCTGGCGTTTGACGTAGGCGGCGGCGGCGCTGCCATCGCTGCCCATGCCGCTGAACGCGATCACGCCGCACTCGGCGCCGAACTGCTGCGCCAGGTTGAGCATCATCTGATCGATGGAAGGACTGTAGGGCTCGGGCCAGCCGCGTTCGGCGATCTGCATCGCACCGTCTTCGGCAAAGCCCAGCTCGTTGCTGATCGGCACCACCACCACTTCACCGCAACGCACCGGATCGCCCTGGCGCACCGGATTGACATGCCACTGACTGTGTCGGCCGACCGCCTGCGGCAGCGCGGCCTCGAAGCTGGCGTCGATATGCTGGGCGTAGATGAACCCGATAGGCAGACCACCTGGCAAGGCATCGAGGAAGGCCTTGACTGCCGCCGGCCCCCCCAGCGAAGCGGCCAGCAGCCATACCTGACGGGCCGGCTCGCCAGCTTTCAGCGGCGTGTTGGCCAGTGCTTGCGGCAGCTCCAGACGCACCGGACGCTGTGCTTCGTCGAGCAGTGCCTGCAAACTCGGCCCGACTGCCTGGGTCGGATCGCCGACCAGGCGCTTGAGCTTGCCAAACAGGCTGCGCTCCCAACGCGGGTAGTTCTCCGAGTGGCGCTCGGGGGCATGTCCCTCGCCGAACAACACCGGGGCGCTGACGCGCTCGAGCAGGCTGTCGACCAGCGGAGAATCTTCCGACTGGGCCAGATCCACCAACCACAGGTCGGTCTCGCAAGCTGCCAACTGCTCCTCGTCGAGCCGCGCCGGGTCGCTGTTGAGCACCACCTGATAACCACCACCCGCCAATGCCTGCTGTAACACATGACGCTGCAGTGAGGTGTCGGCGATTACTGCGATACGCGCGGAGGTTTTGTCTGTCATGTCCGTTTGACCCGATGGCTATCCACCAACTGAGCGATGGTGTCGAGCAGCAAGGATTCCTGATAGGGCTTGCCGAGATACTGATTGACGCCGATGGACATGGCACGCTCGCGGTGCTTCTCACCGGTACGCGACGTGATCATGATGATCGGCAGATCCTTGAGGCGCTCGTCGTGACGCACCAGCGTGGCCACCTCGAAGCCGTCCATGCGCGGCATTTCGATGTCCAGCAGCATGATGTCAGGCTTGTGATCCTGCAACTGGGCGATGGCATCGACCCCATCCTTGGCGGTAACCACGTTCATGCCATTACGCTCAAGCAGACGGCTGGTGACCTTGCGCACGGTGACCGAATCGTCCACCACCATGACCAGCGGCGGCCGGTCGGCCTCGACCTCTTCATTGGCCGCAGCCTGACGGGAAGCCAGGCGCGGCATCAGCTGATTCTGCAGATGTGCATGCAACACACGAATGGTCGCCAGCAGATCGAGAATCACCACCACGCGACCGTCACCGAGGATCGTCGCACCAGAGATCCCGTGCACCCCGGCGAACTGCGGGCCGAGACTCTTGACCACGATCTCGCGCGAACCGGCCAGGCTGTCTACCTGCACCGCCACGGCGTGCTCGCTGGAACGCACCAGAATCACCGGTAGCGGCAGGCTCTGGCCCACCAGTTTGGGCTGCTGACCGTTGTTCAGCAGATCGCCCAGGTACTTCAGTTCGTAGGCCTGTCCGGCGTACTCGAAGCGCGGTGCATCGGGCGCGTAGTAGGCCTCCAGCTCGAACGGCGAGACCCGCACGATACCTTCGATGGTATTCAGCGGGATGGCGTAGAGGTCTTCGCCGGAGTACACCATCAGTGCACGGTTGACCGACACGGTGAACGGCAGGCGAATGGTGAAGCGCGTACCCTGACCCAGCGTCGAGTCGATGCTCATCGAGCCGCCAAGCTGCTTGACCTCGGAATGCACCACGTCCATGCCGACACCACGACCGGAAATCTGCGTAACCTTCTCGGCAGTGGAAAAACCCGCCTCGAGGATGAACTGCAGGATTTCGTGATCACTCAGATCGCTGTCGGCGTCCATCAGCCCGCGCTCGATAGCCTTGCGCCGCACGGCCTCCAGACGAATACCACCGCCGTCATCGTCCAGGGTAAGAACGATGTCGCCGCCCTCACGACCGAGATTGAGACGAATGGTGCCGGTTTCCGGCTTGCCGACATCGCGGCGCACGGCTGTGGGCTCGATGCCGTGATCGACGGCGTTACGCAGCATATGCTCCAGAGGCGCGACGATGCGCTCGAGCACGGTACGGTCCATTTCCCCCTCGGCGTTGCCAACGACGAACTCCACCTGCTTGCCCAGCTCGCCGGCCACCTGACGCACGATGCGGCGCAGACGCGGTACCAGACGATCGAACGGCACCATGCGGGTGCGCATCAGACCTTCCTGCAGCTCGGTGTTGACCCGCGCCTGTTGCAACAGCAGGGTCTCGGCGTCGCGGTTCTTCGCCGCCAGGGTTTCCTTCAGATCGAGCAAGTCGGAGGCAGACTCGAACAGCGCACGGGACAGCTGTTGCAGCTGCGAGTGGCGGTCCATCTCCAGCGGGTCGAAATCTTCATAACCGGCGCGCTCGGCCTCGGCCTGATAGCGACTGAGGATCTGCGCCTGGGTCTCGGTATCGAGACGGCGCAGTTGGTCACGCACGCGGTCGATGGTCGCTTCCATCTCGCTCAGGGTGAAGCCGACATCGCTCACCTGCTGCTCGACACGGCCACGGAAGATCGATGTTTCACCGGCCAGGTTGACCAGACCCTCGAGTAGCTCGGCTGGCACCTTGACCAGCTCCTGTGGCGCGCGACGGGATGCCGCCTCCAGCGCTGCCTCCTGCGCACGCTGGACGAACGGCAACACCTTCGGCGCCTGCAACTGGCTCGGCACGTCACTGGCAGCGATGATCGGGTTGAGCAGATTGCTCACAGGCGCTGCCGCTGGCTCAGCCTCGGCCACCACCGGCTCATCGCCGAGGCTGGCACTGAGGCGCTGGCGCAGCACGTCGAGCTCATTCTGCAGCCCTTCGAAACCGGACTGCACGTCGAGCAGCAGACTCTCCGGCCAGGGTGCACCCTGCTGCAGCGCCTCGCTGAGGTGCTGCTCCAGGTCATGGCTCAGATCGCCCAGGCGCTTCTGCCCAGCCAGGCGTGCGCCGCCCTTGAGGGTGTGCAGCGTGCGCAACATCTCGTCGATGGCGCGGGCATCATCAGGTTGTTCTTCCCAACGCCCAATCGCTGCCTCCATCGCTTCGAGCAGGTCATCGCCTTCTTCGAGGAAGATATCGAGGATGTCACTGTCAGCCTCTTCGGCTTCGTCGCTCTCGACCACGGCCCTGAGCTGGACCGCCGACGGGATGCTCAGCTGCTCGTCAGGACTGGCGCGAAAGCGCTTGATCGTCTCGATCAGGGCATGGCCCTGCGGCACTGCTCGTTTACCACGCACAGCTTCGAGCATCTCGGCCAGGCGGTCATGGCAGGCCTGCAGCAGAGCGAACAACTCCTGGCTGGCTCGCAGGCGACCGCCACCGAGATCTTCGTAAAGGAACTCCAGCTCGTGGGCCAGATCGCCGATCTCGCGAATTTCGGCCATGCGCGCACCACCCTTGAGGGTGTGCAGGTCACGCTGCAGAGCTTCCAGCTCCAGGCTGTTGTCGACATCGCCCATCCAACGCTGCAGAGCAGCGCCAGCACTGTCGATGATATCGAAACCTTCCTCGAGGAAGATTTCCACCAATTCGGGATCGCGCTCTTCATGCCAGTTGGCCAGCGTCGCGCCTTGTGGCTCTGGCTCGACAATAGCCTCAGCCTGAGCTGGCAGTTCGTCTTCGGGCAATACCAGCTCGACTTCGTCGATCAGAGGCAACTCTGTCTCAGGCTCTGCCGGTGGCGCTTCGTCGAGCAGGATTTCGTCTTCGACCAGCGTCAGAGAAGGCAGCTCGACGCTATCCGGCTCAACCGCTTCGGTCGGCTCGACGAGATCATCGTCCAGCGCCGGATCAACCTGAGCGACAGCGGCCGACAGGCTCTGCGGCGTACCGCCCTGGCGGAAATGACGAATTGCCTGAATCAGGTCGTCACCAGAAACCAGCGGCTGGCGGGCCTGCAACTGATCGAGCATCTGTGCCAGGCGATCATGGCTTTGCTGCAGCAGGTTGCCCAGCGCCGGCGAATAGTTGTAACGGCGGTCGACCAAGCCCTCGTAGAGCGACTCCAGTTCGTGGCCAAGATCACCAATCGGGCGAATCGCGGCCATGCGTGCACCGCCCTTGAGGGTGTGCAGATCGCGCTGCAGCGACGACAACGGCATGGTGTTGTCAGGCTCACCGAGCCAGCGCTCCAGCGCCTGACCGGCGCTGTCGAGAATATCCACAGCCTCTTCGAGGAAGATCTCGACCATTTCTTCATCGAGGTCGGAGTCGACAGGGGTGAAACCCAGCTCGGCCTCGGTCTGCTGCTCCAGACCAGCGGCCTCGACGATTTCCGGCTCGACGGGCGACTCTTGCCACTGCAGCGGATCTGCCTCGGCTTGCTCCAGCTCGGCAGTGGCCTGGTCCAGCTCGATGATTTCCAGCCCCTCGGCGCCAGGCGCCAGCAAGGCCAGGGTATGCGGATCGATGGCTTCGCTCAGCAGGTCACGCAGCGCCTGTACGCGCTCGGGTTGCGGGCTGACCTGCAAGGCAGCAGCGACCTGATCCATCATGCCGATCAGCACTTCGTGGGCCTTTTCCGCCTCGTCGAAGAAGCGTTCGCTGACGGCCAGACTGCCTTCCTCGACAGCGCCATAGAGATCCAGCAGGGCTTCGCAGAGTTCGTCGATCTGCGGCAGCTCGGCCATTTCAGCGCCACGACCGAGCGTGGTCAGCTCTTCCAGCAGCGCAGACAGCTCCTGACGCTCGGACGGATGCTCGCGCCATTTACGCAGCAGGTCCTCGGCATCCAGCAAGATGTCCATACCCTCGGCGAGGAAGATGCTGATCATCTGTGGATCGCGGCTTTCGCCGCTCTGTGCCATCCGCTCGTCTTCGGCGTTTGCGAGATGCTCCTGATGCAGGGCCTGCACACGGGCAAGAAATGCCTCGGCGCCAGGAATAGGTGCCAGAGGCTGACTCTCGAGGTTGTCGAGACCGATACGGAATACACCCTCGGCGCTGCTCAACAACTCGGCGGCCGCCAGATCCACCTGGATCAGGTTGGTCTTGAACTCCTTGACCAGCTTCTCCAGCGGCGCAGCGATTTCCGCCACCGGCAGGATGCCGGCCATATAGGCACTGCCTTTGAGGGTGTGCAGAGCGCGCTGCAGGTCGTCGGTGACTGGCTGCGGCAGCTCCTGCGCGCAATCGGCGAGAAAGCCCACCAGAGTATCCAGATGGGTTTCCGCCTCGTTACGGAAGATTTCCAGCAACTGGGGGTCCAGGGGCTCGCCGTCGAGAAACTCGCCATCGAGCGGTTGGTCGGTGACCGACTCGACCTGCTCGACGACCTCGGTAGCGTCGTCAACGCCCGCGGGCTCGGCTACCTGCTGGGTGGCCGGGGCGTCAGATTTTGGGGGCGTCAGTCCCTTGGCCAGGGCATGCGCGGTGGCCGCCAGCAGATCGACATCATCGCGCTGACGCTGAGCCTTGGCGGCGAATTCATCGACCAGCGCCGGCATCAGCGCCACTACATCGAGCACAACCTGCTGCACCGGTGCGTTTGGCTCGATGCTGCGATCCAGCACGCGATTGAGCAGGTTCTCGATGGACCAGCCCAGTTCGCCAATGATCAGCGCGCGAACCATGCGGCCGCTGCCCTTGAGCGTGTGGAAGGCTCGACGCACTTCGATCAGGGCGTCCTTGTTCTCGGTATCGGCCTGCCACTGCGGCAGGTATTCGCCGATAGTTTCCAGCACCTCACCGACTTCTTCGATAAAGACTTCCAGCAACTCTTCATCCACCGGCTCTTCATCGGCAGGCGGCGGCAACAGGCTCGGAGGTACATCGGCGGCAGGCGGATTGATAGCCTGTACCGGAGCGGCCATCACGTCAGCCATTGACAGCGGCTTCTCTGCCACTGGCTCCTCGACCTGGATTTGCGGCGCGCTGGGCAGCTCGACTTCCGGCAGCTCCAGATCGGCCAGTTCCAACTCGTCCCACTGGTTAGCTTCGGCCAGTTGCTCCAGGCTCAGTTCTTCGAGTTCCAACGCCGGCTCATCTTGGGCGTCGAACAATGGCGCAGCAATGATCTCTTCACTCTGCACAGCGGGCAGCTCTTCGAGCTCGCCCAGCTCGAAGGTGAAGGTCTCGGCACTCTCGTTCACTGTCGGCAAGTCAGGCTCGACGTCCGCCAGTTCCAGCTCGGCAACGACTTCGTCAGGTACATCGACCGAATCGAAGGTCAGCGGCTCGACCTCGGCGAGGGGCTCCTCGAGCTGTTCGTCCTCGGCGCCCAGCAGTTCGATTTCCTGCAGCGGGTCGGCCAGCGGCGCCAGGCTTTCCTCCGGCGGATCGACGCGGTCGAGAATCGACGGCTTTTCCTTGAGCGGATAACCCAGTGCTTCCAGGCTCTCCTCGGCGACGTCGAGAATCAGGTCACCCTGCGTGCCATGGTCCTCGGCCAGACGCTCGAGGTAATACTCGACGCTGGTGATGGCATCAGCCAGGGTGTCCAGGCTCTGCCAGTTGGGCACGGCCTTGCGTGCCAGCAACTGCTCCTGAATGTAGCGGTTGCAAGCATTGAGCAGATCGGCGGCGCGCTGCAGCGGAATCATCGCCAGGCCACCACGAACCTGGGTCAGCAGGCCAGGGACACGTGCCAGGTGTTCGTGATTCCATTGCGAGGCGATGAACTCGATGATCGCGTCCTTGGCTTGCTCCAGACCGTTGCGCGCCTCTTTGATCACCACCTGATGAATCTGCGCCACATCGGTGGTGGGCAGGTGGCTCTGCTCGTTCTTGCTGTCATCGCTCGGCCCGACCATGCCGGCCAGTGTCGCCTCGACGTAGAGCAACGCACCAGCCACATCCATCAGCACAGCATCGTTGGGCTCGCGCTGGCCGAGGGACAGGCCGTGAATGACGTCGATCTGGTCGAGAATGACCTTGCGCGGCTGGCCGAAACCGAGCACTGCCAGGGTATCGGCGATCTGCTTGAGCGGCGCCAGCAGGGCGTCCAGCTCACTGGGTTGACTGCGATCACTGCGCACGAACAGGTCCAGGCTGTCCTTGACCCGCACCAACTCTTCGCAGAGAGCTGCCACCACAGAACGCATGGCATCGCGGTCAGGACCGGCCAGACGGGCACGCTCCTCATCCACCACTTCGTTATCGGGCAGTGCTTCGTCGAGACGATACTGCTCCTTCAGCGCGCGAATACGCGGCGATTGCGCCGGCGCCTTGGCTACGTAGAACAACAGGTTCTTGGTCAGCTCATCGGCAGCGGGCTGATTGATACCATCGGCCCCCTGCTCGACCAGGCGCTTGAGCTCCTTGTCGACCTGACGCAGCAAAGTGCGCACCGAGGTACCGTTGACCACGCTGCCGTTGGCCAGACCTTCGACCATGCCGGAAGCGATCTGCCACAGGCCGCCCAGCGGGGCGTCCTTGCACAGCGTTTCCAGACGGGCGAAAACACGTGCCATGTAACCGAGATTGGTTGCCAGATCCTGATTGCGGATCACGCCGACAAGGGCCATTTGCAGCATCTGCCGCAGTTTGCGCAGCAGCACCGGAAGCTCGGCAGTACGCAGCCTCGCCAGGCTATCGGACGGTAGCGCCGGCAGACGCGCGGACATGTCCGGGGAGAACAGGCTGGTTTCCGACAGCAGCTTTTCGCCACGGGCGGCACGTAGATCGTTGAGCAGAGGCAGCACGACCATGGGCAGGTCGCGACGAGCGGTCTGGATACGGTCGAGGTACACCGGCAGTTGCAGGATGGCCTGCATCAGCACTTCCAGGGCTTCGCCCTGGTTGGCCACGCGACCTTCCATCAGCGCCTTGGCCAACTGTTCCATTTCCTCGGCAAGCAGAGCAGCGCCGTAGAACTCGACCATCTGCAAGGTGCCGTGAACCTGGTGCACGTAGGTCAGGCAGAAGCGCATGCGCGTAGGGTCCTGCGGGTTCTCGACGAACGCCTCCAGGGCTTGCCGCGCCTGCTTCAGGGTTTCCCCGATCTCGCCTTTAACCCACTCCAGGGCGACATAATCATGCCGATCACCCATAGCCACTCCACTCATAAACTTGGCCTTATCCCTTGCGGGTAAACGCCAGAACTCGCTCGTCGGCCACCGGCACCAGTTGCGGGTGCTGCCAACCGGCTACCTCGCCCACACCCACGACCAGCAGGCCACCCGGCGCCAGGCTTTCGGCCAGGCGATTGAGGATGTCGCGGCGACGCCAGCGGCGGAAATAGATCAGCAAGTTCTGACAGAAAATCACATCCATGCCGGACATCGGCGCCTTGGCCAGTTCCAACACATTGAGCTTGGCGCAGCACACACGTGCTGCCAGGCTCGGTACCACCTTGAAGCGTCCATCGGCCTGTGCGAGAAAATAGCGCTCGCGCAGCTCGTCATTCACCTGCTCCAGGCGCCGTGCCGAGTAGCACGCCTCGCGTGCCTTACCCAGTGCGCCCTGGCTGATATCCGTACCGGTCACCGCGAAATGCTCGGGCAACTCGCTGCCTTGAAGAACCTCCGCCGCCTGAATCGCCAGCGAATAAGGCTCCTCACCACTGGAGCAACCCACGCTCCACAATTCCCAGGGCTTGCCCAGGCCAGCCGCCAGACGCTCCTGCAGATACTGCGAGAGCACCTCGAAGGAAGGCAGGTGACGGAAGAAGCGGGTTTCCTGCACGGTCAGACGATCCAGCAGGGTCGACCACTCCACCGCGCCACGCGGACCATCGGTGACCTGACGGTAATAGCTGGCGTAATCCGTGACGCCCAGTTCGCGCATGCGCGCACTCAGGTTGGTCTGCAAAAAAGCGCGCCGCTGCTCGCTGATCACCACACCGGTACGCGCTTCGAGCAGCGTCTGCCAGTCGTGAAAATCGGCTTGCGACATATCGGCCACCGGGCGCAATGCCCAAACGCCCGCTGACTGCATACCTTCGCCCTGAGTCATGGCTGTGTAGCGAAGGCTGCCGCCAGCCTCCGCACTCCTTTATCAGGCGTCTGGCAGGGTGAAGCCGGACACCGACTTGCGCATCTCGCTGGCCATCTTGGCCAGGTTACCAATGCTCTTGGCGGTGGCGGTGGTACCCGAGGACGTCTGCGAAGTGATCTCCTGGATCACGTTCATGGTGTTGGAAATGTGGCCGGCTGAAGAGGCCTGCTGACGGGCGGCGTTGGAAATGTTCTGGATGAGGGCCGCGAGGGTTTTCGATACCTTCTCGATCTCTTCCAGTGCCACACCGGCGTCCTGCGCCAGGCGAGCACCGCGCACCACTTCGGAAGTCGTCTGCTCCATGGAGATAACGGCTTCGTTGGTGTCGGTCTGAATGGTTTTTACCAGCGCCTCGATCTGCTTGGTCGCCGCCGAAGAACGTTCTGCGAGGCGTTGTACCTCGTCCGCTACCACGGCGAAGCCGCGGCCCGCATCACCAGCCATGGAGGCCTGGATCGCAGCGTTCAGTGCGAGGATGTTGGTCTGGTCGGCAATGTCGTTGATCAGGCTAACGATGTCACCGATCTCCTGGGACGATTCACCGAGGCGTTTGATCCGCTTCGAGGTGTCCTGGATCTGCTCACGGATGTTATCCATGCCGGTGATTGTGTTGTGTACGACTTCGTTGCCCTTGTTGGCGATGGCTACGGAACGTTCCGCTACCGCGGAGGATTCCGAGGCGTTCGCCGATACCTGGTCAATCGACACGGCCATCTCGTTGATCGCTGCGGAGGCGCCAGCAATTTCCTGCGCCTGGTGCTCGGACGCTTCGGCCAGGTGCATCGCCGTGGCCTGGGTTTCCTGGGCAGCACCGGCTACCTGAACGGCGGTCAGGTTGATGGTGGCTACCAGATCACGCAGCTGGTCGATGGAGTAGTTGATGGAGTCGGCGATGGCACCGGTAAAGTCTTCGGTTACCGTCGCGGCCACGGTCAGGTCACCGTCTGCGAGGTCGGCGATTTCGTCGAGCAGACGCAGAATCGCCGCCTGGTTACGTTCGTTCTTCTCGGCAGTCTCGGCCAGACGACGGTTGGTCTCACGCACCATCACCAAACCGATGAGGATGATCGAGCCCAGTGCCAGAGCGCCCAGCACGTAACCGAACAGTGTGTTGATCGCACGGCCCGAGGCCAGGTCTTCGAAGCCGCCAGCCAGCTCGGAGGCTTTGTCCAGCAGGGTCTGCGACACGGTGAAGATGGAGTTCGCCGACTCACGCACCTGGAACAGTTCCGGCGAGGTCTCGAGAATCTCGTCCACCGAGCCGGATACGAATTCGAACAGTTCGGAAATCTCGGCCAGACGCTCGAGGGCTTCCTCGTCGGTTACCTGGCTGATTTCCATCGCTGCGTTGCCCTCGAGCATCGCCGCCAGTACACGACCAAACAGGCTGGCGTCACGACCGAACATGTCGGCGGCCTGCACCGAGTCTTCGTCACCCGCCAGCACCTTGTTCACCGAACCGAGGATACGTTCGGCCAGCAACGATTGACGCTGGGCCACAGAAACCTGGGCAGCCGGTGCACCGCTTTCCAGCAGGATGTCGACCACTTCCTCGTACTCGACCTGCAGCTGCGGGATGGTTTCCGCCAGGGTGGCGGCTACCTGGTGCAGCGACAGTACCGTCTGCTCACTGGCGAGAATGGAGTCGGTGTTTTGCCGCAGGCTGTCCCAGTCCTGCTGGACCGCAGCCATCTGTGCCTGTACCGACTCGGGTGCCGGCGGCAAACCGCTGCTGGCATCGCCATCGGTCAGGTAGCCCCAGCGCTGCTGGAAGTCGTTGCGCGCATCACGCAACAGGCCGAAGGCTTCGGCAGTACCTGCCGCCGCTTCCGTGGCGTTCTTGGCGATACGCTGGGACAGTACGCGCAGTTCACCGGAGTGACTGATGTACTCGGTATCGTAGTTGGATTGAGTGTTGATGTAGGCGAAGTTCGCGAACAACAGCACGATGGAAACGATGAGCACGACGAACAGTGACGCGATCAGCGTGCTGCTGCGTGCCCCGACCAACAAATTACCTGCATTGAATTTTTTCATTTTCTGGCCCCCGCCTGGACCGACCGCACTACGGTTCCCATGTAACGCCAAAGGGTCGGAAGAACCGACCCAACCGAAAATCTGCAGGTTCTTTGGAAACCACCTGCATTGGCAAAACTGCGTCCAAAGCGACCTCGAAATGCTCATTTACAGCCGTAAATTACGCTTTTCGAGGTCGCTTTCACCCTGCCTTGCCTGCCTCGACTCGGACTTCCTGCTTTGCCCTATCCTCTGCATCCATGCAGTCGTTGCCTGTACATTTGAACGGCTTGCTAATACGCGACGTCGAGAAAGCCCTGATCGGCAGCCAGCGCATGAGGGCTGAACACCAACCAGGGTTGTTCTCGTTGAAAGACTCCGTGGATAAACGGCGCAATGCTCGCCTCGAGAGGCGGCAGTTGTTCTGAAAATGCATCCACCGGAAAATGTTGCATACCGAAAACCTCGTCGACCGTAAGGCCGGCGAAGATTTCCTGGTGGTCGACCACCAGCACTCGCCGCAGCTTGCGCAGCGGCGACAGTTCATTACCGAAGAACCCGCACAGGTCCATGATCGGCAGCAGGCGGCCACGCACGTTGGCCACCCCTTTGACCCAACCCTTCACACCCGGCAGCAGGGTGTAGCGCGGCTCGTGCAGCACCTCTCCCACTTCCCCCATCGGCGCGACGAAGAATCGCTCGCCCATGCGAAAGCCGATACCGCTCCAACTCTGTACCGCCGCCTGTTGCGACGGCAGGCCAGCCGCCAAGACCCGGCAACGCTGATCAATCTCAAGGAGAATCTGGAAAGGAGTCTGCACGGACATGCCAGCCTTGGCCTTCTTTTTATCTAGTAAGCGGACAGCACGGCATCAGCCGGCCAGTACCGCATTGAGAGTCTTCAGCAAGGTTTCTTCGTCGATCGGCTTGGTCAGGTAATCCTTGGCGCCCTGGCGCTTGCCCCAGACCTTGTCGGTTTCCTGATCCTTGGTGGTGACGATGATCACCGGAATATGGCTGGTCTCGGCGTCCTTGGTCAGTTGACGGGTCGCCTGAAAGCCATTGAGGCCTGGCATGACGATATCCATCAGCACCGCGTCGGGTTTTTCCTGGCGAGCCAGAGCCACGCCATCGGCGCCGTTTTCCGCCTTCAGTACCTGATGCCCATGTTTTTCCAGCATGGCGGTCAACTTGTACATCTCGGTCGGGGAGTCATCAACAATCAGAATTCGAGCCATGGTGTTTCCCAATACAGAAGTGGCGTGCGGCGGTCAGGCCGGAACGTCAGGAGGCTTGTTCCACTGGGGTGAAGTCGGGCACGTGCGCCTTGATGGCACCGAGCAACTCTTCCTTGCTGAAAGGCTTGGTCAGGTACTGATCGGAACCGACGATACGCCCCTTGGCCTTGTCGAACAGACCGTCCTTGGAGGACAGCATGATCACTGGCGTGGACTTGAAAGCACTGTTGTTCTTGATCAGGGCACAGGTCTGATACCCATCGAGACGCGGCATCATGATGTCGACAAAGATAATGCTGGGATGCGTGTCGGCAATCTTGGCCAGGGCATCGAAGCCATCGACCGCAGTGATGACATCACAACCCACTTTTTTCAGCAGAGTTTCAGCGGTGCGACGAATCGTTTTCGAATCGTCGATCACCATCACTTTCAAACCCTCGGTATGCTGTTCCATGTTCGCCCTACCATCGCCTCGGTGAGTCGTTATATTCGTGTTATCAGTATGCCTGAGGCCCAGTCTTCGATGGGGCTTGACCCAATCGTCGGGCCTTTTTAGCACACTCTCCAGATGCAATCTATAAGCCTGCCGGGCAGCTCCGCCCTTGACCACGCAGCCCGGCCGGCGCCACCCTGACAGCCATCGTTCGGCGCGGCCAACCCGGCCTTCGCCCTTATCTCACGGAGTTTACCCCCCATGAGCCTTCGTCTCGGGATCGTCATGGATCCTATTGCCAGCATCTCCTTCAAGAAGGACAGCTCGCTGGCCATGTTGCTGGCCGCTCAAGCACGCGGCTGGTCGCTGTTCTACATGGAGCAGCAGGATCTCTATCAGGTTCGCGGCCAGGCCCGTGCCCGCCTGCGTTCTCTGGAAGTGTTCAACGATCCACAGCGCTGGTTCACCCTTGGTGCGGAACAGGACACGCCGCTCGCCGAGCTGGACGTGATCCTGATGCGCAAGGACCCGCCCTTCGATAACGAATTCGTCTACTCCACCTACCTGCTCGAGCAGGCGGAGCGCGACGGCGTACTGGTAGTCAATCGGCCGCAGAGTCTGCGCGACTGCAATGAAAAGTTCTTCGCCACCCAGTTTCCCCAATACACACCAGCGACTCTGGTAAGCCGGCGTCCCGACATTGTGCGCCAGTTTGCCCATGAGCACCGTGACATCATTCTCAAACCCCTTGATGGCATGGGCGGATCGCAGATATTTCGCCACCGCGAAGGCGACCCGAATCTCTCGGTGATTCTGGAAACCCTGACCCTGCACGGCCACCAGCAGATCATGGCGCAGGCCTACCTGCCGGCGATCAAGGACGGCGACAAACGCATCCTGATGATCGACGGGGAACCGGTAGCCTACTGCCTGGCGCGCATTCCGGCGGCCGGAGAGACCCGCGGAAACCTGGCTGCAGGAGGTCGTGGCGAGGCGCGACCGCTGACCGAACGTGATCGCGAAATTGCTACGGCAGTCGGCCCTACGCTACGCGAAAAGGGACTGATCTTCGTCGGGCTCGATGTGATTGGTGATCATCTGACGGAAATCAATGTCACCAGCCCGACCTGTATCCGTGAGATAGATGCCGCGTTCGACACCCGCATCGGAGAACAGCTTATGGACTGCATTGCACGCAAACGCGGCTTAAAAGCTTGACGCAGGTGGCAGCCTGGCGCCCGCAACTTGCAGGCGCCTACTGCTACCCGGCAGACTGCGCGACATTCGAAAGCAGACCCGATACGCGATGAACGCAGCCGCCTCCCCACCGACCACCTCCTCCGCCAACGCCCGACCGGCGGACCGCCTGGGATTCACCCTGTTTCTCGCGGCAGCGCTGCACGCGGCGCTGATCCTCGGCGTCGGCTTCACCCTGGAGTCGCCGCCGGAAATCAGCAAGACGCTGGAAATCACGCTGTCCACCTTCAAGAGTGAAGAGAAGCCCAAGGAAGCGGACTTCCTGGCGCAGGACAACCAGCAGGGCAGCGGCACGCTGGAACACGCCGCAGCACCCAAAACTACCGAGCAGGCACCCTTCCAGGACAGCGAGGTGCGCAAGGTCACACCACCCGCCACCCCGCAACAGCCCGCCACCAGGCAGGAAGCGCCCAAGGCCGCGGTTGCCACGCGCGCGCCGCAGCAGCAGAAAACCCCGGTCAAACGCGAAGAGACCAAACCGGTTCCGCAGACCCGGCCTGCCCCCGTGTTCGACTCTGCTCAGCTGTCAGCCGAGATCGCCAGCCTGGAAGCCGAACTGGCCCAGGAAGTTCAGCAGTACGCCAAGCGTCCGAAGATCCACCGACTCAATGCCGCCTCGACCATGCGCGACAAGGGTGCCTGGTACAAGGACGAATGGCGCAAGAAGGTCGAACGCATCGGCAACCTCAATTACCCCGACGATGCCCGTCGTCAACGTATATACGGCAGCCTGCGCCTCCTGGTATCGATCAACCGTGATGGCTCGCTGTATGAGGTACAGGTGCTGGAATCTTCCGGCCATGCCGTGCTCGACCAGGCCGCACAACGCATCGTGCGCCTGGCAGCGCCCTATGCGCCCTTCACCGGCGACCTGACCGACATCGACCGCCTTGAAATCATCCGCACCTGGCGCTTCGAGCGCGGTGACCGACTATCGAGCAACTAACCCGGCAACGTCGCTTTTTACCGTAGCCCGGCTGAAATCCGGGAGTTTCACCACCGCTCCCGGATTTCAGCCGGGCTACGGATTGGGCAGTGCGCACGGCGCACCCTAAGGGATGACGCACCACCAGCAGTCATCCACCCACGTCTTGCGGCTTGTAGCCTGAAGCTTGTGGCTCCAAACTAGGTGTCATGAAGAAATCAGCCCCCACCTCGCTCAAGCACCACTTCCTGATTGCCATGCCGCACATGGCCGATCCGCACTTTGCACAGACCGTCACCTACCTGGTCGAACACAACGAGCAGGGCGCAATGGGCCTGGTGATCAACAAGCCGAACGGCCTGAACCTTGCGGATGTGCTCGAACAGCTGCGTCCTGACGAAGAGCCTGCTGCACTGTGCCACAGCCTGCCGATCTTCGCGGGCGGCCCAGTGCAGACTGATCGCGGCTTCGTCCTGCACCCCGCCGGCCCGCAGTACCAGGCAACCCTGGAGTTGGGCGAACTGGGCCTCTCCACTTCGCAGGACGTATTGTTCGCCATCGCCGACGGCAGCGGCCCTGATCGCTACCTGATCACCCTCGGCTACGCCGGCTGGGATGCCGGGCAACTGGAGGCTGAACTGGCCGACAACGCCTGGCTGACCTGCCCCGCCGACAGCAGCATTCTGTTCGACCTGCCATTCGATCAACGCCTGAATGCCGCAGCCGCACGCCTGGGGATCAACCTCAGCCTGCTGACCTCGCAGGTCGGGCACGCCTGATGAGCGACAAGCCACTGCGCCTGCTGCTGGGCTTCGACTATGGCACCAAGCAGATCGGCGTCGCCGTCGGCCAGGTGATCACCGGCCAGGCGCGCGAACTGTGCGTGCTCAAGGCGCAGAACGGCGTGCCGGACTGGAGCCGTGTCGAGGCGCTGCTCAAGGAGTGGCAACCAGACGCACTAGTCGTTGGCTTGCCGCTGAACATGGACGGCACGCCAAGCGAGATGAGCGCCCGCGCCGAGAAATTTGCCCGCCGCCTCAATGGCCGTTTCAACCTGCCGGCCTATACCCACGATGAACGCCTGACCACCTTCGAAGCCAAGGGCCAACGCCTGCGCGAAGGCCAGAGCGGCGGTTATCGCGAGCGCCCGGTCGACGCCATTGCCGCAGCCCTGCTACTACAGGGCTGGCTAGAGGAAAACTGTCCGGGCTGAGCGACTCGGCCCGCATCAAGGAGTTTTGCCATGCTACCGAACCCCAACGATCTGCTGCCGGCCATGGCCAGCGCCCTGACTCAACACCTGAATCAGCGCCAGATCAGCGAGCCGCGCTTCATCGGCATCCGCACCGGCGGCGTCTGGGTCGCTCAAGCCCTGCTGCAAGCACTGGGGCGCGATGACGCACTGGGCATTCTCGACGTGTCCTTCTACCGCGACGACTTCACCCAGAACGGCCTGCATCCTCAAGTGCAACCCTCCGAACTGCCGTTCGAGATCGAAAGCCAGCACCTGGTGCTGATCGACGATGTGCTGATGAGCGGGCGCACCATTCGCGCCGCACTGAACGAACTGTTCGATTACGGCCGCCCGGCCAGCGTGACCCTGGTCAGCCTGCTCGACCTGGGCGCCCATGAGCTGCCGATCCGCCCTGACGTGGTCGGTGCCACCCTGTCGCTGGCAGCCAACGAGCGGGTAAAATTGTCTGGCCCCACACCGCTGACCCTCGAACTCCAGACGCTCGCCAACTGAGACTCTCCGCGATGACGCCACTCGCCGCCAAGCGCCCGCTGCAACTGAACGACCAAGGTCAGCTGCGCCACTTCCTCTCACTCGACGGCCTGCCCCGCGAGCTGTTGACCGAAATTCTCGACACCGCCGACTCCTTCCTCGAAGTCGGCGCACGCGCGGTGAAGAAAGTCCCGCTGCTGCGCGGCAAGACCGTGTGCAATGTGTTCTTCGAGAACTCCACGCGCACCCGCACCACCTTCGAGCTGGCCGCCCAGCGCCTGTCAGCCGACGTCATCAGCCTCAACGTCTCGACCAGCTCCACCAGCAAGGGCGAGACGCTGTTCGACACCCTGCGCAACCTCGAAGCCATGGCCGCCGACATCTTCGTCGTGCGCCATGCCGACTCCGGCGCCGCGCACTTCATTGCCGAGCACGTGTGCCCTAACCTGGCGATCATCAACGGCGGCGACGGCCGTCACGCGCACCCGACCCAGGGCATGCTCGACATGCTCACCATTCGCCGACACAAGGGCGACTTCGAGAGTCTCTCGGTGGCCATCGTCGGCGACATCCTGCACTCACGGGTGGCGCGCTCGAACATGTTGGCGCTGAAGACCCTGGGCTGCCCTGACATTCGCGTCATTGCGCCGAAGACCCTGCTGCCCATCGGCCTAGAGGAAAGCTATGGCGTGCGCGTGTTCAGCGATGCCAACGAGGGCCTCAAGGACGTCGACGTCGTGATCATGCTGCGCCTGCAGCGCGAGCGCATGCAGGGCGGCCTGCTGCCCAGCGAGGGCGAGTTCTACCGCCTGTTCGGGCTGACAGAGCAACGTCTCAAGCTGGCCAAGCCCGATGCCCTGGTGATGCACCCGGGCCCGATCAACCGCGGCGTGGAGATCGAGTCGGCGGTGGCCGACGGCCCGCAGTCGGTGATCCTCAACCAGGTCACCTACGGCATCGCCATCCGCATGGCGGTGCTGTCGATGGCCATGAGCGGGCAGAATGCCCAACGTCAACTCAACGCCGAGGAGGCCAACTGATGCGTACTGCAATCCTCGGCGCTCGCGTGATCGACCCGGCCAGCGGCCTGGATCAGGTCACCGACCTCTATATAGATGGGGGCAAACTGGTCGCCACTGGCCAGGCGCCCACTGGCTTCGTCAGCGACAAGCGCCTCGACGCCCAGGGCCTGATCGCTGCGCCCGGCCTGGTCGACCTGTCGGTAGCCCTGCGCGAGCCCGGCTATAGCCGCAAGGGCAGCATCGCCACGGAAACCCTGGCCGCAGCGGCCGGCGGTGTCACCAGCCTGTGCTGCCCGCCCTTCACCAAACCGGTACTGGATACCTCGGCCGTGGCCGAGCTCATCCTCGACCGCGCGCGTGAAGCCGGGCACACCAAGGTCTTCCCCATTGGCGCACTGAGCAAAGGCCTGGCGGGCGAGCAGCTCGCCGAACTGGTCGCCCTGCGCGACGCCGGTTGCGTGGCCTTCGGCAACGGCCTGGACAACTTCCGCAGCAGCCGCACCCTGCGCCGCGCTCTGGAATATGCAGCCACCTTCGACCTGCAGGTAATCTTCCACTCGCAGGACGCCGATCTGGCCGAAGGCGGCCTGGCCCACGAAGGTCCGACAGCCAGCTTCCTTGGCCTGGCCGGCATCCCGGAAACCGCCGAAACCGTGGCCCTGGCCCGCGACCTGCTGCTGGTTGAACAGAGCGGCGTACGCGCGCACTTCAGCCAGATCACCAGCGCCCGTGGCGCCGAGCTGATCGCCGCCGCCCAGGCCCGTGGCCTGCCGGTGACTGCCGATGTGGCGCTATACCAGCTGATCCTGACCGACGAGGCGTTGATCGACTTCTCCAGCCTCTATCACGTGCAACCGCCACTGCGCTCGCAGGCCGACCGTGATGGCCTGCGCGAAGCGGTGAAAGCCGGAGTCATCAGCGCCATCGCCAGCCACCACCAGCCACACGAGCGCGATGCCAAGCTGGCGCCTTTCGCCGCGACCGAGCCGGGCATCAGCAGCGTGCAGTTGCTGTTGCCGCTGGCCCTTAGCCTGGTGCATGACGGCCTGCTCGATCTGCCGACGCTGCTGGCGCGCCTGACCAATGGCCCGGCCGCCGCACTGCGCCTGCCGGCTGGCTCGCTGCGCGTCGGCGGCGCTGCCGATATCGTGCTGTTCGATGCAGGGGCCTCGACCGTCGCCGGTGAGCAGTGGTACTCCAAGGGCAGCAACTGTCCCTTCCTCGGCCATTGTCTGCCCGGTGCGGTGCGCTACACGCTGGTCGACGGCCATATCAGCTACCAGGGCTGAGCCGACACAAGCCCGCCAGCCGGCGGGCTTGCCAGCAGGGTGTCGCGGGGCCGCCTAGGCCATGCGCACCAGCCTTCAGAAAACAGCGGTGCGCATGACGCACCCTACCCCAGTCCATTGCCCCGCTAACGCCCCGCCCATCCGCGGCACACCTCACTCTCGCCACGACATTGGACGAATGAGTGACTCGACGGTCATGATCCACGTCAGGTTAGGCAGCCGAAATTTTCCAAACGCCACCGCCCTATGACCCCGCTCGCGCCCTGAGGCGCCGGCCTGGCGTCGCGCTGGCCTTGTTCAGGAGCTTTTGATTTATGTCGCGCTTACCTGTGATCGTGGGTTTTGGGGGTTACAACGCAGCCGGGCGCAGCTCCTTCCACCATGGCTTCCGTCGCACCGTGCAAGAGTCGCTGGCCCCCCAGGCTCGCCAGGAAACCCTGGCCGGGCTGGCGCAGATGATGAAGCTGGTGCGTGTGGTCGATGGCCAGTACCAGGATCAGGACGGCCAGGCACTGAGCCTCGCCGACATCGAAAGCCGCTACGCCAAGGAAATCCTGGCTGGCACCCTGGTGCGGCGTATCGAGAAGCAACACCTGGACCCGGACGCTGCCCACTGGCAGAAGAACATCAGCGTCGCCCCCGCCGATGGCGCCAACCTGAGCTTCATCACCCAGCGCAAACAACTGCCCGAGCCGCTGCCGGCCAACTGGTCGCTAGAAGAACTCGAAGGCAATGAAGTACGCGTCACCCTGCACAATAGCTGCGAATTCAAGGTCGACAGCTACCGCCCGCTGGCGGTGAAATCCGCCGGTCAGCTGCCCACCGGCTTCGAGCCGAGTGAGCTGTACAACGCACGATTCCACCCGCGCGGCCTGACCATGACCGTGGTCGGTGTCACCGACGCCCTGCGTTCGGTGGGCATCGACTGGCAGCGCATCGTTCAACATGTCGCACCAGACGAGATCGCCGTGTTCGCCAGCTGCATCATGAGCCAGCTCGACGAGAACGGCTTCGGTGGCATGATGCAGTCGCGCCTGAAGGGCGGCCGCGTCACCGCCAAGCAACTGGCTCTGGGCCTGAACACCATGCCGGCCGATTTCATCAACGCCTACGTGCTTGGCAGCGTCGGCACCACCGGCAGCATCACCGGCGCCTGCGCCACCTTCCTCTACAACCTGCAGAAGGGCATCGAGCAGATCACCTCGGGCAAGGCACGTGTGGTGATCGTCGGCAGCAGCGAAGCGCCGATCAACCAGGAGTGCATCGAGGGTTACGGCGCCATGGGCGCCCTGGCCACCGAAGAAGGCCTGCGCCAGATCGAGGGCAAGAGCGACGTGGATTTCCGCCGCGCCAGCCGCCCGTTCGGCGACAACTGCGGTTTCACCCTGGCCGAAGCCTGCCAGTTCGTGGTGCTGATGGACGACGAGCTGGCACTGGAACTGGGCGCCGACATCCACGGCGCCGTGCCAGACGTGTTCATCAACGCCGATGGTTTCAAGAAGTCCATTTCCGCCCCCGGCCCGGGCAACTACCTGACCGTGGCCAAGGCCGTGGCCAGCGCCGTGCAACTGCTCGGCCTGGACGCCGTGCGCAGCCGCAGCTTCGTCCATGCCCACGGTTCCAGCACGCCGGCCAACCGCGTCACCGAGTCGGAGATTCTCGACCGAGTCGCGGCGGCCTTCGGCATCGAACAATGGCCGATCACGGCGGTGAAGGCCTTCGTTGGCCACTCCCTGGCCACCGCCAGCGGCGACCAGGTGATCGCTGCCCTCGGCGCCTTCAAGTACGGCATCGTGCCAGGCATCAAGACCATCGACGCAGTCGCCGGCGACGTACACCAGGATCACCTGAGCCTGTCCACCGAAGACCGTAAGGTGGGTGAGCAGGCGCTGGACGTGGCCTTCATCAACTCCAAGGGTTTCGGCGGCAACAACGCCAGCGCCCTGGTGCTGGCCCCGCACGTCACCGAACGCATGCTGCGCAAGCGTCATGGCCAGGCCGCTTTCGACGCCTACCTGGCACGCCGTGAAGGCACCCGTGCCGCCGCTGCCGCCTACGACAGCCAGGCGCTGCAGGGCAAGCTGGACATCATCTACAACTTCGGCAACGACATGATCGACGACCAGGCGATCTCCATCACCACCGAAGAAGTGAAGGTGCCGGGCTTCGACCAGCCGCTGGTGTTCAAGAAGGACGAGCGCTACAGCGATATGCTCGATTGAGCCTGTTGCCTTGCAGGGCGGGTGCAACCCGCCAATGTCGCGGCGGGTTTCATCCGCCCTACGATTGAAGCGCCCGCGCCAGCTCGATCAGCTCGCCACGCCACGGTGCAGCGGCCGGCAAGGCCAAAAACGATGGGTTGAGGAAGGATTCGCGCGCCTCGTAGGTGAGCACTTCTCCGCTCAGATTCAGCACCTCGCCACCGGCGCCTTCCAGCACGCCCTGCGCGGCGGCGGTATCCCACTGCGAGGTGGGCGCCAGACGCGGATAGCAGTCGGCATTGCCTTCAGCCAGCAGGCAGAACTTCAGCGAACTGCCGATATTGGCCAACGCCGGCTCACCAAAACGGGCAACCAACCCCGCCAGCAAGGTTTCCTGCGCCGGGCTTGAATGACGCTTGCTGGCCACCAGGGTGAAGCCCTGCACGGGCGCAAGCCGCACGCTGATCGACTGCTCCTCGCCCGGCACCTCGCTGCGCCAGGCCCCGATGCCCGCGCCGCCGTAATAGCAGCGCCCGCTGGCGGGAATGCCAACCACGCCAAAGACCACACGGCCACGCTCGATCAGGGCGACGTTGACGGTGAACTCATCGGAACCGGCGATGAACTCCTTGGTGCCATCAAGCGGATCGACCAGCCACCAACGCGTCCAGGCAGCGCGCTCGGCCAGCGGGATATCGGCGGCCTCTTCCGACAGCACCGGCACCTCCGGCGCCAGCGCCTGCAGGCCATCGAGCAGGATATGGTGCGCGGCCAGGTCGGCAGCGGTCACCGGCGAGGCATCGGCCTTCTCCGTCACCGCCACACCGCTGCGCCAGTAAGGCAGGGTCGCTGCGCCAGCCGCGCGTACCAGCTCGATCACTTGAGGAATAAAAGGATGACTCACGGACGGAACTCCCCGCGCTGAGTCAGCAGATCACGCACCAGGTAGAGCGCCGCAAGCGCACGCCCTTCGCTGAACTGCTCGTGCTGCACCAGGCTAGACAACTCGCGCAGGCTGATGCGGTCGACCCGCATCGGCTCGGGTTCATCACCCGGCAGGCGTTCCTCGTACAGATTGCGCGCGAGCACCACCTGGATCTTCTGGCTCATGTAACCGGGCGACAGGCTCAGCTCGGTGATGTACTCCAGTTCGTGCGCGCCAAAACCGGCTTCCTCCTTGAGCTCGCGATTGGCCGCCACCAGCACGTCTTCACCTGGCTCGATCAGCCCCTTGGGCAACGACAGCTGATAGTCGTCGGTGCCGCCGCAATACTCCTCGATCAGCACCGCGTGCTCGGCGTCGAGCATCGCGACCACCATCACCGCGCCATAACCGGAGCCGCTGCCAACCAGTCGCTCATAGGTGCGCTCCGTGCCGTTGGAGAAGCGCAACTGCACTTCCTCGACACGAAACAGACGGCTGCTGGCGACGATTTCGCGGGCGAGGACCGTGGGTTTTTGGCGCATGAGGCAACTCCTTGGCGGGACCGAGCGGGTTATCATACAGCGGCTTTTCACATTATCCCTGACCGAGATTGCATCAAGGCTAAACCATCGCCTCAACTGAGACGCGCGTATGCACGCACTGCACTGGCATCAGATCGACACCGTCCTGCTGGATATGGACGGCACCCTGCTCGATCTGCATTTCGACAACCACTTCTGGCTCACCCACCTGCCGCAGCGCTACGCCGAGCACCATGGCGTCAGCCTGGCGTTGGCCCAGGCCGAACTGCTGCCACTGTTTCGCCAGCATGCCGGTACGCTGAACTGGTACTGCACCGATTTCTGGAGCCGCGAGCTGAAGTTGTCGATTCGCGAGCTCAAACGCGAGATCGCTCATCTGATCGCCCTGCGCCCCGATGCCGAACACTTTCTGCGCGCCCTGCGCGAAGCCGGCAAGCGCGTGGTGCTGATCACTAACGCGCACCGCGATTCACTGTCGCTGAAGATGGAGCGCGTCGAGCTGGCGCCCTGGTTCGAGCGCCTGATCAGCTCCCATGACTACGGCTTCCCCAAGGAGGACCAACAGTTCTGGTTCGCCCTGCGCCAGGACGTCGACTTCGACCCCGCGCGCAGCCTGTTCATCGACGACAGCCTGCCGATCCTGCGCAGCGCCGGCCAGTTCGGTGTCGCCCATTTGCTTGCCGTGCGCCAGCCAGACAGCCAGGCCGGACCGAAAGACACCGAGGAATTCGCCGCGGTGGATAGTTACGCCAAGCTAGCAAAAGATATAACGGCCAGATAATGCGCACACTAATTTCATTAATAGGAAAAATATTTCTAAGGGATGAAATATACTCCACAAAGAAAGCCATAACAGAAATAATACATAGCAAAAACTACCTTATGGCCCAAAATGAACTACTGCTTTCTGCTTTAATAGCAGGCGAAGATAGACGATACCTCAAACATGCAGGTTACGACCCAATAGCAATCGTGAGAGCCATTCGAAACAAAATACTCCACAACAGAACAGAAGGGGCAAGCACGATAGAACAACAACTGACCAGAACCATAACAGGAAAATACGAAAGGACAGCAACCAGAAAAATAAAGGAAATAATTATTTCATGCGCGCTCAGCGCCACATTCAAAAAACAAGAAATTGCATATTGCTATATTTCGACAGCCTATTACGGCTGGGGCATGAACAACATACAACAAGCCTACTCAAGACTAAAATTAAACAACTCCTCTCTAACGCAGTTACAAGCAGCAAAACTAATTGCAAGATTACGCTACCCAGAACCTCAAAAACCGCAAAAATCGCGAAAGCAAAAAATCCTGTTACGGGCGCGATACATCATGGACTTACAAAAAAACCACTCAACCAAGGAAGACCTGGGGATTAATAATGCAGCCATTTAATACAACTGCAATAAGCAGCGATCACTTCTTTAGCTATTTAACACCTTACGACTTCATTGAACTTGCAGAAAAGCTCAACTCAGATGAGTTGAAGTCGTTAGTAAGATCGAGATTCCTTGAGAACATACCCTTCTCTTTCAAACACAAACCTTTAATATATGAAACAATGAGAGCGTGGGTTGCCAGAGAAATCAAAATAAACCCATCCGAAATCGTCGTCATAGGCAGTGCAAAGCTAGGATTTTCTCCAACAGCCCACCCTAACTTTGGAAAAAAGTTTGGGGACGACTCCGATCTAGATCTAACTGCAATATCAGAAAAACTCTTCAACGAATTAAACAACGATCTCGAAACCTGGATTAATGATATAAAGTCCGCAAGAATCACCCCCCGCAACACAACAGAAAATAATCATTGGCAATCTAGCCAAATTACATTACCAAAGAATGCAAGAGAAGGCTTTCTAGATCCATATAAGATCCCCAACAGATACACGACCGCACAACTAATAAATCAAAAAATGTGGGCACTCAATGAAAGACTTAAAGCTTCAGACCCAGACTTAAATTTCAAAAAATGCAGCATGCGCGTATATAAAAACTGGGATGCATTCACAAAACAACTAATGACAAATTTGAACTACGCGCTAAGCACGTTACCAAATCAGCATAAGACACTATTATTAGCTCGCGAAAATACCGAAAAGCCAAACCTAGCCTAAAAAATGGGCAATCATAATCATGGACATAAAGCAGCTGAAATTTCTCGTCGCCCTCGACGAGACCCGCCACTTCGGTCAGGCCGCCGCACGCTGCCACGTGACCCAGCCGACGCTGTCCATGCGCCTGCGCCAACTGGAGGACGAACTGGGCCTGGAACTGGTGCGCCGCGGGCAGCGTTTCGAGGGTTTCAGCGCCGAAGGTGAGCGTATCCTGGCCTGGGCGCGCAGCCTGCTGGCGGCGCAGGACGGCCTGCTCGCCGAGGCTGCCGCCTGCCGTGGGCACCTGGTCGGCACCTTGCGCCTGGGCGTGGTGCCGCTGGCCAGTTTCGACCCGATGCGCCTGATCAGCCTGTTCGCCGAGCGTCACCCCGGGCTGCGCTTTCAGCTGCATGCGCTGAGCAGCGATCAGATTCTCGAGGGACTGGTACGTAATCAGCTCGACCTTGGCCTGTCCTATCTCGACCGACTCGACCGCGAGCACTTCGCCAGCCTGGAGTTGGCCGAAGCACGCATGGGTCTGCTCTACGATCAGCGTCACTTCCACTTCGTCAGCAGCAGCCTGCGCTGGGAGCAGTTGGCCAACCTGCCCCTGGGCCTGCTCTCCACGGGTATGCACTTTCGCCAGTCCATCGATCACAGTTTCCGTGCTCGCGGCCTTAGCCCACAGGTGCGCCTGGAAGCCGACGCCGTGCACCACCTGACTCAAGCGGTCAGCGCCGGTCTGTGCTGCAGCGTCATGCCGTTGCCGGCCGACGGTGCTCCGACCGACGGTCACCTGCGCCTTCTACCCATCGAGGAGGCTCATACCCTGGCACCTCAGGGCCTGATCATGCGGCGTAGCGCCCCTGCCTCACCGCTCGCGCAAGCGTGCTTCGAAGAGGCACGTGAGTGGCTGGCGGACGCTTGATAGATTTGCTCGATCAACACATCAAAGCCAACGATTAGACGCTCCCCGCTCATGGGCCTAGGCTTGGCTGTGTCAATCTGTCACAGAGCGCGCCTCGATGGCCAAGCCAGCCGCCCAGTCGCACATCGCCAGTGCCTACACCTACGCCGAACTCGGTGACGGTCGTGCGCAGCACGCCGCACTGGCGGAAGAATGTGCCCTGGCAATCAGCTACAACGACCTGAACCAGGCCGTGATGATGGTTTCCCCCCATCATCTGGAAGACTTTGCCGTCGGCTTCAGTCTCGGTAACGACCTGATCAAGTCCATCGACGACATCTATGACATCCAGTTGCGCGGCCTCGGTGACAGTCGCGAAGCACGCCTGCAGGTCAGCAGCAGAGCCTTCTGGGCGCTCAAGCAGCAACGCCGGCAAATGGCCGGCACCAGTGGCTGTGGCCTGTGCGGTGTGGATGCTCTGGAACAGGCGCTACCGGCCCTGCCTGCCCTGCCCGGCGCTGCGTTGCCGCCGCTCGAACACCTGACTGGCCTGCGCGAACGCATCGCTGACAAGCAACAACTGGCACGCCACAGCGGCGCGTTGCATGCCGCCCTGTTCATCGACGCCAGCGGCGAGATTCGTCTGTGCCGCGAAGACATCGGTCGCCACAACGCCCTGGACAAGCTGATCGGCGCCATCGCCCGCGAGCGCCTCGACACCCATGGCGGCTTCGCCCTGGTCACCAGTCGCTGCAGCCTGGAGCTGCTGCACAAGGCGGTACGTGCCGGTATCGGCACGCTGGTGAGCCTGTCCGCGCCCACCGCCCTGACCGTGGACTGGGCGCGGCGCCACCGCCTCAACCTGATCCACCTGCCCCATCACAGCACGCCGCGGGTCTACAGCCCCGCGCCTGACGAAGAAGAACGACCATGAGCCTGCAACCCGTCAATCCCCGTTACAAGCCCTACAGCGGCCCTGCTGCCGGTTGGGGCGCGCTGAACGCCGTCACCCGTTTCTGGCTGGACAGCAAACAACCGTTCAAGAACCTGCGCGCGCTGCTCAAGACCAACCAGAACGGCGGCTTCGACTGCCCCGGCTGCGCCTGGGGCGATTCGCCCGAAGACGGTCACATCAAGTTCTGCGAGAACGGTGCCAAGGCGGTCAACTGGGAGGCCACCAAGCGCCGCGTCGATGCGTCCTTCTTCGCCCGCTACACGGTCAGCCAACTGCGTGAGCAGAGTGACTACTGGCTCGAGTACCAGGGTCGCCTGACGCATCCGATGCGCTACGACGCCAGTACCGATCGCTACGTGCAGACCAGTTGGGATGACGCCTTCGCCCTGATCGCCCGGCACCTCAAGGCTCTGCCGAACCCGGACCATGCCGAGTTCTATACCTCCGGCCGGGCCAGCAACGAGGCTGCCTTCCTCTACCAGTTGTTCGTGCGCGCCTATGGCACCAACAACTTCCCCGACTGCTCGAACATGTGCCACGAGGCCAGCGGTGTCGCCCTGGGCCAAAGCGTGGGAATCGGCAAGGGCAGCGTGACCTTCAACGATTTCGAGCATGCCGACGCCATTTTCGTGCTGGGTCAGAACCCTGGTACCAATCACCCACGCATGCTCGAGCCGCTGCGTGAAGCGGTCAAACGCGGCGCCCAGGTGGTCTGCTTCAACCCGCTCAAGGAACGTGGCCTGGAGCGCTTCCAGCATCCGCAACACGCGCTGGAGATGCTCACCAACGGTTCCGAGCCGCTGAATACGGCTTTCTTCCGTCCGGCGCTGGGCGGCGACATGGCCGCCCTGCGCGGCATCGCCAAGTTCCTCCTGCAGTGGGAGCGCGAGGCGCAGGCCAATGGCGAACCGGCCGTGTTCGACCATGCGTTCATCGCCGAGCACACCGACGGCGTCGAGGCTTATCTGCAGTTGCTCGACGCTTGCAGTTGGGAGGCGCTGGAGGCTCAGTCCGGTCTCAGCCTGCAGGAAATCGAACAGGCCGCCCGCATGTACCGCCGCGCCGAGCGCGTGATCATCTGCTGGGCCATGGGCATCACCCAGCACCACCACTCAGTGGCCACCATCCAGGAAATCGTCAACCTGCAACTACTGCGCGGCAACCTCGGCCGCCCCGGCGCCGGCCTGTGCCCGGTGCGCGGCCACAGCAACGTGCAAGGCGACCGCACCATGGGCATCAATGACCGCCCGCCGGTCACGCTGCTTGATGCCCTGGAAAAACGCTTCCAGTTCAAGGTGCCACGCGAGAACGGCCACAATACGGTCGAGGCGATCAACGCCATGATCGACGGCCAGGCCAAGGTATTCATCGGCCTCGGCGGCAACTTCGCCCAGGCCACGCCGGACAGCCCGCGCACGCACAAGGCGCTGCAGAGCTGCGACCTCACCGTGCAGATCAGCACCAAGCTCAACCGCAGCCACCTCACCGTCGGTCGTGATGCGCTGATCCTGCCGTGCCTCGGGCGTACCGACATCGACCACCAGGCCGGCGGCCCGCAGGCGGTGACGGTGGAAGACTCGTTCAGCATGATCCACGCCTCCTACGGCCAGCTCGAACCGCTTGCCGGCAGCGAGATGCGCTCGGAGCCGGCCATCGTCGCCGGCATCGCCAAGGCCACACTGGGCAACCACCCGGTGGACTGGGACGCACTGATCGCTGACTACGACCGCATCCGCGAACTGATCGCCGATACCATTCCCGGCTTCCACGACTTCAACCAGCGTGTCGCCCACCCCGGCGGTTTCTACCTCGGCAACTCGGCGGGCGCGCGGCAGTGGAAAACCGCATCCGGCAAGGCCAACTTCAAGGCCAATGCCCTGCTTGCCGACCTGCTGCCATCGCAGGTGCGCGAAAGCGGTGAAACGCCGGATCTGATCCTGCAGACCCTGCGCTCGCACGACCAGTACAACACCACGGTTTATGGCCTCGACGACCGCTACCGGGGCGTGCGCGGCCAGCGTGACGTGCTCTTCGCCAACGAGGCGGACATCCTCCGCCTGGGCTTCAAGCCCGGGCAGAAGGTGGACATCCGCTCGCTGTGGAACGATGGCATCGAACGTCGCGTCAGCGGCTTCACTCTGCTCGCCTTCGACATCCCGGCCGGCCAGGCCGCTGCCTACTTTCCCGAGGCCAACCCGCTGGTGCCGCTGGAAAGCGCCGGCGTCGGCAGCAGCACACCGACCAGCAAGTTCGTCGCCATTCGTCTGCAGGCGGCCAGCGGCGGCAACCTGCTGGGTAGTAGCGCAGCGAGCTGACAGGCGGCCAGGAACCTCCTGCGCAGATCACCGGTCAATGGCGTAACGCTCGCCATTGACCGGCGAATCCTGTGATCGAGGTGTCCATGAAGTCTCTGCAATTCTTCTTTCTTTCCCTTGGCCTGAGCAGCGGCGGCTTCGCCTTTGCCGGCAGTACCGAAGCCGGTTTGGGTGGTGCCCTGGGCGGCGCAGTAGGCGCGATGGTTGGCCAGCAGGTCGGCGGCAACACCGGCGCGGCGGTCGGTGCCGGTCTCGGCGGCGCGGCCGGCAGCATGGTCGGTGCCGACCGTCGCAGCCGTACCGAAGCCGCCATTGGCGGCGCGCTGGGCGCAGCCGGCGGCAACGTCGTTGGTCAGCAGGTCGGTGGTAACACCGGCGGCGTGGTCGGTGCTGCAGTCGGCGGCGGCGCCGGTGGCGCGCTGGGCAACTACATGGGCAATGCCAGCTACGACGACGATCGTCGCGGCAAGCATCACCGCCACTACCATGGCAAGAAACACAAGAAGCACCACAAGCACTGGCGCCATCACTGACGGATGCTGAGCACCCAGGGTTCATGGCGACGACCGAAGGCGACTTCGACCTGTGCCTTGAACCCTGTTTGCTCATGGCCACGCGCCCAGCCACGCGCTTGCTCGCGATAAGCATGAGGAACGCTCAGGCGGTCGTTCTGCAGGCGAATGGTCGCGCCATAACCGGCCTCGGTACCGTGGCGGTAAGGCTCGATGCTTCCGGCCAGTAATACCTGGTGCTGTCTATTCGGCCAGCGCTGACGCAGCACCTGCGCATCCACCCCCGCATCCACCAGCATCAGACGGCTGGCTTGCTGCTCGACGAATTGCAGGCGGCGCTGGCGATCATCACGCTCTTGCCGCAACACCTCACTCTGGGGCTCGGCCTGCAACTCGTGCTCAGCAGCGGCCAATGCCTGACGGGCCTGCTCTACCTGACTGCGGTAAAGCGCCCCCTCCAGCTCCAGCACCAACCAGACGTCACGTGCCGGCTGCCGGCTAAGGGTGTCGGTGGCAGAGAATCCCAACTCGCTCAGCTTGGCCTCGTCCAGCCAGGGCAACTGCCAGCCATCACCAGGGCGCTGCCAGCTCAGTTGCAGGCGCAGCACGCCGTCGCCCTCACCGCGCAACCAGCCACCGTAGTCACGTTGCAGCTCGCGCTCGCTAAGCAGTAGTTGCGCCTCGGGTTCGCCGCTGCGGTTGTACCAGACGCCGCCCAGGGCAACGGCATTGCTCAACAGCACCACGCCGAGAGCAAGCCACGCTGATCGCTTCATTGCACACCTCCCGGAGCGCTGCGCCGCCAGCGTTGCAGCATCACCAGCAGCAGCACAGCGATCAGCCCGAGCAGGAGGAAGAACAGGTAACGCGGCAGCAACTGCCACCACCAGTCGAACAGCTTGGCGAATAGCATGATCAATGCGAAGACCAGACCTGTGTTGACCACCTCACTCCAGCCGCGGCGAATGCCCAGCCATACGGTCGACCCAGCCAGTACGAAGCCGAGCGTCTGGTAGAACGCCTCGATCCAGCCCGTCGGCCAGGCGAGGTAGCTGCCGCCGCCCCAATAGGACAGGACCAGAACCGGGCCTAGCAGGTAGAGCAACCCTACCACTCGGTAGCAGGCGGCGAACCCCGCATAACGCCGCTGATCGAGCCATTGCGGCACCAGCAGCAGCGCAGCCAGTGGCAAGAACAGCTCCGGTCGTTCGCCCAGCGACCACCAGTGCCAGCCCGCCCAATCCCCCAGGCGAGCCGCGACGAACAGGCCGAAGCACAGCAACGCCACCACCAGCAGCAGCCGCTGGCGGCACTGGTAAGCCAATAACAGCGCCAACGCACCCCAAGGCAGCAGGGCTTTGTCGGACGGGGTGATATTGAAGATCTGCCCAAGCATCGACAGGTTCAGCACGAAACAGACGAACGCCAGCACGGCGGCCAGCTTGGCGTAATAGCCAGAGGTGTCGCGGGCCTGCAGCCAGAAGCACAGCAGCAGACTGCCGAGGCTGCTGCCGACGAGAATGGCGACCTGAGCGGCAGCATCGAACAGCCCCCAGAACTGGTAGAACAGGAAAAACAGCCCGGCCGACAGCGCCAGCGCACCGAACAGCGAGGCCAGGCGCATGCCCAGCGACAGCTGGCGCGCACGCGCATCGGCGTCGATATCCAGCGCCTGGCGAAAGTGAGCCAGCAACTGGCGATGGTGATCGGTGACGGCCTGTTCCTGTGCCTCGCTCAGCTGCAGCACTTGCTCCTGGCGCAGCTCGGCCAGCTCCTCGCGGAAGGCGGCGATGCGAGCGGCGCGTCGCTGCGCCTGCTCACGTTCAAGATCGGACATGGGCACTCTCTGGCGGATAATTGCCCACAGCCTAGCAGGCCGCGGCAGGAGGTGCGCACGGCGCACCCCACCCAGTGACCGTAGCCAGCGTGAGGTGCGCCGTGTGCACTGCGTTCAATCCGCCAGCAATGCCGCCATCGCCGCACGCAAGGCCTCAGGTATCGCTACGGGACGATTGCTCGCACGATCCACGAACACGTGGACGAAACGCCCAGCGGCGCAGGCCTGCTCCTCGCCGGTCTTGAAGATCGCCAGCTCGTACTGCACCGAACTATTGCCCAGCTTGCCGACGCGCAGCCCCACTTCGATGGCATCAGGGAAGGCGATGGAGGCGAAGTAGTCGCAGCTTGAGCTGACCACGAAGCCGACCACTTCCCCGCCATGGATATCCAGACCGCCCTCGGCGATCAGGTAGGCGTTCACCGCGCTGTCGAAGTAGCTGTAGTAGGTCACGTTGTTGACGTGGCCGTAGAGGTCATTGTCGTGCCAGCGCGTGGTGATCGGCTGGAAGTGGCGGTAGTCGCCACGTAGATGTTGGGGTTGGCTCATCGATGATCCTTGGAGTGGCTTCGGTGCGCACGGCGCCCCCTACTGAAAGGATGGCGCCGGCCCGGTTGGATGCGCCATGCGCACCAATCGCGATAAATATCAGTAGGCTGCCTGATAAATGGCCAGGGCCTGCTGCTCGTTCATCTCGCGCGGATTGTTCACCAGCAGGCGCTGCTGCAGCATGGCGTCCGCCGCCAGCGTCGGCAACATCGCCTCGCTTACGCCGGCATCGCGAAGCCGCGTCGGCAGGCCGCTGCGCTGGCTGAAGCCGGCCAGCGCTGCGATCAATTGTTCGGTCTGCGCCGCCGCGCTGCCCGCGCGCAGACGCTCACCCAGCACCAACGGCGCCAGTTCGGCGTACAGCGGCGCCGCTGCCGGTGCGTTGAATGCCAGCACCTGCGGCAGCACCAGGGCATTGGACAACCCATGGGGAATATGGAAATGCCCGCCCAGCGGGTAGGCCAGGGCATGCACCGCCGCCACGGGCGCATTGGCGAAGGCCTGCCCGGCCAGGCAGGCGCCGAGCAACATGGCCTGGCGTGCCTCGCGGTTGCTGCCGTTTTTCACCACCTCGTCGAGATTGGCTGCCAGCAGGCGCAGCGCCTCGCGTGCCAGCAGGTCGGAAAGCGGATTTTTCTTCAGCGCGCTGGTATAGGCCTCGATGGCATGCACCATGGCATCGATCCCGGTGGCAGCAGTCACCGCCGCCGGCAGGCCGAGGGTCAGATCGGCGTCGAGCAGGGCCAGATCCGGCAGCAGCAGGGGCGAGACCACACCCATCTTGGTGGTCTCGCCGGTGGTCACGATGGCGATAGGCGTCACCTCGGAGCCGGTGCCGGCCGTGGTCGGCACCTGAATCAGCGGCAGGCGCCGACCGCGCACGTTACCCACACCGTAGATCTCGCTCAGCGCCTGGGCGCAGTCTGGATGCGCCAGCAGAGCCACCAGCTTGGCCACGTCCATCGAGCTACCACCACCGAAGCCGACCACCAGCTCAGCTTGCAACTCACGAGCCTGAGCCACGGCAGCCAGCACCACGACCTCTGGCGGGTCGGCCAGCACCTGGTCGAACACCTGCACACTCATGCCGGCACGAGCGAAGCCCGGCAGCAGCGGTTCGAGCAGACCCAGGCGGGTTATGCCCGGGTCAGTGACGATCAGCACGCGCCGGGCGCCGCGCTCATGGCAGAGTTCGGCCAGACGCAGGCTGGCGCCGGATTCGCAGATAATCTGCGCGGCGGTGGCGAAGCTGAATGGGTGCATGGGGTGCTCCTCTTGTTGTCTGGTTGGGTTCGGTGCGCACGGCGCACCCTACGTAACGCGCTGAAACCCATAGGGTGCACCGCGCGCACCAATGACCTTTGCTAGAACGCGAAGCTCTCCTCGTCCATGGCCATCAAACAATCCGCCCCGCCCAGCAAGGCTTCGCGGTGTGCACTGGCGCGCGGCAGCACACGGCGCAGATAGAAGTCGGCGCTGTGCAGCTTGGCCCGGTAGAACGCCGCCTCGCCGCTACCCGCCTCCAGCGCATCCTGAGCCCGCGCCGCGGCTTGCAGCCAGAAACCGGCGAGCAGCACATGAGCCGAGTACTGGAGAAAATCCACCGAAGTGGCACCGATCTCCTGCGGGTCGCGCTGACAGGCGGCGATCACGGCACTGCTCAGCTCACGCCATTCACCGAGACGCGCCTGCACGACGGTCGCCATTTCCTTCAGCGCCGAGCGCGTGGCCTGGTCATCGCACAACGCACTGAACTCGGCCTGCAGCGCAGACAGTTCGGCGCCACCATCGCCCAGCAATTTACGGCGGATATAGTCCAGCGCCTGGATACCATTGGTACCTTCGTAAAGCTGGGTGATGCGGCTGTCGCGCATCAACTGCTCCATGCCCCACTCGCGGATGAATCCGTGCCCGCCAAAGACCTGCACACCATGGCTGGCCACTTCCTGGCCCATGTCGGTGAAGAACGCCTTGACGATAGGGATCAGCAGCGCCGCGCGCTTGCCGGCCGCCTTGCGTGCCTCGGCCGACTCGGCGCCATGCTCCAGGTCGAGCAGGCGCGCGGTGTAGGCGGCGAGCATGCGGCTGCCCTCGACCAGGGTCTTCTGAGTCAACAGCATGCGTCGCACGTCGGGATGATTGATGATCGGATCGGCTGCCTTGTCCGGCGCCTGCACGCCCGCCAGACCACGTGACTGCAGGCGCTCACGGGCATAACGCAGCGCGCCCTGGAAGGCCACCTCGCCTATCCCCAAGCCCTGCAAGCCGACCTGAAAGCGCGCGTCGTTCATCATGGTGAACATGCAGGCCAGGCCCTGATTGGCCTCGCCTACCAACCAGCCGGTGGCGCCGTCGAAGTTCATCACGCAGGTGGAGGCACCCTTGATGCCCATCTTGTGCTCGATAGCGCCACACGACAGCGTGTTGCGTTCACCCGGTGTGCCGTCGGCGGCAGCGATAAATTTCGGCACCAGCAGCAATGAAATGCCCTTCACGCCAGCAGGTGCATCCGGCAGGCGCGCCAACACCAGGTGGACGATGTTTTCCGACAGATCCTGTTCGCCACCGCTGATGAAGATCTTGCTGCCGCTGACCTTGTAGCTGCCATCGACCTGCGGCTCGGCGCGGGTACGCAGCAACGCCAGGTCGGTACCGGCCTGCGGCTCGGTCAGACACATGGTGCCGGTCCACTGACCGCTGACCAGCTTGCCCAGGTACTGCTGCTTCAGCGTTTCGCTGCCGTGCTTGTGCAGCGCGAGCACGGCGCCCTCGGTCAGCCCGGAGTAGACGCGGAAGGATAGCGAGGCGCCCATCAGCATTTCGTGGAAGGCAAAGGCCACCAGCTGCGGGAAGCCCTGACCGCCATAATCCACCGGCCCGGTCATGCTCGCCCAGCCGTTGTCCACGTATTGCCGGTAGGCCTCGGCAAAGCCCTTGGGCGTGCTGACCTGGCCATTTTCCAGGTGGCAGCCCTCCTCATCGCTGTTGCGATTGAGCGGCGCGACCTCACCTGCGGCGAAGGCCGCAGCCTCCTCCAGCACGCCGTCGATCAGCTCGCGATCCAGGCCGTTACCCAGACGCTCGCAGTGGCCGGCAGCGTCGAACAGTTCGTGCAGGACGAAGCGCATATCGCGCAATGGCGCCTGGTAGCTCATACCCGACCCTCCTGTACGTTGCTGAAATACTTGTTCTCGGCAGCCAGCCGCTCGATCAGCGCCGCCGGTTGCCAATGCGCGCCGAAGCGCTCGGTCAGTTGCAGCAGACGCTGGTGAATCGCAGCGACACCCTCGCCGTCGGCCCAGCTCATCGGGCCGCCACGCTCGGCGGGAAAGCCGTAACCGTTGAGATAGACCAGATCGATGTCGTGGCTAGTGGCGGCGATGTTCTCCTCGAGAATCTTCGCCCCCTCGTTGACCAGTGCCAGCATGCAGCGCTCGAGAATTTCCTCGTTGCCGATCTCACGGCGGGTGAAGCCCAGGCGTTCCGATTGCATCTGCACCAGCCCGTCGACGACCGGATCATGCTCGGCCTGGCGACTTCCCGGCGTGTAACGGTAATAACCCTTGCCGCTCTTCTGGCCAAAGCGACCCAACTCGCACAGACGGTTATCCACCTGCACCGCCGGATCATCCTGGCCCCGGCCGGACAGTTCGCGGGCGCGCCATTCGAGGTCGATGCCGACCACGTCGTACATGCGAAACGGCCCCATGGCGAAGCCGAAGCCCTGCAGCGCCGCGTCCACCTGATGCGGCCAGGCGCCTTCGAGCAGCAGCATGCGCGCCTCGCGCACGTAGGTGTGCAGCATGCGGTTGCCGATAAAGCCGTGGCAGTTGCCGGCCACCACCGCCACCTTGCCCATGCGCGCGCCCAGCGCCTGAGCGGCCTGCAGCACGGCTGGTGCGGTCTTGCCGCCGCGGACGATCTCCAGCAGTTTCATGATGTGCGCCGGGCTGAAGAAGTGCAGGCCTAGCACCGATTCTGGCCGCTTGGTGACCGCAGCGATAGCGTCGACATCCAGCGCCGAGGTATTGCTGGCGAGAATCGCACCGGGCTTCAGCACCACGTCCAGCTCACGGAAGATGCTTTGTTTGAGCTCGAGATTCTCGTACACCGCCTCGATAACCAGGTCAGCGTCGGCCAGCGCCGCGTAGCCGTCCACCGCCTCGATACGTGCGCGCCGCGCGGCGGCCTCGGCCGCATCGATACGGCCCTTGGCGACATTGTGCGCCCAGGTTTCCTCAGCCATCGCCAGGCCCTGCTCGACCATCTGCGGGTTGTTATCCAACCACAGCACCTGCAGGCCGGCATTGGCCAGGCTGATGACAATACCGCGGCCCATGGTGCCGGCGCCGATCACGGCGGCACAGCGAAGCGGCGAGACGGTTTTATTCATTGTTGTTCCTCTCGTGCACAAACAGAAAAGCTTGGGTCACGATAAGCAAGCCGCTACTATTTTTGAAATTTAGTCTTGTGATACGACGTATTCAGTAGATGAATTTCAGCAACTTCGACCTCAACCTGCTGCGTGTACTGGACGCCCTGCTACGCGAGCAGAACGTCTCGCGCGCCGCCGAACACCTGGCGCTGAGCCAGCCGGCGGTAAGTAATGCGCTCAATCGCCTGCGCGTACTGCTCGACGACCCGCTGTTGGTGCGCGTCGGCCGGCGCATGCAGCCAACGCCGCGGGCATTGGCACTGGAGGCGCCGATCCGCAGCGCGCTGCGTCAGCTGGAGCAGAGCCTGAGCGCCGGCGAGGCCTTCGAGCCGGGCGAAAGCCGCCAGCGCTTTCGCATTGCCGTTACCGACTACGTCGAGCTGGTGTGCATGCCACGCCTGCTCGATCGTCTGAGCCAGAAGGCACCGGGCATCGGCATCGACATTCGCCACCTCAGCCCCAGCCTGCCAATGGAGGCGCTGGACAAGGGCGAACTGGATCTGGTGCTGGGCCGTTTCGACGAGATGCCAGCGCGTTTCGCCCGCCGTCACTGGATGAGCGAGACGCTCAAACTGGCGGTTCGCCGCGAGCACCCTCTGCTGCGCCAGGGCAATCTGGATCTGGAGACGTTCCTGCGCCTGCGTCACCTCTGGGTACACGGCGGGCAGACCCGCGGCATGGTCGATCAATGGCTGGGGGAACAGGGTCTATCGCGGCAGATCCTCTACACCACGCCGAACTACCTGCAGGCCGCGCATATCGTCGCCGGCAGCGAGCTGGCGGCGGTGCTGCCCACCGCCCTGGCCCGGCATTTCGCCACGCTGCTGCCGCTGCAGTTGTTCGATCTGCCCTTCACCCTCGGGCCCTTCCACCTCGAAGTGGTCAGCCTGGCGCAGCGCCAGCGCGATGCCGCGCTGCAATGGTTGATCGAGGAGATCGTCGCAGCGGCCAACCCGTAGGGTGTCGCGGGGCCGCCACAAGCCGTGCGCACCGGCCATTCTTCAATCTACGGGTGGTGCAATGTCGGTGCGCACTGCACAGCCTACCTCTCGACTTGGCGATCGGCGCGGCCACCCAGGTACCAGCCGAGCACACCCCATAACGCGGCGCAGAGCGCACCGACCATGGCCACCAGCCAGGCGCCGTGGCCAAGCATGTCCAGCCCGGCCTTGGCCCAGCCGCTGAGTGCATCGCCGCCGCGATAGACCACGGTGTCGATGAAGTTCTTCGCCTTGTACTTGCTCTCGGCATCGAGCGAGGCGAAGAGCATTTCCCGCCCCGGTCGGACGAAGGCATATTCACCGATGCGTCGGACGATCATCAGCCCCGCCAGCATGGTGAAGGTAGGGGTCAGCGCCAGGCCGACAAAGCCCAGACAGACCAACGCCGGAACCAGCGACAGCAGCACGCGTACGCCGAGCTTCTGCGCCACCCGACCGGTGATGAATACCTGAGTCGCCAGCGCACCGGCCTGCACGATGAAATCAATCACACCGAACACCTTCACCTGCGCGGCGCGATCCGGAAACAGCTCGGCGACCAGGCGCGCCTGCTCGAAGTAGAGAAAGGTGCTCACCGAAGTGAGTAGCAGAACGAAAGCGCCGATACCCAGCAGGTAACGCGAACCGAGCATACGCGTCAGCCCGCTGAACGGATTGCCCGGTACCGGCCTGCGCGGGCTCTCGCTGGGTACCGCCCCAGCTCGTCCGGCGCCCTGCCGCTCGCGCCAGCCCATCAGGTAACGCTTGAGCGCCATGGCTGCACCGAGCAGCACAGCGGCCATCAGCATCAACCCGGACTCGCCAACGGCGCCGATCAGAACAGCACTCAAAAGTGGCCCGCACAACCCACCGACGCTGGCGCCAGCCGCAATGAAGGCGAACAGCCTCCGCGCCTGGGCGCCGTCGAACACATCGGCCATCAGGCTCCAGGCCACCGAGACGACGAACAGGTTGTAGACCGAGATCCATACGTAGAACACCCGCGCCAGCCACACGCTGTCGTGATCGATGCGAAACAGCAGCACGAAGACCAGCAGATTGAGGCAGAAAAAGCCGTAAACCCAGTCGATGAAGTGAATGCGCGGAACTTTCGAATTGAGCCAGGCGAACAGCGGCACCGCCAGCAGCATCACGACGAAGGTAGCGGTGAACAGCCACTGCAGGTTGTTCACCCCGCCGGTGATGCCCATCGCCTCGCGGATGGGCCGCAGCATGAAGTAGCCGGCGAACAGGCAGAAGAACAGGGCGAAGCCAGCCAGAACGGCCGCCAGCTCCTCACCTTCGGCATTGATCGCCCGTGCCAGGCGCCGGGTCAGCGCCTGCATCTCAGGCGAACAACTCGATGATGCGCTGGCGCTGCGCCGCGTCAGGCAGGCGGCCCTGACCGGCGAGGATGTTGTCGGCCATGTAACGCGGATTGGAGGTGGCCGGAATCACCGCTGTCACCGCCGGATTGGCGAGAATGAACTTGAGCATCAGTTGAGCCCAGGAGGTGACGTCCAGCTCCACCGCTGCCCAGTCCGGCAGGTTCTTTCCCTTTACTCGGTCGAACAATGCCGCGCGCTGGAAGGGCCGATTGATCAGCACCGCGATGCCCTTGTCGGCGCAGAAGGGCAACAGCTCGCGCTCGGCGTTGCGCTCGCCGATGGAGTAGTTGAACTGGACAAAATCCACCGGCTCTTGGCGCAGTACCTCGAGCAGGCGCTCATGGGCGGAATCCAGATAGTGCGTCACGCCGATGTAGCGTACCCGGCCCTGTTCTTTCAGCTCGCGCAGCAGACCCAGTTGAGTGCGGGTGTCCTGCAGGTTGTGCACTTGCATCAGGTCGATGGTGTCGGTCTTGAGCGCGGCGAAGCTGGCCTCGACCTGCCGCTCACCTGCCGCGCGCCCGGAGGAGGACACCTTACTGGCCAGGAACAGTTTCTTGCGCATGTCGTCTTCTGCGGCCAATGCACCACACACGGCCTCGGCTCGCCCGTAGCTGGGCGCGGTATCCACCAGACTGGCGCCACCATTGACCAGCGTCTGCAGCACCTCGCGCAAGGGCTGTAGCGCCTCATCGGTCATCGCCACATCATGGGTGCGCGACGTACCCAGTCCGATCACCGGCAGCAGTTCACCACTACTGGGAATCGCCCGACTCAGCAAAGTGCCGGAAGCGAGGGCGGATGACGGCAACCAGGGCATCAGGGCAGCTAACGCCGCCAGGCTGGCGCTACCGTGCAGGAATCGACGACGACTGGGCATGACGTGGCTCCTCTGACAGTGACCGGTTGGTTATAGGCACTGACCACGCTCAGACCAAGACGTTACATCCGTTGCCGATCAGGTATCGGGGAAAGAAAGCATGCCGGTGAAATGCCTGCAGCCCGGCTATGGCGGGGGAAAGAGGGGAAATACGGCAGGCTGCGGACGCAATATCCGGTAACCAAAAACGCCGCTGCGCCAGGCGGGATAACGACGCAGCGGTCGGGAAAGAGTGATCAGGCCGCGCGCGTGGCGGACTCGCTGATCAGCATGCCGTGGGACACCAGATAGCAGCGGCTGCCATTGCGCAGCGTCATGGGGCTGCGACTGGCGATCACCCAGCCTTTGCTCAACAACTGCTCGATGTGCTCCCGCAGTGCGGGCAGGTGGCGCTGTTCCTTCATGGCCGACTCCTCATGTGATGGATGACGTTGCACCCACTGGTTCATCCGTGACTCAGATCTCAAAATGGTAGTGGCGCAATGCCAGGAAAGAAAGCGGCGCGATTGTGCAACTTTTTGTAGGACATTCGCTATAGCCAACACTGGATCAGGACTGCGCCAACACGCTTTTATGCTCGCCCTGAGGGGCGGAAAACACCAGATAATCGTCCTCGAGATTGCCGTAACGCAGCTGCGCCAGATCGAAGAGATAGTTCTGATGCAGCTTCCAGGGCACCCGATCACCCTGCGCCGGCAACAGGTGTGAAGCCCGCTCGATATAGCCCGACTGCAGATCGAGAAACGGTTCCGGCCGCGCCCGACCGTCGGTGTCACGCGGGGTTACCTGCCGCATGCCGATGGCGTCCACGTGGCGGATCAGGCGACAGAAGTACTCGCTGGAGAGATCGGCCTTGAGCGTCCAGCTGGCATTGGTGTAGCCCATCACCACCGCCAGATTGGGTAGGTCACGTAGCATGATGCCGCGATAGCCCATGCTCTTCGGTGCCTCGAAAGGCGCACCATCGACACTCACGGCGATGCCACCGAACAACTGCAACTGCAGACCGGTGGCGCTGACGATCACGTCAGCAGCCAGCTCCTCGCCGCTTTTCAGGCGGATGCCCTGAGCGGTGAAACGCTCGATCTCGTCGGTCACCACCTGCGCCTTGCCCTGGCGCAGCACGCGAAACAGATCACCGTCAGGCACCGCACAGACGCGTTGGTCCCAGGGCTTGTAGCGGGGGCTGAAATGGCGCAGATCGACCCGTTCGCCCAGTTGCCGCCGCACCAGCCCAAGCAGGACCCGCCGCACCAGATTCGGAAAGCGCTTGGCCAGTTTGTAGAAGACCAGTTGCAGGGTCACGTTGCGCCCGCGCGCCAGGCGATACACCCAGGTCTCCGGCAATACTCGCCGCAGCGCGTTGGACAGCGCATCGCGCTGCGGCAGGTTGATCACGTAGCTGGGCGAACGCTGCAGCATGATGACCTGCGCCGCGCGCTCGGCCAGTGCCGGTACCAGGGTCACAGCGGTGGCGCCGCTGCCGATCACCAGGATGCGCTTGCCGCTGTAATCGAAGCCTTCAGGCCACAACTGCGGATGAATGAACGCGCCCCGGTAATCCTCGCGGCCAACGAAATCGGGTGTGTAGCCGGCCTCGTAGCGGTAGTAGCCAGTGCACATCATCAGGAACTGACAGCTCAGACGCAGCGGTTCGTGCTCGTCGCCGCGCTGCACCAGCAACTGCCAGGTGGCGCTGGCACTGCACCAATCCGCTTTGAGCACCTTGTGCCGATATCGAATCAACCCCTCGACGCCATGTTCACGTGCGGTTTCCTCGATGTAGCGGCGGATCGACGGGCCATCGGCAATGGCCTGTGGGTCGCTCCAGGGTTTGAAGTTGTAGCCGAGGGTGTACATGTCCGAGTCGGAGCGAATACCCGGATAACGAAACAGGTCCCATGTACCACCGAGCGCCTCTCGGCCCTCTAGAATGGCCAAGCGCTTGCCCGCACAGTGGCGCTGCAGATGGCAGGCGGCGCCGACACCGGACAGGCCGGCACCGATGATCAGGACATCAAGATATTCCACGGACATGGCGCACGCTCACGAAATTCGGGCAATGAGCATCACCTTAGTCGATGCGCTCGTCATTCGATCTTTAATGTGGCCGAACGGCTTGTGTACCGTGCCGTCGACACAGTCTGAGCACCGCGGCTGGCCTGGCGGGTCCCGTCAGCGCTAAGCTGTCGCCATGACCACGCCATACCTGACCCCGCTCCAGACCAGCAGCACGGATGCCGCCAGCGGCCTGCGCATCGGTGGCGACTGGACGCTGGCCCATTACAGCCGACTCGAACCTCAGGTCCTGGCCCTGCGCGAACGCCTACATGGCCAGGAAAGCATCGACCTCGCCGAGCTGGCCGCGCTGGATACTGCCGGCGCTGCGCTGCTGGTGGATCTGCTGGGCAGCGAACGTCTGCGCCAACTCGCGCAACAGGTCACCCTGAGCACCGAGCGCCGCGCCCTGTTGCTGGCAGTGGCAGACGCCATGGCAGGCACTGCGCAGGTGCAGGAACACCCCACGCCCTCGGCTCTGCGCGAGGTACTCGGGCATATCGGCGAAGTGGTCGAAAGCCTTTGGTGCCAGGGCCGTGCGCTGCTCGGCTTCATGGGGCTGACCCTGACCAGCATGCTGGCGATACTGGTACGCCCAGCACGTTGGCGTCTGACCTCACTGGCAGTCCATCTGGAACAATGCGGGCTCAACGCCGTACCCATCGTCGCGCTACTGACCTTCCTGGTCGGCGCCGTGGTGGCCTTTCTCGGCGCCACCATCCTCGCCGACTTTGGTGCCAGCATCTACACAGTGAATCTGGTCGCTTTTTCCTTCCTGCGCGAATTCGGCGTGCTGCTCACCGCCATTCTCATGGCCGGCCGCACAGCCAGCGCCTTCACCGCACAGATCGGCTCGATGAAGGCCAACGAGGAAATCGATGCCATTCGCACCCTCGGCCTGAGCCCGATCGAACTGCTGGTGCTGCCGCGGGTGTTCGCCATGCTCATCGCCCTGCCGATCCTGACCTTCATCGCCATGCTCAGTGGCATGCTCGGCGGCGCGCTGGTCTGTGCGCTGAGCCTGGACATCTCGCCGACCATGTACCTGTCGATCCTGCAGGACAGCGACTTGCTGCAGCACTTCCTCGTTGGCCTGCTCAAGGCGCCGATCTTTGCGTTCCTGATCGCCCTGATCGGCTGCCTGGAAGGCTTCAAGGTCAGCGGCAGCGCACAATCGGTGGGCGAGCACACCACCTCGGCGGTGGTGCAGTCGATCTTCGTGGTCATCCTGCTCGACGCCCTGGCGGCATTGTTCCTGATGGAGATGGGCTGGTGAGTCAGGCAACCGTCATCGAGGTACGCGACCTGTGCAACCAGTTCGGCACGCAGGTGGTGCATCAGCATCTGGACTTCGACCTCTATCGTGGCGAAATCCTCGGCGTGGTCGGCGGCTCGGGCACCGGCAAGTCCGTGTTGCTGCGCAGCATCGTCGGCCTGCGCCAACCCAATGCCGGCACCGTGCGGGTGTTCGGCGAAGAGTTGCTGAGCCTGCCAGCCGAGCGGCGCTCGCAGCTGGAGCGGCGCTTCGGCGTGCTGTACCAGCGCGGCGCACTGTTCTCCTCGCTGACGGTCAGTGAGAACATCGCTCTGCCACTGATCGAGCACGCCGGTCTGACGCGTGCAGCAGCCGAACGCCTGGCCAGAGTCAAGATCGCCCTCGCCGGCCTGCCGCAGGATGCCGCCGACAAATACCCCAGCTCGTTGTCCGGCGGCATGGTCAAGCGCGCGGCACTGGCCCGCGCCCTGGCACTGGACCCGGACATCCTGTTTCTCGACGAGCCCACCGCCGGCCTCGACCCGATTGGCGCGGCGGCCTTCGACCAGTTGATCCGCACCCTCAGCGACAGCCTGGGCCTGAGTGTATTTCTGGTCACTCATGACCTGGATACGCTCTACAGCATCTGCGACCGGGTCGCGGTGCTGGCGCAGAAGAAGGTGCTGGTGGCCGACCGCCTGGACGTGGTGGCCGCCACCAACGATGCCTGGATTCAGGAATATTTTCACGGCCCGCGTGGACGCGCAGCCGCACAGACCGCTGCGGCGGCAGGGAGTCAATGAATGGAACCCAGAGCCCATCACGTGCTCATCGGCTTATTCACCGTACTCACGGTGAGCGCTGCGCTGCTGTTCGGCCTCTGGCTGAACAAGAGCGGGGCCGATCGTGCTGTCACCGACTACGAAGTGATCTTCAACGAAGCGGTCACCGGGCTGTCGCAGGGCAGCGCCGTTCAATACAGCGGCATCAAGGTCGGTGACGTGATCAGCCTTGGCCTAGATCCCGACGATCCGCGTACCGTGCGGGCGCGCATCCGCATCGTCGGCAACACACCCATCAAGCAGGACACCCGCGCCCGCCTGGCGATCACCGGCATCACCGGCCTGGCAGTGATCCAGCTGTACAGCGGCAGTCCGGAAAGCCCGCCGCTCAAGGGCAAGGATGGCGAGCCGGGGATCATCATCGCCGACCGCTCACCACTGTCGCGGCTGATGGCCAACGGCGAAGACCTGGTGCTCAACATCACTCGCCTGCTCCACCGCGCAAACCGCATGCTCTCGCGCGAGAACGCCGAGCGCGTATCACGCACCCTGGAGAATCTGGAGCAAGCCACCGCCGGCATCGCCGACCAGCGTGACGAGCTGGGCGAAGCGCTGCGCCAGACCAGTGCCGCCACCCGTGAAGCAGCCGCATTGATGCAGAACGCCAATCAACTGCTCGACAACCAGGGTAGCCAGGTGCTGGAAAGCGCCGAACGCCTGATGGTCTCGCTGGAGCGCAGCAGCCGCACCATCGAGGAGTTGCTACAGAGCAACCGCAGCGCGCTGGACAATGGCATGCAGGGCGTCGGCGAGCTCGGCCCCGCCATCAGCGAACTGCGCGACACCCTCGGTGCCCTGCGCGGCTTCTCCCGTCGCCTGGAGCAGGACCCCACCGGCTACCTGCTGCGTAACGACAGCATCAAGGAGTTCCAACCATGAAGCGCCTGTCCCTGCTGCTGGCCGCCGGCCTGCTCGGCGCCTGCTCGATCCTGCCGCAGAGCGAACCATTGGATATCTACCTGCTGCCGGGCGCCGCCCTGCCGGCGCAAAACCAGCGTGTTGACTGGTCACTGCGGGTGAACAGCCCGGTCAGCAACCAGTTGCTCGATGGCACGCGCATCGTCGTGCTGCCCGAGCCGGGTCGGGTCAACACCTATCAGGGGGTGCGCTGGAGCGAGCGCACGCCGCAGTTGCTGCGCGGTCGCCTGCTCGATGCCTTCCACGACGACGGGCGGATTCAGGCGCTGAGCAACGAGGAGCAGCGCCTGCAGGCCGATCTGGAACTGGTCAGCGACCTGCGCAGCTTCCATAGCCAGTATCGCGACGGCATCCCCGAGGCGCTGATCCTGCTCGATGCACGCCTGGTCGATGCACGCGACCAGCGTATCCTCGCCAGCCGCCGCTTCAGCGTCAGCCAACCGGCGGGTGATACCTCGGTTGCCTCCGTGGTGGTTGCGTTCGGCCAGGCGGGGGATCGATTGTCCCGCGAGCTGGTGGACTGGACGCTGGCCGAAGGGCAACGCGCTACCCCGTAGGGTGTGGTGGGCCGCCTGGGCTGTACGCACCAGGCACTTCACAGGTGATCATCGGTGCGCGCGGCGCACCCTACACAACTGGCGAGAACCGTGCGCACCAATGCCTTGCGCGCAATCCCTGATGCGCACGCCTAGGCACCCCTACGCGAACGACGCCGCCAACCAACCGCGCACCTCGGCGTAGGGGTACTCCTCCAGCGCAGCGAAACCGGCCAGCTGGCGTGCCTTGAGCTTGGTGAACAGCGGCGTGGGCACGCCGCAGAGAAAGCGCGTCAGGCACTCGCGGCTCGGCCTGTGGCCCGCGTGCTGCTGGTGCTTCTCGACGAAGGCGGCGCACAGCGCCTGTGCATCGCGGCCTTGCAGAGAGGGCAATTCGGGCGGTTGTGGCAAAGTGGCGACCTGTCTCCGACACACCGAACAGTGCCCACAGCGCTCGGGCGCCTGCTCATCGCCGAAATACAGCGCCAGGCGCCGACTCAGGCATTCGCGGCTCTCGAACAGCGCGAGCATGGCCTGGATACGGGCGATCTCGCTGGCTTCATGGGCGCGGAAGTGCGCGTGCAGATCATTGGCCAGGGCTTCGACCTCGAAGCCGCCATCGATCACGGCGTAGACCTCGGTCATCTGCTTGCTTTCCAGCTCCAGCCAGCCCTTCTCCTGGAAGTAATCCAGCGCCTTGACCACCCGCGCGCGCTCGGCGCCATGGTCGCGATACAGCACATCGAAATCCAGGGTGCTCCAGGTCCGCGCGCGGCGCGAGCTGGCCAGGATGGCCTCGACGAACTGACGCCGCTCGCCCTCGAACTGCGCCAGCAACGCCGCGTCGTCCAGCAACAGCTTGAAGCGGTATTCGGCGAAGTAGGCGTAGCGCGGCGCGATGATGCCGCGCAGTTCAAGCTGCACCAGCAGGGTCTTGAGCGGCAGCGCGCGGATATTGCTCAGCTCCGACAGTTGCCCGAGCATCAGCTCCCATTGCCCGCCCGTGCCGACCGCACGCAGATCGTCGAGCACGGCACGAATCCCTTCGAGCTCCGGGGTATCGCCATAGACGAAGTTCTCCAGCACGCTGAGCCCATCGCGGCTGGCCAGCACCAGGCAGTCCGAAGCCTGGCCGTCACGGCCGGCGCGACCGATCTCCTGGCTGTAGTTTTCCACCGACTTGGGTAGGTCGAAGTGCACCACGTTGCGAATGTCGCGCTTGTCGATGCCCATGCCGAAGGCGATGGTGGCGACGATGCACTCCAGCTCGCCGGCCATGAAGCGCCGCTGGATCGACTCGCATGCCTCATGCGCCATGCCGGCGTGGTAGGCGCTGACCGCCAGACCGTCTCGCGCCAGGCGCTCGGCGACCTGCTCGGAGGTCTTCTGCTGGGTGACGTAGACGATGCTCGCCTGGCCGCGGCGCGGCGCCAGCCATTGCTGCAGGCGCTGCGCCTTGGCGCCGCCAGGCACCGGCTCGACCAGCAGATTGAGGTTGGGCCGATAGAAGCCAGTGGTGACCACGTCTGCTTCGGCAATGGCGAATTTTTCGCGCATGTCGGCAATCACCTTGGGCGTCGCCGTGGCAGTGAGCAGCAGCACCTGACCGATGCCGAACTGACGCTGGTAGTCGGGCAGTTTGAGGTAGTCCGGGCGAAAGTTGTGGCCCCACTCGGAAATGCAGTGCGCCTCGTCGACCACCAACAGGGAAATCGGCACCTGAGCGATGAAATGGCGAAAGCGCTCGTTCTTCAGGCGCTCCACCGAGATCATCAGGATCTTCAGCTCCCCGCTGCGCGCGCGATTCATCACCTCGGCGGCCTGCTCGCGGCTCTGCGCCGAATCGATGCTCGCCGCCGCAATGCCATGGGCATGCAGGAAGGCCAGTTGGTCCTGCATCAGCGCCAGCAGCGGCGAAATGACCACTGTCAGGTGTGGCAGGTGCAGGGCCGGCAACTGGTAGCACAGGGACTTGCCGGAGCCGGTGGGGAAGATCGCCGCCGCCGAACGACCGGCGAGCACGGCGCTGATCACCGCTTCCTGACCGGGACGCAGGTGATCGAAACCGAAGACACGTTTGAGGGTGGACATGCGCTGTCACTCCATTGACCGCCGAATGGCCCATGACCATAACGCGGTTCGGTAGGGTGCGCCATGCGCACCACCGTATTGCCAGCCGGTGCGCACGGCGCACCCTACCCTGGAAATGACAAAGTATGTAGTCCGGATGAAATCCGGGAAGTCTCGCAGGGCGGGTGCAAACCGCCAGTCTGGCCATGGCGGGTTTCACCCGCCCTACGGCGCACTTGGCCTTCATAAATGACAAAGCCGCCCGCAGGCGGCTTTGTCAGAGAGCGCAGCTCAGCTTACAGCTGCGGACCGGCGTTCTTGATGGCGTCGCTGACATCGAACTTCTGGAAGTTGTCGATGAACAGCTTGGCCAGGCCCTTGGCGGCTTCGTCGTAGGCATTCTTGTCAGCCCAGGTGTTGCGCGGGTTGAGCAGGTTGGTCTCGACGCCCGGAACCGACTTGGGCACATCCAGGTTGATGATCGGCAGGTGCTCGGTCTCGGCACCGATCAGAGCGCCGCTCTGGATGGCGGCGATCACACCACGGGTGGTGGGGATGTTGAAACGCTTGCCGACGCCGTAGCCGCCACCGGTCCAGCCGGTATTGACCAGGTAGACCTTGGAGCCGAAGGCATTGATGCGCTTGATCAGCAGCTCGGCGTAAACGCCGGCCGGACGCGGGAAGAACGGTGCACCGAAGCAGGTGGAGAAGGTCGACTTGATGCCGCCGCCCGAACCCATTTCAGTGGAGCCGACCAGCGCGGTGTAGCCGGACAGGAAGTGGTAGGCCGCCTGCTCATTGTTGAGGATCGACACCGGCGGCAATACACCGGTCAGGTCGCAGGTCAGGAAAATCACGGCGTTCGGCTCGCCGCCCAGGTTCTTCTCGCTGCGCTTCTCGACGTACTCCAGCGGGTAGGCGGCGCGGCTGTTCTGGGTCAGGCTGTCATCGGCGTAATCGGGAACACGCTGCTCGTCGAGCACGACGTTTTCCAGAACGGTACCGAACTGGATGGCTTTCCAGATCACCGGCTCGTTCTTCTCGGACAGGTCGATGCACTTGGCGTAGCAACCACCTTCGACGTTGAACACCACACCTTCGCCCCAGCCGTGCTCGTCGTCACCGATCAGGTAACGCGACTCGTCGGCGGACAGGGTGGTCTTGCCGGTACCGGACAGGCCGAAGAACAGGGTGACATCGCCTTCTTCGCCGATGTTGGCGGCGCAGTGCATCGGCAGCACGTCTTTTTCCGGCAGCAGGAAGTTCTGCACGGAGAACATGGCTTTCTTCATTTCACCGGCGTAGCGCATGCCGGCGATCAGTACTTTCTTGGCGGCAAAATTGATGATCACACAGCCGTCGGAGTTGGTGCCGTCACGCTCAGGCACGCACTCGAAGTTGGCGACGTTGAGGATCTGCCACTCGGCCTTGCCAGCCTGGTTGTAAGTGCTCGGGTTGATGAACAGCTGACGGCCGAACAGGTTCTGCCAGGCGGTCGCGGTGGTCATCTTGACCGGCAGGTAATGCTCTTCGGCAGAACCGACGTGAACGTGGGAGACGAAGTGCTCCTGCGCGTCGTTGAACGCGGCGACGCGATCCCACAGGGCGTCGAACTTGTCGGCCGGGAACGGACGGTTGATGGCACCCCAGGCGATCTGCGCCTCGGTGCTCGGCTCCTGAACGATGAAGCGATCAGCCGGCGAGCGGCCAGTGCGATGACCAGTACGTACGACCAGCGCGCCATTGGCGGCCAGTTCCCCTTCACCACGGCGAATGGCTTCTTCGACCAGTTGCGCGGCGCTGATGTCGGTGTACACGGCGTTGTTGGCTTGCGTCATGAGGGTCCCCGTCGGCCACTGGCCGAGTCTTCCGAACGTTGTGTAGTGCAGGGGCAACTGCACTACACGGTAAAAAAGTCGCGGGAGTATGCCAGAAAAGCGAACTGCTTGGCATCCTCCGATCTGATAGAGAACGGCTATCGTTCAGAAAAGTTCATCAATGTCGTGTATGCGACGGTGCCTCGCTGCCAGCGCCGGCGAACAGCTGGGCGATATCGGCAGCGTCGAATGCATAACGCTCGTTGCAGAACTGGCAATCGATCACCACGCTGCCACCCTGCTCGGCCAGCAGCAGTTCAGCGTCAGCCTGGCCAAGGCTGGCCAGGGCGCTGGCAGAACGCTCACGCGAGCAGCTGCAGCGAAACTGCAGCGGCTGCTCGTCGAACAGACGCACATTCTCTTCATGATAAAGGCGATGCAGCAGGGTCTGATTGTCCAGACCAAGCAGCTCTTCAGCGGTCAGGGTGTCGGCCAGAGTCAGCACATGGTTCCAGCTCTCGGCGCGTGCCTCGGCCTCTATCTGGTGGTGCGCCGGCAGCTGTTGCAACAGCAGACCGCGAGCACGCTGGCCGTCGGCCTTGAGCCAGAAGCGCGTCGGCAGTTGCTCGGAGCTGGCGAAGTAGTTGGACAGACACTCGGCCAGGTCGACGCCATCCAGGTCGACGATACCCTGGTAGCGCTGGCCCCGAGCCGGATCGATGGTGATCGCCAGCACGCCAGTGGGCATCAGACTTTGCAGGTCGGCATCGGCGCCGATCTGCTCGGCTTCATAGCGGGCGATACCACGCAGTTCACGCGCGCTGGAGCATTCCACCATCAACAGCGACAGCGGGCCTTCGGAGCGAGCCTGCAGTACCAGCAGACCATCGAACTTGAGGGTGCCAACCAGCAGGGCCGCGGCGGCCATCATCTCGCCGAGCAGTTGCGCCACTGGCTGCGGGTAGGCGTGCTTGGCCAGCACATGGGCGTAACTTTCGCGCAACGCGACCATTTCGCCCCGCACGTCGGTGTCGTCGAAGAGAAAACGTTGACTGAAGTCGTTCATGGCGGCTAGCCCAGAGTCTGTAAAAAGGCTGGCGATTTTATGCACAAACGCCATCACAACCAAGGCCCGACCGTCATGTGCGCCTGCTCACACAGCACAAGCCAGGCCCTGAACCTCGACTGAACGAGCGCTCGGCGGCCCTTGCACTGCCGCGCGCACTGCCTATCATCCGCGCGCCTGGAGTTGGCCTGTCATAAAACTGCAAAGGGAATTCCCATGTCGAGCACGTTCATCAATCGCCACTGGCACCCACGCGCCATGCTGGTCTGCCATGTCGTGGCCATCGCGCTGCTCGTCAGTTGGCTGTGGGAGCCCACACGCGAGTTGTGGGACGCCTTCGATCTGTGGCTGTTCAAGCTGCTCAACGAGCCTGTACACGCCGCCGGCCTGTGGGCCAAGATCTGGGCAATCGGCAGCATGCGCCCGGTGGACTTGGGCGTCGGCGTGGTGATGCTGGCGGTCATGCTCAAGGCCGATCTGGTATTCACCGGGCCTCAGGTACGCCGGGCCCTGTTCGCCTTTCTGGTCGCCCTGACGGTGATGCTGCTGATGCGTGTGCTGTTTTCCGATCTGGTCGAGCACATGGGCTGGCAGCACGCCAGTCCTTCGCTAGTGGTAGAAGGCAGCGCCCGCCTGACCGAAATGTTCCCCGCCTGGGAAGAGCGCTGGAACCTCAAGGACAGCGCCAGTCGCAGCTTTCCCGGTGATCACGCCTCGGTGCTGCTGATCTGGGCCTACTTCATGAGTTTCTTCGCTCGTGGCTGGCGCCTGCTGCTGGTCTGGGCAATTGCCCTGATCGGCATACTGCCGCGTCTGGTGGCCGGCGCCCACTGGGGGGCGGATGCCTTCGTCGGCGGCGTGTTCCTCAGCCTGCTGGCTCTGGCCTGGGGTTGCTACACCCCACTCGGCCATCACGCCAGCGAATGGCTGGAGAAGATCACCCTGCCAATCACCTCGCGCCTGGCCAAGGTGCCACTGCTGGGCCGCCTGAGCATCGTCAGCGGACGCTGAACGAGGTCGCCCGGATGCTATCCGGGAATGTTCGGTGTGATTTCCCGGATTTCATCCGGGCTACAGCCGCCAACCGTAGGGTGCGCCGTGCGCACCAACACCGGTCGGCGAAGTTTCGGTGCGCACAGCACAGCCTGCGGCGAGGTAACGCTATTCGTCCTCATCCGCCCAGGGGTGGCGCAGGCCACCTTCCTGCTGTTCATTGAACTGATGGATCTGCCGCCGCTGCTTCTTGCTCGGCCGGCCGTCGGTCTGCATCCCCACGGCGCCAGCCTTACGCATCGCCGCAGCTTGCTCGCGGCGAGCAATACTTTCTTCCGTTTCGCGATACAGCAGTTGCGCCTCGGGCGCGCCACGGCGGACGCTGGATAATGCCAGCACGACCACGGTGCGTTCGTCGAAGCCGGTGCGCAGCACGTATTCGTCGCCAATCTTCGGTTCCTTGCCCGGCTTGCAGCGCTCGCCACGATGATGAACCTTGCCACCCTCTATAGCGGCCTTGCACAGGGCGCGCGTCTTGAAGAAGCGTGCCGCCCACAGCCATTTGTCCAGGCGGATCTTGTCGTCGTCTTTTTCGCTCATCTCACTCTCTGAAGGGTTCTGGTATTCGCACGCACGGCAGATGCAGTTGTCACACGACACAACTAGAATGCGCGAAATCATAGGCCTTGTAAGCCGCAGGGGACACTCTCACCTTGAAGACTTTCGACCAGCTCAGCGTGATCGGCCTGCGTGAGTGGATCAATCTGCCCGAGCTCGGCATCATCGGTTTGCGCGCCAAGATCGACACCGGCGCCAGCACCTCGAGCCTGCACGCCAGCGATATCCAGCCGTTCCATAAGGACGGCGAGGACTGGGTGCGTTTTACCGCCTACCTCGGTACCCAGGTGCAACGCCGCCATCGCTGCGAGGCGCAGATGGTCTCGGTGAAACGCATCAAGAGCTCCAATGGCCAGGCGCAGAGCCGCTACGTGATCCGCACGCATCTGGCCCTTGGTGATCGCCTGTGGCCGGTCGAGTTCACCCTGGCCTGCCGCAAGACCATGCGTTATCGCGTACTGCTCGGTTCCAAGGCGCTGATCACCGGCCAACTGGTAGTCAATCCGGCACTCAGCTATGTGCAGGACAAACCCTCACTCTCCTCGTCCCTCCCAGGTGCCCAATGAAGATCGCCGTGCTGTCGCGCAACCCGCGTCTGTATTCCACTCGCCGTCTGGTGGAGGCCGGTCAGCAGCAGGGCCATGAGATGCAGGTGATCGACACCCTGCGCGCCTACATGAACATCGCCAGCCACAAACCGCAGATCCATTATCGCGGCCAGGCACTTGAGGGCTTCGATGCGGTGATTCCGCGCATCGGTGCCTCGGTGACGTTCTATGGCTGCGCGGTGTTGCGCCAGTTCGAGATGATGGGCGTCTACCCGCTCAACGAGTCGGTGGCCATCAGCCGCTCGCGCGATAAGCTGCGCGCCCTGCAACTGTTGTCGCGCAAGGGCATCGGCCTGCCGGTGACCGGCTTCGCCCACTCCCCCGACGACATTCCCGACCTGATCCAGATGGTCGGTGGCGCGCCGCTGGTGATCAAGGTACTGGAAGGCACTCAGGGCATCGGCGTGGTACTGGCCGAAACGCACAAGGCGGCGGAGTCGGTGATCGAGGCCTTCCTCGGCCTCAAGCAAGACATCATGGTTCAGGAATACATCCAGGAAGCCGGCGGCGCCGACATTCGCTGCTTCGTGGTCGGTGACAAGGTGATCGCGGCGATGAAGCGCCAGGCCAAGTCCGGCGAGTTCCGTTCCAACCTGCATCGTGGCGGCAGCGCCAGCCTGATCAAGATCACCCCGGAAGAGCGTATGACCGCCGTACGCGCGGCCCGCGTGATGGGCCTGAACGTCGCCGGGGTTGACATCCTGCGCTCCAACCACGGCCCGCTGGTGATGGAGGTGAACTCCTCGCCCGGCCTGGAAGGCATCGAAACCACCACCGGCAAGGACGTCGCCGGCATGATCATCCAGTACCTGGAGAAGAACGCCGAACCTGGCCAGACCCGCACCAAGGGCCGCGGATGAGCCCAGTGTTCGACGGTCGCCTGGCGCTGATCGCGCCGGCCTCTGCCATCGCCGAAGACGTGCTCGAGGCAACCCTGGCGCAACTCGATGTACTGGGCATCGGCTACCACCTGGGCCAGCACGTGCGCGCCCGCCATCGCTACCTGGCCGGTACGCCGGAGCAACGCCTGGAAGACCTGCACCAGGCCTTCGCCCTGCCGGACATCAGCGCCGTCTGGTGCCTGCGCGGTGGCTACGGCTGCGCACAACTGGTGGCGGATATCGACTGGGCGCGGCTGCGCCAGGCCAGCCCGCGCCCGCTGATCGGCTTCTCCGATCTGTCGATTCTGCTCGAGGCCTTCGCACGGCATGGTCTGCCAGCCATTCACGGGCCGGTGGCCACCGCGCTCGGCCATCTGGCTCTGTCAGCGCCCGGCGGCCAGCGTGAACGCCTGGCCTCGATGCAGGCGCTATGGAGCTTGCTCAAGGGCCAGCACCAGCAGCTGCCGCTGCACCATATCAGCGGCCCGCAGCATGTCATCGAGGGCACCTTGCAAGGCGGCAACCTGACGGCCCTGGCCAGCGTGTGCGGCACCCATGCCGAGCTGCGCCTGGCGGAAGATTCGATCCTGATTCTGGAAGACGTCGGCGAGCCCTACTACCGGCTTGAGCGCAGTCTCTGGCAACTGCTGCACAGCTTCGCCGGCAAGCGCCCGCGCGCGGTGTGCCTGGGCAGTTTCACCGACTGTCCACGGCGCGGCGTGCACCACAGCCTGGAACAGATCATCGGTGACTACCTCGTGCCGCTGGGCATCGCGCTGTACAGCGAACTGCCCAGCGGCCATGGCGACAGCAACTATCCCTGGCCCTATGGACAGCGGGCGCGCCTGGGCAGCGGCGGCCTGAGCTGGTAACCCGATTCAGCGCTGACGCGCCTGCATCCAGGCGAGGAACTCCGCTTCGGTCATCGGCCGGCCGAACAGGTAGCCTTGGCCCAAGGCACAACCCTGCTCACGCAGCAGCGCCAGCTGGCTGTCGTGTTCGATGCCTTCGGCCACACACTCCAGGCCCAGGTTGCGCGCGATCATCAGGATGGTCTGCACCAGCATGCGCCCACTCGCTTCACCGTCGAGATCAGCGACGAAGCTGCGGTCGATCTTCAGCCGATCCAGCGGCAGACGCTTGAGATAGGTCAGCGACGAGTAGCCGGTACCGAAGTCGTCGATGGCGAAGCGCACGCCCTGCGCCTTGAGCTGCTGCATATTGCCGATGCAGCGCTCGACATCTTCGAGCAGCACGCCCTCGGTGATTTCCAACTCCAGGGAATGGGCATGAACGGCGTGCTGGCGAAGGCACTGCTCGACACGCTCCACGCAGTCCGCCTGACGCAACTCACGCGGGCTGAGATTGACCGCCAGCACCAGTTGTGGCCATTGCGCCTGCCAGCGTGCCAGGGCCGCACAGGCCTGCTCCAGCACCCACTGACCGATGTCCTGGATCAGCCCGGTTTCCTCGGCCAGGGGAATGAACTGATCCGGCCCGATCTCACCGCGCTCGGGGTGCATCCAGCGCAGCAGCACCTCGGCGCCCGCCACGCTGTTGTCAGTCAGCATCAGCTGCGGCTGGAACACCAGTTGCAGTTGCTGACGCGAGACGGCCTGGCGCAACTCGCTCTGCAACTGCAGGCGTTGGTCGATGGCAACCTGCATCTCCGGAGCGAAGAAATGCAGGGCGTTACGCCCGGCATGCTTGGCTCGGTACATGGCGGTATCGGCCTGTTTGAGAATGTCCGAGGCCTGCTGCAGGCCCAGCGGGTGCAGGGCGATGCCGATACTGGCGCTGATCGCCAGCTCATGGCCGTCGATCAGGCAACTGCCATGCAGGCCGCGCAGCAGTTTCTCGCCCACTGCTGCGGCCTGCTCGGCAACCGCTTGCGGCTCATGGTCCAGCGCTTCGAGCAGCACCACGAACTCGTCACCGCCGAGACGCGCCAGGGTGTCTTCAGTGCGCAGCTCACGGGCCAGGCGTGTGGTCACTTCGACCAGCAGGGCGTCGCCAACCAGATGACCCAGGCTGTCGTTGACCGTCTTGAAGTGATCCAGATCGATGAACAGCAACGCGCCCAGGCTGCCCTCACGACTCTCGCGATCCATGGCGTGCTGCAGGCGATCAAGCAGCAGGCGGCGATTGGGCAGGCCGGTGAGTTCATCGCTGTAGGCCAGGCGCTCGATCTCACGCTGGTAGCGTTGGCGCTCGGAGATGTCGGTGACGCTGGCGCGAATCAGCAGGCTCTCCCCCGGCATGCGCACCAGGCGCACCTCGCAGGGCAACTGGCGACCGGCGCTGTCGCGATGGCTCCATTCGAACACCGGCGCTTCACCGGCAATGGCGCGGCGCAGGAAGGCCTTGCCAGCGCGAGAAGACAGCCGACCATCGGCCTGACGCAGCGGGCTGATACTCTGAATCGACTTGCCGAGCAGCTCATCGCGGCGATAGCGGAACAGGCGCAGGGCGTTCTCATTGCACTCGACGATGCCGCCCTCCGGATCGAACAGCAAGATTGCCTCGGGCGCGTGCTCGACCAGCGTTCGGTAGCGCGCCTCGGCCTCATGCCGGGCACTGATGTCCTCGACCAGCAGCAGGAACAGCGTCTGCCGGCCACCACCACCGCGCACGGCGCGCAGGCTGACACGGGTGAAGACCACCAAGCCATCGGCACGCAGAAAGCGCTTGTCCATCTCGAAGCCATCGCTGCTGCCCAGCAGCACCTGCTCCACATGAGCCTGCTCGGCTGGCAGATCGTCCGGGTGCGACAACTGCTGCCAACTGCTGGCGAGCACTTCGTCGCGGCTACGACCGAGGATGCTGCACAGCTTCTGGTTGACCTCTTCCCAGCCAAAGCTCCGGGTAGTCAACGCCATACCGATCAGCGGCGCCTCGAAGAACAGGCGCAGACGTTCGTCTCGCTCGCGAAGCTGTGACTCGGTGCGCTTGCGCTCGCTGATGTCCTGCACCACGCCGTAGATGCGCACCAGGCTGCCGTCGATATCGCGCTCGGCCATGCCGCGCAGGCGCACCAGGCGTCCCCCCAGGCGCGCTGCCAGGCGCACCTCGATATCCAGATCATCCCTCCCGCTCAAGGCTGCCTGCAGGGTCTGCATGATCAGCGTCTGACTCGGCGTGTCGTAATAGTCCAGCACCTGCTGCAGGTCGGGTGGCCCCAGCTGGATGTCGCGGTCGACGATGCGGTAGCAGCCATCGCTCCAGAACATGCCGTAGTCGCTGATCTCCAGCACCCAGCCGCCCAGGTTGGCGATGTCTTCGGTCTGGCTGAACAGATGGCTCTGACGCAGTAATTGCGAGCGCTGTAGCTCGACCTTGGCCGCCAGCTCGACACGCTCGGTGACATCGTGCTGCAGCCCGACGAAATGGCTGATGCCCTGCTCGTCGCGCATCGGTGCCAGCACCACCTCGTTCCAGAACGGCTTGCCGTCCTTGCGATAATTGCGCACCACCGCATGGCCGCTGTGCCCCTCTCGCAGGGCACGGCGCAACGGTTGCAGCTCGAGCTGGACGCGATCCTGGCCGAGCAGGAAACGACAGTTGCGCCCCAGCGCCTCCTCGGCGCTGTAGCCGGTTATCTGGCTGAATGCGAAATTGCAGTACACCAATGGCATGTCGGCCTGGCGCGCATCGGCGATGGTCACGCCCAGCGGGCTGGCCTCCATCGCCAGATTGGCGCGGGCCAATTGCTGCTGCATCTGCGCGCTGCGCGACAGCGCCTGGCGCAGATCGCCGAGCGCACGTCCCACCAGCAAGGTAGCGCCCATCAGCAGCAAGACTGCGAAGTGCAAGTGACTACGCTGCAGATCCAGCTCGCCGAAGCTCAGGCTGCCGCGTAACAGCGGTAGCGGCAGGGTGGCGGCGTACACCAGCAGCACACCATACAGAGCACCGGCAAAGGCATGCCGTAGCGCCAGTACCAGCATGCTCAGACCAAGCAGTGGCAGAGCGAGCTGAGCCGGCAGGCTGGCGCTGAGCAGCATCAGCACCAGAAATATGCCAGTCGCCAACAGCCAACCACCTGGCGAACGACTGATGCTGAGCGTCGGCGCGCTATCTGCCAGCGGCTCGCTTATCCAGCCGCGTGCACGCAGCAGCGGGGTACCGTACGCCAGCAAGGGCGCCGTCAGGGCGAGCATGTTGATGGTGTCGCTCAACCAGATCGCCAGGCTGTCCTGCGCCCACTGCTCGCTGGTCTGAAAACCGGTCAGCCAGAGGTTGCTCTGCAAGCCGAGCGCCACCAACGCGCTCGGTATCAACACGGCGAAGGCAAGGAACCTCAGCAGATCGCTCAAACGCCCCAGGGCGGGATCGAAAGGCTGACGCCGCAACAGCCACCAGCCCAGAGCAACGGCGGCGGTTTCCGGCAGAGCATAGAGCGGCGCCCACTGCCAGGGCAGGCCCCAGAGCGGCGTGCTGAACAAGGCATTGAGGTACAACGCCGGCAGCACGCGCGGCCCCCACAACAGGCACAAGGCAAGGCCTAGTACCAGAGGCAGATAACACAACGCCACCCCGTCATTCAGGCGGGTCGCCAGGGAAATCCAGGTTGCCAGATGGAAAATTGGCAGCGGCAGCCACCAGATCCAGTAGGGCAAGCGTTTGGGAAAGGCGGCGGGCATGCAGGCCTCGAGTTGATGCGCCGGCACAGCATAGCCCAGCGCCAGAGTGCTTGGCAGCATATTGCCAGCACCCTGACCGTCAACTCGGCCGGTTCGTCAGCTACACCGCGTCGCGCGGCAACAGCAGTCCCAGCGGCAGGCGCACCCGTGCCTCGAGGCCGCCACCACTGCGATTGCGCAACTCGACGCTGCCACCATGCAGGGCCGCGATGCGCTTGACGATGGCCAGACCAAGACCTGTGCCGCGCCCACCACGCGCCCGATCACCGCGAATGAAGGGGTTGAAGATGCTGTCCAGCTCGGCCGGATCGATACCGTTGCCACGGTCCAGCACACTCAGTACCACATAAGGCGCGTTGTGGTCGCCGGCCAGGCTGGCGACCACCTCGACAGCATCACCACCGCCATGATTGAGGGCGTTCTCCACCAGATTGGTGAGCAGGCGCTTGGTCGAGACACGGCGTAGCGGGAAAGGCGGGATCGGCTCGAGGCACAGGCGCACGCGCTCGCCGTTCTGGTTGTAGGGCGCCAGGGTTTCGCGCACCAGTTCGGAGAAGTCCAGCGCCTCCACCGGCTCGTCGCGTCCGTCGCGGATGAAGGCGAGGAACTGATCGAGGATGGCGTCCATGTCTTCGATATCGCGCACCATATCCTCGGTCAGCTCGGAATCATGGTCCATGAACTCCAGGGCAAGGCGCAGACGAGTCAGCGGCGTGCGCAGATCATGAGAGACGCCGGCCAGCATCAGTTCACGTTCGCGCCCGGCCTGTTCGACGTCCTCGGCCATCTGGTTGAAGGCGCGGTAAACCTCAGTCATCTCGCTTGGCGTATCGCCCACCGGCAGGCGCACACTGCGCCCCTGGCCAAGCTGGCGAGCGGCATAGACCAGGCGCTTGAGCGGCGCATTGAGTTGGCGCACGAAGATCCAGGCGGCGGCCGTGGACAGCAGGCCGATACCCAGGAACCAACCGAGCACGCTCCAGATACGCTGACCACGCAGAGGGTGCGGATACATCGGCACCCTCACCCAGCCATCGCCGAGACTCGGCGCCCGCACCCACAGCGCGGGTGGCGTGGTCGCGCGCACGCGGGTCTCGGTATCGGGGCCGAGCTCGGTTTGCATCTGCCGCTGGAAGATTTCGCTGTAGGGCCAGTGCTGCTCACTGGCCGGTACCTTGTCGCGCGGGATGCGCTTGAGCCCCGCTGCCTGGGCGATATGGTCGCGATCATCGGGATTGGCCGCCCAGTAGGCCCGCAGGGTCAGCGCCGCACCGTGGCTGTACTGGCGGTCGACCAGCACATCCTCGTTCATCATCAGGTACACCAGCGTCAGTGCCTTGGAGAACAATACGACCACGAGCACCAGCCAGAGGGTGCGGGCGAAGAAGCTTTGCGGGAACCAGTAGGGGGCTTTCATCAATACAGAACCGTAGGAGCGAGCACAGCTCGCGAATCGAAACAACGTTTTCGCGAGCAGCGCCCGCTCCTACATGTCACTTGTTGCCGTCGGGCACGAACACGTAGCCCACACCCCAGACAGTCTGGATATAGCGCGGCTTGGAAGGGTCCGGCTCGATCAGGCGACGCAGGCGGCTGATCTGCACATCGATGGAACGCTCGAGCGCATCCCACTCGCGGCCGCGGGCCAGGTTCATCAGCTTGTCGCGGGTCAGCGGTTCGCGCGCATGTTGCACCAGCGCCTTGAGCACGGCGAACTCGCCAGTGGTGAGCATGTGCACTTGCTCACCCTTCTTCAGCTCGCGGGTGGCCAGGGACAATTCGTATTCGCCGAAACTGACGCTCTCGTCTTCGCTACCCGGCGCACCCGGCACCACCGGCGCCTGACGGCGCAGCACCGCCTTGATACGCGCCAGCAACTCGCGCGGGTTGAAGGGTTTGGCCAGGTAGTCGTCAGCACCCAGCTCCAGGCCCTGGATACGACTGGACTCATCGCCCTTGGCCGTGAGCATGATGATCGGCATCTGGTTGCCGGCTTCACGCAAGCGGCGGCAAGCAGACAGACCGTCTTCGCCCGGCAACATCAGATCCAGCACCACCAGATTGAACAGCTCGCGCGCCAGCAGACGATCCATCTGTTCGACGTTTTCCACTGCGCGAACCCGGTAGCCCTGCTCATCGAAGAAGCGCTCGAGCAAGCGGCGCAGACGGGCGTCGTCATCGACGATGAGAATCTTCTCGCCTTCGGCGACAGGGGCAGCGGACTGGGTCATGGCGTCTCCTTGGACAGCCGTACTGAGGACGGCAAGTGGCGGCATTATCGCTCAGGCGCATGGTTGGGCGCTTTAGCCATTGTTAGCAGATTTTTCCCCAACGGTTCGCAGCTCTCGCGAATGCGGTGTTTATAATGCGCCGCTTTCGTGTCTGGCCAGCATCTTTGCGGCCGCCCTGTCGCTTCAGTGGGTAGTTTCTATATGGACAGCATCAACAACCGCATCGCCGATGAACTGGGCGTGCGCCCGCAACAGGTTGCCGCCGCCGTGGCCCTGCTCGACGAAGGCTCAACCGTGCCCTTCATCGCCCGTTACCGTAAAGAAGTGACCGGCAGTCTCGACGACACCCAGTTGCGCCACCTGGAAGAGCGCCTGCGCTACCTGCGCGAGCTGGACGAGCGCCGCGTGGCGATCCTCGCCAGCATCGAGGAGCAGGGCAAGCTGACCCCCGAACTCAAGCGCGAAATCGACCAAGCCGACACCAAGACCCGCCTCGAAGACTTGTACCTGCCGTACAAGCAGAAGCGCCGCACCAAGGGCCAGATCGCCCTGGAAGCAGGCCTCGGCGAATTGGCCGATGCGCTGTTCGACGACCCGAATCTCGCGCCCGAGCAGGAAGCCGAGCGCTTCATCGACGCCGAAAAGGGCTTCGCGGATGTAAAAGCCGTGCTCGAAGGCGCCAAGTACATCCTCATGGAGCGCTTCGCCGAAGACGCCGCGTTGCTCGACAAGCTGCGCAGCTTCCTCAAGGACAACGCCACCCTCAGCGCTCGCCTGGTGCCGGGCAAGGAGAACGAAGGCGCCAAATTCAGCGACTACTTCGAGCACGACGAAGCGCTAAAGGGCGTTCCGTCGCACCGTGCGCTGGCGATTTTCCGCGGCCGCAACGAAGGCATTCTCAGTTCCAGCCTGAAGGTCGGCGAGGAGCTGCCCGGCGCCATGCATCCATGCGAGCTGATGATCGGCGAGCGCTTCGGCATCAGCGCGCAAGGCCGTGCCGCCGACAAGTGGCTGGCTGAGGTGGTGCGCTGGACCTGGAAGGTCAAGCTCTACAACCATCTGGAAACCGACCTGCTCGGCGAGCTGCGCGAGAAGGCCGAGGACGAGGCGATTGCCGTGTTCGCCCGCAACCTGCATGACCTTCTGCTGGCCGCTCCAGCCGGCCCGCGCGCCACCCTGGCACTCGACCCGGGCCTGCGTACCGGCTGCAAGGTGGCGGTGGTCGACGCGACCGGCAAGGTGCTGGAAACCGCCACCGTCTACCCGCACGCCCCGCGCAACGACTGGGACGGCACTCTGGCCATCCTCGCCAAGCTCTGTGCCAAGCATGGCGTCGACCTGATCTCCATCGGTAACGGCACCGCCAGCCGCGAGACCGACAAGCTAGCCGCCGAGCTGATCAAGAAGGTGCCGGGCCTGAAGCTGACCAAGGTGATGGTCTCCGAGGCCGGCGCCTCGGTGTACTCGGCCTCGGAACTGGCCGCCCGCGAATTCCCCGATCTCGACGTCTCCCTGCGCGGCGCCGTCTCCATCGCCCGTCGCCTGCAGGACCCGCTGGCCGAACTGGTGAAAATCGACCCGAAATCCATCGGTGTCGGCCAGTACCAGCACGACGTCTCGCAACTCAAGCTCGCGCGTAGCCTGGACGCCGTGGTCGAGGACTGCGTGAACGCAGTCGGCGTGGATGTGAACACCGCCTCCGCCGCCCTGCTGGCGCGCATCTCCGGCCTCAACGCCACCCTGGCGCAGAACATCGTTGCCCATCGCGACCAGAACGGTGCGTTCAAGACCCGAGCCGAACTGAAGAAGGTGCCGCGCCTGGGCGACAAGACCTTCGAGCAGGCCGCCGGCTTCCTCCGCGTGATGAACGGCGACAACCCGCTGGACGCCTCCGCCGTACACCCGGAAACCTACCTGCTGGTCGAGCGCATCGCCCATGACACCGGCCGCGACATCCGCTCGCTGATCGGCGACTCGGGCTTCCTCAAGCGCCTCGATCCGGCCAAGTTCACCGATGAGCGCTTCGGTCTGGTCACTGTCGGCGACATCCTCAAGGAACTGGACAAGCCTGGCCGCGACCCGCGTCCCGAGTTCAAGACCGCCGAGTTCCAGGAAGGCGTGGAAACCCTCAACGACCTCAAACTGGGCATGGTGCTCGAAGGCGTGGTGACCAACGTCACCAACTTCGGCGCCTTCGTCGATATCGGCGTGCACCAGGACGGCCTGGTACACATCAGCGCGCTGTCGGAGAAGTTCATCAAGGACCCGCACGAGGCGGTCAAGGCCGGCGACGTGGTCAAGGTCAAGGTGATGGAGGTGGACATCCCACGTAACCGCATCGCCCTGTCCATGCGCATGGGCGACACGCCGGGCGAGAAGGTCGAGGGACCGCGAGGCGGTCAATCGCGCGGCGGCAACCGTGGCGGTAACGCACCACGTAGCGAGCGCCATTCCAGCCAGGACAAACCGGCCCCTGCCACCGGCGGCATGGCCGCACTGTTCGCCAACGCCAAGCAGTTGAAGAAATGAGTACGACCGATAACGTGGGCGCCAGCAGCGCCTTTTCCCGCCTGCTCGGCCTGGAGATCCTCCAGGTCGGCGGCGGCGAGGCGCGCGTGCGCCTGACCCTGACCGACGATTTGCGCAACCTGCACGGCAAGCTGCACGGCGGTGCGCTGTTCTCGCTGATCGACACCGCCATGGGCCAGGCCAGCCACAGCCTGGGCGACGGCGGCCCGAGCAGCGTGACCCTGGAATGCAAGATCAACTACATCCGCCCGGTGTCCGAGGGCAGCGTGCTGTGCCATGCCAAGGTGCTGCACGCCGGTCGCCGTACCCAGGTGGTGGAAGCCGAAGTGCTGCAGGGCGACAAGCTGGTCGCCAAGGCGCAAGGCACCTTCGCCTGCGTGTAATCGCCTCCGCTCGGTCTGGTCTAATCTGGCAAACCGTTCGCCCCTTGCAGAGTGCAGGGGCGATCCCCATATTGTGGCGACTGCCCAGTTAGGAATTGCATCTTGAGCGATCTTCTCTCCCGCCGCCTGGCTCAGCTCGGCGAGCCGGCCAACCTGTCCCTGCTGGGTAAGTGTCTGCACGGTATCGAGCGCGAATGTCTGCGCGTCGATCGCGACGGCCAACTGGCCCTGACCCCGCACCCGCAGGCGCTGGGCTCGGCACTGACCCACGCGCAGATCACCACCGACTATTCCGAGTCGCTGCTGGAGTTCATCACCGGCACCGCCAACGATCCGGCCGCCACCCTTGCCGAACTGGAAAGCATCCACCGCTTCGCCTACGACAAGCTCGATGGCGAACTGCTGTGGAGCCCGTCGATGCCCTGTGCCCTGCCGGACGAGGAGACCATTCCCATCGCCCGCTACGGCAGCTCCAACATTGGCCGCCTCAAGTATGTGTATCGCAAGGGTCTGGCGCTGCGTTACGGCAAGACCATGCAGTGCATCGCCGGCATCCACTACAACTTCTCCCTGCCCGAGGGCTTGTGGCAGCTGCAACGGCAGAGCGAGGGCAGCGAGCAGAGTGCGCGTGACTATCAGTCGGCGCGCTATATCGCGCTGATCCGCAACTTCCGCCGCTACAGCTGGCTGCTGATGTACCTGTTCGGCGCCTCGCCGGCGCTGGACAAGGGCTTCATGCGTGGCCGTGCGCACCACCTTCAGGAGCTGGACGCCAACACCCTGTACCTGCCTTACGCCACCAGCCTGCGCATGAGCGACCTGGGTTACCAGAGTAGCGCGCAGTCCGGGCTGACCCCCTGCTACAACGACCTGACCAGCTACACCGACAGCCTGCGTCTGGCGGTCGGCACGCCCTACCCGGCCTATGTCGAGGCTGGCATCAAACGCGGCGACGAGTGGCTGCAGCTGAACACCAACATCCTGCAGATCGAGAACGAGTACTACTCGAGCATCCGCCCTAAACGCGTCACCTACAGCGGCGAGCGACCGATCCAGGCGCTGATGAGCCGTGGTGTGCAGTACGTGGAAGTGCGCTGCCTGGACATCAACCCCTTCCTGCCGCTGGGCATCGACGTGGCGCAGGCGCGCTTCATCGACGCCTTCCTGCTGTTCTGCGCGCTGGAAGACAGTCCGCTGCTGGAGAACGGCGAGTGCAGCAGTTGCACCAGCAACTTCCTCAAGGTGGTCAAGGAAGGTCGTCGCCCCGGCCTGCATCTGCACAGAGGCAACCAGCAGGTGGAACTCAAGGTGTGGGCCAGCGAACTGCTCGAACGCATCCTGCCGCTGGCCGAACTGCTCGACCGCAGCCAGGGCAGCAGCGTGCATATCGAGGCGTTGGCGCAACAGCAAGCCAAGGTCGCGGATGTAGCGATTACTCCATCGGCGCAGGTCCTGGCGATTCTGCGTCAAGGCAAGAGCTTTACCGAGTTCGCCCTGCAGCAGAGCCAGCGTCACGCCGAATACTTCCGTGGGCAACCGCTCAGCGCGCAGCAGCAGCTGGCCTTCGAACAGGCCGCCCACGATTCACTGGCCGCGCAGGCAGAACTGGAGGCCCAACCCCAGGGTGATTTCGATGCGTTCGTCGCGGCCTACCAGGCGAGCATTCTGGCGTTGGCCGTGTAGCTGGAGCCGGTCGAGCTGCGCACCCTACGCGACACTCGGCAACATCAGGTGCTTGCCAATGGCCAAATCGAATTCGTCGACTGCGTCACAAAGCCAACCAGCGGAGCAAAAGCCAGGATGGGCGGCCACTCCCTTGGCCGCTCGGCCAGCTAGCATTGCCGGGTAAAGGACGATAGACGAGCAGCGCCCATGGCCGACGACGCCACGCCGCAATGGAGCCTGGAAAGCCTGACCAAGGCCTACCAGCAAGGTTATATGGCCGGCCTTACCGGCAAGCCCAGAAATCGCCAGCCCTACGCTGACGAAATCCCTACTGCCGCCTGGGAGGCCGGCTGGGACGACGGCTTCGAGCAGATGCGCCTGCAACAGCACAGCGCCTGACGTTCTGACCTCCCACTCATCGCATTGGTCTCTCTACAAGGTCTTTTCGAACACCTTGGAATTGCGCTGGTAGTTGTACAGCGACGCCCGTGCAGTGGGCATGCGCTCGACGCTGCTCGGCTCGAAGCCGCGCTCGCGAAACCAGTGGGCGGTGCGGGTGGTGAGCACGAACAGGGTTTTGATCCCCTGCGCCCGCGCCCTGGCCTCGATCCGCTCCAGCAGCTCGTCGCCGCGACCACCGTGGCGATAGTCGGGATTGACGGCCAGGCAGGCCAGTTCGCCGCAGTCGGAATCGGCAATGGGATAGAGCGCCGCACAGGCGATGATCAGCCCTTCGCGTTCGACGATGCTGAACTGCTCGATCTCGCGTTCCAGCACCTCGCGCGAGCGCCGCACCAGGATACCCTGCTCCTCCAGCGGGCTGATCAACTCGATCAGGCCGCCGACATCTTCGATGCTCGCCTCACGCAGGGATTCGAACTGTTCCTGGGCGACCAGGGTGCCGTTGCCGGTGCGAGTGAACAGCTCGCTGAGCAGCGCACCATCGGTGGCATAACTGACGATATGACTGCGTTTGACGCCGCCACGGCATGCCTCGGCCGCCGCATCGAGCAACTCGCCCTGGTAGTTGCTACCCAGGCGTGCCAGATGCGCCGGCACCTGCTGCGGACGCAACTCACGCACCAGCCGACCCTGTTCGTCGAGCAGACCGTCTTCGGCGCCGAACAGCAGCAGCTTGTCGGCGCCCAGGTCGATGGCCGCGCGGGTGGCAACGTCCTCGCAGGCCAGGTTGAAGATCTCTCCGGTGGGCGAATAGCCGAGCGGCGACAGCAACACGATGCTGCGCTCGTCGAGCTGGCGATTGATGCCCTTGCGATCGATACGCCGCACCTCGCCGGTGTGGTGATAGTCGACGCCATCGAGCACGCCGATCGGCCTGGCGGTGACGAAATTGCCGCTGGTCAGACGCAGGCGCGAGCCCTGCATGGGCGAGGCGGCCATATCCATCGACAAGCGCGCCTCGATGGCGATGCGCAGTTGGCCGACGGCGTCGATCACGCACTCCAGGGTCGGTGCGTCAGTGATGCGCAGGTCGCGATGGTAATGCGGGATCAGGCCACGGGCAGCGAGGCGCGCCTCGATCTGCGGGCGCGAGCCGTGTACCAGCACCAGGCGCACGCCGAGGCTGTGCAGCAGCACCAGGTCATGGACGATGTTGGCGAAATTCGGGTGGGCAACGCCCTCGCCCGGCAGCATGACCACGAAGGTGCAGTCGCGATGGGCGTTGATGTAGGGCGAAGCGTGGCGTAACCAGGTGACGTAGTCGTGCATGTAGAGATCCGTTAGCGTGAAAGTCGCGCAGCGACGCCCTCCTTATACCCTTCTCCTTCCGGGAGAAGATGGCGCAAAGCGCCTGATGAGGGAGGACATGCCCGTTAGCGTCCAGTCGGAGGGCGGGCGCACCCGCCATGTGCAATAGGGCTGGCTCGGGGCTGACTCTCATCGTCGTTGCACGTCTTCACTCCGCGTCAGGCAATAGTGTTGGATCAGTTGGCGCAGCAGCGCCACGGTAGGTTCGATACGAGCCAACTCCAGGTGTTCCCCTGGCTGGTGCGCGCAGTCGATGTCGCCGGGACCAAGCACCAGCGTCTCGCAGCCAAGTTGCTGAAGATAAGGCGCCTCGGTGCCAAATGCCACCGCTTGCGCGCTGTGCCCGGTCAGACGCTCGGCCAGACGTACCAGCTCGGCATCGGCAGCCTGCTCGAAGGGCGGCACGGCCGGGAATAGCGGCCCGTAGTCGATGCGCACCTGGTGCTTGAGCGCCAACGGCTGCAACTTGCCGCGAATCGCCGCACGCAGTTGTTCCGGGTCCATACCCGGCAGCGGGCGCAGGTCGAACTCCAGCGCGCACTGGCCACAGATGCGGTTGGGGTTGTCGCCGCCGTGGATGCAACCCAGGTTCAGGGTCGGCTGTGGCACACCGAATTGCGGGTTGTTGAATTCGCGCTGCCACTGGGCACGCAGGCCGCGCAGCTCGCCCATCACGTCCTGCATGGCCTCCAATGCGCTGCGGCCGAGAGCCGGGTCGGAGGAATGGCCGCTCTGGCCGAGAATATCGATGCGCTCCATCATCACGCCCTTGTGCAGGCGGATGGGTTTGAGCCCGGTCGGCTCGCCGATCACTGCCGCACGGCCAAGCGGCCGGCCGGCATCGGCCAGGGCGCGGGCGCCGGCCATGGAGCTTTCTTCGTCACAGGTGGCAAGAATCAGCAGCGGCTGCCTGAACGACTGATCGAGCAGCGGTCGCACGGCCTCGATGGCCAGCGCGAAGAAGCCTTTCATGTCGCAACTGCCAAGGCCCACCCAGCGGTCACCGACTTCGGTCAGCTTGAGCGGGTCGGTCTGCCACAGCGCGGCATCGAACGGCACGGTGTCGCTGTGCCCGGCCAGCACCAGACCGCCGGGACCGGAGCCATAGCTGGCGAGAAGGTTGAATTTGCCGGGAGCGATCTGCTGGGTTTCGCAGGTAAAACCCAGATCACCGAGCCAGGCGGCGAGCAGCTCGATCACAGGCGCGTTGCTCTGATCCCAGTTCGGCTGGGTACAGCTCACTGAAGGCGCGGCGATCAGCGCGGCGAACTGCTCTTGAAAGGACGGCAAGGGCATCAGCACTCTCCTGAGTCGGAGCTCCATCATAGGAGCATCCAACCGCAGGGGAAACCGTCAGGACGGGATCAGACCCCGCCGAACAGCGCGCGCAGAATGAAGAAGAATACGATCGACAGAATCGCACCGGCCGGCAGGGTGATGATCCAGGACAGGAAGATCTTGCCGATCATGCCCAGGTTCAGCGCACCGATACCACGAGCCAGACCGACACCGAGAATGGCGCCTACCAGGGTGTGGGTGGTGGAAACCGGCAGACCCAGGCCCGAGGCGCTGACCACGGTGGTGGCTGCGGCCAGTTCAGCGGCAAAACCACGGCTTGGCGTCAGCTCGGTGATTTCCTTGCCGATGGTGGCGATGACCTTGTAACCATAAGTGGCCAGGCCGACCACGATACCCAGTGCACCCAGCAGCAGAATCCAGCCCGGAACGATGGATTTCTCACCCGCTGCCAGCTCACCGCCGCTCTGGATGACACCGACGATGGCGGCCAGCGGACCAACGGCATTGGCCACATCGTTGGAGCCGTGGGCGAACGCCATGGCACAAGCGGTGAAGATCATCAGAATGGCGAACACTTTCTCCACGCTGGAGAAATGGAAGGCCTTGTCCGCTTCGGCATCGACGTGAATGCGACTGAGCAGGGCGATACCGATCAGCATGACCAGCACACCGATACCGAGCGAGAGCATGAAGCCTTCGGTGCTGGAGAGGTTCAGACCGACGTGCTTGAGGCCCTTGGTCATGGTCATCAGCGAGATCATGAAGCCTGTGATGAACATGTACAGCGGCACGTAGCGCTTGGCATTCAGGAAGGGGTTGTCAGTGTCGATGATCAACTTCTGCACGCTGACGAACAGACAGAAGGAGATGATACCGGCCAGCATTGGCGTGACCACCCAACTGGCAACGATGGGACCAACGCCGCTCCAGTGCACCGCATCCATCGACACGCCGACCGCCGCGAAACCGATCACGGCACCGACGATGGTGTGCGTGGTCGAAACCGGCCAGCCGCGCGTCGAAGCCACCAGCAGCCAGGTACCTGCCGCCAGCAAAGCCGACATCATCCCCAGCACCATCAGGTTGGGGCTGATCATGTTGGCATCGACGATGCCGTTCTTGATGGTTTCGGTCACCTCGCCGCCAGCCAGGTAGGCACCGGCAAACTCGAAGACCATGGCGATGATGATCGCCTGCTTGATAGTAAGTGCACGCGAGCCAACGGATGTACCCATAGCATTGGCTACATCGTTGGCTCCAACACCCCAGGCCATGAAAAAACCGAAAAGGCAGGCAAGAACGAGCAGAACGAGCCCGTAGTCCGCAATAAGAGACATAAATTAGTTTTCCGTAGATCCCAGAAAGGACACTGGCGCTTAGCGCGCCAGCAGTTGTTCCAGTCGGTTGCCCACTCGTTGGGCGCGGTCGGCGACGTCGCCGACCCAGTCGATGATCTGATAGAGGAACATCACATCGACCGGGGGAAGGTCCTTCTCCAGCTTGAACAGGTTGCGGCGCACCTCGATCTGCAGACGATCGGTATCGTTTTCGATCGAACCGAGTTCTTCGATCAGGGTCTCCACAAGTACCGCTTCACGGCCGGCGAAACCGGTCTCGAGCAGCTCGTCCAATTCGTTCATAGCCTTCAGCGCCTGAGCGCTGGCATCCACGCTGCGCTGCACATAGGTGCGCATCAGCGGCTGCAACGGCTGTGGAATAGCCATCTGCCGGCCGAGCATCAGGCCGGCGATGTCCTTGGCACGGTTGGCGACTTTGTCCTGTACACTGAGCAGCTCGAGCAGGTCCGAACGCGGCACTGGCAGGAACAGGCTCTTGGGCAGGTGCAGGCGCACGCTTTTCTTCAGCTTGTCGGCCTCGTGCTCCAGCCGGGACATCTCCTGTTGCACCTGTTCCACCTTGGCCCAGTCCTCGACCATTATGGCTTCGAAGAAAGGCACCAGGTTCGCCGCGCACTCGTGAGCCTTGGCGATATGCTGTTGCATGGGGCCGATGGGTGAACGGCCGAACAGGCTGACAAAGGGATTGATAGGCATAGGGTAAGCCCCCGTTTTGAGAAGGTCGCAAGTATAGGGACCGGCTTCGTCATTCGCCAGCGCGTGTCATCGCTCTGTCACATTTTCATAAAAGGCTATCTAGCTCTCCACCATGGTCAAAGAAACCGAAATCAAACTGCGCGCCAGCCGCGCCACCCTGGCCGCCCTGCGTGAACACCCGTTGCTGAAAAAACGCAACAAGAGCGGCTGGCAGCGCTGCGAACTGTTCAACCAGTACTACGACACGCCGGACCGTGAACTGGCCGAGGCCAAGGTAGCCTTGCGTCTGCGCCGCGATGGCGAGCAGTTCATCCAGACCCTGAAGAGCCGTGGCCAGAGCGTCGCCGGCCTGTCCGAGCGCAACGAGTGGGACTGGTACCTGAGCAAGGCCAAGCTCGACCTGAAAAAGCTCGATGACAGCTGCTGGCCGGCCAGCCTGGCCGAGCTGGACAAGAAAACCCTGCAGCCGCTGTTCACCACCGACTTCGTCCGCGAAAAAGCCGAGATCGCCTGGGGCCGTGGCAAGGCCAAGGTGATCATCGAAGCCGCGCTGGACCTGGGCAAGGTCATCGCCGGAGAGGGCGAAGAAGAGATTTGCGAGCTGGAGCTGGAGTTGCGCCAGGGCGAGCCCGCCGCGCTGCTGGAACTGGCCTGCGAGCTGGCCGCCGAACTGCCGCTGATGCCCTGCGACATCAGCAAGGCCGAGCGCGGCTATCGCCTGTTCGATGCCGGCAGCTACAACCTGAGCCTGCCGGCTCCCGAGCTTAACGCCGAGATGAGTCTGGACGATGCCTTCGCCGCGCTTGCCTGGCATCTGCTCGGTGCCAGCCAGCGACTGGCCGAACAATATCGCTGGAACGGCCATTGGAGTCTGTTGCAACAATGGCTGGAGCAACTGATCGACCTGCGCGCCCTGCTCGCCAGCCTCGGTCAGGCAGCGCCCCGCAGCAGCTCACGTGAATTGCGCGAAGCGCTCGATGCCCTGCTCGATGACTGGCGTCCGCGCCTGGCAGCCGGCCAAGGCGACGACAGCATGCGGCGCAATGCGCCGGCGCTGTTCGCTGCCGAACTGGATGGCTGCCGCTGGGGCCTGGTGTCGCTGAAGCTGTCGCACTGGCTGCTGCTACGCAGCTGGACGGCGGAGCGCAACAATCGCGGTAATCGCCAGGGTAATGCAGCCCTGGGCAACTGGTTACCGACCCTACTGAACGAAGAAGGTAATGCCCTGCAACTGCGCCGCTACCAGCAGCAGCCGGAAGATCTGGCCGAGCAGATGCCGCGCCTGGAGCGCCTGCTGGTCTGGCTGCGCCTGGCGCGAGGCGTACTGGAAGTGCCCGAGGTCGACCGCCTGTATGGCGAGCTGAACAAGCTGTACGGCCTGGCCCAGCAGGACCTGGACGAAGAGCAGCGCCAACTGCGTGCCACTCAGACGCAGATAGTGAGCAGCCTCAAGGCCTGGAAGGCGTTGGTCAAATAGTGCAAGGCTCGGTGCGCACAGCGCACCCTACCGCCAGCGGCGCCAACCAGCCGCGCCACGAAAAACGGGCCCCGCAGGGCCCGTTCTTCATTTCAGCGCACAGCTCAGTTGCTGCTGGGGTTGCGACGGCTGTCGACCACCTGCTGCCAGGACGGATTGGCAGTCTCGTCCATGGCTTGTTGCATGGCCTTTTTGCGCTTTTCTTCGGCGCGGTGGGCGAAGAACCAGGCCAGGAAGGTGGCGAACGACACCGCCAGCAGGATCAGGCTGGCCACCGCGTTGATCTCAGGTTTAACCCCCAGGCGCACGGCGGAGAAGATCTCCATCGGCAGGGTGGTCGCACCCGGACCGGAAACGAAGCTGGCCAGTACCAGGTCGTCCAGCGACAGGGCGAAGGACATCATTGCTCCCGCTGCAAGCGACGGTGCGATCATCGGCACGGTGATCAGGAAGAACACCTTCCACGGCCGCGCCCCCAGGTCCATGGCCGCTTCTTCGATGGACATGTCCAGCTCACGCAGACGCGACGAAACCACGACCGCTACATAGGCCGAACAGAAGGTGGTGTGGGCAATCCAGATGGTGGTCATGCCACGCTGCATCGGCCAGCCGATCAGTTGCGCCATCAACACGAACAGCAGCAGCAACGACAGACCGGTGATCACTTCCGGCATCACCAGCGGCGCGGTGACCAGGCCACCGAACAGCGTACGCCCCTTGAAGTGGGTGATGCGGGTCAGTACGAAGGCCGCCAGGGTGCCCAGCGCCACCGCTGCGATGGCGGTGTAGCAGGCGATCTCCAGCGAGCGCATCACCGAGTTCATCAGCTGCGTATTGTCCAGCAGGCCGACGTACCACTTCACCGACCAACCGCCCCACACCGTTACCAGCCGCGAGGCGTTGAACGAGTAGATAACCAGGATGACCATGGGCAGGTAGATGAATACCAGGCCGGCCCAGAGCATGATGCTGGAGAAACTGAAACGCTTCATGGGCGGCCCTCCAGCTCTTTGGCTCCGCTTCTGGTTAAAGAGCCGGTTGAACAGAATGATGGGCTCACTGTGATTGAACGAATCATGGGCGGCCCTCCAGTTCCTTGGCTTGGTTACGGTTGAACAGAATGATGGGCACGATCAGGATTGCCAGCATCACCACAGCCAGAGCGGATGCCACCGGCCAGTCGCGGTTGTTGAAGAACTCCTGCCACAGCACCTTGCCGATCATCAGGGTCTCCGGGCCGCCGAGCAATTCGGGGATGACGAATTCACCAACCACCGGGATGAACACCAGCATGGAACCGGCAATGATGCCGTTCTTCGACAGCGGCACGGTGATCTTCCAGAAGTTGTTGAAGTTGCTCGAACCCAGGTCCGAAGCAGCCTCCAGCAGGCTGAGGTCGTGCTTCACCAGGTTGGCGTAAAGCGGCAGGATCATGAACGGCAGATACGAATACACGACGCCGATATAGACCGCGGTATTGGTGTTGAGAATCTGCAGCGGCGTATCGATCAGGCCAATGCCCATCAGCAGACTGTTGAGCAGGCCGTTGTTGCCGAGAATGCCCATCCAGGCGTAGACGCGAATCAGGATCGCAGTCCAGGTCGGCATCATGATCAGCAGTAGCAGTACGGTCTGGTGCTCTTTCGGCGCACGGGCGATGGCATAGGCCATCGGGTAGCCGATCAGCAGGCAGAGCAAGGTGCTGAAGAAGGCGATCTGCAGCGAACCCAGGTAGGCCGACAAGTACAGGGCATCTTCGCTGAGGAAGATGTAGTTACCGAAATTCAACAGCAGCGTCAGCTTGTTGTCTGCCCACTGGTAGATTTCCGTGTAGGGCGGAATCGCCACGTCGGCTTCGGCGAAGCTGATCTTCAGCACGATGATGAAGGGCAGCAGGAAGAACATGAATAGCCAGAGGAAAGGTATGCCGATAACGGCATGCCGCCCTGTGGGCAGATAGCGCGCCAGTTTGCTCGGTTTCATGATTGCAGTACCACGCCGCTGTCGTCTTCCCAGTACACCACCACCGGATCGTCCCAGGTCGGACGCTTGCCACGGCGCTCGGCGTTGGCGATGAAGCACTGCACGATCTGCCCGGACGTGAGTTTGACGTGGTACACCGAGTGACCACCGAGGTAGGCGATGTCGTGCACGTGGCCACGGCTCCAGTTGTACTCGGGATGCTCGTGGTCATCCGGCAGCGCGGTGGCCATCAGCAGTTTTTCCGGGCGCAGGGCGTAGCTGACGGACTTGTTTTCGGCGCGTGTACTGACGCCGTGGCCGATGTAGATCGGCTTTTCCAGTTGCGGGCAATCGATGATCGCGTGGTCGACTTCGTCAGTGGTGATCTGGCCGTCGAAGAGGTTGACGTTGCCGATGAACTCGCACACCAGACGGCTGGTGGGCGTCTCGTAGATGTCGATCGGGCTGCCGGTCTGGGCGATCCAGCCCAGGTGCATGATGGCGATGCGCTGGGCCATGGTCATGGCCTCTTCCTGGTCGTGGGTCACCATCACGCAGGTCACGCCGACCCGCTCGATGATCTCCACCAGCTCCAGTTGCATCTGCGAACGCAGCTTCTTGTCCAGCGCGCCCATCGGTTCATCGAGCAGCAGCAGCTTTGGGCGTTTGGCCAGGGAGCGGGCCAGGGCCACGCGCTGACGCTGACCACCGGAGAGCTGATGCGGCTTGCGCTTGGCGTACTGGGTCATGTGCACCAGTTTGAGCATCTCGGCCACGCGCTCGTCGATCTCGGCCTTGGGCAGTTTGTCCTGCTGAAGACCGAAGGCGATGTTCTGCGCCACGGTCATGTGCGGGAACAGCGCATAGGACTGGAACATCATGTTGATCGGCCGCTGGTACGGCGGCATGTCGGTGATGTCGACGCCATCGAGGATGATGCGCCCTTCGGTCGGCCGCTCGAAGCCGGCGAGCATGCGCAGCAGGGTCGATTTACCCGAGCCGGAACCGCCCAGCAAGGCAAAGATCTCGCCCTTGTTGATGGTCAGCGAGACGTCATCGACGGCTATGGTCTCGTCGAACTTCTTGGTCACCCGATCGATCTTGACCAGCACCTCTTTCGGTGTCTGATCCCCCTCGAGGGCTTTTTTGTAGGCGCTGGAGGCAACAGCCATTATTGGAAAACTCCCGGAAGATTGTGCCCGACCCCTGTGGCCGGGCAGGAACGATTACTGACCCGACTTGACCTTGGTCCAACTGCGGGTCATCAGGCGCTGCACGCGAACCGGCAGCTCGGCGGAGATGTACAGCTTGTCCAGCACCGCTTGCGACGGGTAGATGGACGGGTCGTTGCGGACCTCCTCATCCATGAATTCATCCGCCTTGGTATTGGGGTTGGCATAACCGACGTAGTCACTGACTTCGGCGATCACCTCGGGCTCGAGGAGGAAGTTGATGAAGGTGTGCGCCTGTTCGGCGTTCGCCGCATCGACGGGAATGGCCATCATGTCGAACCAGAGGTTGGCGCCTTCCTTGGGAATGCTGTAGGCGATTTCGATGCCCTTGCCGGCCTCGTCGGCGCGATCGGCGGCCTGCAGGATGTCGCCGGAGAAGCCGGCAGCCACGCAGATGTTACCGTTGGCCAGATCGCCGATGTACTTGGAGCTGTGGAAGTAGGTGACGTAGGGACGCACCTCCAGCAGCTTGGCTTCGGCCTTGGCGTAGTCGTCGGGATTGGTGCTGTTGGGGTCCAGACCAAGATAATTGAGCATGGCCGGGATCATTTCATCACCGGAATCGAGGAAGGCCACGCCGCACTGGCTGAGCTTCTTGATGTTGTCCGGCTCGAACAAAACGGCCCAGGAATCGATCTCCTCGACACCGAGCGCGGCCTTGACCTTATCAACGTTGTAGCCGATGCCGTTGGTGCCCCACAGGTAGGGCACCGAATACTGGTTGCCGGGGTCGTTGGTTTCCAGTTGCTTGAGCAGCGCCGGATCGAGGTTGTCCCAGTTGCTCAGCTTGCTGCGATCGAGCGGTTGGAAGGCGCCGGCGCGAATCTGTTTGCCGAGGAAGTGGTTGGAGGGCACCACCACATCGTAGCCGCTGCGGCCGGCGAGCAGTTTGCCTTCGAGGGTCTCGTTGGAATCGAAGACGTCATAGACCGGCTTGATGCCGGTTTTCGTCTCGAACTTGGCCAGAGTCTCTTCGCCGATGTAATCGCTCCAGTTGTAGATATGCACGGTGGGCTGGGCCAGAGCGGCGCCACAGAAGGCGGAAGCCGCCATCGCGATCAGAGACTTGGGCAGGGTAACTCGCACAGTATCGTCCTCGTTTTTGTGTGCCGAGCGGAAAAGGCGCGGCACTTTATAGGAAAATCGTTCGTCGATCAGCGGCCGCTTTTGATTCGCGTCCAATCACGGGTCAGCCAGCGCTGCACTTCCGGCGAACGCTCCTCGGCGACATACAGCTTGGCCATCACGTCCTTGCCGGGGTACACACCCGGATTGTTGCGCACGCTCTCATCGACCAGTTCGGTGGCCTTGAGGTTGGGGTTAGCGTAGGCAACGTAGTCGCTGATCTTGGCGATCACGTCGGGGCGCAGCAGGTAGTTGATGAACGCGTGCGCTTCGGCGACGTTCTTGGCGTCCTTGGGGATGGCCAGCAGGTCCGCCCACATGGCGGTGCCTTCCTTGGGAATGATGTAGATGATCTCGTCGCTGCGGCCGGCCTCTTCCGCTCGATCAGCGGCCTGCAGCACGTCACCGGAGTAACCGAAAGCGGCACAGATGTTGCCGTTGGCCAGATCGGATATGAATTTCGAGCTGTGGAAGTAAGTGATGTAAGGACGCACCTTCATCAGCTGCTCGTAGGCTTTCTCGTAGTCTTCGCGCTGGGTGGTGTGCGGCGACAGGCCCAGGTAGTTGACCGTCTGTGGCAGCACTTCGTCGCCTGAATCGAGCAGGGCGATACCGCAGGATGCGAGCTTCTCTGCGTACTTCGGATCGAACAGCAGCTCCCAGGAATCGAGCGGCGCATCGTCGCCCAGCACGGCGCGCGCCTTGGTGGCGTTCAGGCCGATGCCATTGGTACCCCACAAGTAGGGCACCGAGTATTCGTTGCCGGGGTCGCCCGCGGCCAGGTTCTTCATGATGGTCGGATCGAGATTGACCAGGTTGGGCAGTTTGGACTTGTCCAGTTTCAGGTAGGTGCCGGCACGTACCTGCTTGGCCAGAAAGTGGTTGGTAGGCACCACCACGTCATAGCCGCTCTGGCCGGTGGCCAGCTTGCCATCGAGGGTTTCGTTGGAGTCGAAAACGTCATACACCACCTTGATACCGGTTTCCTTCTCGAACTCGGCGATGGTGTCCGGCGCAATATAGTCGGACCAGTTGTAGACCTTGACCACGCGATCATCTGCATGGGCTACAGATATGCCAATGGCGGCGGCGACCAGGCCAGCCAGCAGGGTAGAACGACGCATAACGTTTCCTCTTCTTGCGATTTGGGTGCCTGGCGGGCGAACCCGCCAGGCGGCGTTGCTTCGTTGCTTAGCGGCCGGATTTGATCTTGGTCCAGCTGCGGGTCATGTTGCGCTGCACCGCCGGCGCCAGGTCCGGGAAGGTGTAGATCTTCTTCAGCACTTCCGGGGTCGGATATACACCCGGGTCGGTGCGCAGCGCCTCATCCACCAGCGCGGTGGCAGCGGCGTTGCCGTTGGGGAACTGCACGTAGTTGGTGATGCTGGCCATTACCTCCGGCTTCATCAGGTAGTTGAGGAACACGTGGGCAGACTCGACATTCTTGGCGTCGGCCGGCACGGCCAGCATGTCGAAGAAGGAACCAGCGCCTTCCTTCGGAATGTTGTAGCCAACTTGCACGCCGTTCTTGGCTTCTTCGGCCCGCGCCTTGCTCTGGTAGATGTCACCCGAGTAGCCGATGGCGACGCAGATATTGCCGTTGGCCAGATCGGAGATGTACTTGGAGCTGTGGAAGTAGGCCACCGAAGGACGGATGGAGAGGAACAGCTCCTCGGCCTTCTTCAGCTCGTCGGCCTTGCTGCTATCCGGGGCATAGCCCAGGTAATGCAGAGCGGCAGGGAGGATTTCGGTCGGCGAGTCGAGGAAGGAAACACCGCAGGACTTCAGCTTTTCCATGTTCTCCGGCTTGAACACCAGATCCCAGGAGTCGACCGGCGCGTCTTCGCCGAGTACTGCCTTGACCTTCTCGACGTTGTAGCCAATACCGATGGTGCCCCACATGTAGGGGATCGAGTACTGGTTACCCGGGTCGCTCGGATCCAGTGCCTTGAGCAGGTCCTTGTCCAGGTTCGACCAGTTCGGCAGCTTGGACTTGTCCAGCTTCTGGAACACACCGGCCTTGATCTGCTTGGCCAGGAAGGGGTTGGACGGTACCACTACGTCGTAACCGGAGCTGCCGGCCAGCAACTTGGCTTCCAGCACTTCGTTGCTGTCGAAGACGTCGTAGACGACCTTGATGCCGGTTTCCTTCTCGAAGTTGGCCAGGGTGTCTTCGGCGATGTAATCGCTCCAGTTGTAGACATGCAGCACTTTGTCGTCAGCCTGAGCAGCGCTTGCCACGGCTGCGGTCAGGGACAACGCGAGAAGGGTCTTGCCGAATGTTTTCATGCGTACAGCTCCTGTTGTTGTGTCGATATTCCAGAGGTCGCGCAAGCCGTTCGAATCAGGCTGGTTCACGCACTCTGGCGCAGTCTGGCAAGGTCATGGCACCGCTGACAACTTTCCGTGACTGCGGGCTTTCAGACCTACAGGTCACGCAGC